>JAOPWC010000008.1 GCA_025965895.1 Mycobacterium sp.
CACCAGCACGGCGTCGTACTCGCCGTAAATCAGCGTCGAAGTGATCGGATCCCAACCGAGCGGCTCGCCGAACGGCCTGGGCCGCTCACCGACGACCGCCTTGGCTGGTGCGGTAAAAACGTTGACATCCAGCTGTTTCGGCGGCGAGGTCGACGTCCATGCGGTGGCTGCACTCATGCCGCGATCCTTTCTTCGACCTCCCTTGGTCGTCATGCCGGCGGGATACCGGGCACTCCTTGATGGCTGGCACCACCGGGTTCGGCTGGTACACCCAGTGTTAATTGCTCAGCGCGCACTCGTATCTGCCTGTGGACAGTCCGAGTGGCCAGTCGTGGCCCAAATGTCCGTGATGGCAGTTCAGGTCCGTGGTCCGAGCGCGGTGGGGATGGACCGCTCACCGATCGAAGCGCCTCGGCCCTTACATCGTTTCGGTCCAATGTTGTGTTCGCACTGGTGGAGAATGTGCACTAGCGACTGAGTCTCAACAAAAGAACTGCGGCCGACGACAACCCCTTCTGGGTGCGGCCCGTCGCGTCGCGTGGCAGGCGACCAGTGTGTTCGAGGAGTTGGTTGACCCGTTCGCCGGGATCTTGGACGTTGTGGTCGGTGCCGGCCACGACGACATGGCGGGCTCCCGAGTGGGCGACCAAAGCCGCGGCGATAGCTTCGAAGCTGGGCAGCCGCCCCGAGGTGAGGACCAAGATTGGGTAACCGCCGGCAGCCAGGGCGTCAGCGGCGATGACCGCCTGGGTCGGGGCCGCGAATATCGGCCAGTTCGTCCAAGCGGTGGGCGAAACTGTCCGGCAACGGGTCTGGGACGGGTTAATCGATGCGCGCGAGGGTGAAGAACGTTCTCACCCGTGCTGCGAGGTCAGCCGGGGGTTCCCGAAAAACTACCGGTTGGCCTGCATCATCGCCGCGACGTCGGGTGCGTCGGAACGCCGCCGAGCTGTATGCCCAGGCCGCCCGCATCGCGACCAGCGTGCCCGAGCGCGACCACCTCACCCGCGAAGCAGTACGTGTGCAGCACAGCATGCGGTCGCAACCACCGCCGTAGACCGCGACGCGCCCGCAAAGAGACCCACTGCGAGCACCGCTTCCGACAACTTCAAGCGAACACCCCCGCGCCGAGCGGTGTCCTCGCAGGTCGTCGTCTCACAGCTCAGCGGCTCAAACGCCGCGCCTCGTGGTACCGGGTCAAGATACTCCTCGCGCGCCGCCGCCGGAAACGATCACGCCGGTGGGCTGCATTCTCATATTTCCCCGAACTGGACAGCTGACGCACTGCAAGAATACCCAGCAGCCGACACCCGCCGGCGAGCTCGGATGGAGCCAACCAACCTTGGGTGAATTCCAGTGGTCGTTGCAACACTGGTGGTCAATGAGTTCGTGTGAGTAGCTTATCCAGGCGCTCGGCTGGTGTTGCCCAGTTGATAAGCGGCCACTTTAGAATCGACGCGTGCACGCGTTCGAAGTCTTGGGCGACCCGGTGCGCCGACGGATCCTCGAACTGCTCTCCGATGGTGAATTGACCGCCGGTTTGATCGGCGCGACGATGCGGGCGGAGTTCGGCATCACCCAGCCCGCGGTGTCGCAGCATCTGAAGGTGCTGCGCGACAGCGGGTTCGCGTCAGCGCGTGCCGACGGGCCGCGGCGGCTGTACGCGGTGGAGAGCCGCCCGCTGCCAAGACGTCGACGAATGGCTGGCCGGTTTCCGCCGATTCTGGGAGTCACATTTGGAGGCGCTGGGCACGGAGATTGCCCGCGGCAAGAGGGCGCACAAAACCCCACGGACAGGACAACAGCATGATTGAGGTGGACCAGCAGATATATGCGGTGCGACGGTCCGTCGGCGGCGTGGTGCTGGAAGCGGGCGGGTCGCCGGTATTTCCGCGTCCGCGGGTTGTTATACGCCGGTGGAAGTCAATCACCCGTGATCCGGTGATGCGATCACTGGAGTGTGCCCGGGTCACGCCTGAGCCGCCATGAATGTGGACACCGTGTCGGCGTCAGTGCGCAACTCGGTCGTACACGGAGAACGCCCGTCGCTGCAAATGCGGGAAAGATGTGTTGCCGAGCAGGGCGGTTTGAATTGACTCGACGCGCGACGGTGCCCCGGTCTGTCGAATGAGCGACGATGAACCTCGGTCCGTCACGTCACCACAGCCTGACCAGAAGCGTCGGGCACCTCGACGGTGTTGCCGAAGTTCTGAGCCAACGTCGGGCCGCCCTCACGCCGTTATCTCACGGGTCCCGGATGGTTGGTGCGCTGCAGCAAGCGGTGTTCGATGAGGTCTGCTCCGCGGGGGATTCCTCCGGTTGCTATGAACCCCTCGGCGACCCGGCGGGCGCCTTCAGTCATGGACATTGACTGGTGAATCCTGTCGCGAAGTCGGCCCACGGTTAGCTTTTTCGCGGGC
This sequence comes from Mycobacterium sp., assembly GCA_025965895.1. GTDB lineage: Bacteria > Actinomycetota > Actinomycetes > Mycobacteriales > Mycobacteriaceae > Mycobacterium. The sequence goes on from JAOPWC010000008.1 coordinate 2,421, forward strand.
AGCCGTGTTCCGCAAGCCGCGACCTCGACGCGGCGGGCCACTTCGAATTGGTCGCGTCCGAAGGGGACCACGCACACCGGGACGCCCCGTGCGAGCGCCTTTTGGGTGGCGCCCATCCCGCCGTGCGTGACGGCGCAGATGGCACGGTCGAGCACCACGCTGTGCGGCACGAAGTCCCGAACGGTTGCATTGGGCGGCACGGTAGCGCCATCGGGCGCCCCGGCGGGGATGGTGGCCACTACGTGGACGGGGTCGTCGGCAAGGGCGGCCATGGTTGTCACCGCTAGTTTCGTGTCGCCCTGGCGCTCTGAGGATGTCGACACGACGACGATGGGGCGATCGATGGTGTTGAGCCATTCCGGCACTGCGGCGGGGGCGGGATCGAAGCAGCAAGGCCCGATCATTTGGATCGCGTCGCCCCAGTCGGGGTGGTGGTACTCGAACGGCTCTCCACCGGCGACCAAATTCAACGGTGGGCGCAGCAGGAACTCGTCGAATGAGCCGACTGGTGCGACCCCTGCTTGGGCGCGGACCTGGTTCAACGGTCCCAACACTGATCTGTTGAGCACACCGGTCAGCAGCGGCCGCAGGGCGCCGTCTCGGATCCGGCCTAGCACACCGGGCCATGGCCGCAGACCAGGCCCGAACGGCGGCACGCCCCGAGAGGTGAGGAACGGGGTGAACGGGCAGAACGACGCCCACGGCAGATCACCGGCGTCGGCGGCTGACGCGGCACCCCAGCACGTCGCGTCGATGATAAGTGCGTCGGGTCGCACATCGGCGATCGCGGTGCGTAGGTCGTTGACCTCATGCACGGCCCGGCGGGCGAACACCGCAAACGCGCGTCGCAGCGCGGCGCGGGGGTTGGGTGCTGTCCAGTCGTCGTGGACGATGGCCTCGATTCGAGGATCGATCGCGGCGGTGGTGAACCCAAGCTCGCGACCAGTCGCCACCCCTTCGGCGAGGGTCCGCAGAGCGATGGTGTGGCCGCGGCCACGCAGCTCGGCCAACAGTGCGCTGATCGGGAACAGGTGCCCAAGAGCCGGGGATGTGTAGGCGAGTATGGTTGCCATTTCTAGCCTTTCGTGGTGAATGGTGTGAGCATTTCGTGCAGCGCCAGCTGTGTCTGATCCGGGCTCAGCCCTGAAGTGATACGCAGGACTTCCCACGTGCGCAGATCGCAGATCGCGATTAGTTCGGCAAGACGGCGGCCGCGTTCGGCCTGCCGCAGCGATGTCAGCGTGTCGGCGAAGACGGTTTCGCACCAGCGGCGGTGGTAGGCCTTACCCTCCTGCACAACGTTGTGAATTGCCGGCGTCGTCGTCTCTTCGGCCACCATCTTGAGCATGAGCCGGCCCCACTGCTCGTAGTGTTCCACCAGGTTGGCGACGAGGTTGTCGAGCGCGCCCGGGACGGCTTGTCCGCGGTGGGCTCTGACCTGGCCGAAGAACCGCGCGACGGCGGCGGCGAACACCGCATCCTTGTCCCCGAACCGGCGCAGGATCGTCTGAACGGTCACACCGGCGCGAGCGGCGATATCGGCCAGGGTGATCTCGGCGATCACCTTGTTCATCAAGAGTTCTTTGGCCGCCTCCACGATGCGTTCGGCGGTGATGGCTGCCGAGGCTGCTCGCGCCTTCATCGTGTACGACCGCGACACCGTCATGTTAGTGAACATAACGTTAAATACTGAAGGCGGCAAGGCGCTGGCGGGGACAGCGGCCGGTCGCGATATGGCCCTGCTATCGGCCAGTGTTGGGCAATGGGAGGGGGCCCTGTGATCGTGGATTACGCCCACCCATAGTGCCCTCCGCGTGAACTGTGGCACACGACGAAGCGCGCTCGTTGGCTCTGCGCGGGATGTCGGCCGCGGTGAAGTGCCTTGGACACCTGAACTATTCGCACAGTCGAAAACTAGCGCGGTGTTGCTTGCAATCCCTTTCTACGGTCTTGCGCACCACCAGCTTCCGTATTAGTGTCATTATCATGAAACTTGAGATTCGAATGATTGGCGGCGTCGGTCCGGCACGTGATCACGACCGTCGGCCCAAGGGCCTCACCGACGACACGCCGGCGGCGGCCGGGATCACACGCTGACCACACCAGCCCGTGACGGGCGCTCACTTCAGAAAGAAGACACGTCATGACAACCAACGTTGTGAAGCATCCCAAGGTCGCACTCCGTGCATTGCTGAGCGCCGACCAGCCGCCCCACAACACTTCTCGGACACCAGGGATCAACCCATGCTGACCAACCATTCCGTCCTACGCCGGAATGACGTCGGCCATCGCGTGCGCAAACTTCACGGGCCTTGTGGCCTGCGGCAGCCCCCACCCGTCGGACACGATTCGCGCCTTGTCCAACGGCGCGTCGCCAACTATCCCAACGCCTGCACCACATTGACCAAACAGGACGCCGAGTCGGCTTTGGGCGAGGCGGTTGATGGCGCCGGAACCTACGAACCTAACTCCAATGGCTGTGGCCCCTGCACCTACTCCAACGACGCCCACGGCGCCTCGCCGCAACCGTCCACCTCCCCCCACGACGCGGATACGGCGGGATTTTCCGCCGTCGATCACACCGCCGACCCGAGCTTCTACGTCAATTTCATGGTGGAGGGCCACCAGCTCCCCGACATCGTGGCCGTTCGGATGCTGGCCACCGAGCTGCTCGAGCTGCGTGCTGGACATCGCGTGCTAGACGTAGGCTGCGGGCCGGCATTGGACGCCGCCGATCTCGCGGCCCGAGTCGGTCCACGCGGCGAACTCGTGGGAATTGACCTCAGCGAAACGATGATTGCCACGGCCCGTCGACATGCCGGCGACCTCGACACGCCGACGCATTTCGAGGTCGCGTCGGCGTACGAGCTGCCCTTCGACGACGCATCCTTTGATGGGTGTCGAGCTGAACGACTATTTATGCACCTCCTGGAGCCGCACAAGGCTCTGCGGGAAATGCGCCGGGTCACGCGTCGGGGCGGCCGCGTCTGCGTCGTCGACTTCGACTGGCACACCCTGCTCATCGATCACCCAGATCAGGACACCACCGAAATGTTGGTGCGCGGTTTCGCCGACGAACTCGCCGACGGGCGCATCGGTCGAAAGCTTCGTCGCATGTTCGTCGACACGGGATTACCCCAACCTGACATCCGGCTGCAGCCGGTGCGGCTGACCCATCAATTCAGCGAGCTATTGCTGGCCGGTTATCTCGCGCGGCGCCTAGCCGACGGGCGGCTGCGACCAGATCAGGTGCGAAGCTGGCGGGACCAACTGAAGACGACTGTCGACAACCAAACCTATTTCATGGCAGTCACATCCGTCATTGCCAGCGCCGCAAAACAATAGTCCGGTAGGTCGATCGCGTTAGTCATCGCACGACCTCATTCGAGAAGTTCCGAGGCTTACCGGCGGCGGACAAGACGGCGGCATAGGTGTAGACGGCGCCTCTCTATGTCAAGAGCTCTAGTTCTAGTGACCGCGCGCTCGGTCTGCCAACCCGCCGGCGGCGGATGCTTATTTCTCGGCCCCTGCGACCAGCGGTGGTAATTGCGGGTGTGAAGCGTGGGCGATGCCCCAACCCGGGCCGAGAAGTTGGCGGCGGGTGCCGTTGACCGCCAGGAGACTGAATCTGGCCTCAGCCCACACCGAGAACGGTGCTAAGTATCCGTGTGCGCGCCACGAGCGCACCGCACAGCCTGTTCAAGTCGACGATCCCGAGCACACTTCCCGACATCGTCCGGCATGCGATACCAGTTCCAGGGGGAACGGACGACGAGAACGTCGGGGAGTCGGCCAGCGCGCCGCAGACCGGCCAGGCACCGATTCCCTGGGTACGCAAGACCCGGTCGGCCACCCGGATCTGCTCCTCGCGCGAGGCACGGTGCGGGAAGCCCACGCCGCCGTTTTCGTTCCACGTGGATGGCAGGAACTGCAGGCCGCCATAGAAGCCGTTGCCTGTGTTGGTGGACCAGTTGCCGCTGGATTCGCACTGCGCAACGGCGTCCCAATTCACCATGTTGGCGCTCGCGGGGGGCGTGGATACCGCCACCGACGCGGCGAACAGGGCACCCGCGAATGCGGCCACAATCAGTGCTTTGTGCATCGTCACGCGCGTTCCTTCCGCGAGGCGGCGTGGTTACTATCTGGACACCGTGCCACGGATGTTGCTGCTGAGCTAATAGTGGGCTTTGAGAAAACAGTGATAATTGGGCCATAGTGTGCACAGAGATATAGAAGACTCTAGTGATAACGATGACAGCCCGTCGTCGGGCACAAGTAGCAACGGTCGATTACCGCAGGCGCCGCGAGATCGGCTCCGCCCACAGCGCTATGGGGCGCAGGCGGCCCACCAACCGCAAGAAGGAGCGTGGTGGCACGTCTACTGAGGTACGGCGTAATAGCGAGAGCGCCCCTTCGCCCGCACGGCAGCCCGACTGCGCCAGCGGGACCGGCGCTCAAACGTTTCGGTCGCGGCTTATCTGGTTTTTCCCCGCCCAGTTGCTATCGGGGATGGGCCTACGCCGGCATAGGCGCGAAGGGGCTCGAACGCAAACGCAGGTGGTGATGGGCACAGTTGGGACCCCGGGAACGGCGATCACTGCTCGCGTGCATTCGCTGAACCGCGCCGGCCTGCAGTCGCGGTCGCGCCGCATCCAGCGTGATCCCCCTGCCGACGCTCCCTAACGTGACCTACTCGATTTCACGGCGACACCGTCGAGCGCACTTTTCTGGCCGCGATCGACACCGCCGCGATCGTTGCCATCGTTCGGGCGAAACGGTCTCCGCTTCCATAGCGGAGAGATCTACGTTATACCAACACTTTCTGCGGTGTTGGAGTGAAGTGAGGGCGAGGTAGACGCGGCCTCGGATTAGCGGCCAAGGTCACGACACACACCGGCTGCAGGTGCCGTTGGCTGTCTGCCGCCATGACACCTCTGCAGTTAGCCGCCACGGGATGCCGCTCATTGACTGCGGCCTAGGCATTCCCGGTACTTGCACCGCACTACGGCTGTACAATCACCGGATCGCCGACATTGACGGTGTTGAAGTACCAGGCAGCATTGTCGGGACTGAGGTTGATGCAGCCGTGGCTGACATTGGCGTTGCCCTGTGAATCCACCGACCATGGCGCCGAATGCACATACACCCCGCTGTTGGTTATCCGGTCCGCGTATTGGGCGGTGATCCGGTAACCCTCGGGTGAACTCAGCGGAATGCCGATCGTTCGGGAATCCATCACGACGGACCGGTCCTTTTCAAGCACACTGAAGTTTCCGACGGGCGTTGGACGACTCGGCTTTCCCATAGATGCCGGCATCTGCCGCGCCACCTGGCCGTCGATGCTGACAGTGAACGTATGGTGGGAGATGTCGGCAACACCCACCACCGCCGCACCGGTGTTGAAGTCCGTTGAAAAGCCGCCAGCCAGCACCGTTACCCGGCTGTGGGCGGGCCAGAACCCAGCCGGCTCCCAACGCACCACGTTGTCGTCCAGCCAGACGAACCGCCCTGTGGGAGTGCGCGACGAGGCAAAGTGGATCGTCTTCTCGGCGGTCGGGCGGTCGGCGATCGGCTTGGCGAAGGCTACCAGCACCGGCGACCCCACACCGACCGCTTCGCGCTGGGCAGGTTGGACTTTGGCGACGGGGAACGACGTGCTGGGTGAGCTGACCGCTGCCCAGGTGGCGGTGCCCGGTCCTGCCACAGCCATCCCCGCAATTCCCAGCGCTACAAGCAAACATCGAACGGCGGCACCCATTCGTTCCATCCCTTCAAAGTAGCTCGATTAACGAGCTCCCCTCGCGACCAACCGCTCGCGAGCACCCAAGCTGCTCGCTGCAGCGAACAGTCGCATACTGCGACGTACCCACACGGGGACTGGCTAAACACGGCGCCGTGATGCGGGAGTCCGAGCGCTATCGCGCCAAGGCCGGTATCGTCTCGTCAAATGTCTTCACCGCTGAGGCGGGACGCTCGAGGGGAGCAACTCAACCCGCTGTTCGCGCAGAGGTTTTCCCACATAATTCGCTGATGCAAGAAGAGCGGCCAACGAAATGGTCGCGTGGTGGGAGAGCACGAAAGGCATTCCGCGCGTGGTTTTCTCTGCACCGGCGCAGTTTCAGGTGCCGCTGGGGTGCACGACTGGAATGTCAGGGATATTGCGGATTGTCTCGCTGCCATGCTCATGCCGTCGCTACTGACACGCGTTGCCTCAACTCGATGAGCTGCTCCCACAATCCAATTCGTCACGGGTGCTTTTTCGACGAGGGAGTGTCAGATCCGGCACATTTGATGGATAATGCATATTATCCATCAAAACAGCGGTGATGCCAGCCTGCGGTAAGCGTAGCAGCCATAATCGTCACAGTGACGTAATCACCACTGCCAGAGGCGTTTTGGCGGCCCAAAGCTTGGACTGCTGCACGGCTTTCGCTCGTCGGTTCCTCGTGGGTGGAATGGCTTTGGCGACACCTGCTTACCGCCACAGGCTATGCGCTCTTCTTCGCGACCCGACGTGGCGTCCTTATAGATTTCCGCGGCGCCACAGAGCTGGTTGACCATAATCTCAGTTTTTCGCTTTCGAATCGTCAATGAGAACACGGACACTCTCCGCTTCGAGCAGCACGGGTTCGAGCAGCTGTAGGCCCTAGCCCGGCCGGCGGAAAGCGCCCTGATCATTCGCGCAGCCTCTGACAGACATCAGTCGGAGCCCTACAACCCCAGCGCCGCGCTCGGGTTGTCCTTCCCAACATCGGCTTCACAGTTGTAGCGCTGCGCGACCGCGATGCTGACGTGGCGCGTTTGGCGCATGATCCGGTCCAGCGGTACCCCGGCGGCGGCCTGGGTGGCGAACCCGGAGCGCAGGCTGTGACCGGCGTACCGCGCCGGCGGGAACCGTTGCGGGTCGTCAGGCAGCGCCACCGCCTGTTTGACGATCAGCGCCACCGACTGCCCGGTGAGTCTGGCCATCCGCAGTTACGAGATAGCCATCGAAGAAGGGACCAAATTCTTCGTTAACGGAAACCTAGACTACGCTCTCAAGAAATCAGGATACGACTCGAGATTCCGCGCCGGCCATTATGACGGCAAGGGTCGTATGGGCGAATGGATATTTCAGAATAAGCTGAATAGGGACAGGATGGGAGCGGCGGTCTTCACTTCAGGTCCGTACATCGAGTTGGCGATCTCGCCCCTGACGCCCATGACACCCGCCGTGGAAGACGGTGTTGTTGCTTGGCGAGTTCCGCTAGGCGAGGGTGCTGTGGCCCATGTGGCTCTTGAGGATTGCGGGTACGATGTCCGCTGGCTTTCGACCATCCGCAGCTTGCGAATGGCATGGAGTTAGGCCTCTGACCGCTTTCCGCTCGGACGATCGAAGCACCGGCCCAGGGACATCGCGCCGGGTTCCGACCACGCTATTTCACCGAGGGTGTGCACCATGCGCGTATTCGTTACTGGCGCAACCTGTTTCATCGGTTCCGCCGTCGTCCGCGAACTCATCGATGCTGGACATCAGGTCGTCGGCCTTGCCCGCTCGGACAAGGCAGCCGCGTCGTTGATGGCCGCCGGGGCCGTGGCACACCGTGGCGCGCTCGATGACCTCGACGCCCTTCTCAGCGGCGCCGCTGCAGCCGATGGCGTCATTCATCTGGCCTACATGCACGACTTCGCGGACTACGCGGGCGCCGGCGTGACCGACCTGCGTGCCGTCGAGACGATCGGCGCCGCCCTCGACGGCTCCGACAAGCCCTTCGTGGTCACCTCCGGAACCTTGGTGGTGACCCCAGGGCGACTGGCAACAGAAGAGGACCCGCCCGACCCGGGCTCGCCCGCAGCGCCCCGGATCGCGTCGGAGAACGCGGCGATCGCGCTGGCCGAGCGCGGGGTGCGAACATCGGTCGTCCGTCTGCCGCCGTCGGTGCACGGCCCGGGCGATCACGGCTTCATCCCGAGCCTGATCGGCCTTGCTCGCGACACGGGCGTCTCGGCGGTGGTGGGAGACGGCGCCAACCGCTGGCCGGCCGTGCATCTCCTCGATGCGGCACACCTGTTCCGGTTGGCTCTGGAAGCCGCGCCCGCCGGCTCACGGCTGCACGGTGTCGACGATGAAGGTGTTCCTTTCCGTGACATCGCCGGCGTCATCGGTCGCCATTTGAACGTGCCGCTGGTCAGCATTTCCCGTGCAGAGGCGGATGCCCATTTCGGCTGGCTTTCCGCCATGGCGCAGACCGACAATCCGACGTCGAGCGCACTGACCCAGGAACTCCTGGGATGGCGCCCAGTGCACCCTGGGCTCATCGAGGACCTCGAAGAAGGCCCCTACTTCAACGACTAGACGAATGAATCCGATGCCCGACAGTCGCCAGTATGACGACGGCTGGCGATGATCCGCTTGTGACGACAGATCCATCCGCCCGGTCGGGTCGTGGCCATCCTCGACGCGGTAGGCGCCGGATGCGCCGGTGTCGAGCCAGCCATCGCAGCGCGTACGTACACCAGTTCACCTTGGTGAGTGCAGGGTCAGTGGCGTAGGAGTCGCGGTCGGCCTGAGTCCCTGCACCAGATCCGTACCGCGTGCCGTCAGATTGGCCGCGGCGATTCCGTCGGCCAGCGCGTGTTGCATCTTGCCCAGCACAGCGGTGCGGCCGCCGGCCAGACCGTCGATGAAATACATCTCCCACAGCGGTCTCCTGCGGTGCAGCGGTCTACCGGCGACTTCGCCTACCGCGGCGTCGAGTTCGCGACGCCCGCCCGGGCCCGCAACCCGGTATGGCCGGATGTGGTAGCCGAGGTCGACATCGCGGTTCTCCCGGCATCGGATGGTGGGACTTGAACGCGATGTAAGCCAGCTCATAGTGGAATGGGTCGAGGTTGTACAGCCTGCCCGCGATGACGCTGCGGAACTCATCGATCCCGAAGGGGTGGCCGAGATCGTCCAGTTCGATGACCGCCAGCTTGAACGTGTGCATGTGACACGGCCGGCGTCTCGCCGTACAGCAGCACAGCGTCCCAGCCACTAAGCCTCTTCAATCGGTCCGCCGCCCTATGAAGGCTTCTACACAACTGCTTTCGCTGTCGGCGTGTGGTTTCGGTGAATTTGGTTGAGGGTCAAGCCAATCGCAGTGGCCATCGAACCGGTGCGGGCGCCGTCGGTCATGTCGAAGCCGTGTCCGGCGCCGGGCAGTTCCATATAGCTGACCGCCGAGTGCAATATCGACTGCAGCGCGAAGCCGCTGTAGATCTTGTCCGACAACAGATCAGGGCCCCAGAGCCCCGACAGTGTGTCGATGAATTGCTTGAGCTGGGCGGCGACATTGCCAAAGCGCGTTGGCGTGCCGAGGATGGCGGTTTTCTCATCTAACTTGGCGACCTACGGGTTTCGACCTGCGTCTCAATTAATTTGGCAAGTGGCGGATCGGTCATGGCAAAACAGGTCGGTCGCTCGCAACCTCACTGTTGCGTTCTCCTCGGCACGGAAAGGCGCACCGTCTCCAGCCAGCTGTGGGCCGGGAGTCGCCCCGATATCGGCCAGATCGATCAACACGCTGGTTCATGGATCTTGGTCTTGCGGGAACTGGAAAGTGGGCGAACGCTTTTCCCGCAGCGCCGCAGCCACTCTTGGACTTCGGCTCCGGCGAACCCCAGAAATTCGAGCGCCCGTCCGCGTGTCGCAGTGCGGCATAGCGGTCCGCGGCCATGAGTTTAGGGTGTGCTTTTGACCGGCATCGATGAACAGAAACAGCGATGGTTGCCGGAACTTGCCTCGGTTCGCACCCCGGGATGCTTCGTCCTCACCGAACCCGGTAGCGGATCGGACGCAGGTCCGTTGCGTAACATGGCTATCCGCGCTGCGACCATTGGGTGCTGTCTGGCAAGAAGCTGTATATCACGAACGGCACATGGGCAAGGTTGTGTTGATCTTTACCCGATTGTCCCCGCTCGCAACTGGGCGCTGCTGGTGCCGGTCACCGCAGCCGGATTGGTGGTTGCGGCTGTTGCTGGCTTCAGCGTGGCCGGCTGGTCGATGGCAAGCGTCCGCACCGGACGGAATGGCTAAGGGAGCTCCACCCACCCCTTCCCATTCTCAATGTATAGCGCACTGGGGGGCTTGCGGCAAGACCCGGGTCGTGCCGCAGAATCTGCGGGCCGAAGCCAGAACCTGCGGATATCAAGGATTCTCGCGGGTGTGCGCCGCCGAACCTGTGCGGAGCAGCTGGCCGAAATGCAACCTCAGGGAATGGGTGATTCATGTTTGACGTGATCATTGCCGGCGGCGGACCGACCGGCTTGATGCTGGCCAGCGAGTTGCGGCTGCACGACGTGCACGTGATTGCGTTGGAGAAGGCGGCGGAGCCGGCGTTGCAGGCCCGCGCGCTGGGCCTGCACGTGCGCAGCATCGAGGTGATGGACCAGCGCGGTCTGTTGGAGCGGTTCCTCGCACTCGGCAAGCAGTACCCGGTCGGCGGTTTCTTCGCCGGCATCGACAAGCCGTCGCCCGACCGGCTGGACACCGCGCATCCGTACGTTCTCGGCATCCCGCAGAAGATCACCGAACGGTTGCTCAACGAGCATGCCCTCGAAGTCGGCACCGAGATCCGGCGCGGCACCGAACTGGCCGGGCTGAGCCAGGACGAGCACGGGGTGACCGCAGAGCTCGCCGACGGCAGGCAGCTGCGTTCGCGCTACCTTGTCGGCTGCGACGGCGGCCGCAGCACCGTGCGCAAGCTGCTCGACGTCGGCTTCCCCGGTGAGCCCGCCACGGTCGAGTGGCTGCTGGGCCATGTGGAGGTGGCCGCGTCGCCGGATGAGCTGGCCGCCGCGGCGGCCGAAGTCGGCACCACCAATCTGCGGTTCGGCCCTGCACCGCACGAGGCCGAAGGGGTGTACGGCTTCGTCGTGCGGACCGAGGCGGTGCCCGAGGACCGCACCGTCCCGCCGACCCTCGAGGAATTCAGGCAGAGGCTGCGGTCGATCGCCGGCACCGATTTCGGCGCGCACTCACCGCGCTGGCTCACCCGTTTCGGCGACGCCACCCGGCAGGCCGAGCACTACCGAACCGGCCGCGTACTACTGGCCGGCGATGCGGCGCACATCCACCCGCCGATGGGCGGACAGGGCCTCAACCTCGGTATCCAGGACGCGTTCAACCTCGGCTGGAAACTGGCCGCCGAGGTCAACGGCTGGGCACCGGAGGGGCTGCTGGACAGCTACCACACCGAACGGCACCCAGTGGCCGCCGACGTGCTGAACAACACCCGCGCGCAGGCGGAGCTGATGTCCCCCGAGCCGGGGCCTCAGGCAGTGCGCCGGCTGGTGTCGGAACTGATGGACTTCGAGGAGGTAAACAGGTACCTGATCGAAAAGATCACCGCGATCGGGGTCCGCTACGACTTCGGCGAGGGGCATGAACTGCTCGGCCGGCGGATGCGGGACCTGGGGCTGAAGCGGGGACGCCTTTATGAGCTGATGCACGATGGCCGCGGGCTACTGCTCGACCAAACCGGCCAGCTTTCGGTGGCCGGCTGGGCGGATCGGGCCGACCACGTCGTCGACGTCAGCGAGGAACTAGACGTACCCGCGGTGCTGCTGCGGCCGGACGGCCATGTGGCGTGGGTCGGTGACGATCAGCAGGATCTGCTCAGCCACCTGCCCACGTGGTTCGGCGCTCCTGTCAGCTGAGGGCGATCTCGGAAGCTGCACACTTCCACCATCCCTCAGAGAAAGGGAAACAACCGTGAGAAAGCTGATCGTGTCCTGCAACGTCACCGTCGACGACTCCATATTTCCCCGGATTCGGGGTCGCGATGTCAACTTGAAGTGGCCCCGGCCGAGAGCGTGGTGATCAGTACGTCGCGGCGGGCGGTAGGGGTTGCAAACGAGGTGTGAGAGCTGCGGCATGGCCAATGCCACCATCATCGAGCGCCGGCAGTTCTCCCGCGGCGCGTCCGTGCGTGGTTTCAGTGCCGGCGCAAAGGGTTAGGCCTTCTGCAGCTCGAAGAGCGGAATGATCCGGCTGGTCTTCGCCTGGTAATCGGCGAAACCCGGTGCTGCGGCAGTGATCTTGGGGAAAATCTCGTCGCGCTCCGCCGGCGGCAACTCGCGGGCGATGGCGTGGTAGTCCGTCGTTCCCACTTCGACGTGCGCCCGCGGGTTGGCCCGCAGATTGTGCACCCACGCCGGATCGATGTCGGCGCCGGCATAGGAGCCGATGACGAGCATCTTGCCGTCGATGCGTAGATAGGCCAGTGGGGCCAGCCGCTGCGCGCCGGACTTGGCGCCGGTAGTGGTGAGCAGCAGCAGGTTGGCGCCCTCGAATTGCCCGCCGACCTCGCCGCTGTTAGCGCGGAACTCGTCGACGATGCTCGCGTTGAACGCCTTCATCGCGTTTGCATTAGGTACTTCGGTCATTCGTCCAGCATGCCATCAAATTTCCGGTGTCTAAGCCGACAGGACGGCCTGGGTCTGGGTGACCTGGGCGACCAACTTGCCACGGTCGTCGGTGAGGTCGGTCTGGGCGACGATCGTGGTGCGGCCGACGTGCAGCGGCTCGCAGGTCGCGGCGACGACACCGCCGCGCACGGCGCGGAAGAAGTTCGTCTTCGACTCGATGGTCGCGGTGCCCGCGTCGGGTGGCAGGTTGACCGCCGCGCACAGTGCGCCGACGGTGTCGGCGAACGCCATCAACGCGCCGCCGTGCACGATGCCACCGGTGGTGCACCGTTCTTCGGCCCACTTCATCGAGGCGGTCACCCGTTCCTGGGTGACCTCGTCGACCTCGATGCCGAGGGTGGCGGCGAACGGGATGGCGGCGGCCAGTTCAGCGTTGTCCATCTGGGCAGCTTGACCGACCACGGCGGCCACGTCCATTACTTGGCGGGTAATGACCGCAGGGCCGGCAGCAGACGCTCGGCGACCATGTCGGGTGCGCCCCCAGCGAACCGATGCGCAGGATCAGGTATCTCGCGCCGGCGTCGACATATCGGCCCAGGCACTCGTCCACCGAGCCGCCGCAATAGCCCTGATGCTGCTCATCACGCCCAGCGGCTGGCGCTAATACGCGCGCGTACACCTCGAGTTCCTCGCCCGGCTGCGGTTGTCGTCGATATTGAGCGTGGTGTAGAAGCGCGGGAGCGATCTCGCGGGTGGCGCTTTCGCGGATCCGGTCCCAGGCGCGGCCATAGGCGTCGGCGTCCGGGAGATACGGCAACCAAGCGCCGTAGGACTCGGCCACCCGCGCCACGACTCTCGGCGTGTCGCCGCCCGCCAGCCACACCTGCGGAGCGCCCTGGCGGACCACAAAAAGTGTGTCGGCCGTATCGTCGACATGCCACAACGTTCCGCTGAACTGCCCCTGGCCCGTCCACGCCTGTCACCACAGGCTCACCGTTTCGTCCAGCCGGGCGCCACGGCCGGCGAACGGTATGCCCACAGCGTCGAATTCGCGGCGGCTCTCCGGCAGCGGTGCGCCCGCGCCGAGCCCGAGGATGAGGCGGCCCCCGGACAGTTGGTCGACCGTCGCCGCCTGCGCGGCCGGCAGCAGCGGGTGCGATCAAGGCCGCCGTTCCCAACGTCACGCGGTTGCGGCGACAGCCGACAGGATCGACAGGGCCTCCGCGCGGGCACGGGCCAGTAGCGAGTCGCCGACCCACACCCGAGTCGAAGCCGGCGGCTTCGGTGGCCCTCCCGAACTCGACGAGTCCTGGGGCGTCGTGCTTTCCGGTCATCGCCGTCTCGCGGCTGGGCAGCATCAGTCCGACCTGCAGGGTCACAGTCGCCAATGGTCACTGGCGACGGCGACGCTGTCGATTACCTTGCCGGTAAGGGCGGACGGCTCGTGGACCGTAGAGTTGACGACGTAGCTGCACCCACACGCGAACAGCGCGTCGGCCGACTGCTGCGGGACTGCCGGCAGCGACACCGGCTCAGTCAGCTGGAACTGGCGCTAACGGCCAGCACGTCCGCGCGGCACATCATCGACACGTGCAGTTGCCCCGGATTCCGGCACAGGTGACCCAGACCGGTCGGGGATCGGCCCGGTTCAGGCGGCCCGGGAGGACGCCGTCGTGTCCGCAGTCCGGACAAATGCCGTGGGTGCGCATCGCGGTGTAGAAGCAGCTGTTGCAGAGGTGGTCGCCGGGCCAGTAGATGCGGAGCCGGTTGGCCATGCGGGTTCTGCCGTGTCGGCAGCGCGCCGCCACAGCGCAACCCGTCCAACCCGGTCCGGGACTCCACATCCGCAGCTCACCAACCGTGTTCACGACCGGTCAGCCGGACCGCCAGCGGCGAAGGGGAGACCGATCCGGATTCATCTGATGGATACGGCGGGGGCTTACCGGTAACCCGTCGTATTCGGTTCCGTCGTATTGTCGTTAGCTCGGTGGCGTATTTCCTACCCGGAGCGACGCCGCGCCGTGGGGACGGCGGTTGCCATGGTGGGCTCCTGGCTATTGGTCTGCAATCTTGACGAGCTGCTTGCCGAGGTTCTCTCCGGTGAAGAGGCGCCTCAGGGCGTCCGGGGCATTCTCGAGACCCTCGACCACATCGATCTGGTTCTTGATCTTTCCCTCGCCAGCCCAGCCGGCGAGTTCACCGATCGCCTCCATCGCCCGATCGAGGTAATCGAAGACCAAGAAGCCGCGCATAGTGCCGCGTTGGAGGATGAGGCTGAAATGGTTCCTGATCGCTGCCCGTTGGTCGAATCCGCTGTAGCCGGAGACGGCCCCACAGAGGACGATCCGCCCGCCGACCGCGAGATTGGCGAGCGCCGCGTCGAGCACCTCGCCGCCGACGTTGTCGAAGAAAACGTCGATTCCGTCCGGGCACGCCTCGCCAAGAAGGGTAGCGAGATCCTCGGTCTTGTAGTCGATCGCGTCGTCGGCATCCAGCTCCTCCCGCACCCACCGGCACTTGCGGGCCCCGCCCGCGATGCCCACGACACGACAGCCCTTGAGCTTGGCGATCTGGCACACGATCGATCCGACTGCCCCCGCCGCGGCGGACACGACCACCGTCTCGCCGGCGTTGGGCTCTCCCACATCGAGCAGGCCGGAGTAGGCGGTGAGCCCGGTGACCCCGAAGAGTGACAGCGCGGTCGGCGGGTCGACTCCGGGCGGGATCTTGAGCGGCGGGAGGAGGCCACCGAAGGCCGACCCGTCACTGACCGCATAGTCCTGCCAACCAAAGACGCCCGAGACCAGCTCGCCCACCTCGAAGTCGGGGTTCTTCGACTGGACCACCACACCGGCCGAAGCGGCGGCCATCACCTCGCCGAGCGAGAGCGCTGGGATGTAGGTGTCGATTTCCATCCACGTCCGCTGCGCTGGGTCGCAGGAGAGCCATCGGTTTCGAACCAAAAACTCACCTTCGCCGATCGACGGCACCGGCTCTTCCCGCCACTCGAAGTGTTCCTGACCGACGATTCCCGTCGGGCGCTTGGCGAGCAACCATCTGCGGTTCTTCTCGGTCATGCTTCGCCGCTACCTCCCGACGACCCCGAGTCTGCGCGTCGTAATCAGCCTATCCCGCTCTGGCTCGCGCTCACTGCGAATTTCATTTCACATCCACTACTTGACGTACTGCGACCATGGTTGCGCTGCGATTTCTGCATGGCGTTGTGCGACTTGGTAGCTGTAGCCGAAAGTTCGGCCGCGAGGGGAAGGGCACCTCCGCGACGAGATTCTGAATCGCGGCGTCGCGCCCGCCAAGCAGGTCAACGCCCAAGTCTCGCAGCCGTTTCATGATCGATTGTGGTCTTAGGACAGAACCTGTCCTAAATCGTTAATAGCGTAGTGCTGTGAACACAACAGACGCGATGGAACCTTTCCAAATCGACATCCCGCAGGCCGACCTGGATCTGCTGAACCGCAAGCTCGACGACACCCGTTGGCCGTCACCGTTGCCGGGCGACGGCTGGGATACCGGCGTCCCGGTGTCGTGGCTGCGCGAGATTACCCGGTATTGGCGGAGCAGCTACGACTGGCGCGAGGCCGAGCGGCAGCTCAACGATTTTCCCCAGTTCACCACAGTCCTAGACGGCCAACGTATCCACTTCCTGCATGTCCGCTCACCAGAGTCGGAGGCACTGCCACTCCTCCTCACCCACGGATGGCCCGGTTCGGTGGTGGAGTTTATCGATCTGATCGGCCCGCTCACCGATCCGTGCGCGCACGGTGGCAACCCCTCTGACGCCTTCGACGTGGTGATTCCGGCATTACCGGGTTTCGGATTCTCTGGCCCCGTGTGCGACGACAGGTGGACCGTCACCAGGATCGCGCAGGCCTGGGATGAGTTGATGTCCCGCCTGGGCTATGGGCGCTACGGCACACAGGGCGGAGACATTGGTGCGGCAGTGGCACCCGAGGTGGCCCGGGTTTCCCCAGCGCGCGTCGTCGGAGTACACACCAACGGCGGACCTGGCGGATTTGTAACGGTGCCACTGCCAGAGGACGAATTTGCATCGTTGTCAGACCTGGAGCGCGACCGGGTAGGGCGGATCGAGGCGTTCATGCGCGAGGAGTTCGGTTACATTGCGATCCAGTCCACCCGGCCGCAGGTGCTCGGGTACGGGTTGATCGACTCGCCGGTCGGCCAGCTTGCCTGGATTATGGACAAGTTCCGCGAGTGGACCCACCCTCGAGAAATGCTGCCCGAGAAGATCATCGACCTTGATCGGCTCCTGACTAACGTGATGATGTACTGGCTGACCGGCACGGCCGCGTCAGCGGCCTACGTCGGCTATGCGCAGGAGGCGCCCTGGGGGGCGGCGAAGGTGAATTCCAGGGTTCCCACTGCGGCGATCGTGTTCGCCCACGACGTTGGGATACGACGCTATGCGGAAGCCGAGAACACCATCGTGCGGTGGACCGACGTGGACCACGGTGGCCACTTCGCCGCACTGGAGCACCCTGCTGACCTCACCGCGGACATTCGCGAATTCTTCCGCGCATTGCGTTGATTCCATTGCGACACAGGCATTGGGGACCGCCGCCTCTTGCGGCACGACGCCATTTGTCTGTCCCGTCCGCCGCTACCGAGAAAAGAAACAGTACCGATGCTCCCACCACGCAGAGTCATCAAGCCACCCCGCTGGCTCAAGCACCTCAACCGCTCGGTCCACGCCACGAGCATTAGGGATTCCTGCCTTCACCCCGCCGGGCGACGCCTGGCGGGCTGGCCCTCCCATCTTGGCCAGCGTCCCGTGCGCACGGATCCGGCTCCGCTTCGCTAGCGCGAGCGGCTATGACGTAACGGCTCCGCGCTTTTTCCGGTCGCTCCCCCGCCCCTGGTGAACCCCAGTGCTGCAGCGCGTTCAGATCCTTGCATGGGCGGAGCCCTGCACCCCCGCCTACGCACCAGATTGTGCGTTTTTTCAACAGAAAGACTGGGCTGAAAACCGTCGGCTCCGGTCAATTTAGTTGTTGCGCCGCAGGTAGAGCGTTCTCTACGACACCTGAATTGACCAAGGACAGTCTTGCGTGAAGATCTTGCAGGATTTGAAGCTCCGCGACTTGAACTGCCAGACGGACGGCCCAACCACGGCCGCCGGGGCACGCGGTAGCCGTTGAGCGTTTGATCTATTGCTGGGCAGCGTGATTCGGGTGCGGATGCGGGTCGCTCGTCACGCCATGCCGATCGAGGAGTACAGGCTCACCGGCAGCAACTGAACCTACAGATAGTCGTCACCGCGCACGAGGCTGTAAGTGCAGGGCGCGGAGAATGCAGTGATCGAGCGGGTCACCATCGCGCCGACGGAACAGGCCGCGAATCCCCTAACGGTCTGTGTGGCCATCGATTTCAGGTGGTTTGCACTCTGGCCTGTCCACGACCTCCTAGCAGCGCGGCAGGTTGCGTCGTCGTGGTGCTCACGCACATTCCTGTCAGCAATGCGGTCAGGATGCGAGTCAGTTGAGGTTCGACGTCGACCACCGCGTGCGCCAACTCGGGGCGGGTTTCGTAGAGCGCACGCAGACCGGTACCGGGTGCAGCCATCTGCCACAGCGCCCCGGCCATGCCGGTGGCCGTGGAGATCGCATCCGTGGCCGCGCGCTCGGTAATCCCGAGCAGTTGTCCCAACGTGGTTGCCGCGGAGCTGACCTCGCCGAGCACCGCCGTTTTGAACGCGTACGCGGAGTGGAGCGACACGTTGCGTTCCAGGTTCATCGGTGCCTGGGCGAGCAGGTCGCAGAACAACGGCCGCGCCACCAGCGACTGCGCGATGGCGGCCGCGACCACGTTGGGGCTTGCGCCGGTGAGATCACCCAACCGGGTACGGAGCGCTGTCGACCACTCCTGCCAGCCTTCGGCGGTGAGCGCCAGGAAGATCTGCTCCCGTGTCTCGAAGTAACGCAACATGGCGGACTTGTGCATGCCGACGGCGGCGGCGATGTCGGTGAGGGTGACCTCGCGCACCGTGCGCTCGGCACCGAGGGATCGAGCGGCGTCGAGGATCGCCAGCTCGCGCCGTTGCTTGGCTGCCGCGCTGCGGGCGCGTTGGGGGCCGACCGTACTCATCACCAAACAATAACACAACACGGTTTCACTATTAACGCAACCGTGTTTTACTAGCGTCATGGTTACTCAAACATGGTTCATCACCGGTTCCTCGCGCGGCTTCGGTCGCGCCCTCGCGGTCGCGGCCCTGAAGGCCGGCGATCAGGTCGTCGCCACGGCGCGCAAGCCGGAGCAACTGGACGACCTGGTGCAGCGGTACGGCGAACGCGTTCTGCCCGTCGCGCTCGACGTTACCGACCGGCCGGCGGCGGCAGCCGGACTCCAGGCGGCGGTCGGGCGTTTCGGCAGGATCGACGTGGTGGTCAACATCGCCGGCTACGCCAACATCGCGCCAGTGGAGACCACCCCCGAAGACGACTTCCGCCAACAGTTCGACACCAACTTCTGGGGTGTCTACAACGTCTCGACCGCAGCGCTGCCGGTGCTCAGGGCTCAGGGCTCAGGGGGAGGGCACGATCGTGCAGTTCTCCTCCATCGGGGGCCGGGTCGGCGGGACGGCCGGTCTCGGGTCCTACCAGGCAGCCAAGTTCGCGGTCGACGGCTTCACCCGGGTGCTGGCGGCCGAGACCGCGCCGTTGGGCATCAGGTACCTCGTCGTGGAGCCCGGCGGGTTCGCGACCGATTGGGCTGGCTCGTCGATGCGAATCCAAGATGTCGCACCGGAGTACGCCCAGACTGTCGGCGCAGTGGTTCGTATGCTCAGTGGCCCCGCGTCGGCCGCGGGCGACCCGAAGCGCGCCGGGGAGATCCTGGTCCGGGTCGTCAAGAAGCACACCTTGCCCTCGCATCTGATCCTGGGGGCCGGCGCGGTCCAGATGGCCCAGGGCTATTCGCGAAGTCAACTCGCGGAGGCGGCCGCGTGGGCGCCGCTCAGCCGCTCAGCCGACTTCGATCAGGACTACCTGGTCGACCTGGTCGACCTTGCCGACCACGCATAGGGAGGGGCATGGTGATAATGCAATTCGCGGACAAGGTCGCGCTCGTGACCGGAGCCGGCAGCGGAATGGGCCGAGCAACAGCGCTGCTGCTCGCCGACCGCGGCGCCGCCGTTGCCGGTGACGTCAGTGACGCCGCGGATGTCACAGCGGGCCGTCGAGCACACCGTGGCCAGGTTCGCGCACTGAACTACGCGGTCAACAACGCCGGCGTGACCGGAAACTTCGTGCCGACCGCCGAGATGGCCCCTGGGTGTGCCTGGCGCCGAGTTCTCGGGATCAACGTCGACGGGCTCTTCTACGGCCTCAGATACGAGATTCCCGCAATCCTCGGCAGCGGAGGCGGTGCGATCGTGAACATCTCCAGTGTATTCGCCGATCGTGGCGGGCCGACCGTCGAGTACTCGGCCGCCAAACACGCCGTCCGCGGGCTGACCCGCAGCGCCGCCAAGGAGTACGCCGTGCACGGGGTGCGCATCAAATGAACTCCAGCCCGGCGTGATCGACTCCGAGATGACTCGTGCCAGCCCGGATACAACCCAAGAGGTCGCCAGTCGCGGTGTCCCGTTGGGGCGGATCGGCACCGGCGAGGAGATCGCCACCGCGGTCGCGTTCCTGCTCTCCGACGACGCCTCCTAGATCGTCGGCGCGCATCTAGCCGTCGACGGAGGGTTCCTCGCCTGAGCACAATCTAAAGCGGCTGCCAGTAGGACGGCGTTGCCGACCTGCGTTGAAACCACTACCCACCATGTGAGCTCTGCGAATCGGTTTTGTGCCGTGCAGGCCAACACGACCTCGGCGTGGCCGAAGCGGGCGGCCCCGATGATCAGGACGCCCGGTTATGTCGCCAGCGAACGCACGCTCATGCCGCCTATCGGGCGGATTGATGCTGGTCCAGGCTGGTGTAGGCCGTGCTGGGCGGTGGGTGTCGGTGACGGCGTGCTCGTTGGGGTCGTGGTCGACCACATAGCAGCGCGGTCACCAACATCGGGGCAGGCGCCACGGTTATTACGGCGGGCTCGCACACTCGCAGCAGGCAGGCCAGGCGACCCCGGCGTCTCGTCTGACTAGCGGTAACTTCTTCTTCTCGCTATCGGAATCCGGTGGCGTGGACCTGGCCGGCAGAGGCGGCAGCGACCGCCCGTAGGTCCAGGCCTCCAGGGTGTGGCCCAACGGCCACCCCACCATCTACCGGAGGTTTCGCCTCGGTGCACGAAAAGCTATGCGATCCGCTTTTCCGGCCCGCGCCGCGCCAGCGCGGCGGTTGGTTTCCCGAGTTCAAATCCGAGCGCTGCGTTCAACTCCGGCCTCGTGCGGCGGGATATCGTGACGATGTGACCGCTGCCGCACGCGAACGCGCCGCCTTGGTCCGCACACTGCGCGATGTCGGACCGAAGGCCCCGACATTGTGCGCGGACTGGGCCACCACGGATCTGGTGGCCCACCTGATCTTGCGCGAACGACGGCCCGACGCGGCGCTCGGCATCATGTTTGCCCCCTTGGCCGGCTACACGGCCAGGATGCAGCGTCGCATAACGGCTTCGACCAAATGGTCCGACTTGTTGGGCATGCTTGCCGCGGGTCCACCACTGTATTCGCCGTTCAAGCTGCTCGACCCGTTGGTCAACACCGCCGAACTGTACATTCATCACGAAGATGTCCGGCGCGCCGCAGCCGGGTGGACGCCCCGCGAGCTCGACGCTGGGTTGGCCGCCGCGCTGCGCCGCATGGTGCCACTGATGAGCTGGATGTCGTTGGCCGGCGCGCCCGGCAGGGTGACGCTGCGCGATCCCGACGGTGCGACGCTGGCGGCCTTCGGTCATGGGCCGCAGGTCGTCATCGCCGGTACCCCGCCGGAACTGCTGTTGTACCTGTCCGGGCGGGACGCCACGCGCATCGAATTCGTCGGTGACCCCGACAGCATCGCCGCGGTGGGCACATCCCGCCGTGGCTTGTGAGTGGGTCTTTTCTAGCGCACCGACGAAGCCCGTTTTCACCAAGGTGATCGTTAGTCGTTGCCGCGGCGTCGATCGCTGGTTGGCTCGAAGAGCCAGTTTGAACTCATTCGCCGGATTCAGATGGCACACCGGCGATTGGGCGGGAGGTTCATGGAAGTGACTGACAGTCTTGCGACGCAGATCCGACTGGACACGCACCGGCAGGAGGGTCGGCGGGTTGTCGATACGGCGGTGGGGATACTGGTCGGGTTGCGCCAATGCAGCGTTGATGACGCCTTTGCCGAGTTGGTCGGTGCGGCCGAGCAGCACCGGGTGGCGCTGTTCAGCATCGCATCGGCGTTAGTCACCTTGGCCAGCCGCGACGCCGGGTTCGCGCCGGGCGGCATCGACGCCGCCTTGGCCGCCGAAAGGCAGTGGGGAGCCAACTACTGGCCGTGATGGGCGGCAGCCCCACAAACCGCCACCGGCGCGTCGCCGGCCCACCGCGACCGCCGCGACCAGCGCAACGGTCACCGGTATCCAGCCGGGTCAGCGACATGGCCCTGCCCAGATTGCCGTGCGTGTGCCGACGGCACCACCGAAGGGCCACCCACGCCGCGCCGAAGTAGGTCGGGTATCTCCGCTCGATGGCGGCCGCGCCGTCGCGTCGGCGCAGCGCGCCGCTGTCGTCCCATCGGCTTTGTCGGCGACTGCTTGCGCCACCATCGAGATCGGATGTTGCCATTGCGCGGCGGGCGTGCCGTCGAGGTGGCGCACCCCAGGGGAGTCGGTGAGCCCGCTCAATATGGGGCGCAGCACCTCGGCCAGTGCCCGATCGGCGGGATCGCAATTCGGCCATCAATACGGGGAAGCGGGCGGCGTCCAAACCGTATTGGGCGTATCCGCCGCTCGCCGGGCCACTCGGGATGGCGCCACGTGCCGTGCCCACACGCGCCCAGTCGGGCGGGAGCCGGTGGGTTCCGACGAGCTGCCAGCCGATGATCCGCTGTGTTCGCGTGAGCTCATTCCACCGCCCGTCCAAGGACACATCGAACAGGTCATGCTCGGCGCGCTGGCTGAAATAGCCGGGGTTGACCAGGTATGGCGGGCCGACGCCCAGTTGCCGGCGGTGAGAACACACCCGGTTCCCGCGACCCCACCCCGGTGGCGGCGGGGCGTGCCGGGGGGGACTGCGGCGGTGCCCACCGCGACGGTTTCGGTGCCCAGCACGGCTGCGGCCAGCCGCTTGCCGTCTGAGGTGAAATCAGCGGAGTGGAACCCCGCGCCGGCGATCAACAGCGCGCGTGCGGCGTCGATGTCGGCGTCGGCGGCGCTGTCGGGGTCAACGACCCTGTCGTGGTCTCACCGCCAGGACAACACCCCGTCAGGGCGCAACAGAATGGGCTTTGGTTCACGACCACACCGATGCGAACCGCGCGTGATCATCGATGCCGACCGCGATCAGCATCGCGTAGGCCTGGCCTTCGCTGACCGCGTCCGCGCCCTGGTCTCGCCGGATGACGCGGCCGTCCTGCAAGGCTTGCTCGTCGAGAAACTCGCGGCCGGCCGCCTGGGCCGCATGAATGTTGGCGGCGCGCCGGTCAGCTGTCCTCCAGCGCGGAGCGATGGCCCGGGCGATCCACCAGCCCGTCTCCGCCGTCAGCGTCAACGCGACGGCCATGGCGAACGTGATACCGACCCGGCGGATCACGGCGCGCGTGACCGCCGCAGGGACCCCGCCAAGGTGGGGTCACGAGTCATCTGTTTGTCTCTATTCTTCGATTCGCTCCAGGCCCCTACAACGCGAAACATCTTCATACACTCGGTCGGTGGGCACCGCGGGTCGAGACGGGCCACCCACCGACGTGTTCTGTGGCGCGCGATTAACCTGGCTATCGATGTCAACTGATAACAGCCCACCCGGCGGCGAGTCTGCGTGGCGGCGGGTTCCGGGTCTGGGCATGGTGCGTGATCTCGTCGGCCTATTCGCTAACACCGGCCGCTATTACGGCCGATCCTGGCGCAGGTTTCTCGCCAGCCAACCAGATGAACTGCCGATCACGCCACCCACAGTCGCACTGGCAGGCAATGTCTTGCGCGACGAAATTATTCTTCTGGGCTTGCGAGCACGACGCCCACTCGGCGATGCCCACGTCGCCGAACGCATCATCTGCGAAACGCAGGCCGCCGTAGAGCTTTACGGCAGCCACGGATGGCTGGACAACCCCGAAGCGTTCTTCACACCTCCGCCGCCACTGACCCAACTCAGCATCCACTACATGCGGCGCCGACGACACTCTCATGAACGCATCACCTTCGACAGCGGATATGAACCCCACACGGACGACCCGGGACGAGATCGCTGGCTGAGCTACCACGCCATCGAGCGCGGATATGCATTGATGTTGCGACACGACGAGCCCAGGCCCTGGCTGGTCTGCGTGCACGGAACCGAAATGGGCCGAGCCCCCATTGATTTCACACTGTTCCGCGCCTGGCACCTACACGAGGATCTCGGCCTCAACCTCATCTTGCCGGTTCTGCCCATGCACGGACCCCGTGCCCGGGGTCTGCCGAAAACTGCGGTGTATCCCAGCGAGGACGTTCTTGACGACGTGCACGCCACCACACAGGCGGTGTGGGACATCCGGCGAGTGCTGTCCTGGATCCGCCGCCAACATCCCGGCTCACCCATCGGATTAAACGGAATGTCGCTGGGCGGGTACATCACCGCGCTCGTCGCCAGCCTCGAGGATGATCTGGCCTGCGCAATCCTGGGTGTACCGGTCGCCGATCTAATCGACGTGCTCACCAGGCACGCGGGCCTGCGCCGCGACGATCCGCGCCTGCAGACCATCGCCCAGGCGCGACCCATCGGGCGCATGATATCGCCACTGTCGCTGACCCCGCGAGTGCCGATGCACGGCCGCTTCATCTACGCCGGACTTGCCGACCGAGTCGTACACCCCCGGGAACAGACCATCCGGCTCTGGGAACACTGGGGCAGGCCAGCAATCAAGTGGTACCCCGGTGGACATATCGGATTCTTCCGCTCACGGCCAGTCCAGCAGTTCATCGACGATGCGCTGGTGCAGGCCGGACTCGCAGACGGCTCGCCGTAATGCGCAAACGCGCCGGCTACCGCGGCGCACCAGGCCCATTTCAGGCGACCGGCCCCGCCCGGCGGTGGTTGCAACGAGCCCGTTAGGGTTACGGCGAGCCCGCGGTAGGCCACTATTCAGTCGTTGAGCCGCGCAACGCTGGTGGCGCACCGTGGCTGACGAGACGACCGTCGAGGCCGCCCGGCAAGCGTGGACCGCTTCGCCCGCGTACGCGGCGACACCCACATCCGCCCGCCACCACCGACGGCAGATGATCGGTGGCCACCGTCGCGGCGACCGAGCCATTAGCCCCGCTGCCGGCGACGCGGTATCCGGTGATCGTCACCGGCGCACCGCATCGCGGCAAGCTTTAGTCTCCTACCGCGGCAACCGCTGTCAGCACTGGTACGCAGGTTGGCGACCCGATCCGGATCTTTCGCCCGGTCGTGCTCGCTGTGGATGCGCTGGGCCGTGCCCCACGGTCACCTACGGGCCACCGCTTGCCGATGGGTGCAGCCTTATGAACGGGCCGGCACTGGTCCGATAAACCTACTGGTATTGGGCGGGAATAATATTGAGCAAGTATGGGGTTGTTGTGGGGGTGCCTAGAGCACGGGGTCGGGGGAGCCAAATTGATAGGAGTGGCACGATGGCGCGAATCAGACTGAAGAACATCACAATGCTGTTGGTGGCGGGAGCCGCCGCGGCAGGCATCGCCGCCGCACCGATAGCTGTGGCCGCTCCCGCTTCGGCTCAGCCGGCCGGGATCACCCACGCACCGATGGACCGTGATGATCACGGTCACGGCGGTTGGTGGGGCGACAACGGCGGCTGGCGAGGCGGTAACTGGTGGCCGCAGCAGAACTGGGGTTGGCATGGTGGCGGCGATCGTGATTGGCACGGTGGCGGCGACTGGCGATAAGTACAACCGCGGGAGGCGTTTCCGCTCGGCCCGTCATCCTTTGGGGTGGCGGGCCGACTACTGTAACGAGACCAGTAAGTGAAACATTACGAATAACTGTTACGCATACGGATATGCCAGCCGTGATCAGAACATGCACCGGCTGCGGTACCGACTTCCACGGCCGCGCCGACGCGATCTACTGCTCCACCGCCTGCCGGCAGATGGCATACCGCCAACGCAGCCGTAACGCACTCCTCCCCTAGTCCTAGTCCGTGTAACGGCAAATGCATTGTCCCGCACCGAGTTACGCGGATTTGATGGATAATTTCTATTTTCCATGATCGAACTTCGCTCTATGAAGGGGTGGCGCGCCGGCGGTTTGGGGTGCTGGTCGACATCGCCGCCGAGACGCCGCCGCGGCCGCCCTCGGCGAGATTTCGTTGCGGCCCGGGCATCCGCCCACGGGCTCGTCGCGCTGGTGCGCGGCGGCCGTGATCAGTGACGGTTTATCGATTTCGCAGGTGGCGTCGAAGGTCGGGATGTCGCGCCAGACACTGCACGCATGGTTGGCCCGCGATGAGGCCGAGGCCTCGACGCGCGTCTAAATGGTGAACCCATGAGATTTGTCATGAGATCTTTTGTCGATCAAAGGGTTTGGTAGTTCGATGGAAGGCAGACGAGGCGTCAGGCATGGCCGCCGGGCGCTGCGAAGAATCCGCCAAGCCGAGACCCGAATCGATGAACCGCGTGCGCGTCTAGCTTCAGCGATCGACACCGTCGCAGTCGCCGCCGGCAGCGAGCTCGTTGGTCATTCGATCTGTCGGAAATCAACAATCGTGTCTGCTGGGATCGTCGAGCGAGGGCATCTGGCGGTCAGCGTTCCCCCGGGACTCGTCGCCGCCCCGTTACGACGCGCGTGCGCGTAGGTGTGAGCGCGTCGTCCAGTCGATCTGTGTGTCGGATGGATCGCTCGCCGTCCCTCATTCATTTCTCGCGCGATCTCAGAGGGTTCTCGTAATTCAAGCGCGGTGGATGTGGTTGCGGCGCGCGAAGGTCCACGGTGAAGTGCCGGGCTTTGGCTAAGCGGCCGCGGCGACCACTGGGGTAGCGGCGGTCCCCAAAGGGCTCGGGCATGGCGGCGCGGCCGCCGGTGTGCTTGAAACGGTCTCGCGTTCGGCGAGGACCCTATTGACAATGGCGCCGGTTATCAGAAACACGTCGGTATTGGTCGTCATGGCTGTCAACTTCCTCTTTTACACGGCTCAGGAACCGGCTCCTGCGTGGTTGCCGTGTCGGCACCACATTCAATCGCTCTGAGTGGCCTCTAGTCCGTTGTGCTGGACACTCATGTCGGCAGTGTGGCCAGGAAATCGTTGAGCAACGCCGCGACGGCCTCGGGTGCTTCCCTGGGTGCAAGGTGGGCGATATCGGGAATCACCTGCAGGGTTGCGCCGGGAATTTCGCGGGCCAGCCGCTGGGAATGCGCCGGGGGCAGTGCGTGGTCTTCAGCGCCCGCGATGATCAGGGTCGGGATACTGATGTGTCCGATCAGGTGCGCCACGCTCGTGCGCTCCACCAAGCACGACCGGACCGCCCGCGACAGCGCGGCGCGGTCGAGGTGGTCGATCTCATCCGCAAGTCGGGAAGCGAACTGCGGGTCGCGGCTGCGTGTCTTCGCGCTGAGCAGCGTGGGAACGACCACGCGTCCCAGCCTGCCTGGGACGCCCAGACGGATCAGCGCGGCGAGCGCCTTGTCGCGTTGCCGCTGGATCGGGCCGAGGCGATCGGCGCTGGTATTGCTGAGCACCAGGGCGGTGCAGCGGTGCGGTGCGTTCAGGGCCACCCGCAGCGCCACGAAACCACCCCAGGACACTCCGAGAAAGGCGGCCCGCGCCACGGCGGCGGCGTCGAGGATCTCAACCGCGGCCTCGGCGCAAGCCTCCATGGTCAAGCGCGCCGGCGCGGGGCCGCTGGCACCGGTGCCGGGCGGATCCACGAGCAGGGTACGCCACCCCGTCGCATGCAGGGCGCCGATCTGCGGGCCCCATGTGGCGTGGCCGTCGGTGAACAAGCTCGGCCACAGCAGCCCGGTAGGGCCTGTCGCGGGTCCACCGTCATGGACATGGATGGCCCCGATCCCGGTGGGGACGGTGAAGCTGCGGTTGTCGCCGGCCGTCGCGGCGTTCTCAGCACTCAAGATCGACTCCTCTTGTGTAACGATTTCTTATCCGGTGCGGTGCTTGGCGTGATGGTGACCGCGAAGAGTTGGTGCCTGGCCGGGCTCGGTGTTCTCGCCACATTGCGACTGTAGCATAATCATTACGGTCATGTCCGATCCGTGCCTTCAGATCCCGCGGTGGCCTCATCGGGTCGGTGTGCGCGCCACGTCTCCCCACCAACTGCGCTTTTCGCCCGCACAATCGCGACCTGCCAGTACTGGGGTGCTCCTTCGGCAGCCCGCACCTCACTCCCGGCGGGCGCAAAGGTGGTCGTTCGTCGACATCACCCGGCATCGACGCATGTATCGTGGATACGATCCTGTCGTACATTGGTTCGGTTGAGCTGTGATAGGAGCATGGTTTGGCCAGCCACCGACAGATACGGACTCTCACACGCGCCCGCCGGGCTGGGTTTCGTTCAAGATGTCCTCAACACCCATCCCACCACGCGTCCACCCACGGCTGACCTGCTCGCCGAGCTTGACAGCGCACAAAGCTGGCTCGACGTGGCTCTGCAGAACTGGTCGCAACAAACCGGCGTGCCGCCGGGTCGTGTGCTACTCACCGAAGCCGACCTGGACAAGCTCCGTGGCCTTCGGGCTGACCTGACCACCTTGCTGCGCTCCGCCGATCACCCTCACGACGCGACACTGCTGCCGTCGGCATCTGTTTCCGCGCGGGTGGGACCCGACGGTAAAGCGCTGCTGGAGCCGCGCGGAGACGGAAACCGCCGGGTCGGTGCGATCGTGCTGATTGAGACCTTCACCGCCCAACGCTTGGACACTTGGCGCAGACTGAAAATCTGTCGTAACGAGCTGTGCAGCTTGTCGTTCTACGACCGCTCCCGCAACAACAGCGCGGTCTACCACGACTCCCGGCTATGCGGCAACGCCACCTACCTGGGCGCGTCACGAGCGCGCAAACGTCAGGGGCGCGCTCACCACCAAACAACACCCGAACCACGCCGAAAAGCTTTGACACGGCAGTACCGATCTCGTCGGGACTGTCTTCCTCGACGAAATGCACTGCGCTGACAGTGGTCTTGGTTAGGTTCGTCCGGATGACCTCGCGGATGCGGCCGTGGACGACGGCCCCCGGTCCGGCATTGACGAATAGCTCGGGCACATCGGCCTCGGCCAACCAGCCGCTGTAGTCATTGACCACCGACGCGACGTCGGCCGGCTCGCCCTAGATCGGCAGGTCGCCGTGGCCACGACAACGTCGGGGGGCACCCGGTGGCGGTGCTGGTTGGCCCAGTCGAAGCCCAGTACTGAACCCCAGTCGTGCAGCACCAGAGTCACGTGGCCGCCCAGATCCAAGGCGCCCCACAGCGCGAATGCCAGGTGCGGGTCGTGGTGAATGCGCGCGACCGCATCCAAAGCCGCTCCACCACAAGCTGAGCCGTCTGGCACAGGTTCTCATTTTCTGTGGCAGATGTTTCCTGAACTGCGGCTTGGCATCTTGTCTCACGACTGGGCGGACCCGCCCGGCATTTTCGTGCCGGATCTTCAGAGCTGGAAACCATCTCGGCCAAATTCGATTTCCGCCGGGCGACGGAGTGAACATTTTGCTGATTTCGAGTAGCCGACCGCTGTCGCATCGCTTGTAGCATGGCGCTCATGGCGGGGCCCTGGAGTCTGGACAGACTGGCCGAACTTGCCGGTGAGCCTGAGAGCCGCCTTCGTGGCTACCTTGACGCCGGGTTGCTGCACAGGCGACCGAATGGAGATTTGGAACCGGACTCGCTGCACCGATTGCGGCTCATTCAGTTCGCGCGAACCCGAGGTGTCGGCGACGAGCAGCTGGCGGCGGCGACCGCCCGCCAAGGCGATCTGCTAGGCATTTTCGACGAAATCGACCCGACTGCTGACGCCGCGGTGAATCTCACGGAGGTCGCCAGACAGCTCGGTCTCGACGAAGACGTGATCGGAGAACTTGCCGAAATTCTCGAGTGGCGAGACGTCGGGGCCGGCACCGAGTCGGACGTGGCCGCGTTGCGCGTAGTGGCCAAGGCGCTGGAGCGCGGGATGCCTCACGAGGCCCTGATGCAGACCGTCCGCGTGTTCTCCGACGCCATGGACCGGCTGGCCGATGCGGTGGTGCGCACGTTCCACGATTATGTTCACGAGCGCTTCCGCGCCGAGGGACTCGCCGGCCCCGAACTGCTTGCGGCAACAATGGGCGTCGCCGGACCCCTGCACGATCTGGTGGAGCCATTCGCGGTGTATTTCTACCGACCGTCTTATCAGCGAGCCAACCGCGAGGATCTGCTGCGCCATCTTGTCGAGGACACCACCCCGCCTTCGGCGACACCGGGCCAAGAACAAGCGACCGTGCTGTTTATCGATCTAGCCAGCTTCACCCAGCTCACCGCGACCCTGGGTGACCAAGCGGCGGCCGATGTGCTGCGCAGATTCAGCATCACTGTGCGCAGCAACGCAGCCCAACACCGAGGCAGGATTCTCAAGCAGATCGGGGACGCGTTCATGCTGATATTCGCGCAGCCAGCAGACGCCATCGTATTCGGGCTCGCAATGGACCGTTGCGTCGACGCCGAGGCCCAATTCCCGGCGCTGCACATCGGCGCGCACCACGGCACTGTTCTCTACCGTGAGGGTGACTACGTCGGCGCCACGGTCAATCTGGCCGCACGGGTGGCGTCGGCCGGTGCCCCAGGACAGTTCCTCATCACCGAAGATCTCCGCGATACCGTCGCAGAGATCTCAGACGCCGACTTCGCTTCGTTGCCACCGCGACGACTCAAGGGCATTCCCGACCCGATCTGCCTTATCGAGGTACGACGCCGCACTTCGGAACGCGCGAACCGAGAAACCGACCCTGTATGCGGTATGCAACTCCAACCCGCCGACGTCGCAATCCGCGCCACCTGGCGTGGAAGGACTTTCGCCTTCTGCTGCGAGAAGTGCAAGCACGCATTCACCGAAGATCCCGCTAAGTTCGTTGGGGCACGACGCGATTAGTGCCGTCGAACGCCCCGTGTCTCATTCAGATGCCGGATCCGCCCCGGGTGCTCGGTGAGTTCGGGGACGACCCGAACCGTTACACCACTGCCAAGTCTCGCAAAAACTACGCCGGGACGCGCTGAACCTGCGAACGCAGTCGTTGCCGATGCTGTCGCAGCCACGAGTGGTTACTGTTTTCATCGTGCAGGCTCGCCGCTGCTGTCGAGGAGCGCCTATGGCGGGGAGCGGGAGGGCCTTTCACGGCAACACAGACCTTTCCGCCCCGTGGCTGAGGGCCGGTCGATTTCTCCTATAACGCAGCGGAATTCGACCGAGAACACGACGAACATCGTCATCGCGTATTGAAAGCGTTGAGTTCATCGCAGCTTCGAATCAATCTCGAAGGCGAGGCACAGTTCGGCGAGGTCGTGCGGCACGGTGGTCGAGTGCCCCGTGTGCTCTTCGATGCGGCGCAGGCGATGCCGGACGGTATTCGGGTGGCAGAACAACGCAGCCGCGGTGTCGGCAAGCGAACCTTTGTGGGTTACCCACGAGCGAAACGTCCGGTACAGGACTTCCCGGTCGTCGTCGGGCAAGCGTTCCAGGGAGCAAAGTACGTTGGAAGCGAGCTTTCGGGTTACCTCAGGGTCGGTCACCGCCGCGATCCCGAGCATGTTGTCGTCGAACACGGTGACCCGCGCGGGATCGCTCTTGCCATTGAGTGCGATCCGCGCGTAACGCAGCACGGTGGTCGTATCGGCCAGATCGTCGTATCGCGGACTTACTCCCACCCGGCAGGTGCTCACCCGTTCCAGCAGGGCCATTAAGTGCCTCCTGGTCGCATCCGAACCGACGTGCGCAATTCCGATCTGCTGGTCTGGCAGCAATCGCCACGCTGAGAAAATGTCGAGGCTACGGAGCTTCGCTTCGATCCCCGGCAGCGCCTGTTTGCCGAGCACCGGCGCCTGGGCAGCGACAACAACGTAAGGCCCCCGAGCGGGCAGGCGCAGCAAGTCGGCAATTTCCCACACGGTTTGACCGCTCGGTGTGCAGCCGTTGAGAAGGGCTTCGGTGAGGGCGGCGCGCTCGGCTTCGTCCTCGATCGCCTGCTGTGTAGCCCGTCGCCGGTAGGCGCTGACCATTGCTTCGGTGTAGACGTCCTGGGCTTCCCAGATACGGGCGGTGGCGTTCAACAACGCGCTTTTGGACAGGTCGGCGTTGGCGGCAGCGATCTCGAGAAGGGCGTTCCATGCGTAGTGTGAACCGACACGGTATGCCGCCATCACGGCCGGGAGCGGCACACCGCGCTGAGCGCGGTCTTCGCCAGTCGAGGACGCCGGCGTGGTGTCGAAGGACTGCTGATCACCGAGGGCGCCGAAGATGAACCGGGCATTCGCGGTGCAACTCCCAGCCAGATCGTCTTGGGTGACCACCTTGGTGAGCTTGTAGAACTCGACCTCGGCCTGGACCGCGGTGGCCATCGCGGCTCCCAGCTCTTCGGCACGTCGACTCAACTCCATACCGATCCGTGACACCTGTGCGTCGGTGCTCATGAACTAAAGGCTAGATCGCGATCGCCGGACGCGGTTGTATGCGCGGACACTCGCAGAAGTCGCACATTGTTCCTGGCGCCATCGACCTGTTGGGCGGGCCAGCTCGATGATAAGCCGGCAACCCATCGACAACGACACCCAACCGCGCCAGCGAAAAGACGATGCCTTGACCAATCTATCGCTCATCCTCGCCGAGTCGGCGCAGATGTATCCGGAAGCGATTGCGCTGCGTTGCGCCAACACCACGACCCGCTACGCGCCGCTGGCTAATCAGACAGCCATGCTGGCCAGCTACCTTGGTGAGATTGGCATCAGACCCGGCGATCGGGTCGGCATGATGCTGCCCAACACGGCGGTGTTTGCCCTGATTTATTACGGCATTTTGCATGCTGGCGCGATCGTCGTGCCGATGAACCCGTTGCAGTCCGGACGCGAGGTTGAACATTTTTTGTCGAACACCTCGGCGCGCGTGCTGTTCGCGGCGCCGCTCGACGCAGCCGCTGCGGAGGGGGCCAGAGCCGCCGGCGCTCGCTATATAGCGGTTGATGATTCCAGTGTGGTCAGCCTCATTGGTGGGTGCGCACCACGTCTGCACGCCGCCAGTCGGTCTGATGACGACACAGCTGTCATCTTGCATACGTCGGGAACCACAGGGATCCCCAGGGGAGCCGAGTTAACCAACGGCAACCTTTTACGTAACCAGGCGATCACCGCTCTACGGCTGCTTCATCTGGGTCCCGACGACGTCGTGATGGGTTGCCTGCCGTTATTCCATGCCTTTGGGATGACGTGTGGGCTCAACGCCGCCATCTCCACCGGAGCGACGCTTGCCCTGCTGCCGCGCTTTACCGCCGAGAATGCGCTCCGGACCATCGCGACGGCGAAGGTCACCGTATTCCAAGGGGTTCCAACGATGTATTCGGCGATGTTGGCCGCGGCTGGAGGCACAGAGAGCACCGGCACGAATTCCCTACGAGTCTGCATTTCGGGCGGCGCGGCGCTGCCTGTCGACGTCCTGCACCGGTTCGAGTCACGTTTTGGCTGCGTCGTACTTGAAGGCTATGGACTCTCGGAGACATCCCCGGTCGCCAGCTTCAACCACCCCGATGCCCAACGCAAGGCCGGATCAATCGGCACGCCGATCGATGGTGTCCAGATGCGCATCGTCGACGATTCCGGACAGCCGGTCCAGCCTGGCCGTACAGGTGAGATTCAGGTCCGAGGGCACAACGTAATGAAGGGCTACTGGGGGTTCCCGCGAGCCACAGCGGCAATTGTTGGCGGCTGGTTCGCTACAGGGGACATTGGTCGGGTCGACGGTGACGGCTACTACTTCGTCGTAGACCGAAAAAAGGAACTCATACTCCGGGGTGGGTACAACGTATATCCCCGCGAGATCGAGGAGGTGCTCTACCAGCACCCTGCGGTGGCCGAGGCCGTCGTTGTCGGAATCCCACACGACACTCTCGGTGAGGAGGTAGGGGCGGCCATCGTTCTGGAACCTGGTGCGAAAGCGACAGTCGAGCAGCTGCAAGCCTTCGTGAGAGAACGCGTGGCTGCATACAAATACCCGCGCCGGATCTGGTTCGTCGACGAACTTCCGAAGGGACCAACAGGAAAGTTGCAGCGCCGTAGTGTCCACCCACCCGAGCAGCAAGAGGCTCCGCGCTGATGGCCGCCGATTTCGGTGAGCGTCCTGTCTCTATGGCCACCTCAAAGGTGTGTTTTAGCCATGGAAGTCCCGCGCAAGGTTGAGCTTCACGATGAACTCTCCCCGTCCTTGGATCTCTGGGTCATCAGCGCCTCAAGCGGATTCGCCCGCAAAAAGCTGCCGAATACCTCGTGTACAAGCCTGGTCGCCAACCGAATGAGTTATTAAGCGCGGCGTCGCACTTTGATTAGAGGGCTGTTGCCTCGATGACGGCCTTGATGGCTTCGATCGCCGTGATAGCGGTACGCCGGTCTGGAATGGAAAGTCTGTTGATGTTGTGGCGCACAATCATTGCCGATATGTACGGTCTCAACCGACCACAATGTCGAGGTGTTCTCGGGCACTTCCGCACCGACCAACAGGTCCCGTCACACCCCCCGGTGCAGGCCACATCGTCGGAATCCGACCCGAATCATGTTCTGCAACAGCGCGATACCAGCTCAACGATAGGCGGCATAAGCTACGCCAAGTCAGTGCGAGAATCACGTCGCGCATACGTCTCACAGTTGCGGTTGTCGCCGCGACTACTCTCCAGCCGAAGATCATGTCCCGCCGAACAATGACGGCCAGCCACCGGGCACCGACGATCGACACGGTGGGCAGAAAGCCCGCCGAAGGTGATAGAAGGAGTTCCTGATGGTAGACACCGATCTCAGCACACAGTTCGAGAAGATCTCCGACACAGCGAAAACCGCGACGGACAAGCTAAAGGCGGCCAATATCAGGACCAGGGATCAGCTCGAGACTGACGTCGCGCGGGCGAGAGATAAAGCGACCGCAGCTGCCGATCAGTTCAAAGACGAGGCAGCTGCCGCCCACCATCAAGGGTCGTCGCAGTGGCAAGAGATCCGCGGCAAGTGGCAAGCCCATGTCGCCGAGGTAAGGACAAATGTCAATAGCAAGAAAGCCAGGTTCGACGCGAAGGAGGCCGCGGCGGACGCCGACATCGCCGAGGCTTACGCACTCGATGCCATCGACTTCGCCCAGGGGGCGATCGATGAAGCCGAGTACGCAGCGCTCGATGCCATGTATGCGCGAGGCGAGGCAGACGCCCTCAGTTCCTGACCGCGGGGACACCTGACGATCGGGTACGGATCTGGGTGCAGCGCGGCCGAACCACCCCCGTGCTCGGAGTTCATCAAGGTGGCCGTCGCGGACAAAGTCCGGCACGGTCGTCGGGGCCGTGCTGGGCACGTTGGGCGGGTATGAGGCACGTAGGCGGCTGGTGGCCGCCACCGGTGGCCGTGACCTGCCGATCGCCTTAGTCGAAGAGGCCGTCGCGGTGTTCGGCGGGTTCGCAATCACGGCCCCTAATGGCGGTTGTGTAGCCGCCGGTTCGACGCCGTACCGAGGCGATGCCTGTCGTCGCAAAGTGCACAGAGCTGGGTCTGTCACGTATTCTCGTTGACACGGGTCCGCGATAGCGATCAGACGAACGGGCTAAGGCCGGTCAGCGATCTGCCGGCGATTAGGGTGTTCATCTCGCGGGTGCCTTCGCAGGAGTAGATGGCCTCGGCGTCGGCGGCAAACCAGCCGACGCTGTGGTCCAGGACTATTCTGTTGCCGCGGAGCAGTTCTCGTGCGTAACCGACGTCTCGCACATCCGAAGGGTGCAGAACGCCTTCGCCAGCGACGAATGCCGGTCCTGGGCAAGGCCGTGATCCTGCAGTCGGGCCAGCTGAATGCACATCGCCATCGACGCTGTGATGTTGCCGAGCATCCGCATCAATAAGTCCTGCACGAGTTGGAAGCCGCCGATCGGCCGCCCGAACTGCTGTCGCGTCATCGCATATTGAAGTGCGTTCTCCTAAGCCCCGAGAGCGCAGCCGGCCTGGCCGGCGCTGAATCACCGCTTTCGTTGGTCGCCAAACCGATTCGGTTCTGTTGCTCGCCATGGTGGGCATTTTCACGCTTGGTGCCCAGCTTTCGTCAACCATTCCTACCCTAGTATTGAATTCCCGTTTTCGCCCATTGGACGCCGTTCCCCCGCTCGCGGTTGCCCTCGGACAGCAGCGCATCCGCGGATATCAACGGCCAGGTGATCGGGCGAAATGGAACGATTCCGCGGCGGGGTAGTCATACTGAGCCGCCTCCGGTAGCCAAGTCGCGGGTCTCTTTCGATTCCGGCGACACGACACGGCCCTTTTGCCTTGCGCCTTCCACCCGCCGTGGATGGGCAGGACCACGCTGTGGGCGTCCCGCCGAATCGACATTGTTCTCAGATACACCGATCGGGGCCCGACGTTGTTACCGGCGCCATCGACCTGGGCTCGCCACCGCGAAACACTTCGGGCATGACTACCATCGCTCCTCCGAAGCTGTTCTCCCGTCTGTGGGCATCGGCACTGCTGTCTGGGGTGCTGGCGGTGATCCTGGGCGTTCTCGTGCTGATGTGGCCGGGAATATCGATCCTCGCGGCCTCAGTCCTTTTCGGCGTGTATCTGCTCGTCAGCGGCGTCGCGATGGTGATCTTCGCGCTCAGCCTGCCTGTCACGGCCGGCGCGCGGATTCTGCTGTTCCTCAGCGGCGCGGCATCGCTGATCCTGGCCGTGCTGGCGTTCCGTCACTTCGGTCAGGGATACGCAATCCTCTTGCTTGCCATATGGATCGCTGTTGGGTTCATCTTCCGCGGTGTCGCGACCACGGGCGCCGCGATCAGTGAACCTGGCCTTCCCGGGCGGGGGTGGGCGATCTTCGTCGGGGTCATCAGCATCATCGCCGGCATCGTCGTACTTGCGTGGCCGTTCGATTCGATCGTCATATTGGCTCTGGTCGCCGGGATCTGGCTGATCGTGATCGGTTTCCTTGAGATCGTGTCGGCGTTCCAGATGCGCAAGGCGGGCAAGAACGTCAAGGGCGCCTGGCATGCCGGTGACACCGGCCAGGCCGTCCACGCCGCCTAATCAGACCGGGGTACGTCGAGCATGCTGGCCGGGAAGGAACCGCCTGCATATCCCACAGTCATCAAGGAGGCACGGCATGGGCACGATCACGACCGCAGATGGCACGGAAATCTACTACAAGGACTGGGGCACCGGTCAGCCCATCGTGTTCAGCCACGGATGGCCGCTGTCGGCTGATGAATGGGACACCCAGATGCTGTTCTTCCTCCAGCACGGTTATCGGGTGATCGCCCATGACCGGCGGGGCCACGGCCGGTCCACCCAGACCGGCGACGGCCACGACATGGATCACTACGCCGACGACCTTGCGGCGTTGACAGCGCATCTCGACCTGAAGGACACCCTTCACGTCGGCCATTCCACCGGCGGCGGCGAGGTGGCGCACTACATCGGACGCCACGGCGAGAGCCGGGTGGCCAAGGCCGTGCTGATCAGTTCGGTGCCGCCGCTGATGGTCAAGACGGAGGCCAATCCGGGTGGTCTGCCCAAGGACGTGTTCGACGGATTTCAGGCGCAGGTGGCGACCAGGCGTACGCAGTTCTACCGCGAGCTACCCGAAGGACCGTTCTATGGCTTCAACCGACCGGGGGTGGAACCCGCGGAGGCCATCATCGACAACTGGTGGCGCCAGGGCATGATGGGCGGCGCAAAGGCGCACTACGACGGCATCGTGGCTTTCTCGCAGACCGATTTCACCGAGGACCTGAAGAAGATCACTGTGCCGGTGCTGGTGATGCACGGCGACGATGATCAGATCGTTCCGTACGCCGACTCTGGACCATTGTCCGCAGAGCTGGTGCAGAACGGGACGCTGAAGACCTATGCGGGCTTCTCGCACGGCATGCCCACCACCCAGGCGGAGACGATCAACGCCGACTTGCTGGCCTTCCTGAAAACGTGACTTCGAGGCGCGCGCCCACGTCGGAGTGAGTTGGCTCAACCATCATGAGGCGTTCGCTCGCATCCGCCGCGTGGACCGTGGCTTGCAGTTCGCCGACCTACTCCTGCTTTTCACCACCGCATTGCCTGCACGACAACGATGCGCCCGCGACAAGCGCATTCGCGTCGGTGTAGTCCCTGGCCGACACCCCGGCTTCCCCGGGCCGCTGTTTCCCGCGAGCGGCTGCCACTGGCGGCCAGGGCTGTCGTCAAGGCCCGTCGCGATGGGCAGCGGTTCGGCGCCGCACCGCAGCGGTAGCCTGCCGTGGCTACGGGAATGGACTACGCACTCCACGGACGCGAACATTGCTTACCAGGCGGACCGTTGTCTCAGGAGCAACTCGCCGGCACCCGAAGCATCGCGGGGCTCGCCAAGGAACTGCGGCTTTCCAACGAAAGCCGGGCCGGGCGCGGCGGTCGAGCGTGCCCAGTTCCCCCCTTGGTCAGCGAAAACAATCAGCCACGATTTCGGGAGTGACGATGGAGCTGTATGACGTCATGCGGAGCACTTTCGCTGTCCGCGAGTTCACCGCCGACCCGTTGCCAGACGAGGTGCTATACCGCATCCTGGACAACGCCCGGTTCGCCCCCAGCGGAGGTAACCGCCAGGGCGCCCACATCATCGTGGTGCGCGATGCGACGATGCGCCAACAGCTCGCCGAGCTCGCCGTCCCCGGCGCCCGCCGCTACCGCGCCCAAATCCAGGCGGGGGAGAACCC
>JAOPWC010000019.1 GCA_025965895.1 Mycobacterium sp.
GGGTTCGTCGCGCACGCCCTTGTAAATTCCCCATTTAACGATCCACGGAATCAGCACACGATCGAATGACCATGCCGGGAAGCGGAAAGCGAGACCGTTCGCCGCGAACGCCTCCAGCCCGTCGGACTGTGGTCCAATCACAGAACCCCACCGCCCCTTCGGCGGGCGGTAGCTGCGCAGCGGTCGACCGTCGAATTCTGCGCGGACATTATGGGCGAGGATCCGATCGCCTCTGTTGCGCGCCGAGCTTCGAAGCGGATCGGTGGCCGCGACGTCGCCGACCGCGAACACGTTGGGGTGCCCCGGCACCTGTAGGCCCGCAGTTACGCGGACGAAGCCGTGCTCGTCGAGCATCCCCGGCGGCAACCAGCCGGTGTTGGGCCGCACACGTCCTGTCGTCCAAAGCACTGCGTCGGCGAATGCTGGCGGCTGTCCGCTGCTCCACTGGACACGCCCGCTGGTGATCTGATCGCATGCAAAGCCGTCGGGTATCGACGCGCGGTGTCCAGGATGCAGCGCCACCCCTGCCTCACCGAGTCGACGCAGAACACGTTCCCACGTCCGTGGATGGTGGTGGACCAGGGCCCGCTCCCTGGGGAAGTAGAGACCGACCCGCTTGTCCGGCCAGGTCCTCGCGACACTGGCGGCACTGCTCACCGCGGCGGCACCACCACCGACGACGATCACCGATAAAGCGGCGGACAGTCGATCGTGTGCGGTGCGAAGATCGGCGCCGATGTCGTCGGCCGACTGCAGGCTCGGCTGACGCCAGAAGCCATTGGTGACGCCTGTCGAGATGACTAGTGCGTCGTACTCCTCGGCCGATGTCGAGCCATCCTCATGCCGGACGAAGACATTGCGGGCGGCAAGGTCGACCCCGGTCAAGGTGCCATGGACGGTGCGCACTCGGTCCAGCGCACGGAATCTGTCGAACGGGATCCAGTAGGCACGAGCCCAATCGTCCGGACGACTGAGCCGCCACCCTAGTTCCTGGCCGCTCACCAAAGCGGGTTTCACGGAGATTCCGACGACGTCGAAGTGACGAGAAAGCCCAATCGCGGCGAGGACACCGCTGTCGCCGAGTCCCGCGATCACAACACGTTTGCGAATCACGCTACGGCTCCTTGCAGTTCATGCAATCGCTTGTATAGTAGGACAACACCGATCGCTAGCAGGATGACCGGTCGTCGTAAGCCACGATGACATCTGAGCCGACGGGCAGGGCCAGGCCTCGATGTGCGGACTGTGCCAGCAGCAAGGAGCCGCTCGTACGGCGTCGCCGCGGGCGGGATTAGCACCGCCACAACCTCGCCATAGTTCGTGACCTCGATGATCTGGCCGTCCTCGACATCATCGAGGATCTGAGACGAGTTATTAGGAGCTCGCACCGCAAACGAATGTAACCGCGCCAACGGCCGCCAACCGTGTTGGCGGGCAACCTCGCTGGAGCAGATCAACAACGCTGCAGCTCCGTCGGAGATCTGGGAGGAGCTGCCCGCGGTGGTCAGTCCGTCCTCGGCGAACGCCGGCTTGAGTTTGGCCAGCGAATCCAGCGTCCCGTCCCGGCGGACACCTTCGTCGGCATCGATCGTGACGGGCTGCCCTGTGGCGTCGGTGGTCTCTACCGCAGCGATCTCCGCGGCGTAGCGGCCCTCGTCTTGGGCCGCCGCCGCCCGCGCGTGCGACTGCAGGCTGTGTTCGTCGAGTTGGGTTCGACTCAAACTCCACCTGCGTGGTTTCAAGTCCGCCGATACGCCCTGGTTGAATCCCTTGACCCCGTAGCGCGATTCGATGTCGGGGCCGAACGGTGACCCCAGCCCCTCGATGCGGGTCGATCCCATTGGGACCCGAGACATCACTTCGACACCACCGGCGACGGCGACGTCGTACTGTCCGGACATCACTCCGGCGGCCGCGAAGTGCACGGCCTGCTGCGATGAGCCGCACTGGCGGTCGATGGTCACGGCGGGGACCTCTTCGGGCCACCCAGCGCCCAACACTGCGTACCGTGCGACGTTTGCCGCCTGCTCGGCGACCTGGTCACACATCCCCAGATGACGTCGTCCACCACCGCTGGATCGAGCCCGACCCGAGATTCCAGCGCTTTGAGAACCGACGAGGACAGTCGGGCCGGATGTGTCGCGCTCAGACCGCCACCCCGCTTGCCCAACGGGGTTCGCACGGCATCGACGATGACCGCATCACGCATCTTGTGCTCCTTCGATTGTGTTGGCTGTGCCCGAGACGGGTGAACGGACCGCGGGCAGCACCAACGTGTCGATGACCGCTCGCACGAATTTGGCGTCAACGGTTTGTCCGCTGATGACCTGCATCAGTCCCATGGCGGTGAGCGCGTCGGCGACGAGCGACCAGTCGCGATCACCGGATATTTCGCCGCGGGCAGCTGCTCGCTCGAGTATCGCCGATATCTCCCGTCGACCCTTGTGGAGCATCAGGTCGTCGAGGGCCGAGGCGAGTTCGGGGTCGTGTGCGGCCTCTAGAGCGACTCGCAGCACCAGATCATTGGAGATCAGGTCGTCGGCGTTGCGGGCTGCTAGTTTCACAAGGGAATCGAAATCACCTGTCAGGCTGCCGGTGTCGGGCGCTTCGTCGCTCACCAGGTCGGGTCGCCAGTACACCAGGGCATCGGCGATCAGTGCCGCCTTCGATGACCACCGGCGGTAGATCGCCGCTTTGCCGACGCCCGCACGTGCGGCGATGTCGTTCATGCTGGTGGCGTG
Organism: Mycobacterium sp.; assembly: GCA_025965895.1. Taxonomy (GTDB): domain Bacteria; phylum Actinomycetota; class Actinomycetes; order Mycobacteriales; family Mycobacteriaceae; genus Mycobacterium. The sequence goes on from JAOPWC010000019.1 coordinate 2,742, forward strand.
GTAGCCATGCTCAGTC
>JAOPWC010000037.1 GCA_025965895.1 Mycobacterium sp.
AGAAGAACAAGACACACGTGACGCGAGGGACAAGTGGTGACAAGTGGCGGTAACCGACCTGATCACCAGGGCGCGGGCCGGGGACGGCGACGCATTCCGGGAGCTGACCGAACCACACCGTCGAGAACTACAGGTGCACTGCTACCGGATGCTCGGATCCTTCCAGGACGCCGAGGATGCGCTACAGGACACGCTGCTGGCCGCCTGGCAAGCCCTCGGGGGTTTCGAGGGACGCGCCTCGATCCGCACATGGCTCTACCGGATCGCCACCAACCGGTGCATCAATGCGCTTCGCTCAGCCAAGCGTCGTCCGGCCAAGGAGTGGGACGTCGCCGAGATTGAGCCGCCCGAGCCGACTCGTCTCGGCGAAATCGTCTGGCTCGAGCCATATCCCGACACCCTCCTCGAAGGCGCGATCAACGCGCCGCTCGGCCCGGAAGCACGCTACGAACAGACCGAAGCCATCTCCCTGGCCTTCGTGACCGTACTTCAGGTCCTGCCCGCACGTCAGCGCGCCGTGCTCATCCTGCGCGAAGTCCTCGGATACCCAGCCAGCCAAGTGGCCGACATGCTGGACTCGACGGTCGAATCAGTCAACAGTGCCCTCAAACGGGCCCGCGCCAGCCTGCATCGCCGGCTGCCGCCGACGGGCCAGGGCGAACTGCCCCCTGCTCCCGACTCACCCGCGGAGCAGGCGCTCGTGGCGAAGTTCGTCCGCGCGTACGAATCCGGCGATGTCGAAGCACTTGTCGCGTTGCTCACCACCGATGTCTGCGTATCCATGCCACCAATACCCCTCGAATACCAAGGCCGCGACGTCGTGGCCCGCTTTTACGCCAGCATCTTCGGGCGCGGTCCGAGATATCACCTCGTGCCGACGCGGGCGAATGGTCAACTGGCGTTCGGCGCCTACCTGCGCGCCCCCACCGGCGGCATCCGCCACGGCGCCGGCCTGCTCGTCCTCACCCTTACCGCCGACCGGATCTGCGCCATGACCCGTTTCGACAACAACGTGCTCCCATCGTTCGGCCTGCCGCGGTCCCTCCCCGGCTGACAACATGACCTACCTCAATCAACCGTGGTTCAACCGCAAGATCATCAACGCGATCGCAATGGCGACCGGCGCGGTCCACAGCGAAACACTGACCGTCATCAAGCGCGCAAGCAAGGAACCGCAGAAAATCCCCGTCACCCCTGTCGACGTCGACGGCGTGAAATATCTGGTGTCCACCCGCGGTGAATCCCAGTGGGTGAAGAACTTGCGGAACGATCCGAACGTCACGCTCACCACCAAATCCGGCACCACCAAATACCTCGCCCACCAAACGCCGGTCGAGAACAGACAGCCGATCATTGACGCATACACGCTGAAAGCCGGGAAGATCGTCAAGGGCTACTTCAGGAAGCTGCCCGATCCTGCCGACCATCCCGTCTTCATCCTCACCCCGCAATTATCCTTGCGTTCCAGGTGATTCGGCACACGGACGATCGCCACGGCCATGTGAACACGTCCAGGCTTAGGGGCGTGACGCGGCCATCCACCAGCGCCTGTCCCATTCAGCGATTGGCCCGGTGACCGGAACGGCCTGTCTGCGATGGTCTTAGACCCTCCTGCATAACGAATTCGCGCCGTCGAGAAACTCGGCGCGCATCCTCCGCCCAATTCGCCGCACGGCCGCTGTCGATACAGATAGCCGCTAAGGAGAGCCACAAACGTGACGCGAGAGCGGAGTGCTGACACTCCGGGAGGGATCGTCGCGGGCAATTGGACTGCGCGGCTCGAATGGCGACACACACAGTGAAAGGAAACCCATGACAACGATTGGACAACTGCTAACCGAAGAACAAGGACGCCTCATCGTACGGCGCGTGCTGTCCGTCGATGAAGGCGCCGCGAAGGTCGAGACAACATTCGAGACCGTCGGGTTTCTGCACGACGTTCGTTACACCGCTCTTGGCACGCTGTGGTCATTCATCCGCCCCGACGGCACCTTATATGGGGAGTTGAAGGGTGGGCTGCGCACCGACGATAACGACACCGGCGTCTACCGCGGTATCACCGGCGGAAAGTATCTCGCGGATACCAAGCACGGTCGCACGTACCGAGGGGCGATCACATTTGAGAACACCGTCGGAGCGCTGGCGGAGTTGAACAGTGTGCTCGCGGTGTTCGAATTGGAAATCGACGACTCCAACAAGGTGAACTACCGCACCTGGGAGTTGGTTTGAGCATCGCCGGACAACAAGAGATCAAGCCCGGCCGCACCGCACTGGTCGCGATCGACTTCCAGCACGACGTCGTTGGGGCTGGCGGAGCCTTCGCTGATTTGTTTCACGCCGAGGTGGAGCGAGCCAACCTGATCCCGACCGCCACTCGGCTCCTTGGCGAGGCCCGCGCTGCCGGAGTCAAGATCGTCTACTCCAGAGGCGCCTTCCAACCCGGCTACCCCGAACTGGTGGCCAACATCCCCGTGCTCAGCCAGGTCGCGCAGTATAAGTGCCTGGTCGACGGAACGGCCGGGGCTGCCATCATCAACGAGGTCGCACCGCACCGCGATGACGTAGTCCTGACCCACCACCGCGTTAGTTGCTTCCATGGCACCGAACTCGACGTCGTCCTGCGTGGCGCCAGCATCGACACCGTTGTCGTCGCCGGTGTCGCCACCAACCTGGCCGTCGAGAGCACCGCGCGAGCCAGTGCCGACCTCGGGTACCGGACCGTGGTGGTCTCCGACGCCTGCTCGACCACATCCGAGACCGCCCACAACGCATCCCTGGCATCAATGGCGATGCTCGCCGAAATCGTGACGAC
>JAOPWC010000059.1 GCA_025965895.1 Mycobacterium sp.
TCGACGCGCTGGTACCCGCCGGTGCATACCGCTCGCCCGCCCGCGAGGTCATCCGCGACACCGCCGGCGCAGCGGTGGCCGAGCTGAGCATGGTCCAGCCAGCGTCCATTTCGCGCACCATCGACGCGCAGCGCAATATGCGCCCGCTGCCGGTTGCCCAGCGCCGGGCCGCACTGCACAAAGCCGCGGAGATCTTCGCGAACTCGGTGATCGCTGGCCTGGACTTCGAGCAGTACGTGGCGCTGGCCGGCCGGGTGTCGGGGCTGCCGATCGGCGTCACCCGCGCCGGGGCCCGCGACGTGGCCGCCGCGCTCATCACCGCATTCGATGCGGTGATGCACGCACGCCCCGCCGGCGCCGTCTTCGACTGGCGCGAGGAACGCACCCGCACCGGATGTGCGGTCTGGGCGCGCCGCGGACAGGTGTTCGCGGTGCACGCACCCGGAAACACGCCGAGAATTCACGGATTGTGGCTGCAGGCCCTGGCGTTGGGGTATCGGGTGGCCATCCGGCCGTCGCGCCGCGAGCCGTTCACCGCTCACCGGCTCATCGTGGCGTTGCGTCACGCCGGTATTCGGCCCGAGGATGCGGTGTATCTGCCCATCGACCACGCCGGGGCCGACGAGATCATCGCGGCCGCCGATCTGGCCATGGTCTACGGCGGCCAAGACGTCGTGGACAAATACGCCGACGATCCGACGCTCATCCCCAACGGACCGGGCCGCACCAAAATCCTGATCACCGCCGAGGTGGACTGGCGCGAATTCCTCGACGGGATCGTCGACTCGATCGCCAACCTGGGCGGCATGAGATGCGTGAACGCCACCGCGGTGCTCTACGAGGGCGACCCCGCCCCGCTGGCCCGCGCGATCGCCGAGCGGTTATCGAAAATCGAGGCGCTGCCCAACGGCGACGAGTGGGCGATCCTGCCCACCCAGCCGCTCGCCAAAGCGCAGGCGCTCGTGACGTATCTGCGCGCCAGGGCCGTCGGCACGACACCGATGCTGGGTGCCGATCAGGTGCTCGCCGACCTGGGCGACGGCTCCGCCGCGCTGCGCCCGGCCGTGCACCTGCTGGCCACACCCGATGTCGCGAAACTCAACACCGAGCTGGCCTTCCCCTGCGTGTGGATATCGCCGTGGTCACGATCAGACGGGATCGAGCCGCTGCGGCACTCGCTGGTCCTCAACGCCATCACTACCGACGAAGACCTAATAGACGATTTGGTCAACGAGCCGACCGTGACCAATGTGTATCGCGGGCACCACCGCACCTACTACACGACGCCCACCACCCCCCACGACGGCTACCTGGCCGACTTCCTGATGCGCAACAAAGGGCTTCATCCGCACCGACCTCAACCAGCACCACGCCAAACCCGCCGACCGCCCAAAACGACAGGCCGGTCCTAATGACCCATTGGGTGTTGGCGGTTAAGCCGGGCGCACCCGAGAGCAGGCTCCACCGAACACGGTGTGAAGAATGGACACGGAATTGAGACTCGGTCGAGTGGACACCGAGTGAGACAGCTCCTCTAGCCGCTGCTCAGAGAGTCGACAAGTGACAAGCGATTTGAGATGCTACACATCATCTCTCCGGCGCTACTGCCATCATCGGCATCATGTTGTGAGACTTGGCGGTTCGGCTCGCACCGATAAGGACCATCTACTCGCTGGTGAGCGCGCCGCTCGGTCACCGTCTTACTTTCGCGCCGAGGAACTTCTGGAGCCGCTCGGCTACCACGTCCGGCTGGTCGATGACGACGAGGTGGTTGGCGTCGTCGACGAGACTCTCAAGGTCCAGTCAAGCCTTCTGACCACGCTCCACATGCTCAGCAGCAAGCATGGCGATTTTCGCTTTCAGTTCTGTGCGCGCCGCGATCAGCCGTTCCGGCCGGACCTGAGGTGACAGCGCTTGCCTTGCCTTGCGTCCAAGGAAGAAGGCGATGCGTTCGGCGTTGGCGCCACTTGGGTGCGGCAGTCCTGTCAGCACTCGGTTGCGATCGAGCCTGGCCTTCTCGGCGGCGAGCTCGACCGCTTCGCCGACCACCCGATCGCCTTGGGTGATGCATTCCTGCACGTTGACCTGGCCGATGCCGTCGTTGCGCAGTAGCAAGAAGTCCGTGCGCGAGATTGTGGCGCCGGTCAGTGGCCCGTCGGTGAGCGTGCCGGTGAAATCCAGATCCACGCGAAGGCCAGAGGGGTGAGACCGATCGCGACGGTACGCCGAAGGGAAACACTTGTAAAGTGTTGACGTGGCAATCATCAGTGGACGCCCGCGCCGACCCAACCGGCGCGGCGAAGGAGCCCGGCTGCGCGACGAGATTGTCCACGCCGCCACCGGGCTAGCTGAGGAAAACTCCGACCTGAGCGGCATCACCCTGCGAGCCGTGGCGCGCCGGGCGAGGATCACGGCGCCGTCGATCTACGCCCACTTCGGCAACCTGGACGACGTCATCGACGCGGTCATCGCCAGCACCTTCGAGGACCTGGCCAGGAGTCTAGAACGCGACCTCCAGGGCCACACCGACCCCATAGCGCGGTTGCGTGCCTTGTGCCACGGCTATGTGTCCTTCGGTCCGGCAATCCTCGCCTGTACCGGCTGTTGTTCGGCCCTGACCGCCCAGAGCCCTCAGCCCTGACGACGAAGGCGATCGACAGCATGCCTGGAGCAAAAGCATTCAACATGCTCGTTGGCAGCATCCACGCCTGCGTCGAAGCCGGACAGTCCGGCAGCACCGACTCCCAGCGCGACGCCACAGCCCTTTGGGCCGCACTGCACGGATACGTCGGCCTGCTAGCCAGCACACCCGACTTCCCGTGGCCACCACACGACGGCGTTGTCGACCAATTTGTGGACCGCCTGGCCTACCTAACCCCCGGGCCCGGCGCCACGATCTCCTAATCGGTTGATCGAACGGCTGAATCGTCACTCGCCCGGCCCAAAAGCCGGTATGGCGAGGATTGAGACAACCAAAGTCGCGATGAGCTCGGAGGACGCACTTCCTTCGGCGGCGAGCAGTGGGGGAGATATTATCGCTCGTCGAGGTTGCGCATCTTGCATTTCTCGGAAAGCGTTGGCGTGTATACAATCCGCTGGTTTTGTGCACGTGTGTGTCCGAGGGGTGGGGGAGCGCGGCACCCGGTCTGGGAGCGCTCGGCGTCGCCTGACTGTCAGTCGATCATGTGAGCTCGCGGTTAGCTGCCAGCACTTCGACGGTGCGGGCCTGGGTGGCGTTGTCCCCCAAGGGGATGGCGGTGAACTCGGTGGCGCCGATGTCGGCGAACCTGCCTAGTTGCGCGACGACGTCTGCCTCATCACCGAAGACGCACATATCGGCGATGCTGTCGACGCCCTCCAGATCCATCATGGCCCGATATGCCGGCATATCACCGGGCTGGTGGCTGAACGTGGCGGCGATGTGATTGCGCGCGGCCTCGACATCGGACGTCACGCTGACCGGCAGACCGACGATGACTTGGGGCGCCGGCCGTCCGGCCGCAACCGCTGCCCGGCTTATGCGCGGGATTATTTGTCGTTCAACGGTGTTCGGGCCGGTCCAGGTGGTTACCGTGCCCTCGGTGAGTTCGCCGGCCAGGTCCAGCATGTGCGGCCCCAGCGCGGCGGCGATGACGGGCGGAGTGGGCGCCTTGGGCACAGTGAGTTGGCCGACCGCGGTGATTCGGGGGCCGTGATGATCGACCGGCTCACCCGCCAGCGCGGGCCCCAGCACCTGCAGGTATTCGCGAAGAAACGCTGCCGGGGCAGAGTAGTCGTAGCCGAGCATGTCGGCGACCAGGAAGCGATGGCTGACACCGATTCCCAGAATCAGTCGTCCGTCGGTCGCCGCCGATGCGGTGAGCGCCTGCCTGGCCAGCGCGAACGGATGCTGGGTGTAGGCGACCACCACGCTCGAACCCAGCTCGATCCCGGGAGTCGTGGCGCCCGCGAGCGCGAGAGTTGTCAGTGCGTCCCAACCCGCCACCTCGGCCCACGGTGGCGGCTGCGGGAACCAGAGCCGGCAGAAGCCGGCCTCGGCCGCGCATCTGATCGTCGACACCACGCCTTGGATGCCGGTCGGATCGGTCGGGTCCGGCATGGCCGTCACGGTGACTCTCATGGCGACTCCTTTCGGATAGAATTCGGAGACTGTCTCCGCTCACTATATGGAGAGTGTCTCCGCTTGTCTACAGGAGGTGAGGGTGACTCCGAGAACCGGCGCGCGGCCGATGCGCGCTGACGCGGCGCGTAATCGCCAGCTGTTGCTCGACGCCGCTCGCGACGCGTTCGACCGCCACGGTGTGACCGCGTCCCTCGACGACATCGCCCGCGCCGCCGGGGTGGGTCCGGGCACGCTGTACCGGCATTTCCCCACCCGCGATCAGCTGGTCCTGGCCGTGATCGACGAAGGACTGACGGACATCTACCGGCTTGGTACCGCGCTGCTCGACGAGGACGACCCGATGGGCGCCCTGCGGCAGTGGCTCGATGCCTATGTCGAGCAGGCCAGCATGTTCGACGGATTGGCTCGGACGCTGGCCAGCCCCCCGTCCGCGGACGACGAGCGGAGCACCTGCCGGTTGGCGCGCAGCGCCGGTGGCGCGTTGGTCGCGCGGGCCGCCGCCGCGGGCCTGATCCGAGACGACATCGACATCGCCGATGTGCTCGACATCGCCGCCGCCATTGCCTGGGTCGGCGAGCAACCCGAGCGAGACGTGGGTCAGCGTGATCGGCTGCTGCGGGTGATCATCGACGGGCTCCGTCCCGCCAACGCGCCGACATAGGCCTACTTCTTGGCGGCGTTCGCGATCATTTCCTTGGCGATGGCCACACCTTCGTCACGCACCTCCACCCAAAATAACTCAGAAATCTGGCTCTACTGACTGATCCGTGGGTGTTTGTTTCGACCGGGTAGTGCGGGTCGGTGACCGCCGAGGGCGAGCATGGCCAGGGCGATCAGTGCGTCTGCGGATCGGAATCCGAAGGCGATGCGGGTC
>JAOPWC010000061.1 GCA_025965895.1 Mycobacterium sp.
CATCGTGCGCTGATCGGGAGCCCCGTAAGGCGAGACTGACGAGCGTTCCTCGTGCAACCAAGCGGTCATGCGGCGCGGGCTTGGGTCCTGTGGCACTCCCTTGAGCGGAAACAAGCCGCCGCCACTCGCAATCGTTGCGTCAACTTTTTCGCACCCATTCCAGCAATCCATGCCACCGTGGGCATCAAGAATTCTGTCAAGCAGTTCGTTCATCAGGTATCTCCCTAACATGTCTAAGTCTGCCGATCACCTTCAGTTGACCAGCGCTTTAAACCGGTCCGTTCTTTGTAACCAACACCATGCGGAACCGCGCGTTGCCTTGCATCACCCGCCGCCGCAGCGGTCATCTCTGGCCGGATCGGCCGGCGCACACGTGGCCAGCGTTTGCCATTTCCTGGGCGATGAAGCTGCCGATGGAGAACCCCAGCATGTCGACCTGGTCGAACTCCATCGCACTCAGAAAAGCGATGGGCGAGACGATGTCAGCTCGTCGATCAGCGCCGGATCCCAGTTGTCGAGGTTCCCGCCGAAGTGCTGGACAAGGACCAGCGGAACGCCGCCCTCGCCTGCATCCCGATACACGTACTCAATGCCGTTGGCGGCGCTGACAGTCTTGTTTGAAAGCTCCGCGAATGTTTCGCCTGTTGTCATTATCCCAGTCCCTTGTGTGCTCTCTCCCCGATCGCCACCTCATCGAGACGCCGACCCTTCGACCGCCGATCAGAATGCCCCGTGCCTCGGCGAACACCTCCCCCAATTTCGGCTGCGAAGGGCGAAGGTCGCATCCGCCGGTGGACAGCGCACGCGGCCAGTCGCCGATCGACGGACCTGGCAGTGCTCAAAACCCTGCTGCGAAGCGCATTTGAGCGAACCGCTAGCCGCGCGCCAGCGCGCTGCCAAGCCACGACTGACCATTCGCACTGTCCACAGGCGGATACGAGCATTCGCCAAGCGAATGACACTTGTTTGGAGAAGAAGTCGCCCGAAACCACCAGCACCGAGGCGATTCGAAGGAGAAGTGATGCTGCCCAAGGAAGCCGAGGTCGTTGTTGTGGGTGGTGGCCCGACGGGGCTGGTGCTGACATCGACCCTGCGCCAAGCCGGTCACGATGTTCTGGCACTGGACCGGCAGGCAGAAGGCGCCAACGATTCTCGGGCCGCGGCGATCCACGCGAAAACGCTGGAGGTCCTGCGGAAGTTGAACGTCACCGATCGGCTAATCGCCGAGGGGGTCATCGTGCCGACGTTCACGTTTCGCGATCGCGACCGGATCTTGACTCGGTTGGACTTCTCCACCCTGCCGACCCGGTACCCGTTCGTGCTCACCCTCCAGCAGTACCGGACCGAGAAGATCCTCACCGAGCGCATGCACGCTCTGGGGGGTCAGGTGATACGGCCCTACAGCGTCACCGGTGTCTCGATCGACGGCGACTCCGCCGACGTCGAGGTCGACGGTCCCGATGGGCGCGAAGTCGTGCGCGCGCGCTACGTCGTAGGCGCCGACGGCGTCGGCTCGGTCGTGCGTCAGAGTGCAAAGATCGCATATGCCGGCGGGACCTACGACCAGTCCTTCACCCTGGCCGATGCCCGGGTGGAGTGGCCGCTGCCCTTCGCCGAGGTGCAGAACTTCTTCTCACCCGCCGGCATCGTCGTCAGCGGACCGTTGCCCGACAACCAGCGGCGGGTGCTCGCGACGGTGGACAACCCCCCCGAGGTCATCGACGTCGACTTCGTTCAGCACATCCTCGATGAGCGGGGCCCCACCGGAGCGCGGGTCAAAGAACTCACTTGGTCATCGCAATTCCACGTCCATCACCGCATCGCGAGCACGTTCCGCCAAGGGCCGGTGTTCTTGGCCGGCGACGCCGCCCATGTGCACAGTCCGGCTGGAGGGCAGGGCATGAACCTGGGCATTCAGGACGCGGTCGATCTGGCGCACACCCTGTCAGCGTCGATCAAGGGTGTCAAACACGCCGACCTCGACGGCTATGAACGACGACGCCGCCCGATCGCCCGCGCCACAGTCACGTTCACGAATTTCATGACCCGCGCCTCTATTGTCGACAACCGCCCGGCCCAGCTCGCCCGTAACGCCGTGTTCTCCCTCATCGGAGTCCTACCACCGGCACGCAGACAGATGGCGCTGCACATGGCCGAACTCGCCTGAAACGGAACAACAATGGCTGCCCCTCGCCTCAAAGGCCTACACCACATCAAACTGCCCGTCACCGACCTGGACACCAGCCTGAACTGGTATCGGCGGGTGTTCGACGCCGAGCACCTGACCCGCTTCGATCACTACGACGGCGCCGGCACCCGCTACGCCGTGATCCTGCAGCTGCCCGGCGTCGACATCCCGATCGAGCTGCGATGGGCACCCGATGCCGCCGCAGCCACTGTCGGTTACGACCCGGTCCACTTTGTCGCCGGCGGCGCCGATGACCTGCAGGCATGGGTCGCACACCTCGACACCCTCGGGATTGAGCACTCGCCGGTCATTACAGCCCTGGCCGGTCAGCTGCTGATATTGCGCGATCCCGACCAGACATATCTGCATCTGCTCACCGCGCCCGAAGGCGGGGTCCTCGCGATCGAGATGAACCGCGAAGCCGCCGAACCCGAGGGTCCGTGGATCATGCCCGACCTGATGCGACACCCGTAGACAACCGACGGCGCAAGGAGCTCCGATGTCTGTTGCGGACGTAAATCAAGACTCGAGCGCGCAGGGTGAGCCCGGTGCGCTGATGGCGTGTCACCTGGATGGTCCGGTGGCGGTGGTCACCATGAATCACCGGCCCTACAACCTGATGGGTCGGGGGTTTACCGAGCAGCTGATCGACGCGTTGCGCTGGGTCGGGGG
>JAOPWC010000076.1 GCA_025965895.1 Mycobacterium sp.
GGCCGTGATCTGGTCCGAACGCGCCCTGTATGCACTGCTGCTTGCACAGCCGCTCGTGGGGTGGGCGATGGTGTCGGCGAGCGGGACGCCGGTACGGGTGTTCGGCGTGCTGCGCCTGCCACCCATCGCGCCGTTCAATATCGACGTGTTCTCCGTTCTGCGCGAGGCACATTCGATCCTGGCGTACCTGCTGGTCGCCGTTGTCGCGGCTCATGTGTCCGCCGTGCTGGCGCACTCCATCGTGCTCGGCGACGGCATGCTTCGCAGAATGACGTTCCACATTGGTCGACGTGAGCGATCGAAGACCTAGTCGTCGATTGTCCGGCTCCTTCTCGGGCTCATTGGCACGTGCACGTGAAATTGGAAAGTTTGGTCTACCTTGGACTGGCCATGGGTGAAGACGCTGCCGGCGTTCGACGAGCTGCCGAGCCCGATCGTGGCCGCTGTGCACGGAACCTGTGTCGGAGGCCGCTCGGTTCGCCACGGACGCTTCCATGCGAGACAAGTAATGATCGATCGCGTTTCTCTCGATTCGAGACGCGCTCTCGGCCAGAGCAAGCGGCACTGCCAACGATCGTCGCCGAAGCCGACCTCGACGGGCTCCGCCTCTCAGCAGCAAACGACTTCGCCGTCACGCCACCCAGTGAAAAGTACCTCGGCGCTGAACGGTTCCGCGTCCATCTCGTTGGGTCCGTTGACCCGGACGGGCCACACACTTAGAACCATGGGAGGTCTGTAACGGTGTTATCGGCGCAGCGAGCTGGGCAACTGCCGGTCGTGCGATCCCCAATGTTGTTGAAGCATCGGTAGAAACTCTTCTGCCCGGTCGTCAGGGAAATGCAGTTGCCCACCCTTTAGCGTGCGGACTCCCCGGTGCCGGGGATTAGGTCGGCCAGCCGTCGGGCCCACTTAACCTTAGAAACTAACCAATGTCCTCGGATTCCCGCTGAAGCAGTTCACGAACCGCGGGACGTGGTCCATAGGGCCGAAGCATCTGGCTGGCGGGGCGGGGGCGCACCCGTTGCGGCCACCAGAACCAGCGCCCGAGAAGCGCTGCGATGGACGGCGTCATGAACGAGCGCACGATCAGCGTGTCGAAGAGCAGACCGAGGCCGATGGTGGTCCCTATTTGACCGAGAACCCGCAAATCGCTGAACACGAACGAGGACATGGTGGCGGCGAACACCAGGCCGGCAGAGGTGACCACCCCGCCGGTGCCAGCCATCGCACGGATAATGCCCGTCTTCAGTCCGGCGCGGTTCTCCTCTTTGAACCGGGAGATCAACAGCAGGTTGTAGTCGGATCCCACCGCCAAGAGCAGGATGACGGCCAGCGCAAGCACGATCCAGTACAACTGGATACCGACGATGTCTTGCCAGACGAGTACGGACAACCCGAAAGAGGCGCCCAAGGATAGCGCCACCGTGCCCACGATGACCAGCGCGGCAACCAGGCTTCGGGTGATGATCATCATGATGAGCAAAATCAGGCTCAGCGCCGCAATTCCTGCGATCATCAGATCGTATTTGGCGCCGTCTTGGATGTCCTTGTAGGTCGCGGCGGTGCCGCCCAGATAGATGTTGGCGCCGGCCAAGGGGGTGCCCTTCACGGCCTCCTGCGCTGCGTGTCTGATCGGGTCGATGTGCGAGATCCCCTCGGGGGTGGCGGGATCGCCGTCATGGGTGATGATCATGCGAGCGGCCTTGCCGTCTGGCGAGAGAAACAGTTTCAGGCCCCTCTTGAATTCGGAGTTGTCGAATGCCTCCGGGGGCAAATAGAAGGAATCGTCGTTTTTGGCGGCGTCGAAGGCTTGTCCCATGGCTGTCGCGTTTTGGAGCGCAGCCGCCGTCTGGTCGTCGATCCCGGACGTGGTGGCGTAGTTTGTGAGCGTCAGGTCCCGGTTGGTCTGCTGGGTGGCGATCTGGGGCGGTATCAGCGCCAGTAGTTGCGGCTCGACCGCATTCAATTTATCCAAAGATGTCGTGATGCCTGCGAGCTGGTCGCTGAGCGCGTCGACACCATCGAGTGCGTCGAATATGGAGCGCAGCGCCCAGCAGATGGGAATGTCGAAGCAGTGGGGTTCCCAGTAGAAATAATTACGCAGCGGCCTGAAGAAATCGTCGAAATTGGCGATTTTGTCTCGCAGGTCATTGACCGTGGCGATCGTTTCGTGAAACTTTTCGGTCTCGTCGTTAGTAGCGGCGTTGAGTTCCTGCTGGGCGGCATACTGGCGCTTCAAAATGGCGATCGTTTTCGTAATCTCGTCGGCCTGCTTCAGCAAGTCGGCCGCGCGGTCTTGCTGGTATTTCAGATTCTCGATCTGGCCGGTGCTTTGCGCGCTGATCTGAAACGGTATCGAGCTGTGGTCGAGGGGGGTTCCCAAGGGCCTGGTCATGGACTGCACAAGGGCGATGCCGGGGGTGTGGAAGATCGCCTTGGCCACCCTCTCCAAGACGATCATGTCGGTCGGATTACGCAAATCATGATCTGCCTCGATCATCAGCAGTTCGGGATTCAACCGGGCCTGCGAAAAATGCCGCTCCGCAGCCGCGTAACCGATATTGGCAGGGGCGCTGGCAGGCAGGTATGGGCGAGCGTCGTAACTGGTCTTATATCCCGGTAGGGCGAGCAGGCCGACGAGGGCTACCGCGGATGTCACCGCAAGAATGGGTCCGGGCCAGCGCACGATGGCCGTGCCGATCCGCCGCCATCCCCGGGTGCGCATCGTGCGCTTGGGGTCGAAGAGGCCGAAATGACTGCCCAGAGTAAGCACGGCGGGGGCCAGGGTCAGCGCGGCCACCAGCGCGACAAGGATGCCTGTTGCGGCGGGAACGCCCAGGCTTTGAAAATAGGGTAGCCGGGTAAAGCTGAGACAATACACCGCGCCGGCGATGGTCAGGCCCGATCCCAACACAATGTGCGCGGTTCCGCGGTACATGGTGTAGAAGGCTGTTTGGCGATCCTGCCCGGCCCCGCGCGCTTCTTGATAGCGGCCGAGGACAAATATCGCGTAGTCTGTTCCGGCGGCGATGGCCAGTAACGTGAGCAGATTAGTCGAGTATGTCGACAGCCCTATTAACCCGTAGTTTGCAAGAAAGGCGACGATTCCTCGGGCCGCAGCCAGTTCGATAAGGACCGTGAGAAGCACGAGAATCATGGTGACGAGGGAACGGTAGATAAAAAACAACATCACCGCGATCACCACGATGGTTATCGCGGTGACCTTCGCGATACCTTTGCTGCCCACCTCGAACTGATCGGCGACGAGCGGCGCTGCGCCGGTGACGTAGGCCTTGACCCCATTCGGTGGCGGCGTGTGGGCCACGATGTCGCGGACAGCGTCGACGGACTGGTTGGATAAAGTCTCGCCTTGATTACCGGCGAGATACGCCTGAACGTAGGCGGCCTTGCCGTCGGCGCTCTGCGAGCCCGCCGCCGTCAGCGGATCCCCCCAGAAGTCCTGGATGTGCTGCACATGCTTGCTGTCCTGGGAGAGCTTGTGGATCAGGGTGTCGTAAAACCGGTGGGCGTCATCGCCCAGGGGCTTATCGCCTTCCAGGACGATCATGGCCGCACTGTCCGAATCGAACTCGTGGAACACTTTGCCGATGCGTTTCATCGCCTGCAGCGACGGCGCATCTTGGGGGCTCAACCCCACGTTGTGTGCTTGTGCAACCGTCTCCAATTGCGGCACGGCAATATTCGTGATGGCAGCCAGGCCCAGCCACAACAGCGCGATCGGCACCGAAAGCCGGCGGATCATCTGCGCGAAGGAAGGCCGCGGGACGTGATGGTTGCTCATCCGGACTTGTCCAAGCAGTAGGTGTAGGCGTTCAACGCGTTGACCGATCTCTCGTCTTTGATTACGCCGTCGATGATGATCCGGCAGCCGATGGAATCGCTATCACCTTGGGCCATAACGTTAGTGAAGACCGCGGGCTCGGTCGTGGTGATGTTGTACGACCACGGCAGGGTCGTGTCATCAACTCGCTGCGGCTGAGCATTGACATCCAGATAGTTGATCGTTGCCACCGTGCCGGGCGGGCCGAAGACCTCAAGGACCACCCGCTTCGGGTTGAAAGCAGTGATGTCATTCGAGATGGCACTGGCCGCCGACGTGGTGTGGTGAGCGCCGAAGATGCCGTGCAGCCGATACACGCACAACCCCGCGACCGCGACCACGACCACGACGACCAGCAGCATCCACCCTCGTTTGACCAGGCTGCCAATCGAAATCCGATTCACCCGTTAGCCTTTCGATAACCGGCGACACGATCGCTTCGGGCTAGGTCATCCTTCCTGCGCTGAGAGCGGAATCGACTGCAAAAACAGTACGGTACGGGACCGGACAGGGCAAGGCATGACGGAATGCACATCCACAAGCGCTGGCCGGCAGGTGTTCACCAGGTGCCCCGGTCGGTAACCGGGGGCCCAAACCGCCCTACCCGGTGGGTCGGGTGAGGCTGGGGATGAGGACGTCGTCGACGAGGGCTCGCACGGTGTGACGGGTGGGAGGCCGGCCGGGGATGATGGACCGGAATATCAGGTAGCCCGGCAGCAGGTCCCAGAGTTCGTCGCAGATGGCGGCGCCGGCGATCTCACCCCGGTCGACGGCCTGCTGCAGGATGTGCTGGACCAAGGCTTTCCGGTGATCGAGGAACTGGTGCTGCATTGCGTCGTTGAGCGCGGGATTGCGCGACACCTCGACAAGCACCGCGCGGATGGTGCTGGCATGCTGGCGGGCCTGTTGGCTCACCAACTCCCCCAGTTTCAGCAAATCGCCCCGCAGTGTGCCGGTATCGGGCGGGACCACGACCTGGCGGATCCCCTCGATGAACGCGGCCAACACCAATTCGGCTTTCGACGGCCAGCGCCGGTACACCGTGGCCTTGCTGGCGCGGGCGGTGGCCGCCACCGCGTCCACCGTCAACCGGTCATACCCGTGTTGCTGCAGCAGCCGCAACGTCACCGTGAGCATCTCGGTCTCCCGCGGCGACCACGGCGAGGACTCCGCGGCGCGATCGGCAATCTGGGTCATAGCGCCCACGTTAGAACCTTTGCGGTAGTACAGACCAGTACCGTACCGGAGGTAACCCCAATACTGCACTCACCAACGCGCCAACGCGCGACCAAACTCACCTAGCTTAGCTACTTCGACCTGAAAAAGTCGGGGCGTGGTGGTCCCTGAGATGTGAGTGATTGAACGAGAGGATGGCCTCGAACCCTTGGACTAGAAGGGGTCGAGGCCATCGTGCTCAGAACTGTAAGGGATCAGCCGACGTTGTGGGACGCGATTTTGCCGCCGGAGCTGTTGGTGTTGCCGGACGAGTTGCCGCGGGTGGATGCGCTGCTGGATGATGCGGTGTTTTTCGCACCGTTCGCTGCATATTTCGATGCTCGGATCGGCCGACCGTCGATCCGATGGAGACCTATCTGCGGTTGATGTTTTTGAAGTTCCGCTACCGGCTGGGCTATGAGTCGCTGTGTCGGGAGGTAGCCGATTCGATCTCCTGGCGGCGGTTTTGCCGGATCCCGTTGGGTGTGCGGGTGCCGCATCCGACCACGCTGATGAAGATCACCACACGCTGCGGCCACATCGTTGACAGATGTCCCGAGACATCATTCGGCATTTAGGGCCTGTTTTCGGCTCTACTGACTGATCCGTGGGTGTTTGTTTCGACCGGGTAGTGCGGGGCGGTGGCCGCCGAGGGCGAGCATGGCCAGGGCGATCAGTGCGTCTGCGGAGCGGAATCCGAAGGCGATGCGGGTCAAGAGTCGGATCTTGGTGTTGGTGGATTCGATGAGTCCCTGCGATAGGCCGTGCTCAAGGGCGGCGTCGATGGCCTCGCGGTGGCGCACGATGCGACCCGCCAGCTCGACGAACACGGGAATGCGGCAG
>JAOPWC010000121.1 GCA_025965895.1 Mycobacterium sp.
CCGAGCCAGACGATGCCATCGGGACGCGGGTGATGTACGACGGCGAGGTTCATGCCGCCACACCGATATCGGGCCGCGAAGGACGATATCGGTGCCCTGCGCGGTGGGCAGCCATTCGGTCACCACATGAACCTCGCCGTCGTACATCACCCGCGTCCCGACACCGATGCGGATACCTGCCCACGTCATGCCGCAACTCTCGGGTTGAGGATCGACTGCGACGACAGAACTTTCGACAAATCTGTGCTCACCTCGTGGGTCCACAGCATGTGCAGCAGCGCAGAGCGCAACACTCCACCACGAGCCCTCTCGAACTCTGCTAAGAGTTCGACACTGAGGGGCCGACCGGCGCACAGGTGGAGTCTCGGCCGGTCCTACTAGTCGAGTGTCGAGCCGGAAAATCTCATCTGATGACCAATTGGCCAAACACTGGCCAAGTCAAATGAGAAATGGACATCTAATTTGAGAACCTACAATTATGCTGGTGTAGGTTCGCATTTTCGGTGTCATCTCGCGGTCCCCTGACCTGCGACGATGCAAGTCGTCTCACGCGATGTCATCGAGCACTCGTCTCAAACTTCATGTCATTTCTTCAGAACGCCGCAACCGTCCATGGGAGACATGCTTAATCGCTGCGGAACGCGGACAAACCCGTTCAGAATGTTCCGTCATGTGACGGCTATCCCCCGAGGTAGGTCCCGCAAGTCCCGTCTCGGTGAGAGATGAATGGTCCAGCAGGACAGTGCATCGGGTATCACCTACCGTGGATAGTCTCCCACTATCCATGAATCCGGTGCGCTGTACCAATGGCAGACCGCGCACGGTCGCCTGACATATCATCGCCTATCGTAAACCAAAGGTAGCGAGTTGCATTGCGGCAAAGAATGTTTCGTGCATGGACGGCATGGTGTGCTGCGTGGTCTTTGCCTGCCGGGCTGGTGGATGGTCGGCGGATTCAGTGTCAGGGGTCGAATTCGACGGGCAGGGTGGTGGGTCCGGTGACTCCGATCATCGACGGCCACGGGGCTGGTCCGGTACGGCGCAGTTTGGGCATGCACTGGGCCATCACGGTCAGCGCTTGGGTGAGTTCGAGCCGGGCAAGGTGTGAGCCTAAGCAGTTATGCGTACCGTTGCCGAAGCTCAGGGTGCCGACGGTGTTGTCGCGGGTGATGTCGAATCGGTCGGGATCCGTGAAGGCTGCTGGGTCGCGGTTTGCGGCTGCGGTGTTGGCTAACATGATCGTTCCTGCCGGGATGCGCACCCCCGCCAGCTCGACGCCTTCGGTGGCGATGCGGGGCAGGGCGAAGCCGATCGGTCGGTAGCGCATGGCTTCCTCCATGGCGCGAGGGACGAGTTCGGGATGCTCGGCGAGCAGCGCCCATTGGTCGGGGTGATCGCAGAATAGGTCGGCGGCGGCAGCGAGTTGGTGGCGTGTGGTGTCGGTGCCAGCGCCGAGCAGGGCCACGGCCAGAGCCAGCAGTTCGTCGTGGTCGAGTTTTTGCCCGTCGTCTTCGGCGCGGATCAGCTCGAAGATCAGGTCGTCGGTCAACGTGTGGCGCCGGCGAGCGATCATCTCCTCGAGGTAGTCGTCGAGGTTCTGCCAGGCGTTGAGGATGCTGGCTTCGTCGGCGGCGAGATTCAGGTCGAAGATTTTCCCAATGTCGGTGACCCAGTCGGAGAACAGCTGCCAGTCGCGCCGTGGTGTGCTGAGTAGTGCGCATATGACCGGGATCGGGAACTGTTCGGCGACATCGCATACGACATCGCACCGGCCCGCGGGCACCTGCGCATCGATCAGCTCGGTGATGATCTCGACGATCAGTTGTTGCAGGCGGGCGGTGGCGCGGGGGGTGAACGCCTTGGCGGCCAGGCGGCGTTGTCGGTGATGGCGCTCGCCGTCGATGGACAAGATCAAACTGGTGATCCGTTGCCACAGCGGTCCTGCGGTGATGCCTTGGGCTTCGGCTGCTGCGCGGTGCGCTGCGGCGAACCGCGGGTCGCGCAGCACCGTGCGGACCAGGTCGTAGGTCAGCACCTCGGGCCCGAGCGCGCCGATGGCGATCGGCGCCTGCCTGCGCGCCGTGGCGATGGCGCGGTGGGCGTCTTCGGGGTCCTGCGCCTTCAGGTAGTCCAGATATGGCAATCCGGCATCGAAGACGCTCGGGAGAGTGCTGGTGGAGATGGTATCGGTGGTCATTTGTGGCCTCCTTGGGTGGGGTTGACTCGAGAATCCGGTGCTGCGGGCCCAAGACCATCGGTCGCACCGCGTAGAAAGCGCCTGGAGGGGGTCGTATATACGACGGGTCCCTGGCGCGATCTACGCATCTACGCCGATGTTCGCGGGTCACGTGCGCCGCAGGCTGGCTAGCATGAACGAAATTGACGCGGCGCCGTTGAACTGGAGCGACCTGGGCGTGAGCGAACTGGTACCGACCGGAACGGTGACGTTGCTGCTGGCCGACGTCGAAGGCTCGACGCGCCTGTGGGAGACCCAGCCTGACGAGATGACGGCCGCGTTCGCCAATCTCGACCGCACCTTGGCGCAGGTGGTGGACATCCATCACGGGGTGCGACCGATCGAGCAGGGCGAGGGCGACAGCTTCGTCGTAGCGTTTGGACGGGCTAGCGACGCCGTGGCGTGCGCGTTGGAACTGCAGCGCGCACCACTGGATCCAATCCGCTTGCGTATCGGGCTGCACACAGGCGAAGTCCAGTTGCGCGACGAGTCGAACTACATCGGCACGACCATCAACCGTACCGCGCGGCTGCGGGATTTAGCACATGGCGGACAAACCGTGCTGTCCAACACGACAAGCGATTTGGTCGATGAACGGTTGCCTGGCGACGCATGGCTGACCGATCTCGGTACCCATTCAATGCGGGATCTACCCCGCCCGGAACACGTGATGCAACTCTGTCATCCAGAGATCCGCAACGAGTTCCCTCCGCTACGGATGTCCAAAGCCGCTTGCTCACATAATCTTCCGGCCCAGCTGACCAGCTTCGGGGGCGTCGATCAGAAATGGATGAGATACGGTCCGCGGATGCTGCGGGCCACCGGACGCTACGCCGACGCCTGGCCGCCGGCCTTTTTCCAGCGACCATGTGAGTATGAACAACGTCTAGACGTGGTGCGCACGGCAGCGTCTGATGCCGGGCGGGACCCGATGTCCATCACCCCCGCCGTCATGCTGTTCGTGATCACCGGCCGCACCGGCGAGGACGTCGCCGAAGCCCTGGACTCCGACATCGCGAAATCGTTCGCGCTCAACATTTCTGCCGAGGTCTGGGCTCGCCACGGTGTACAGCATCCGCTCGGAGAAAACTTCTCCGGCGCGCAGGATCTGATTCCGCAAACCCTAGACGAGCACACCGTGCTCTCCTACACCGCGCAGGTTCCACAGTCACTGATGAAAGAAGCCTTCTTGACCGGGACACCCGACGACGTCATCGACCAAGCAGCGCACTGGCGCGACCACGGACTGCGTTGCATCGTCGTGGCCAACGTCAGCACCCTGCAACCAAGCCTCCGTAAAGGTTTAACAGCAAGCATCCCCTTGGCAACAATCCTCCGCGGGCTCAAGAAGTTATGAACGCGGCAACATCCGCAAGTAGCGGCCCTTCGGGTCGCCAACCATGCGCGGCCCGATCACCGGGAGCGCCATCGGGATCTGATACCACAACCGCCACAAATGACGCAGCTATCTGTAGATTCTGAGATCCCGCGCCATCTCGCGACTCCGTGAACTGCCGAAATGCACGTCGTCTCAGAGCGATGTCACTTTGGTTTGTCTCACGGAACGCTGCATTTCCTAGGGCAGGCGGCAGGTCGTACGTTCGGGCTTGGCCCGCATGATGAAGCTACGCCATTTTTGACGACGCGGTCGAGAACCTGGTAACGAGGTCAACGCAGGGCCGCCAGTGCGGTGGCCGCGTCGTAGCCGGTGAAGTCGCCGAGGGTGCCGTCGCGCAAACGGTTCACCCAGGCTGGGTCGGCCAGCAGCTCCCGCCCGACCGCGATCATGTCGAACTCGCCGTCCGCAAAGTGACTGAGCAGGCGGTCCACCGGTGCCGACGGAATCGACCCGTCCGCGCTGCTGGGTTTGAATTCGACTGCGAGGCCGACCGATCC
>JAOPWC010000134.1 GCA_025965895.1 Mycobacterium sp.
CCAACACCGCGGTCACCCCGCCGCAAAAATGCGCCGCATCATAGAGATCCTCGATGTTGGCCCCGTCCACCCCGAAGATGTGGCTCACCCCGATAGCGGCCAGACGCTCGACGATGTGATCGACCACGCGAGGTGGTCCGGTCCGACTGCTGTCCTCTGTCAGCCGAATGGACGACATTATCTCCCCCTGGTAACAACTCAGAAACATGTACTTCAGCTTCGTCGGCTTACTCCGGCTCAAGCGCGCAGGATATTCCGGAGAAGAACTTCGGTTCGACGTCACAGTACAACCTGCCTCTGACTAGTTTCGGGTGATTTTCTCAATGCGAGTAGTCGACCACTTGTTTGACACGCGACGCGAAGCCTGAGGGGACCCTTACGTGCACGTCAAACGGCATGTCGACTCAGCTGAGTGTTGTTGCGATCGCAACGACCTCGAGCCGGACCGCGTTGGGCCACAGCAACGACGTGCCGTTTGATGTGCGTAGGGGCCCTGTTTTTGCCTAGCCGGCACGATCACCTCGCGGCGCCTGCCGCATCGATCCCGGGGTCGCGTCGCAACAGGGACCGCCCTGACCGCCTCGCGGCGTAGCTGTCAAGACCTTCACAGGCCTTCTCACGTTGGCGTTCAGGATATAGACGCTATATCTGTCTTTGCATATAATCGCCAGCGTCCGACGTCGGAGCTGCGCAGCGGGCGGCGTGCCGACGTTGAGAACAGGTCGAATGCTTCATATCTGAAGGCCGGTCGCTTCGCGGTGATCGGGTATCCACGTAGGGAAGCGCTCAGTACGGCAACTGTCGCAGCGCCGGCAGGGACATGTTCGGGGGTGCACATTGTTAGCTCCGGCTCGGCACCGCGATGGCTGTCGGTGCGGTACCGATTCTGGCATCGCAATTTGTGCTCAGGTAAATGGCGGAACGATTCTGCGCGGTGTGACCCAGGGCTCAAAGCGAAATAGTGGTCGAGTCCGAATTGAGTATTCGGAATTCGAGAATAGGGTGGACCGCGAAATAAAATTCGCCGTGATTTACCTGCCGCTATCCACACTGGTTCCAGCGAAGACTTCACATAACATCGGTTTCACCGCATGTCGAGCGAACATGCCGTGTACTTTTGTTGAACAACATGCCAGAAAAGCTGCCCGCAGGGACGGCCGGCAGCCCACGGCTGTCAAGCACGTCCGTCGGACCACTGGTGTCCCGTCAAGGGAAGGATTCGCCGCTGACCAGTCGCTGAGCGGCCGAGCGGCGCCAAGAGCTCCCGTGGAAGGTCTCGGTTTGGTACGCGTCCGGTCTCGGGAAAGAGCAGGATCACCTGCCATTTCCCTCTTAAATCGTGGGTCGGCTGCTGCCGTCAGCGAATTCGCAGATCCGGCGACATCGGGTTCGCGCGACCGCCTAACGCATCGGCTGACCAGTCGCCACCGCACCCCGGCTGCCTACGGTGCGACGTGCTCTGCGCCGCTGACCCCGGAGTGCGCGCCTTCGCTCTTGGGGTTACTTAAAAGTAGCTTAATTTTGCTGGGACTGGGTCAATATAGATGGGCTATCGACGCGCCATCGCGCAAACCGGCGTCACAGCCGCAGAAAGTATCGGGGGGCAGCAGAATTGGCAGCTACGTCAATGATTAGCTCATCGTTGGGCCTAATGCGTGCGGTGGCGGCCGGCGTGGACCCGGAATGGTACTTCCGGCGCAGGGCCCAAGCGACCGACCCTGTGGCTTTGACCTTCCCTGGCCTGGGTGAGGTCCTGTTCTTTGGAACGAAGCAAGGTGCTCGGGACATCTTGACCGCGCCGGCCGCCCTGTGCCGCGCTCCGACTCCGAACCCGATCGAGCCGATCGTCGGTCAGGGGTCGCTGATCCTGCTCTCTGGTGAGCAGCACCGACGGGAACGAGCCCTTCTGATGCCGGCGTTCCACGGTGAGCGAATGAAAAGCTACGTCGACTTGATCGCCACGGCGGCGGCCGATGAAATCCGGTCCCTTCGGCCCGGCGACGAGGTGGCTGTGCGGCAGCTTGCCCTCGACATTGCCCTGCAAGTGGTCATCCGGGTGGTGTTCGGGGTCGGCGATGCCGACCGTCGCGAACAGTACGCCCAGGTCATCAAGGAGTTGATGCGAGCCAACTCTGCCGCACTGATGCTGGTTCCCGCACTGCGACGCAACATCGGTGGTCGAGGGCCCTGGGCAAGGCTGTTGCGGCTTCGCGATCACCTCGACCAGTTGCTCTCCGATGAGATGAAGCGCCGGCAGCATGCGGGTCGACAACCTCGTGAGATGCTCGATCTGCTGCTGTCCGCGACCGATGAGGACGGCCAGGCCCACAGCGAGCAGGAGATGCGCGACCAGCTACGGACGCTGCTGGCTGCAGGTCATGAGACGAGCGCGTCGTCGCTGAGTTGGGCGCTCTATCACATATATCGCGATGATTCGGTGCGCGAGCGACTTCTCGCGGAGCTGTCCGACTGCCCGACGCCGCTGCAGATGACCGAGTTGCCATATCTGAATGCCGTGATCCGTGAGACTCTCCGGATGCATCCGACGGTGCCCATCGTGTTGCGACGGCTGCTCGGCCCGTTGACCGTTGACGGTGTCGCGTGCAGCGAGGGGGCGATCGTCGGCATCGCGCTCAATGCATTGCATTTCAATCCGTCGATCTGGGCTGATCCCGAACGCTTCGACGCGGACCGCTTTGTGGGGACCCGGATCTCCCCGTTCGAGTACGCGCCTTTCGGCGGTGGCCATCGCCGGTGCATCGGCTCCTCGTTCGCGCACTGCGAGCTGGCCATCTCCATCGGCACGATCCTCCGGAATGTCGAGCTCCGGATGCCCACCTCAGAACTGAATCGCAGGCCGCCGCGTTCCGTTGCACGGGGTATCGCCGTGCTACCGAACCGGGAGATCACGCTGGACGTGATCGATCGATGACGTAGCAAACGCGAAAGCCCCGAAACCTCGTTGTTTCGAGGGCTCCGCGCGCCGGAATGAGACTACGACGTCAGCGACTCAGGTGGGTTGAAACGGTCGCCATACTTGGCCGCCAGCTCGCGGGCCCGGGCCACGAATCCGTCCCCGCCGCCCGGATAGCCGACGATGTACTGGGCGGTGCCGCCCGTCCATGGCGGGAACCCGATGCCCATGATCGAGCCGATGTTCGCGTCGGCGGTCGACGTCAGCACACCTTCGTCGAGGCACTTCTGGGTCTCGAGCGCCTCGGCGAACAGCATCCGGTCGATCATGTCCTGCAGCGGCGGCTGCGACGCGCCAGATTTGAACGCCTCCCGCAATCCGGGCCACAGGCCGACGCGCTTGCCGTCGGCGTACTCGTAGAAACCCTTGCCGGACAGCTTGCTTGGCCGGCCCAGCTCGATCATCTTGTTGACGACGTCCTCGGCTGGGTGGGGCACATAGGTCTGGCCTGCGGCCTCCGCGCCCTGTCGGGTCGCCTTCGCGATCTTCTGCATCAGCTCCAGGTTCAGCTCGTCGGACAGCTGCAGCGGCGGCGCCGGGTAACCGGCCTGGTTGCCCGCGTGCTCGACGCTGGCCGGTTCCACGCCCTCGCCGAGCATCGCCAGCGCCTCGTTGATGAACGTGCCGATCACCCGCGACGTGTAGAAGCCGCGGCTGTCGTTGACCACGATCGGGGTCTTGCCGATCTGCATCGCCAAGTCGATGGCCTTGGCCAGCGTGGCGTCCGAGGTCTTCTCACCGCGGATGATCTCCAGCAGCGGCATCTTGTCCACCGGCGAAAAGAAGTGCAGGCCGATGAAATCCTCGACACGCTCGACGCCGCTTGCCAGCTCGGTGATGGGCAGCGTCGAGGTGTTGGACCCCAGCAGCGCGTCCGGCGCCACCACCGGCTCGATCTCGGCGAACACCTTGTGCTTCAAGTCGACCGACTCGAACACCGCCTCGATCACCAGGTCGGCACCGGCCGCATCCGACGCGTCCGCGGTCGGGTGAATGCGCGCCAGCAGGGCATCGGAGCGCTCCCGAGTGGTCCTGCCCTTCGAAAGCGCCTTGTCCTCAACGCTTTCGGCGTACTTCTTGCCCTTCTCAGCCGCTTCGGCGCTGACGTCCTTGAGGACCACCTCCATGCCCGCCTTCGCGCACACGTACGCGATAGCGGCGCCCATCATCCCGGCACCGAGCACGGCGACCTTCTTGAAGGTCGTCTTCTCGTAGCCCTCGGGACGGGAGCCGCCGGAGTTGATGTGCTGCAGGTCGAAGAAGAACGCCTGGATCATGTTCTTCGCGGTTTGCCCGGTCACGAGCTGCGCGAAGTAGCGGCTCTCGATGCGGCTGGCGGTGTCGAAGTCGACCTCGGCGCCCTCGACTGCCGCGGCCAGGATCGCCCGCGGTGCCGGCATCGGGGCACCCTTGAGCTGCTTCTTCAGGTTCGCGGGGAACGACGGCAGGATCGCGGCCAGACCCGGCGACTGCGGTGTGCCGCCGGGCATCTTGTATCCCTTCCTGTCCCACGGCTGCTGCACCTCGGGATTGGCCCTGATCCATTCCTTCGCGGCCGGAACCAGATTCTCGATGCTCGGCAGCACATCGTCGATCAGGCCAGTCTCCTTGGCCTGCGCCGGCTTGAACCGGGTTCCGCTGGCCAGCACGTTGACCACGGCGTTCTGGATGCCGAACATCCGCACCGCGCGGGTGACGCCGCCACCACCGGGCAGCAGGCCCAGCGTCACCTCGGGGAAACCGACCTGCAGGCCCTTCACATCGGCAGCGAGGCGGTAGTGGCAGGCGAGCGCGATCTCCAGTCCGCCGCCGAGCGCGGCGCCGTTGATCGCGGCGACGACGGGCCGCGGGAAGGTCTCGAGGCGGCGCAGGCCGGCCTTCACGCTCTCGGCCAGGGCGAAGACCGACGCGGCGTCGTCCCTGGTCGCCTGGACCATGGACTTCAGGTTGCCGCCGGCGAAGAAGGTCTTCTTCGCGCTGGCGATCACGACACCCGTCACGTCGTCGACCTCGTCGTACAGCCGCTGCACGGCGGAGGCCATCGACTCGAGGTAGAGCTCGTTCATGGTGTTGGCGCTGGCGGTCGGGTCGTCGAGGGTCAGGGTGACGATGCCGTCGGCGTCGCGGTCGTACGTGACCGCGGTCTGCTCAGAGGTCGTGGTGCTCATCAGGTGTCCTGTTCTTTGTCGGTGGTTGAGGTGCGAAGGCGCTCAGCGCCTGAGCCTCGAAACCACCTGTTCTGGAGTTGTGGTTCTGGTTCGCTGTCGGCTCACCGGGTCTCGACACGCGGGTTACGGCTTCGTTCCTCAGCCGTGCCGCTTGCTCGACCACCATCAGTTGGCGTGACCTCGTGCCTCGGTCACACCAACTCGACGATCGTCGCGATGCCCATCCCGCCACCGACGCAGAGCGTGGCGAGGCCGCGGCGCAGGTCGCGCCGCTGGAGCTCGTCGACCAGGGTGCCCAGGATCATCGCGCCGGTCGCGCCGAGCGGGTGGCCCATCGCGATCGCGCCGCCGTTGACGTTGGTGATCTCGGCGTCGATGCCCATGTCGCGTATGAAGCGCATCGCGACGGCGGCGAACGCCTCGTTGATCTCGAACAGGTCGATGTCGCCGACCTCGAGGCCGGCCTTGGCCAGCGCCTTGCGGGCGGCCGGAGCCGGGCCGGTGAGCATGATCGTCGGGTCGGCGCCGGAGACGGCGGCCGAGATGATCCGGGCCCGGGGTGTGAGACCGAGGTCGATGCCGACCTGCTCGCTGCCGATCGCGACCAGCGAGGCGCCGTCGACGATGCCCGACGAGTTGCCGGCGTGGTGGACGTGGTTGATCTTCTCGACCCAGTGGTACTTCTCGAGCGCCA
>JAOPWC010000138.1 GCA_025965895.1 Mycobacterium sp.
TCCCGGTGCGCTACGAGCCCATCGATATTCCCACATTCGCCGCCGGGCTGACCGCCGCAGGCGCCTCGGCGCATTTCGTGCAGCACATCAGCAACGTGGCACAGGACTACCGCGACGGCGTCTTCGCCGGGGTTAACAACCTCGTCGAGGTGATCGGCGGAGTCAAGCCCATCACCGTGGAGGACTACGTCGCGGCTACCCGCTGCCGGTTCGACACCAGCGGGAGCCCGCGTCGGTGAGCGCGAAGCGACTACGCGCCGCCTAAACACCACCGCAATACTACGGATTAGCGACCCATAGGTCAGGATAGGTCCGGTTGTTTCTCATCTTTTGTTGTGTCACAGGGTGATTGGTCGCCCGACGACTCCGGCCAGAACCGGGCAATTCCGGTCCATTCCGGGTCATTGGCGTCGAATAAACGACAACTGGATTGGCGTACCGTTCGCTCCGGGATCCGTCAGGTTTCGCGTCGACAGGTGCAACGTCCGTCGCTTGAGGAGGTGCTGGCCCTAGGTTCAAGCCCAACGGCGACTATTTGATGATGCACGGCCGATTCTCCAATGTCGGGCAACCGGCCGACTGGATCGTGGCAGACATCGTGAGGATCGAAGACGGGCTGCTCGCCGAACATTGGGATGTCATCCAAGACGAAGCAACACGAGAAGACTCCAAAAGCGGACTGCCCATGCTCGGCGACACCTTTCCCACCCGGGCCTGACACCCCGCAGCGACAGCGCTGTCGGAGCAACGGACGCGCATAAGCACGTCCGCCACGCAACACCGAAATTGAGGAAGAACTGATGTCACGACTGGATGGCAAGGTCGCCGTGATCACCGGCGCCAGCAGCGGTATCGGGCTGGCAACCGCGCAGAGGTTTGTTCAAGAAGGCGCCTACGTCTTCAAGGCCGGACGCCGCCGGAGCGAATTGGACAAGGCCAAAGCGTTGATCGGCGACGGCGTGACCACCGTTGCCGGCGACGCCTCAAAAAGCGCGGACCTCGACGAGCTGTTCGCGACTGTCCTCGAGGAAAACGGCGCGCTGGACATCCTCGTCGCGAACTCGGGCCGGGTGGAGCCCGAAGAGCTGGGCAAGATCACCGAGGAGAACTTCGACGCCACGTTCGACCTCAACGCACGGGGGACACTTTTCACCGTGCAGAAGGCGCTGCCGTTGATGCGCGACGGGGCTCGGTCATAGTCGTCGGCTCGGTCGCGTGCTACGCGGGCATTCCTGGCTACATCACCTATCGCGCCACCAAGGCTGCACTTCGTTCCTACACCCGAACGTGGACCCGGGAGTTCAACGATCGCGGCATCCGGTTCAACACATTGAGCCCGGGCCCGATCGACACCCCCATCATGGACGGTCAAGCCGACTCGCCGGAGGAAGCCGACGCGATCAGGGACGCAGTTCGCCGCCGCGATACCGCTCAACCGGATGGGCCGCCCGGAAGAGATTGCGGCCGCTGCTTTGTTTTTGGCCTCCGATGACAGCGGCTTCGTGGCCGGCGCCGAGCTGAGCGTCGACGGCGGCATGGCCCGGGTCTAACGACATGCAACGCCAGATCCTGCTTGTTGGCCCATACGGCGTGCTTGGTACGGGTGTCATCGACGCCGTCGCGGAGAACCCGAAATGGGGGATCACCACGGCCGCGCGTTCGCCCCGCACCGACCTACCGGGCACAGTCCGCACCCCCTCACATCAGCGTCGACCTGATGGACCGCCAGGGCACGAAGAAGTGATGCGTTTGTCCCGTCGTAGCCGTTCGTGTGCGGGTGTTTCCACTCGCCTTTGAATCACCTATGGCCGCAGCGTTATTGCCGCGCCATCGCGACCGTGAGCTTGTCCTCGGGTTTGATGAGGTGGTCTTGGCTGTCGTCGCCGAGGTCGATCCGCACCCAGTCGATCTCACCGGAAAACTTGTTGCCGGTGGGGCCGTAGTCCGGGGATGCGGGTGAGCCGGTGTCGGCACCGACGTCGCAGGCCTCATCGGCGGAGAACGCCATGGGCTGGGTGCGCTCCACCCTCCCCTTACCGACGGGTTGGCCGTCGTAGTACAAGGTGACGTCGCCGCCCTTGCCCAGCCCGCCGCCATCGTAGGCGAAAGCCATGCGCACCTGGTGTTTCCCAGCAGGGATGGGCCTGTCGACGGTGATCATGTAGTGGTCGATGCCCAGGAAGTTGTAGCAGTATTTGAGCCTGCCCTCATAGGCATACAAAGTCCAGCCGCCCACGCTGCCGCCCTGGGTGACGATGACGCCGGCCGCGCCGGACTCCGGGGCGGTGATGTTGGCGGTTACCGTGTGCGACTTATTCTTCACGTTGACCACGCAATTTTCGCTGATCCGCATGCCGGGAAACAGCAGCTGGCTGTTTCCGCGAATCAGCTGTGGCCGTCCGGCGATGTCGGGATTGAGGCGCTCGAATCTCCGGTCGTCCAGCGGCACCACGTTGTACTTGACCGCCTCGATGAGCCACAGGCGCTGCATGTTGGCTAGCTTCTTGGGGTTCTCCGCAGCGAGGTTGTGGGCTTGAGTCCAGTCGTCGGGTCCGTAAAGCTCCCAAGTGTCGTCATCGAACGGCGGTGGCGCGTCAGTCGACCAGGGGGTGCTGTGCTTGGTCACGGCGGTCCAGCCGTTGTGATAGATGCCGCGGTTGCCGAATATCTCGAAGTACTGAACGTTGTGGTACTCCGGAGCGTCACCGTCGCGCAGCATGGGCAACATGCTCACACCCTCCAGCGGCGCCTGCTGGATGCCGTTCACCACCGTCGGCTCGGGCAGCCCGCCGGCATCGAGGATGGTCTTGGCGACATCGATCACGTGGTGAAACTGGTTGCGGGTCTTGCCTTTGTCGGCAAAGCCGCTCGGCCAGTGCACGATGGTGCCGTTGCGGGTGCCGCCCCAGTGGGAGGCCACCTGTTTCGTCCACTGATACGGCGTGCACAACGCATGCGCCCAGCCCACCGCATAGTGGTTGTAGGCCGCCGGCGTGCCGAAGTCGTCAATCTTGGACACCAGAAACTCGGTGGTTTCGACACCCGGCATGCCGTTGAGCATGGCCATTTCGTTGAAGGAGCCCTGCAGGGTGCCTTCGGCTGAGGCACCGTTGTCACCGATGATGTAATAGATCAGCGTGTCGTCGAGAACACCCAGGTCTCGCAGGGTGTCGACGAGGCGGCCCACCTCATGGTCGGTCTGCTCGAGGAAACCGGCATATATCTCCATCTCGCGGGCCAGCACCGGTTTCAGCTCGGCGGGCATGTCGTCCCAGGCCGGTATCGCGTCGTGACGTCTGGTCAGTTGCGCGTCCTCGGGCACCACACCAAGTTCCTTCTGCCGCGCCAGGATTTGCTCGCGCGCCACGTCCCAGCCGGCATCGAACTTGCCCTTGTACTTGTCCGACCACTCCTTGGGCACGTGGTGTGGGGCGTGCACGGCACCGGGCGCCCAGTAGATGAAGAACGGTTTATCGGGCATCAGCGCCTTCTGCTGGCGCACCCAGGTGATGGCGCGATCGGCGAGGTCCTCGTTAAGCGTGTAGCCCTCTTCGGGTGACTTGGGCGGCTCCACCGGCGCGGTGCCCTCATACAGGCCGGGGTAGTACTGGTTGGCCTCGGCACCGACGAAGCCGTAGAAGTACTCGAAACCCGAACGGGTGGGCCACTGACCAAACGGTCCCACCGGCGACACCTCCCAGACCGGTACTTCGTGACACTTGCCGAACTGGGCCGTCGAATAGCCATTGAGCATCAACGTTTCCGCGACGGGTGCCATCTCTTTGGGCCGGATACTGCTATAGCCAGGCGCCGAGGTGGCCATCTCGGTGATGCCACCCATCCCCACCGAATGATGATTGCGACCAGTCAGCAGCGCCTGCCGCGTCGGCGAGCACAGCGCGGTGGTGTGAAACCGATTGAGCTTGAGGCCGCCGGCCGCCAGCCGCTCGGCTACCGGCGTGTTGCACGGGCCGCCAAACGCCGACGAGGCACCAAAGCCGACGTCGTCGAGCAGCACGATCAGCACGTTGGGTGCGCCCTCGGGCGGTCGCAGCGGAACAATCGGCGGATATGTGGTGTCCGGGTCCTTGGCGTCATAGGTCGTCAAACCGACATGCTTGACGTCCGGAATGGGCAAAATATCGCGCCGCACCGTTGCCGGGCCGGGCGCGGCTGGTTGGCGAGCTTCGCCGTTAGATGCGGCGGCGGCCTTGTGACCGTTGGTTAGCGCTGACGAATCAGTCATGATGAACCTCTCTTGAAGAGCTTGTTACACAAGCGCCTTCGTGATTTGTGCGACGGCGTTCGGGACTGACATGCGGACAACACCCCGGTGTGCGTATGCGTTAAGCGCAGGCTGCGCTTGGTCAGCCGGTCGAGGCTGAACGTATGGACAGGTGAGCCGTAGCACCTTGCCTGTGGCGTGTGTCGTTCAGCACGACGAACTGCGTGCTGGTGCAACGGGTTTCAAGCGTCCCATCCGGCCATGAAGAATGCTGCGCGGGTTGTTCTCGCTCAAAATCATCTCTCGCGTCCTCCCACCCCAAGGCATTACAGCCTTCTGGGGTTTCCTCGCGAGCACTTCTGCTGCATGAACCCGAGATCCTCAGCCTACGCCGTCTCGCCCTTCGATGGAGCCGTTTGATGACAAGCCGCCGCAAGACCTATCGCTGACACCGCCGATATTGCGGCGAATGTCCCGGCCTGCGAGCGTACCTCGGAACGCACACGGTTCCCGGAAACGAAACCCGCTGTATATATTCACATCTCGTCGGCCAACGCATAACCAACACTCAGGGAAGGAAGGGGGCGGCACGCAGCCCCGCCGGGCCGGCGTTGGTTAGGGTGCAGCCGCCGACGGTGACGTACCGGCCCCCGACACTGGCACACGCGGTGACATTGGGTCGTGGCGGTAGCGGCGGCGGGGCGTAAATGGCGGGATCGTCAAGAACGCTAACGCACACTGCGGCACTGACGGCTTCGACATGGGTGTCCCCGGGTGGGATGCATGCTCGAGGCGGTATCAGCTCGTGCCGCCGAGGGCAGTGCTGCGGCGCACCGCGTAGCCCTGTACTCGCGCTTGCGGTCGCGTCCCGCCTTAGTGTTGGCCTGGGCAACGGGATAAGTGGTTACCGCGAGTCCTTCGGTGCTCGTCCACAGGAAGAGAACAAGAAAGAGGCGCTAATGGCAGTCACGCAGATCGATGGCCATAAGTTCTCCGGTTCGGGCAATCGCTACACCACAATCGATGTCAACATTCCCCCGGATACGGTGTTGGTCACTGTCGCCCTGCACGGTGCAGCCGGCGGCGGGACCCAGGACGCCGGGATCAAGCACTACCGGCGCGGGCTGGACTGTCGTGCTACAGCCGCACCTGAGCGCCGAAGTCGCCGCTGCGTTGCCCAACGGTCGGTACCTAAAAATACCGGATACCGGTCACCTCGGCTTTCATCGAGCGGAGCGAAGCGGTGAACTCCGCGATACTGAAATTCTTCGCCGGCGGCCAACTGTGACACCCTAAAGTCGTGGTGAAACCATCGACGGCGCAGGCCCGGCGTACGCAAGCGCGTGGACTCGCGGTGGATCGCGACGCATTGAGGCGGCCCGGGCGGAGGGGTTGGTGGCGTCGCGGGCGCCGTTTGATCGGCGCCGGCTGGCTGCGATGACCGCCGGAACCGAGAAGGCGGCGTTCAGCCGTGCTGATGTGGTGGAGTTGCTCGGTGCGCAACTGCCGATCGACACTGGCGGGGCTCGGCGGGCGGTAACGACGGTTGGGCGCCGGTTTCCCGTCTTCGGGAGGCGGGTGGATGACGGGATTATGGTCGAGGCTGCTGCGGTCGCGGTCGGGGCTTTGCGGTCGGTGAAACCGGGATGGGCCATGGTCGGGGATGACACTACCGCCGCACCATCGGGGTTCTGGGCTGACCGCGACGGCCTCGTGCGCGGTTAAGGGTGGCGATTCAGGAGCAGCTGCTTGCCGCCGTCGGCGACCGGCGGGGCGTCGGGGCCGCCGATCGGCTGTGTGAGGCCTGCGTGGCGTTGTTCGGCGTCGACGCGGCGGCGATTTCGTTGGTCTTCGACGGGACCAACGTTGGCACGCTGGGGGCTAGCGGGGCGTTGGCACGGGTGTATGACGAGTTGCAGTTCACCCTGGGTGAGGGGCCGTGCCTGGACTCGGTGGCACACCGCGCGCCGGTGGTGGTGGTCGATCTGGCCGATCCCGATGTTGTTCGGTGGCCGGCGTATGGGCCGGCGATGCTGGCGCATCAGATTCGCGGCGTGTACGCCATGCCTGTGGTGGTGGCCGGGCAATACGTGGGCGCCCTGGACCTGTTTCGGGCTCAACCCGGTCTGTTGGGTGCCGAGCAGCTGGCCGGTGCGTTGGTTGCGGCCGAGCTGGCCCAGATGCCGCTGCTGGATCTCATCAGTGCGGATCTGGAGGCCGCAGTTGCCGACCCCGGCAGCGACTCCTGGGCCGGGCTGAACAGGTTGTCGCGGGCGGAGGTGAGTCAGGCCACCGGGATGCTGGTGGCCCAGCTTGAGGTCGGGCCGGCCGAGGCCCTGGTGCGGCTGCGCGCGCACGCCTATGCCACCGGCCGAAGCGCCACCGACGTCGCCCGCGACATCCTGGATCGCCGACTAAGCTTGGAGGCCGACTGATGCGTGCTCATCGCATGCTCGACACCGGTTCCGTTGCCTACCCGACGGTGACCGGCGCAGAATGGAGCCGATAGTGACCGAGATACCTCGTGAAACTCGCGTCCTGGACGCGGTCGTCTGGCTGGTGGACAATCTTCTCGACGACTTCGACGTTGTTGACCTGCTCACCGAGCTCACCGAGCAGTGCGCGCAGCTACTGGATGTCGCGGCGGCGGGATTGCTGCTCGCCACCCCGCGCCGCCAGTTGCAACTGATGGCTGCCACCTCGGAGAAGATCCACGATCTGGAGTTGTTCCAGCTGCAGGCCCAGCAGGGCCCCTGCCTGGACTGCTATGCCACCGGGCAGCCGATCTCGGTGGCCGACGTGCAGACCCAGGCGACGCGCTGGCCGCGGTTCGTTGCAGCCGCCACCGAAGCGGGCTTCACCTCGGTGCACGCGGTGCCGATGCGCGCGGCCAGCACCGTGCTGGGAGCCCTGGGCTTGTTCGGCACCGGGGTCGGGGAACTCAACGACGCCGATCGGCTGGTGGCCCAGACGCTGGCACATATTGCCAGCGTGGCGATCCTGGAACACCCCCCCACCCCGGGGGCCGTCCTCCCTCACATCCACGCCGCGTTGACCAGCCGGATCGTGGTCGATCAGGCCAAAGGGTTCATCTCCCAGCGTCTAGAGATGTCCGTGGACGATGCATTCGCGCTGCTACGCCGCTACGCGCGAACCCACGGCGATCACCTGACGGAGCTGTCCCGTCGCCTGATCTCCGAACCCGAGGGCCGCCAGACGATCCTGGCGGCGATGACGCAGATGGTGGGGGCGCCTCCATCGTGACGTGCGGCGGTTAGGATTCGCGGTGGCGGGCATGGGCGTGGTGCACGGCCCCCTCGATCAGACGTTGCGCGATCACGGCGAGTTCGACGTTTTCGGATTGACTGATCCGCCGCGCAGGTCAAACGCCTCCTAGGCGCTGCCGCGGCCGCGGCTGCGAATATGCCGATCGCCTGATCGATCACCGCCCCGGCCACCCAGCGCACGATGCACCTACTCGGCTCGAGCACCGTCGGGCAGGCCGTCTAACACGCCGAACGGCTGCACCGCGGGCTGGCGGGGGCGCGGCGGCCGCTGTGGTGTGAGCGGTTTCGCGGGCAGCAGGCCCTTCTCACCGCGCACGAGGACCGCAATAGGCGTCGTCGTGCTGGCCGATGAGTGTCCCGACGCGGGCCGCGACCCCGGCGGCGGACGCCGACGCCGAAATAGCCTGTTGACCAGCCCGTTACTCGGGGGCAGATGACGGGAATCGAACCCGTACGGCAAGCGAGCCAGATGGTTGCCCGTCTTATAGGTGGAGGGCTCTGGGGGGGAGGTCCCCATCCCGCCGCCCTGATCCGCCTCGTCGGCGCAGTCCTGGCCGAACAAAACGACGAATGGATCGAATGCCGCCGCCACCTCGGACTCGACGTCCTCAGCAAATCACGCACCCACCACAACATCGACACGACCGACAGTGAGGAGGTCACCCCGCCAGCTCTAACCGCATAACGACCGAAGAATCACGCGACAACGCGGTACTACACGTCCTTGGACTTGACCGTCCCGATGATATAGGTCCGGTACCGATCCGTGGTGGCCGGCCGCACGCCCGTGAGGCTGCCGATATAGGTGTCAAGCCATCCCACGACCGTGGGAACGGGTCGGCCTGGCTCTTCGAGTTGGATGACACGCAGCGCCTTGGCAGGTCCGTGGTCCTCGACGAGCGTTTTGAACCGTTCCGCCGACGCAAGGTCGGCGAAGGTCAGTGAACGCTGTCGACCATCGTCGCGCCACAGCACCCGGTATGTGCGCCCGCTTCGATTCTGTTGGGCGTGCACACTTGCCACACCTGCCGATGTCACGCGAACCGTTACGTAGCTTCGACTAAAACATAGATTAGGGGTCTGAGCTGCGAGTTTGTGGTGGAGCTAAGGGGACTCGAACCCCTGACCCCCACACTGCCAGGAGCGGGCAGGGCGTCTGAACAGGCTGTTTATCAGGTACGGAGCGCCGTTGTGGGCGTAGTGCGGCGCGCTACTGTCGTCAGCGTTGTCGTCAGAATCGTGGCCAACTAGCCGCCGGCGCGGCGCGCTGAGAACTTCGGGATGCATCTGCAGTTACCCGCGACGAGGTAGGCCCGCGCGTGGCTTCGCCATGCCGAAATCGACACGTCCGCCATCACCAAAGACCTACCCGTTGCCCGACTACTTGATCTACCGCTCGATCTTGACCGGTCGGTCCGCATCCCGGACCGTGCACGACTTGGTCGACGACGTGATCATCCCAGTCTCACCCGGCACGATGCCTGAGGTATTCGTTACGGGCGTCCGGCCCCGTATCGTTCTGTCAACCTAGTTGATATAGGGCCGTCCGTCGAGGAGACCTCCTACCGTCTGCATGTCGCCGCTCATCGAAAGGGTCACGGATGCCGCGGTTTTCGATCGGAAGGGGACTGAGCCGACGCTGGATGCTGCTGGTGGCGATTGTGGTCGTCGTGGTGGCGGGACTCGCCGTGTACCGCCTCAACGGCATCTTCGGTTCGCACGACGTGACGTCGACTCCGAGCGGCGCCGGCAACGACATCGTTCCGTTCAACCCGAAGCACGTGGTCGTGGAGGTCTTCGGCCCGCCGGGCACGGTGGCAACCATTACTTATCTGGACGTCAACACCCAACCGCAGCGCGCCGACAACGTGACGCTGCCGTGGGCCTACGACACGACTACCACCCAGCCCGCGGTGTTCGTCGACGTCCAGGCCCAGGGCAATACTGACTCGATCGGCTGCCGGATCAAGATCGACGACGTCGTTAAGGACGAGAGATCGGTGAACACCCTGAACGCCTACACCTACTGCCTGGACAAGTCCGGATGAGCACCCCCCAGGCTGAACGCCAGTCGACGACCGACCGGGTCACGCGCTCGATCCGGCGGTTTTCGGTGCTGATCGTGCTGTTCTGGCTGGGCCTGGCGGTGGTCACGAATGTTTTCGTGCCGCAGTTGGAGCACGTTGCCCAAGCACATAACGTGTCGCTGAGCCCCCAAGATGCGCCATCGCTGCAGGCCAGTAAACGCATCGGCAAGGTGTTTCACGAGTTCGATTCCGACAGTGCGGCGATGATCGTCCTGGAGGGCGACCAGCCGCTCGGTGCCGACGCGCACCACTACTACGACGGCTTGATTCAGAAGCTCTCCCAGGACACCAAGCACGTAGAGCACATTCAGGATTTCTGGGGCGATCCGCTGACGGCGGCCGGCTCGCAGAGCTCCGACGGTAAGGCGGCATTGGTGCAGCTGTACCTCGCCGGCAATCAGGGCGAGTCGTTAGCCAACGAGTCGGTCGATTCGGTGCGGGACATCGTCGATCACACACCGCCGCCACCGGGCGTCAAGGCCTATGTCACCGGTGCCGCGCCGCTGGTCACCGATCAGTTCGAGGTGGGCCGCCACGGCACCCTGAAAACCACCCTGATCACCCTCGGGGTGATCGCAGTGATGCTGTTTTCGCTCTACCGTCGTCTCACGACGGTGTTTCTCGTGATCTTCACGGTGATGATCGAGTTGACCGCGTCACGCGGCGTCGTCGCCGTGCTCGCGAACGCGGGCATCATCAAGCTGTCGACGTACTCGACCAATCTGCTGACGCTACTGGTTATCGCCGCCGGGACAGACTACGCGATCTTCATTCTCGGCCGATTTCACGAAGCGCGTTACAACGGGCAGGATCGCGTCGCGGCGTTCAACACGATGTACCACGGAACGGCGCACATCATCTTGGGTTCGGGCCTGACGATCGCCGGCGCGGTGTTGTGTCTGACTTTTACCCGGCTCCCGTATTTCCAGAGCCTTGGCGTTCCCGCCGGAATAGGCGTGCTTGTCGCAGTAGTGGCGGCGTTGACCCTGGCACCCGCCTTACTGATCATCGGTCGCCATTTCGGATTGTTCGAACCCAGCCGGCCCATGCGCACCCGGGGCTGGCGGCGCGTCGGCACGGCCATCGTCCGCTGGCCTGGGCCCATCCTGGTGGCGTCGATCGCCATCGCCCTCATCGGTCTGCTCGCCCTGCCGAGATACACCACGAGCT
>JAOPWC010000140.1 GCA_025965895.1 Mycobacterium sp.
ACAACACACCGGTCATCTTCATTCGCGACGCGATGAAGTTCTCCGACTTCATCCATTCGCAGAAACGCATGCCGGACAGCGGCCTGCGCAGCAACGACGCGCAGTGGGACTTCTGGACGCTCTCGCCCGAGTCCGCCCACCAGGTAACGATCCTGATGAGCGACCGCGGCACGCCGCGCACCTACCGCCACCTGAACGGCTACAGCAGCGACACGTACATGTGGCAGAACGCCGCCGGCGAGAGGTTCTGGGTCAAGTACCACTTCAAGACCGAGCAGGGCATCCAGAACTTCACCGACGCCGAGGCCAAGGCCATGCGCGCCGAGGACCTCGACTGCCACCGGCGCGACCTGTGGGACGCGATCGCCCGCAAGGACTACCCGTCCTGGCGCCTCGAGATGCAGATCATGCCCTACGAGGACGCGGCCACCTACCGCTTCAACCCCTTCGACGTGACCAAAGTCTGGCCGCACACTGACTACCCGCCGATCACCGTCGGGCGCTTCGTGCTCGACCGCAACCCCGAAAACTTCTTCGCCCAGATCGTGCAGGCCGGGTTCGACGTGGCGAACTTTGTCCCGGGCATCGGGCCCAGCCCGGATCGGATGGTGCTGGGGCGGATGTTCGCCTACGCCGACTCGAACCGCTACCGCAGCGGCCCCAACTATGCCCAGCTGCCGGTCAACCGCCCACTCTACGAGGTGCACAACTACAACAAAGACGGCCCGATGCGCTACCACCACAATGGGAACCAGCCGGTCTACGCGCCCAACAGCTACGGCGGGCCCAAGGCCGATCCACAGCGCTACCGCGATCCGAGCTGGTTTGTGCAGGCCGCCGAGATCATGCGCACCGCCTACGAGGCGCACACGGACGACAACGACTTCATCCAGCCCGGCACGCTCTACCGCCAGGTGATGACGCCGACCGATCGGGACCAGTTAGTCGGCAACATCGTCGGGCATCTGAGCCAGGGCGTGGAGCGCTTCATCCAGGAGCGCGCGGTCAACGACTACTGGACGCAAGTGGATCCCGACCTCGGCGCGCGCGTCGCCCAAGGCCTAGGCCTGGAGACTCTGCAGCGAAGCAGGCAGTAGCAAAGACAATCCGTTAGCGGCGCCCGAGCAAGTGCTGTCACCCGGATGCCGCAAAACGTGGACCCGGGGGCCGCGGAGGCGGTCACTCACGAAAGTCCCCCTTGGGCCAGGTCGGCCAGACCCTATCGGGTGTGATCAAGCACAGGCCAACAGGCGCCTACAGCGCGGCGTAGCGGTTTCAGGCGGGCCTCCCGCCTGGGCTCGGGCGGGCCTCCCGCCTGGGCTGGGGCCGAGAATGCAGACCCGATGTGCCTGCGACCCGCGGGCGCAACGCCGTCAGGCAACAGGATTGTTCACTGGCAACCGCCCAAACCCCGGCAGCGACTCGCAACCTAAGTGATAACCTCGACCGGTTCGACCTCGCGTCCAAATGGTGAAAGAGCAGGCTCGCGCTCCGCGGTTGGCGGTCGTATCCGGGTGCCCATGGCGGTGGGTGGGTTTATCGCGACCTCGAGAGCCACGACCGGTGCAGATTTCCCCAAACCCGCCGATTGGTGCTAGTCACGACGTCCTCGGCCTGCAACGCTGGGACCGTCAGGGAGCGATCCGCGCTCGTGGAGCCCGGTAGCGGGGTGTCAGCTACCCGGCCCCCTGAGGTGCGATCGGGTCCTGGCCGGCGCCGACGCCACCGTTTCAACTGCGGCGACGCCTCGCCGGTTGCAACGGAGGAGGGCATCGCAATGACCGACGACAACACAACGACTGCCGGTGAGCTGTTCGGGCAGGGCCAACCCGGCCGTCCCGCGGTGGGGCGAGGCCCGAACGCTGGTGGTGAATTCTCCCAGGAGGATTATCAACATCCGGCGGCCGGCTGGGGCGCGGCTCGCAGCGTGGCAAAGGTGTTGGTGGACAGTCGGGAACTGGTTGCGGGGACACGCGCAATCCAGCGGATGAACCACGAGAACGGCGGTTTCGACTGCCCGGGGTGCGCCTGGCCGGATGACACCAAGGGCCTGCACCTGGACATCTGCGAAAACGGCATCAAGCACGTCACGTGGGAGATGACCCGCAAGAGGGTGGACCGGGACTTCTTCGCTAGCCACACGGTGTCCGAGCTGTCGGGGTGGACGGATTTCGCGCTGGAGGACCAGGGCCGACTGACCGAACCGATGGTCTACGACGCCGATTCGGACAAGTATGTCCCGATCTCGTGGCCGCAGGCCTTCGAGGTGGTGGGCTCCACGCTACGGGGGTTGGACAGCCCGCATCAGGCATCGTTCTACACATCCGGGCGGCTCAGCAACGAGGCGACTTTCCTGTATCAGCTCTGGACGCGGGAATTCGGCACCAACAACCTGCCGGACTGCTCGAACATGTGCCACGAGGCCAGCGGCCGAGCGATGACGGCGTCGTTGGGAACCGGTAAGGGCACCTGCGACCTGGATGACTGGGAGAAGGCTGACCTGCTGCTGGTGATGGGAGTCAATGCCGCATCCAACGCGCCGCGGATGCTGACCGCGCTGGCCGAGGCCTATCGGCGCGGCGCGGCGGTCGTGCACGTCAACCCGCTGATCGAGGCGGCCAGCCGCCGCACGATCGTGCCGCACGAGGTCCTCGCGATGGCGGCCTTTCACGCCACCAAAATCGGAACGATGAACGTTCAGCCCCGCGTCGGTGGCGATTTGGCGTTACTGCGCGGGGTCGCCAAGGTGGTTCTCGAGCGCGCCCAGACCGATCCCAAGGCGATCGATCACGAGTTCTTGCAGCGCTACACGACCGGTCTCGAGGCGTACCGGTCGCTTGTCGAGGAAACCGGCTGGCCCGAGATCGTGCACCAGTCCGGCGTCGAGGAGCACGCGATCCGAGAACTGGCCGAGGTCTATCTGGGCGCCGACCGCACGGTCGTTGCGTGGTGTCTGGGACTGACCCAGCAAGAACACGGAGTCGACACCGTCCGCGAGATCATGAATCTACTTCTGCTGCGCGGCAATATCGGCCGCGAAGGGGCCGGCCCCTCACCGGTGCGTGGTCACAGCAACGTCCAGGGAAACCGCACCTGCGGCATCGATCACCGCCCGCCCAAGCGGCTGCTGGACCGGCTGGACGAGGTGTGCTCGATCACGCCACCACGTCAGCCCGGCCTGGACACCGTCGGCACCATCGAGGCGATGCTCTCCGGGCAGGTGAAGGTGTTCATCAGCATGGGCGGCAACTTCGCCCTGGCCACCCCGGACACCGAGGCGACGTTCACCGCGCTGCGCAACTGCGAGCTCACCGTTCAGGTCAGCACCAAGCTCAACCGCAGCCATTTGATCCACGGCCGCACGGCACTGATCCTGCCCTGCCTGGGGCGCACCGAAAAGGATGTTCAAAAACGTGGCGAGCAGGGCGTCACCGTCGAGGATTCGATGAGCATGGTGCACCTCTCGTTTGGGATGAAAAAGCCTGCATCACCAGACCTGAAGTCCGAGTGCGCAATCGTCGCCGGCATGGCACGGGCAACCCTCCTGGAGTCCGTCACACCGTGGGAGTCTTACGTCGAGGACTACGACCGGATCCGCGACGTGATGGCCAAGGTGTTCGACGGTTTCGAGGACTTCAACCGTCGCGTGCGGCTCCCGCTGGGGTTTCGGATCCGGCAACCAGCAAGGGAGCGGGTCTTCCTCACCCCTTCCGGAAAAGCGGAGTTTTCGGCCGCACCGATGCCCGACGTGGTGCCGCCGCCGGGACGGTTGACGCTTTCCACCGTGCGTTCCCACGACCAGTGGAACACCACTATCTACTCCGATGACGACCGTTACCGCGGCCTGAAGAACCTGCGCACAGCGCTGTTCATGAACATCGACGACATGCGCGACCGCGGACTCGAGGAGTTCGACCTCATCGACATCACCAGCTTCGCCCGCGACGGTAGCACCCGCTCGGTGTACGGCTATCGCACCGTGGCCTATAACATCCCGCGCGGCAGCGTATTCGGCTACATGCCCGAGCTGAACCTGTTGTGTGCGATCGCCGACCACAGCCAGCAGAGCGGACAACCGCTTACCAAGCAGCTCACCGTCGAGGTCACCCCAGCGGTGAATGGGCGGGCAACATAAAACCCGGCCCGCGGTTTTCTTGCCAATGGAACCCAAACGCGAGAATGGGGTACTAGGGGTGTGGCTGAGCTGTAGTTCGCTGTCGGCCTAACACAGCGACCCGCGGCGGCAGGCGGTAATGACGGTGGCGAGCACGGCGTTGGCCGACAGTGACATCCACCGAAAGAAGGGGAACGTGTCGTGCCCGAGTCCCTGCCCGAAAGTTTGCTCGACCAGCTCCGCCGGCCCGGCCCGGCCCGCGCATCATCGCCACCTTAATGCCCAACGGGTCACCCGAACTCACGCAGACTGGGGTGACCGCCGACGGCGAGAACGTCGTGATCAACATCGTCGAGGCAAGCCAGAAGATCAAAAACCTTGCCCGCCACGGCTGCGTCGCCGTCAATGTCGTCGGCCCCGACAACGTCTTCCGCGACTACGCCGTGCGTGGCCGTGTCGTCCTGACCACGACCGAGGGCGCCCCCGCAAGCATCGACGAGATCTCGCAGAAATACCTCGACATGCCGTATCCGAACTTCACCGGCCAGCTGGAGACCCGGGTGCTGATCACCATCGCCGCCGTGAAGATCACCCCGCCTGCGCGCGAATGACACCGCCGGCCCGCCGTGGTGCACTGTGGTAGTACGAGCAACCGAAACCGTGGTCATGGGCATCGTGATCCAGCGCGCAGGCGCGGCGTTGGGCACCTGGGGCCGACGAAGGACGTGGAAGGCTTTTCACTCGCTGATGCTGCGGTTCCTGATGTGATTGTCATCATCGGCGCGGGGATATGCGGGCTCGCGGCCGCCTACGAGCTGTCGCGGCGGGGGAAGCACGCGATCGTGCTCGAGCGCGGCGAGCCGTTCGCCGAGCAGTCCGCTGGACTTGCGCGGATTTTCCGCATCGCACACCGGCGCCCGGCGCTATGCAGGCTCGCCATGGAGGCCCGTGTCGGCTGGCAGCGCTGGGAGGCCGAGCTCGGCGCGGGGCGGCTGCTCGGCTCCGAGGGCTTCATCGCCGTCGGCCCCCGCGAGGACACCGCGGCGGCACTGAAAGTGGCCGGGGCCGCGTTCTCTTGGCTTGACCGGCGCGAGATCGCGGCGCGGATCCCATTCGTGTGCGCGCGTTGGGAGAGCGGAGTATTCGATCCGCTCGGCGGCAGCCTGCGCATCCGCCGCGCCCTGGGCGCCTTGGCGCGGCGGGTCGAGATCCACCGCGACGAGGTCATGTCCGTCGCCGATGACGGCTCGGTGACCCTCGCGCACGGCGCCGTCGTGCGAGGCGACCGCGTGCTGATCTGCGCGGGGGTCCAGACGCCCGCACTCTTTGGCCCGCTCGGCGTCGAGTTCGCCCCGCACACTCGCTTCACCTACGAGGGCGCCGACGCCACCGGCGCCGCCTGCCTGTCCGCGCCCGAGGGCTACGGGCTGCCGCTTGGCAGCACGGGGCGCTGGGCGTTCGGGCAGGAGGTGCCGGACCCCGCGGCCGTGCGCGCGCTGTTCCCGTCGCTCTCGCCCGTCAGCCAGGTGGATTGCGTCACGGTCCGTGCCCCGTGGCTCGACGCCGGCGGCGACGGCTGGGCGGTAGCACGCCGCGGCTGCGTCGTCGCGCTTGTCGGCAGCAACCTCATGAAGTTCGGGCCGCTGCTCGGCGACCTGCTCGCTCAGGCGGCGCTGAGCGACGAGCTGCCCAACGACCTCACCGTCACCTGAGTCGGGCAAGCAGTAGTTCGTTTGATTCCCGTGTTAGGAGCTGTGCAGACATGCAGTCCGAAAACCCCTGCTTCGACCCCTGCACTCCTGCTTCCTCAATCGGCTCGTGCCCGTGTGCGCCCAGCTGCTCGACGCCGCAGCCGGTTCGGGGGCGAGATTCGCTCGGACCTGGAGGCCTACGAGCTCATGCGCGGCGTCGGCAGCCTCTGCATAGGCGCCGGCAATGATCCCCGCTACGACGCACGTCGACTGGTCGAGCTCC
This sequence comes from Mycobacterium sp., assembly GCA_025965895.1. GTDB lineage: Bacteria > Actinomycetota > Actinomycetes > Mycobacteriales > Mycobacteriaceae > Mycobacterium. The sequence continues at coordinate 6,089 of JAOPWC010000140.1, forward strand.
TCATCGCAGGACTACGCCGACCGCACTAACTCACTAAGTATCGGCCAGGCACCTGATGCAGGCCGACCACCCCGGCCGCGTCCGTCGTGCTGGCGACGGCTGTGAACAACCTCGTCGGGCGTCCTTTCCTCCTGCCAAACGACAGGTGCGGGAATGAAATGGCGAGCCGCTCGGTTTGCCTACATCGACGCCAGGCATCCAGAGCGACCGAGAGGCCTTGGCTCGACGACGTCGCAGCAACCAACACGTCCCGGCGTGCGGGTGCTCCCGCCAGGACTGATGGAGGATGCCAGGCGTGATCACGACAACCAATGCGGCTGTCGACGCTCCGCAGTTCATTGCCGTCCATCAGAACGATCCGCTCGCATCGCCGCTGATGGAAGAACTCGCAGTCGAGTGCAGCACCCGATACGGCGGTAGTGCAGGGCAGAAGTGCAGCGAGTTGCGGGCCTACCCTGCCGAGGAGTTCGAACCGCCTGGCGGTGCGCTCATCGTGGCGGTCTCCAAGGGGGTGCCTTTCGCGGGCGGCGCGTTCTGTCAGTACGACTCGATCACGGCCGAGCTCAAGCGCATCTGGACGGCGGCGGCGCGACGTCAGCGGGGTTACGGCAAGCTCGTCGTGGCCGAATTGGAGCAGATTCCGCTGCAGCGCGGATACACCCGCGTCTACTTGACGACCGGACGGCGAGAGCCTGAGGCAGTTGCCCTGTATCTCGCGATGGGATACACACCGCTCTATGATCTGTCGCTGCCCGCGCGGGACATCGGGCCGCATTCGTTCGAGAAGCGGCTGGTTTGTGAGGGCGCAGCATGAAGTTTCTGCTGATGACACTGATCTCTCATCAGCGGGACCCCATTTCGCACGAGAAGAAGAGTCCTGCCGATCGGCTGCGCGATGTCGTCGACTCTGCGGTGCTCGCCGACGAACTGGGTTTCGACGGCTTTGCCGTGGGCGAGCGTCACGAGGATCCGTTCATCTCGTCCTCTCCACCGGTGGTGCTGAGCAACATCGCGGCGCGGACATCGAAGATCGGATTGTTCACCGCGGTGACGACGTTGAGTCTGCTCGATCCGGTCCGCGCATTCGAGGACTATTCGACGCTCGACAACCTGTC
>JAOPWC010000010.1 GCA_025965895.1 Mycobacterium sp.
TCTCATTTTCGTTTTTCCTTTTGCGTGGTCCGCAGCTGCGGTCGGTCCGGTTCGGCGGTGCTCACGTCGGCGACATCGTCGTCGACAAGGACGCCGACGCGATGGGCACTCCCGTGACTGCTGAAGGCCACGAGCTTCGTGTTTAGGCCTCTCGACCTAACCAGATAATCGACACCACGTCGATGCTAACCCGATGATATGTCGACCGGCAACGCGGGTGAAGTTGGCCTAGCGAGTCGACTGTGCTTCGACGATCATCGATGTAATGTCATCTAAAGCTCGACGGTTTGTTGATTTTGATGGTTGGCATTTTGGGGGCAGCGGGCCGGGCCGCAGTCGGCGAGCCGCACAGTCAACAAGACGCAGACGAGGAAGGCGACCATGGACGTGGGTTCACGACGCAGTCAGCGTCAACGGGCCGCGGGACCCAGCAAGGGCGAGGTCCGGGAGGCGCAGATCCTCGACGTGACGGAGCGCCTTCTGCTCACGACACCGTTCGCCGACATCACCATGGACGAGATCGCCACGCGGGCCGGACTATCAAGGTCGACCATGTACTTCTATTTCGCCTCGAAAGACGATCTGCTGGCCGGCCTGCTGGCACGTACACACGATGAGATCGTCGGGCCGACGGCGATGCTGCTCAATGCCGACACCACGGCTGATCAAGCGGTTCGCCGGGCGCTCGAGGCGCTCGCGCGCAGCTGGCGCGAACACGGACCGGCGTTACGTACCTTTTTGGAAACCGGCCTGGTCTCGCCCGACTTCGGTGCCAGATGGCGGGCAACGACGAACGAAATCATTGATGTCGTGGCACAGTTCATCGACCGTGAGCGAGCCGCTGGGCGCCTCCCCGCGGGGCCGCCGTCGGCGCACGCCGTTTCCTCAGCCCTCTTCTGGATGGTCGAGCACGAGATGTACGAACTGTTCCGTACCCGTCACACCCGCGCCGCCGAAGCCGAGTTGATCGAGACACTCGCACTGCTGTGGCAGCGGGCGATGGGCGACATGACCAAGCCTTAACTCGCCGACGCGCCCGCGGGCATAGCACTCGGAGCCGTTCTCGGAAAGCCCGGCCGTGTCGTCCGAAGAGACCCGAGAGTGCCGGACGGGGACGCCGTGTAGACCTTGCGAAGAACAGGGAGCCGGGGCTGAGCAACACCCCCTGGTCCATCCTTGGTCCAGTCGCCCTGATCGGCATCGCCATCCCGTTCGCCAGATGGCGCGGGCGCACGTCTTGGGGCGCAGGTACGTCGCAGGCGCCGGTGCTGGCGGCGGGCATCAGCAGCGTCGTATCCTCGCCTGGGATGTGGCCGCGCATCGTACTGATGAAGGCGGCCTCACCCGGCGTCGACGGAACCCGTGTTAGCCCAGCAGTCCCCGGCATCGGTGTGCGCGCCAGCGACCGCGCGGAATGGATTGCGACCATTCACGCCGGGCTCGACGTGCTGGTCGTCGTCGACAACGACGCCGACGCCGGCACTCCCGTTACTCCCGAAGGTCACCAGCTTCATAGTCAGCCGGTCTCGATCAACAACAATCGATACTACGTCGATCCTATACCGAACATACGTTCATGGTTGACCTATCCATATCTGGCCTGGCCGTGCCAATTGCGAACGATAGTGTGTCGACGTACTGTCGTCTTAGAGTCGACGCTATGTTGATCGTCGATTGGAAGGGTGAAGGGAACCGCGGGCCGGGCCTCGGTCCGCAGCCGCGACGCCCTCACGGAAGGAACCCGACGATGAGTATCGACACCCGCACCGCAAGCCGGTTCAGCGGAGACCTGATCCTGCGCGGGCAGGGCGGCTATGAGCACGCCCGCACCGCGCGCATCTTCCACACGCGGCACCCCGAGCGCTTTCCCGCCGCTGTGCTGCTGGCCCAGACCGAGCAGGACGTCGTCGAGGGGGTGCGCCTGGCGCGTGAACGCGGCTGGAAGGTCGGCATCAAATCGGGCGGGCACAGCTTCCCGGTCTGGGGCGTGCGCGATGACGGCTTGCTGATCGACCTGGCCGGTCTTAGCGAAATGTCCTACAGTCCCGAGACCGGTATTGTCAGCGTCACTCCGGCGGTCCGGGGCGGGCAGGACCTCAATCCCTACCTCGAGCAGTTCGGAGTCTTCTTCCCCAGCGGCAGCTGTTCCTCGGTCGGCGTCGGCGGGTTCCTGCTGCAGGGCGGCATCGGGTGGAACTTCCGCGGGTGGGGATGGTCGGCCGAGCAGATCGCCGCGATCGACGTCGTCACTGCCGACGGTGAACTGATCCGTGCCGACGACGACCGCAACGCCGATCTGTTTTGGGCTGCCCGGGGCGCGGGCCCGGGCTATTGCGGAGTGATCACCCGATTTCATCTGCGTACCCGACCGCTGCCGCGCGGCTTGTCGTCAATGGTGCAGGGCTATCGTGTTGAGGACTACGCCGACGTCTTGGAATGGCTATGCGCCCAACAACACACGATCTCCGGCCCGGTGCATCTGGTGGCGACCTCCGGGGTGCCGCAGTTCCCGATCCCCGGGCACGGCGACGGCGAGTTGCTCTTCCTCGTGTGGGCGGTGGCGTTCTGCGACAGCGAAGAGGACAGCCGTGCCGCACTGGCCCCGCTGACCGGTGGTGCGTTCGCCGATCGCGCGGTGTTCACCATCGATCCGCACCCGACCACGCTGCACGACGAAAACGCCTTCGTTGACTCCAGCTGCCCGAGCGGATACCGCTACCGCGTCGACTCGGCCTGGGTCCAGGGGAGCCCGGCCGATATCGTGGCGGCCAGTCAGCGGCTGGTGCTCGACCGGCCCCGCAACGATCAGGGACACACCTTTTTCCAATACGCCCTGCCCCGCGAGGGCCCCGATATCGCGATGTCGCTCAAGACCGACGTGATGGTGACCCGCTATGTCATCTACGAGGACCCCGCAAACGACGACACGTACCGCGACTTTCTGCTGTCGGCGATGGGTGACCTGGAGCCGCTGACGGTCGGCCAATACTGGGGCGGCGCCGACCCGCAGACCCGCCGGGTGAAATGCCTTACCGACGCCAATTGGGCACGGCTGCAGCAGATCCGCACCGCCCGCGACCCCGATGACGTGTTCGTCGACTACCTAGCCGGTAAGAACAAGTTCGACAACACCAACGGCTGGGAAGCCCTCACGGCCGAATCCACCCAGGCGCAACCCTGACGAGCGCTGAACGAAGCGGTGTGGCGCTGCCAACGTCACTGCTATCGAGGGGTCACCGTCGACGCAAGCGGCGGCTGAGCAGCCGGCCGAACACCTAAGGCACCAACCTTGCTACAGAGGTAACTCGTGACATCGACTCGCAGTATCCTCATGACCGGCGCCAGTCGGGGTACTGGGATTGTGCGGCGCAACACATCCCGCGACCTACCCCGACGTGCACCCGGTGGTCACCAGCCGCCACCCTAACCCCGGATCGCTACCGCAGCCGCCACCCGTGGCCAACGCAAGAAGTACGGGGTTCTGCCATCCGGGAGGCAGCACCGGCTGACTGAGTTGCCACACCTGAGGATCCGAAGTCGACGCGCTACGCGCTGATGGTCCGGCTCAGGCCCGCGGCGGTAATCGGCGGTCGGGGATTGTCGACTGAACTGCGTCGACATCTCGCACTGCACAGAACAACAGAACAACAGAACCCCTCTTAACCGGCTAATAGTGACATTGGATCGACCGCGACACGCCGTTTTCCTGCGGTTCTTGACCGGGGTGGATTGGGATGGGATATCTACATCTCATGGCGAAGGAACTCTCTGTGGCTGT
>JAOPWC010000012.1 GCA_025965895.1 Mycobacterium sp.
ACTCCTGCACGTTGCAGTTCGTCGAGGCGCTTGATCAGCATTGAGCGAGACATCGACGGCACCCCGTTGGCGATCGCCGAGAAGGTGTCGGCGCCAAACATCAGGTTGCGCACGATCAACGGATTCCACCGCTCGGCGAGGATCTCCGACGCCACAGCGACGGGGCAGCACTGGCGATAGGTGGCCATGGTGTCAATTGTGCAGCACCGCGCGCACCGGTCGAGTTCTAAATTAGGACTTCACGGTGTGGCTGCGGTCTCCGAGCATGGAGCTGTGAAGACCGAACCGCCCAAGAGCGACCTGGGGCTGACCACCCAATTCGAACGCAACGCGATCCCGCTGCTCGAGCAACCCTACGGCGGCGCACGCCGGCTGACCCGCAATCTTGGCGGCGCCGAGGATCTCGTACAGGACACCATCGGCGAATGTCGAGCTCAACAGGCAAAGGTAAACCGCTGATGACGGTCGACTACCAGGACCTGCAGATCGACGGGGTCCGCGTCGAGACCTACGGCACGCCGTCGGCGGCGCCCCCGTTGGTGTTTGTCCACGGCGGATGTCAGGGCAGCTGGGCCTGGGAGAAAATGGCGCCGCGACTTGCCGGCGCGGGCTGGTATGCGGTGTGTCTGAACTGGTTGGCACCATGGCTCAAAAGTACTGCCGGACGCCGACGCGGTGAGCCGCTCGCTTCTCAACGTCACCACGGAAATCGGCCTGGTCACCGATTGGCTCGGCCGCGCACCCGTCCTGATAGCACACAGCATGGGTGCCGTGCCGAGTCTGGCCTACGCCAGTGCGAACCCAGTCACCGCCGTGATACTGCTCGCCCCGGTCCTTTCTGCTGGATTGGGCGTGGGACCCATCGATCTTCCGGTCGATCCAGCAGCCATGTGGTTGCCACCCCCGCACATGATCGACGCCACATTCTGGGGTGAGGTCAGCGCCCAAGAGGCGCAAGGCTATACATCGCTCCTTAGCGCAGAATCACCGCAGGCCGTCCTAGAAGCGACGCGATGGCTCTGTGAGATAGACACCCGCCATGTTGACGCCCCGGCGCTGATATTCGCTGTCCGAGCCGACCCACTGGTGCCACTTAAAGGCATTCATGCGCTCGCCGACGCTACCGGAGCAACCATCGTCACCCTTGAGAACACCGGCCACGGGATACCGCTGAACCCGGTCTGGGCGAACGTGACTGCCCAGATTGACCCATGGCTGCGGGCGACGACCGCCCAGTAGCGCGCCTACGCGGGCTGAAAGTTAGCGCACACCAATACTGTCGGCGTCGTCCCAATACTGTCGGCGTCGTCGCACAAAGGAAATCGTGTTACGCCAATCCACAACCTGCGCTCACGGTAACAAGAGTGGAAGCTCTAAGCCTGACTCCGGCGTGACCGTGCCACACGGCAGTCGGAAGAACACGCCACCACGTCCGCGCACTTCGGCGGCGACCCAATCACCCTACCGCGAGGGACGGTAGCGGGCCCAGTCGGCGCGACGCATCAATAACCCTGCACTACAAGGTGATTCGTGGCAGTGACGTATTGATGGGGATACAGGGGCGAGGGGCGGTCGATGATGATGATTGTAGCTTCTCAAATCCCGTGTCACACCGCGGCCCCCTGACCTGCGATGATGCGAGTTATCTCACGCGATGTCATCGAGCGTTTGTCTCAAACTCGTGTCATTTCTTCGGAACGCCGCTATCCATCCTTGGCGACATATCCAATCGCTGGGGGACGCGGACCAAACCCCGTTCGGAAGGTTCCGTCACGTGACGGCGCTATCCCAACCGCAGCTCGCGCATAGTCCAGCGTCGGTGGGACATGAAAGACCCAGCAGCACAGTGTATCTGGCATCACCCACCGTGGATAGTCTCGATTATCCGTGAAAAATGATGATCCGCCATGCCGTGCTGCCCAATGGTTTTCGACTGCGTCACTCCCCGTCAGTACGCAGTTCCCAGGGCTGCATGCCGAGCAGACTCGACAGGTGCCCCTGCATGTCGACGCCGGACGGCAGCGGGCGCCACCATATGGTCACCTCGGCGATCTTGCCGTCCGCGTCGAGCAGGATGTAGTCCATTCCGTTGACCACGGTGTCTTCGATCTGCAGCCGGAAGTACGCGGCGTGGTGCGTCTCTCCGCTGAGGACCTCCTTATAGGTGAGATCGGCCGCCACCGCGCCGACGGTCCGTATGGCTTCCAGGACTGCCTCGCGGCCAGTGAGTGGCTCATCGCCGAGCGGGCCGTACATCACCACGTCCTCGGCGAGGATGCCGGAAAGAACGTCTTTGTCTGCGCCGCCGTGCATGCAGTCGATGAAGAATTCCACGGTGTCGCGGTGCGGGGCGAAGGTGGTCATGGCTACTCCTTGTGTGCTTCTTGCTTGTGGTTTGTGAGACCTGGTCGGTCCGCCCACCCGTTCGAGTCGGTATGCCAGGGTGCGGCTGTGCGATCGCCCGAATAGCCGGACGACCACAACGGATTACCGGAAATAGGAAGGCCGGTACTCCTTCTGCGCTGGTGGCCGCGGTCCGGGGCGACGTCTTTGTCGGCGTACATCCCGGTGTCTCTCACTAGATCGCTGTGGTGCCGCCGTCGACAACCAACTCCGTGCCGTTGACATAACTCGAGTCGTCCGAGGCGAGGAACAAAGCGGCCGACGCGATCTCCTCAGGGCGGCCCATCTCTCGCCGCGGGATCACGGACTCGAACTGCGCCTTCGCCTCCTCGTCCATCACGTTCGCCAACATCGGCGAGCCGACCTGGCCGGGCGTCAGCACGTTCACCCGGATCTTCCTGTCCCTCAACTCCGACACCCACACCCGTGCGTAGGCGGGCAGCACGGCCTTGCTTCCCGCGTACACACTCCAATTGGGATAGCCCCTGAGCGAAGCGTTTGACCCGGTCATGAAGATCGAGCCGCCATCGTTGAACAGCGGCAGCGCCTTCTGCACCGTGAACAGCGTGCCGCGCGCGTTCAGCCAGAAGGCGTCATCGAAGTCCTCCTCGGTGATCTCGCCGAGCTTGCTCTGCGCGCCCGTCCCGGCGCTTGCCCACAACACGTCGATCGAGCCCTTTTCCTGTTTGACCGTGTCGAACAAACGGTCCAGATCGTCGAGGTCGGCCGAATCGCCCTGCACGCCAGTCACGTTCCGCCCGATCAGTTCGACGGCCTGTTCCAGCTCGTCCTTCCGTCGGCCCGAGATGAAGACGTGAGCTCCTTCATCAACGAACAACTTGGCACCGGCCAGTGCCATACCACTTGTCGCGCCGGTGATCACCGCGACCTTGCCATCGAGTTTTCCCACGATCACTCCAATCAATGAATAGTGCCGATGTCATACACCGATCTGTGTGCTTATTGCCCGACGCGGGCGGGACCCTGACAGCCGGGACGGGGCCGCGCGCCGGATGCCGCGGCGAGCTCAGCCGAAGTTGACGCCAAGGGAGAAGTTGAAGTCCCCAGCGCCATGGCGGCCCACGCGTCACTCCCCATTCGTGCGCAGTTCCCAGGGCTGCATGTCGATTACATCCGCAAGGTTGCGCTGTAGCGCAACGCCGGCCGGCAGCGTGCGGTAGAAGATGCTCACCTCGGCGATCTTGCCGTCCGCGTCGAGCAGGACGAAGAAGATACCGTTGACCGCAGCGTCTCCGACTTGCAGCCGGAAGTGTGCGGCGTGGTGGGTCTCGCCGCTGAGGACCTCCATGTAGGTGTCGTCGGACGACAGTCCGTTGACGGTCTTTATGGTCTCCACGGCGGTCTCGCGGCCGGTGACTGGCTCATCGCCAAACGGGCCGTACAGCACCACGTCCTCGGCGAGCAAACGGGTGAGGGTGTCTTTGTCTGCGCCGCCGTTGATGCAGTCGACGAACGACTCCAAGGTGTCGCGGTGCGGGGCGAACATCGTCATGGTTACTCCTCGTAGTGGGTGAGATTTGGTCGGTGCGCCTAGGCCGTCAGCTGGCGGAGAAGTAATGGCCGTTGTCCAGATCGGCGAGCAGGTTGGGCTGAGCGGGTTCCCAGCCCAGGGTCTGGCGCGTGATGAGGTTGGACGCCGGGAGGTCCATCGTGACCAGATTCGTGAAGAGCCCAAAGTATCCCGGCAGCATCATTACGTCCGCGGGAACGCTCACGGTGGGCAGGCCCAGACGACTGCCAATGGCCTCTGCGATCTCGCGGAACGGGATACCCCCGTCCTCGATCGCGTGCCAGTATTTGCCAGCCTGACCCTTCTCCAGCGCCAGGCGGAACAAGGAGGCGACATCGCGGATGTGCACGGCGCCCCACAGGTTCGCGCCGTCTCCGGGGTAGCCGGCGAAGCCCTTCCCTTGCGCGAGCGCGATCAACCCCGGGAGGAAGCCGGCACTATCGGTCGTGCTGTGCGCGATCGGCGGAAGCCGCACGATCGATGACCGCACTCCCCGCTCGGCGAGGCCGACTACGGCGCGTTCCACGACGTTACGAACACGCAGGGTGCCCTTGTACTCATCGCCGCTGGGAAGGGCCGGGTCTTCCTCGGTGGCCGGCCGGCCCAGGTTCCCGGCCGAGCCTATGCTGCCCGCCGCGACCAGCGGCTTTCCGGTTCCCGCGAGTGCCTCGCCGTACGCGAGCATGATTGGGAGCTCCGCGGCAGCCACCGCGTCGATCCCGCCAGACGGAAGCAGGTCTTGCCTGTGCGCGACGTGGATGACGCCGTCGGATTCTGCGGCCGACTCCTTGAGCCCGTCGAGATCCTCGAGGCTGCCGAGACGCACCTTCGCGCCTTGCGCGGACAGGGCCGCCGCGGCCGTGTCCGACCGGGCCAGCCCGGTGACCTCGTGCCCGGCGGCAACGAGCTCGGGGATGATGTACGAACCGGCATGGCCGGTCCCACCAGTGACGAAAACGCGCATGTGACTGTCCTTTTGGTGGTGGGGCGGGTGCGCTCAGCTGAGAACGTTGACGCCGAGGACGAAGTTGGTGTGCTTGACGGAGTGGGCGACGAGGCCCAACTGGAGCAGGGCGACGTTCTCCAGTGTCCGCGCCATCGGCAGCTGACCGGCGTCCATAGGGCGCAGTCCCAGGCTCTCGATGAACGCCGACACACGTGCCTTTGCCTGCGCGTCATCGCCGGCGATGAACACGTCCAATGGGCGACCCTCGGCTGAGCCGGCCGACAGAACATTGGCGAAAAGGGTGTTGAACGCCTTGACGACATGCGTACCGGCGGGAGCGGCCTTGGCGATCTCCTGCGCGCCGGAACTGCCGTCGGGGGTGACAAAGCCCTTCGAATCGGGGGCGATGGGGTTGGTGATGTCGACGATGACCTTGCCGTCTAGTGCGTCCCCGTACTTGCTCACCACCGCCGCCGCGCTGGCGTACGGCACGGCGAGGACGACGATGTCCCCCGCCGGGGCGGTGCCGGCCGCGCCGACAGTGGCGCCGTCGAGCGCGGCGGCCAATTCGTTGGCTTTGGCCGGGTCACGGCCGATGATCTCGACTGCGTTGCCGCCTGCGAGCGCCCGGTCGGCCAGGGCGCTGGCCATGTTCCCCAGGCCGACGATGCTGATGTTGCTCATGAAGTATCCCGTCTAAATCGATGGTCAAAAAGGTTGATGACTCAACCATAGGCAGTGTTTGTTGATGCGTCAACCAATCGGGTAGCATGGAGGCTGATGGAACCGCACTGGCTGAACGCTCGAGAAGACCGCGCCTGGCGGGCCTTCATCCACGCGCATCAACGGATCGAAGTCCACCTGAACCGACGCCTGCAGGAATCGGGCCTGTCCGGGGCCGACTATGAGGTCCTGGCGGTGCTCTCGGCTCTCGACAGGGACCGCATGCCGGCCCACGCCCTGTGCATCGCACTGGGCTGGGAGAAGAGTCGTCTGTCCCACCAGGTGCGGCGCATGCAGAAGGACGGGCTGGTCAGCCGCGAGCCCAACCCCAGCGACGCCCGCAGCACTATGGTCTGTCTGCTGCCGGCTGGCCTCGCCGCAATCGAGAAGGCGGCACCGAGGCACGTGGAGGACGTCCGCCGGAACTTCATTGACTTGTTTACCCCGGCTGAGCTCGACATGCTCGCCGCCCTCAACGAACGAGTCCTGCACCACCTGGCGACAGACGACGACTCCCCCGCCGAAGACGAGCCCTCATAATCTTCAGCAGCCGTGAGCATTTCGCCCCATCCAGACTGGAATTTCGTCAGCTCACGCAGCCGGTAATGCTCAATTCCGGAGATCAAAGTTGCCATGTCTCATTGCCACATAACGTGATTCGACCTAGTGAACGTGACGGTAACCGGTCCGGCGCTGCGCCACCTCGGCCAGTGATTCCCCTCTGAGTAACGATCAGCACACGAGCGACGAGCTATCTCCGCGCGACCCGTCGCGCCACACAACGCTCCGCCCCGGGCGCGAACACGCTTCGTTGCCCGGTCGATGCGCCACTAAGAACGGAATGCTCGACACCTTGCGAGCGATGATCAAAGACGATCGATTCGGCTCTGGCCATACCCGCACCAAGCTGCTGGCGGCCATCGACAAGATCCTCGCCGCCGTCCGTGCCGCAGGTGACGTCGGCACGCAACCCACCTCCGAAGACGTTGCGGCCGGCCTTATTGGCATGTTCTCGGTGGCCCCGACCGCAGGCAACAGCGAACAATCCGCACGGCTACTCGACATCTTCATGAGCGGCCTCTCGGTACCCAACCGCGGCGAGTGGACGACTCAACCCGATTCGACACTCCGCATCGGGAGGAATACGGCGGAGTCGAATACGGCGGGTTACCAGTAAATCCGTTTTCATCAGATTAATCAGCCCGCCGCGACGCTTCGTTGTCCTTGCCAACTGACCCCCCTACCACCACGATTCCGCCGCCTCCTCCCACCTTCTTCACGACGTGGTCGTCACCTCAATCCGTGATGGCCACTGTCTGGCCAATTGGCTATCACCCTGGGATTCCTACTCGCTCGGGGGTCATCGGAAGCTCAACGAGGAGGGTGGTCCCCGAGGAGGGGCTGGCCAGCGATATCGTCCCGCCGAGCGCGTCGATGCGGTCTCGCAGGCCGAGTAGCCCTGACCCGCACGACGGGTCGGCTCCGCCGACCCCGTCGTCGGAAACCGAGACCCGAACGCCTCCGTCGATTGCCTGCACATCGACAAGCACGTTCGATGCGTGCGCGTGTTTGG
>JAOPWC010000046.1 GCA_025965895.1 Mycobacterium sp.
CATGAATCTGCCCAGACCTACCTTGATCCCGCCCGGCGCGTCAGCGCCGTGGCGGCCTCTCCTGTGGTTTCGATGTCGATGCCTAGTCGAATCGAAACCCGCAGGAGAGACCTACTTGAAGTCTGACGGAGAACTCATGGAAATACTCAATGCCTACGATCTGACCGGCTCCTACCGCGCCGCCGCCGAACTGTGCGGGTGCTCGCACCACACCGTGAAGAAAGCCGTCGAAGACCGCGACGCCGGTCTGCCGCCGGCGGTTCGGCGAGCCCGGATGATCGATGATTGGCGCGACGTCCTGGAAGGCTGGGTCTCTGATTCGAAGGGAAAGATCCGCGGCGACAAAGCCCACGACAAGCTCGTGGCCTTGGGATACACCGGCACTGACCGCACCACCCGACGCGCGTTGGCAGAAATCAAATCGCAATGGCGACTGGGCAATACACGGGTGCACCGGCCCTGGATCACCGAACCCGGACTGTGGCTGCAATACGACTTCGCCGACGGCCCGATCGTGGCCGGCCGCCGGGTGGTGCTGTTGGTGGCGTGGTTGGCGTGGAGCCGATACCGGGTGGTGATCGCGTTGCGGGATCGCACCGCACCCAGTGTCTTCGCCGGGCTGGACCGGATCCTCCGGATTGTGGGCGGTGCACCGACTTACCTGCTCACCGACAACGAGAAAACCGTCACCACCGGACACATCGCCGGGGTGCCGGTCCGCAACCGGGCCGCGGTGACCTTCGGGCGCTACTACGGCATCTCGGTGCTGACCTGTGAACCCGCCGACCCGGCCTCCAAAGGTGGCGTGGAGAACGCGGTGAAACTCGCCAAAGCCGACATCGTGCCCACCGATACCAACCTGCTACCCGAGTACGACACCTTCGCCGACGTCGAAACAGCATGCGCGCAGTTCGTCACCGACATCAACGCCCGCGTGCACCGCACCACCGGCCGTCGACCAGTCGAGATGCTCACCCAGGAACGCCCCGCCCTGCACGCGGTGCCCGACCTACCCCACACCGCCGCACTCGGAGTGACCCGCCGAGTCCCCGACAACACCCCCATGGTCACCTTCGAACACTGCCAATACTCGCTACCAGCAACACTATTGGGGCACACCGTGTGGATCCGACACCACGACAGCACCGGCGAGGTAGTCATCTGTGCTCTCGATGACGCAGGCCCGGTGGAGGTGGCGCGACACCACCGCGCCACCCCGGGCAGCCCCGCCATCAACGACAATCACTTCCCCGAGCACCGCGACAGGATGCCCGGCGATTACCGCGTCCGGGCCCGCACCGTCTCCGAGCAGACATTCCTGGCGCTGGGTCCCGGTGCGGCGGTGTGGCTCAAAGAAGCGGCCGCCGTCGGCACCGAACGCATCCTGCAGAAAATGGCCCACGCCGTCGAACTCTCCGCGCTGGCCGCTCGCGCGGATGTCGACTGGGCCTTGGGTCATGCCGCCGTGCACGGCCGCTTCGCCACCGGCGACTTGGATTCCATCCTCACCGCCAAAGGCCTAGACCTGACCCGTCGCGGCGCCGGTGAGGACACCTCACTGGCCCAAGGCACCAGCGGGTGGAACCTGTTCGGCGCCAACATCATCGATGCCCCCGAGGCAGGTATCGCATGAACACCACCACCACCACCACCAACACGGCGCTGCCCGCCGACGTCGAAACCTTGATGCGTGGGCTGCGGTTGCCGCACGCCCGGGCGATCGCCGCCGAAGTGCTGGCCACCGCCCGCGCGCAACGCTGGGATCCCACCGAAGTCATCAAAGCACTGCTGACCGAAGAATCCGCCGGCCGCGCCCGCTCCATGCTGGCCTCCCGCCGCAAAGCCGCCGGCTTCCCCACCGGGAAAACCTTCGACGCGTGGGACCCGACCGCCTCCTCGATCCCGCTGCCCACCCAACACGCGCTACAGACCCTGGAATGGGTGGGTCGTCGTGAAAATCTGGTGGTCTGCGGGCCCGCCGGCACCGGTAAGACGTTCTTCCTCGAAGCCCTGGGGCAGAAAGTCATTGAGGCCGGTATGCCGGTGGCGTGGTTCACCCTCGAGCAGATCGGGGTGCTCGTGCGGGCGCACCGCGCTGACGATTCCCTCGGAAAGGCCGTGGCCAAGATCGTGCGCGCTGAGCTCGTCGTCATTGATGACGTCGGGCTACTCCCGGTCGGTGCGGATGCCGCCGAAGGACTTTACCGCATTGTCGAAGCAGCCTATGAGCGCAGGTCGGTGGCGATCTCGTCGAATCTGCATCCGAGCGGCTTCGACGAGCTGATGCCCAAAACATTGGCCACCGCGACCGTCGACCGACTCCTGCACCACGCGCACCTGTGCCAGACCAGCGGAGACTCCGTGCGCCTGGCCCAAGCCCTACACGGAAAAGGAGTCAAACCCCTGACCTGACAGCACTACCGGTGGCGGACACACCCATCATGGACAGATTCGTGTCCGCCACTGGGCAGTTCTTATTGGCCACCTACGAGCAGTTCTCATGTCCGCCCATGGGCAGTTTCAGCTGTCCATTGACAGGTGGGTCGGCGGGCGCCTTCTCAAACGGGTTGTCACACAACTTATTCCCGAATTCTTACGAGGATTCCCCATCACTGCGTTGTTGTGGTCGGGTGTCATACTGGAACTGCTGATTTGTGCTCGTCTACATCCCCACACCAACATTCGGCCAGGTGGTGCTCAGTCCATGTCGGCCGCGACCCACCAGCAGGTGTCGTCATCGCTGAGCGGATACAGGCCGATATGTGCCTCGCCGCGCAGGTGGGCATTGATGACCTCCGGGGTCAGGGGAAGGTAGGGTGCGTCGGCCCGATTCATGCCTTTGCCCCAGTAGCCCTTGATCGCCGGCATCCAACCCGAGCGGCCATCTCGCCGATTCTCCCAGCGCAGCGCGTATACGTCGCTGCGACAACGGAACAACTCGAAGAAGAACCGGACCTTATCAGCGGAGCTGGAGCCCATTGTCACCGGTGAGGCCGGCGCTCCCGTCAGCGTCGCCTGGTCACTGGCGGCTGCGCGTGCCTGTTCCTCACTCAACTCGAGGAGACGGCGCAAACGCGCGTTGTCGCTACGCAGCGTGTCCAACTCGCCAGGGAAACCCTCGACCCCGCTAACGGTCAACTCCTTTGTGCAGCATATTCTTCGGCGGAAGTTTTACACCCGCCAGCGCTCCCCGAGCGCTTTCGCCGCTGTGGACACCTTCATGACCAGACGACGCTCGCGGTTGCGGACGGGAACGAAGTGGTAGTGCTCGTAGAAGGATTGTGCTTCGTCGTCTAAGGCATCAACGACGATGAGACGGCCGCCGCCGATTTCCGATGCGGCGACGGCTTTGCCTAGCGCGTCGAGGAGCAGCTGCTCGCCATATCCCTGACCCCGCAGCGACTTGTCGATCGCCAGGCGGGCGATCAAGTATCCGGGTATGCGGGAATAGCCGCCAGCCATGGCTCCCGAGACGCCGTCGTCGTTGCGTACTACTTCGGTAGGGCAGATGGCGAAATAGGCGCTGACTTTCTGTTCGCCGAGCGGGGTCCACACGTAGACGTGCGCGACCCCGCTGCTGTCGGCGCGACGGGCGTGGGCGATGAGCCAGGTATTCAGCGACTCCTTACCGCAGTCGAATCCTTCCAGTGTGTGGGCGTCAGAGAGTCGCGCGGACTCGAACATTGTTCAACGCCTTGTGAAGACCGCTGGTTTGCGTGCGGCTGCCGCCAGCCGCGGCGCGTCGTCAGCAGTATCGAGCGAGGACATCAGTTTGTCGAACTGTTCGGGCTCCATTGCCGTTACCAGCTCCTGACGCAGGATGTCTTCGGCCCGTTGCATCGCAGCTTTCCGCACGAACTCCGACGTCTGCTCATGGACAAGGTTGGCGGCACGCTGGATGCGGTCCAAGGCCGCTTGCTCGGCGCGAAGCTCGATGCGCTTCGTTTTGACTGCCACAGCGACACCTCCTTCTTCCCTCAGCCAGCCATCTCTGCTCGCAGCTGTCGATCACCTAATTGTACGGTGAATGTACGTACACGGCTAGTAAGGGTTGCGGCCAGCACTGGGGACCACCCAGGGACCACACGTCATGCGCGATGCCGAACGACCTCCACGTCAGTGAGAGTCACATACCACGCCCTGGCGGCGAAAACCGCCGGCGACCTGGGAAAACGCGCTACCGCTACTTCCTGGGGGTCAAGTGGTCGCAGGTTCAAATCCTGTCAGCCCTACCAAACAAACGGCTTCTGAACTGCGGTGATGGTTGTACTGTCGCCTGCTCGATCATTGGAACAATCGTGAAATTGTCACGGATTGTCACAAGTCGCGGCGCACTCGCGTTCGAGGGTGGTCGAGCGCCGCTCGCCGGGGACGACTGCGGCACCTGTGGCGTCGGTATCGTCGCTCACCGCGGATGCTCCACCCTCTCGACCGCGTAGCGGGCGTGGCCCTGGCGGCCACCACCGCGCCGTTCACCACACTTGGCGGGCCGTCGGAAGTGCTCCTGGCCTCGTACCCCTTTGCGCGCACGGCGGCGCGCCGCGCGCCACGCGGTGGCCCGGCCCATACGGGCGCTGATATTTTGCTTGGTGGGCTGGCTCCTGGGGTAGGCCGCCCCCTGCGCCGGATCATCAGCGGTTAGTAGGCCGCCACTGGGCGGCGAACTCGTTCTGAGCGTCACGCCGCGCGGCGCGCTGCCGTCGGTGAGCTGCGCGTCTCTGGCGTCCAGGACGTCATCGTGATCGTCGTAGGTCTCCAACCTGATCCGCGGCTCCAGATCCACCGCGGCCAGGATGCGTGCCAGCACGGGTAGCGACGGCTGCCGCGCACCCGACTCGATGCGCGCGATTGTCGACTGTGGCACTTGCGCGGCGTTCGCGAGCTGTCGTTGTGAGAAGCCCGCCCGGCTCGGGCGACCCGCAGCAGATTCCCGGCTAGCCGCTCCACGTGTCGAGCTGTCGTCGGACCCATAGTTGCCACACCGACAACGATCGCCGATCCGGTATCAACTCCGGGTCGGTGACAACACCGAAGCCCGCTTCGCACCGCTCGCCGGTTGTCCCTTAACGAGGCCATAGGGCGGCAGCGTCAGTGTTGCGGTCGTCCCACGAAGTGAGTCATTCCCATGACTGAGTCATCAGCTCCACATCGGCCAGTCACCAGTCGCGTTCGCGAATCGGCGGAGTGGCTTTACGCGCCAATTCCGGTGTCGTTTGTTTGCGAATGTTCACGCCGCGTGTCAGGGCCGCCGCTTGCCTGTTTGTGAATGTTGACGTCGCATCGGAGGGTCCTGCACCCGTCTGGCGGACTATCGCCGGTGCGCCCCTGCGCCGATCTCGCTCCGCAGTGCTGGCCACGAATAGTGCCCGCCTAGTCGAGCTCGCGTCGGTTTGTGGTCCGTCGTCAGCGTCCCTACTGATAGCGGGTCCGCCTTCCGCGTCTGACGTGCGTTCGCTCGACCCTACTGCGGCGTTGAACCCACCAGGTTGCGTACTTTGACCACGGTTGTGCAGCAATCTCGGCGTGCTGAAGGGCGACTTGGTAGCTGTAGATGGCATTATCGGCATGGCGGGACCCGGTGGCGGTTCAGGCGCACTCGCGGGTGTTCGACCCTCATAACGGCCACCCGCCCACTGTCTACGGGGTCAACCGCAACGCACTTGTGCTCGACACTCACATCGACCCGCTGTCGGGCACGCCCGCGTTCGGTGTCACAGCCGTGTGTGTGGCGCGCCGCGATTCCTAGGAAGTCCCACCGATCGTGGTGATCATGGCGGTGATGAGGCGCGACTGCGCCGACGGTGAGAGCGGACGCAACCCGGGAGCGCTGATAGTCCTCAAGAAAACCGTGCCGACCAACGCGTCGGCAGCCCATTTACAGTCGGTACTTTCGGGAAGCTCGCCCCGGTCGACGCCCCACTCCAGCAGATTCGACAGTTGCGACGCCGCTTTGGACATCACTTTGTGCTGGAAGGCGGCGAAGAGGGCGGGGCGGCGGGGAGCGTCGGCGATGAGCCGCAGCTGTATCGCGAGGAACGTTGGATCCAGAACCTCTACCATTCGACGAACCAGGGCGGCCAGTTCGTCGCGCAATGGCCCGTCAGGGTTGGTACGTGGCCATTCAGCGATGTTCTCCAGCGTTTCGATGATCAGGGCGTCGCGATCGGGCCATCGCAGGAGAAGGCTAGGGCGGGATACCCCCGATCGGCGTGCCACGCCGCGGACACTGAACGCCTCGAAGCCTCGTTCGGCAAGTTCCTGCATTGCGGCGGCCATCACCTTCCACTGAGGGATCGCGCGGGCGTCCTCGTTGTAACGATTCCTCGGTGTCTCAGACCGCATTTTGCGGCTCTTGGCTAGCGGCCATTGGCTGCTCTCACAGAGGGCGTCACCGGTGTTGACAGCACCGGCGGTCGCCGAGGTGTGGCTTCGCGCGCGGTGCGTCCCTATCCGACGGTAGCAGGGAACGGAACTATGGCGTCCGTTCGGAATAGGATCGTCCGATTTGTGGTATCGTGACCGCATGAGCCGCAAAGACACCGCCCCCGCCGAGACCGGGCCCCCACACGAGCGCGCCGATTCGCGGCGCAAGCGGCTGCGGCTCATCGAAGCCGCCCGGCTTGTCGTCGCCGAGAAGGGACTCGAGGCTGGAGCCGCCGAGATCGCGGCGCGCGCTGAAGTGGGTGTCGGCACCCTCTACCGCCGGTTCGGCACCAGGGAAGCGCTCGTCAAAGACATCCTCCTGGACGGCATCGCCGAGACTCAGGCCGCCGCCGACCGTGCGCTCGCGGCACCGGATCCATGGACGGGCCTGACCCTGT
>JAOPWC010000055.1 GCA_025965895.1 Mycobacterium sp.
GCGATCGGCCACGGCGAGTACGGGGCCGACCGGTGCCTGGGTGTCGTGTTCGGCGACGATGAGCAGGATCGGGATGTTGATGTCGGCGGCGTGGCGGGCAGGGCGGTGGGCGGGGATGCTCAGCAGAGATCGCGCCGCCATCCGGTTGTGCCAGTCGACCGGCTCACGCGGCTTCATGACTATCTTGCCGAACAGCGCGTCTGACGTGTCGGCGATGCCCCATTCTCCCGGAGCCACGTTGACCGGCAGATAGATCGGCGCGCGGCCAACGAGCGACCCGAGGCGATCGATGATCGCGGTGGCAAATAGCGCAATGGAACGGGTGGGGCGCACCAGCCGCGAGCCAGCGAGACCGTCAACCAGGGGGCATTGGGCGATCGCGCCGGCGAGGCGGTGATCGGAGGCGGCCAGCGCGGTGGCGTGCATGCCGGCAAAGGATGTGCCCCACACGAAGACTCGGTGTTGGTCGATGTCCGGTTGGGCTGTGGCCCACCCGATCGCGGTGCTGTAGTCGTCGCGTTGGCGTGCCACGTTGAGTTCGTCGCGGGGCTGCTGGCCCTCCGAGCCGCCCCATTGGCGGTAATCGACCACCACCGCAGCGAA
The DNA here is from genome assembly GCA_025965895.1 of Mycobacterium sp. Lineage (GTDB taxonomy): Bacteria > Actinomycetota > Actinomycetes > Mycobacteriales > Mycobacteriaceae > Mycobacterium. The sequence continues at coordinate 604 of JAOPWC010000055.1, forward strand.
CCCTTCCCGGCAGAACCGTTCGGCGAATGATGCCAGTCCACCGACCTTGACGGCTCCAAGTCCGTGACCCATCACCACCGCGGGAAATGGGCCCTGCCCCTCGGGTAGGTAGAACCAGGCCTCGATATCGAACCCCGAAGGGGTCAGGATGCGGACGGTGGTGCGATTGACGTCGGTCATCGATACTCCATGCTTCCTCGGCGTGTAGGGATCACTGTGCGCACTGGCCAGGCGCGGGTTGTCGCCGTCACGATTGCCGATGTGGTTCAACGGTCTTGATGCGGCGAGCACGGTGCCGAGCCGGTCGACCATCATCTGGTGAGCCCTTGCCAGGGCGAAGGTGTGGGTGTGCTCCCGGCGCCGAAGAGCCAAGGCCGTTTCGCTTTGCCCAGCGAAGGCGTGGGCTGACGGTCACCAGCATGCGACAAGATGCTCCGCCTGGGACCCGGGCGTTCGCATCCGTAGGGTCCCTAGCGTCCGTTCGGCCCATCCCGACCGTCTGCAGTGTCCCGGCTGATACCACCCCGGGACGAACCATCGTCACGGGGGTAGATCGCCATCATTGGCTCCAGCGGGTTCGGATCCGCGCTGAGGGTGATGGCTAATCGACGGTGCGACCGGTGCCTGGCCCGCGCGCCAATGCGCTAGTGCTCGATGAGTACTTTGATTTGCTCGCCGACGCGCAGCGCGTCGATCGCGCCGGTGACTCCCTCGACGCCGACGGTGCTCGTGATCAGCGGTGCCACTGCCTCCGGGGAACGTGCGACACACGCCAGTGTCGCCGCGAATTCTTTCGGGGAATAGCCGAACCCGAAGCGCAGCTCGAGTTCCTTGACGATCGCCAGCGCCGGCACGAAACGATCACCTTGCGTGTTCACGCCCGCGACCACGATCCGGCTCCCAGGCGGAGCCGCGTCGATGATCTGCGGGATCATTCCTGGCTTTCCGACTGCCTCGAAGATCATCGCGCGGGGCGGCTCGGAGCCCATCCCGATGCTCGCCGCGCGTTGCAGGGGGTTGGTGGGGACACCAAGCTCGGCGAAGTCGGGGAAGCCGGTCCCCTCGGTGGGATCCAAGACGATGTCGGCTGCCAGCCGCCCGGCCAGCGCACGCCGGGACGGGGAGAGATCCGAGGCGCTGATCGGGCTCGCGCCCCGCGCTTTGAGGGCCACGATGATGGCTAGCCCGATCGGGCCGCAGCCCACGACATGACACGGCCAGCCGGGCCGCACATCGGCGAGGGCGACCGAATGCTCGCCAACCGCGAGCGGCTCGGTGAGCGCGGCTGTGCGGGCATCCAGTCCCTCGGGCACCGGCATCAGCATCGCCTCCTGCAGCACCATCAGCTCCCCATAGCCGCCGGGCAGCGTCGCGGAAAACCCGATGACCTCCATACCGTTGGGTCCCATCGCATAGGGCAAGGCGCACACCGTGCCGCCAACTCGCAGCGTGGCCTCGGTCTCAGGGCCATACTCGACGATTTCCGCGGTGAACTCGTGTCCAAGCACGTACGGAGTTCCTGGGGGAACGCTTGTGGCTCCGCCGGCCTCGTTGAGCTGTGCCATCTCCTCCGGTTCTGCAAGGGCATGCAGATCGGAGCCGCAGATGCCGCACACGATGGTGTGTACGAGGACCTGACCCGGGCCGGGCGCTGGGTCGGGCACGTCGTCACGGACCTCGATCGATGATCCAGTCGTTACCACTGCGCGCATGATCATTCCTCTGTGCTGGTGGGTGTCCATCCGGTGCAGGGGTGAGCGCCCTGTGTGAACAAACCGTCCGCCTCAGATGCCAACGTTCGCATCCGGGAAATCCCTAGTCGCTCGCGTCGTCACATACCCAGAGAGCCGCCCACCTGAGGGCGGTTCTGTCGGCCCGGTGCCAATCGCAGACACAGGTGCCCGTTCGGTTTAGTCCCGCCTGCGCATTGTTTCGAGGAAACCGCCGCATGGCTTGCTGACGAGGTGCGGTGGGTGCGCCGGTCGTAGTTCGAGCCTGCGTGTCGGGACGTCCACTAGGGACCACACGGATGCGAAGGCGCGGATCATGGGCGGATCGTTTCTCGCATCAACCCTCACCCACGAATCCCACCGCCGAGCATCTACCGCCGGGGAACGCCGCGTGCAGAGAAACAAACAGCAGTCGGGGCGTCCCGACGCGGTGCGACACTGCCGGCGGGGACAGTACCCGGCGTGACGGCGAGGACGGATCATGACGCCAACAATTTATGAAACCGCCAGCACAGGTGATTCAACGCCCATCGCACACTTCGAACGGAACGTCGTGCCTCTGGGGAGTGCCGCTCTTCGGCCACGCGTTGCGCCTGACCCTGAGCAGCGAGAGCGATCTGTCGTGACTCGGCACGCTCCGCACCAACCCACGCTCGCGCTGCGACCGGGTGCCGCCTCGAATCAGTGTGATAGCCGACGTCGTTCGAACTTCGTACCGAACTGGAGCATCGAAGGTGGGGTGCGACCTGGGCATTTCGGCACCGTACCCGAACAGCATTCACCTGATGGCGTGTGAGGAGGCGCAACGTGTCCGAGGATTCTCACGGCCGGCTCGGTACCGGCCGATCATCAAACCCTGAGTTAATCGCTGAGGATGACGACGTACCGGTCTACGTGAGGGACCTGATGCGTCATTTCGTCGACTTGCGCGACAACACTCATGGCGGCTCCACCGGGCGCCAAGACAAGGAAGATCACTTCGCCTGGGCAGTCGAGCTGCTGCACCCCGTGGCAAGTCAGGTACTCCGCGAAATGAACACCGTGCTTCTGCTGGAGTCCGGGCGGATCACCGGTACAGGATTGCAGCGGACACCGGACGGGGGCCTGGTGGCTTCATGGGCTCTCAGTTGGCCCGAGCAGCGCTCGGCGGGAGTCTCACCTGTCGTGCTGATGGCCTTCTACGGGATCGGTTTCCACCATCCGCATCTGAGGGGCGCGACGGTAGGGGACTGGCCGCTGAACATCTTCACCAGATCCGATGCCGCCGACCAGCTTTACCTTCTGCGCGCCATCGGCGGCGCCGAGCTTCACAATGTTGTTTTTGAGGCTGACTACACGATCGTTCCGGCAGTCGGCCGCGGGCGAAACTTCCCGGAGGCCACTGTCCGCGAATGAAACGCGGTTGTCGTTGGGGCGCCGCGTGATCCGCGAAGACCGCGCCGACGCGTTGGTGGCTCCCGCGGGAAAACGTTTCCTGCACATCCGGACAGGGCATGGTCGCCATTGCCTGCCCGCCGTGGCGTGCGGTTTCGGTGCTCATCGGGGAACCACCCTGTCCTCGCCCCTCATGACCGGCGGTCCGCCAGCGTGGGGATCCGAACGATCATCCGGTCACGCAACGTCGTGGCCAGCATGATCGCCAGCCCCACAATGGGTGTTCGGTTCGGCAGCGTGGGCTTGCCGCGGCCGAGGCGGGCGATTTGTTCCTGATACCAGGCGCCACTGAGCAGATCGTCGATGTTCTTGTTGCCGACTTTCGGTGGCGTTGCGAGGCTGACCTCGGTTGTGCCGTCGAGGATGCGTCGGGGAAGTGGGGCTCGACTGCGATCGGCCGGGCCAGCCCGATCACATGGGCAGCACCAGTCGCGACCACGTCGATCATGGCGGTGCGGCTGCGGAGTCCGCCGGAAAGCATGACGGGCACAGTCAACTCCTGCGCGAACTCCTTCGCGCAGCTTAGGAAATACGCCTCACGTGTTCCGCTCGGGTCGCGTGCGACTCCGCCGTCGATCATCGGTCTAGGGTCTCAATTCGCGTGGCCAAATCTCAATCGTGATGGCCACTGTCTGGCCAATTGGCTATCACCCTGGGATTCCCAGTCGCTCGGGGGTCATCGGAAGCTCAACGAGGAGGGTGGTCCCCGAGGAGGGGCTGGCCAGCGATATCGTCCCGCCGAGCGCGTCGATGCGGTCTCGGAGGCCGAGTAGCCCTGACCCGCACGACGGGTCGGCTCCGCCGACCCCGTCGTCGGAAACCGAGACCCGAACGCCTCCGTCGATTGCCTGCACATCGACAAGCACGTTCGATGCGTGCGCGTGTTTGG
>JAOPWC010000069.1 GCA_025965895.1 Mycobacterium sp.
GCGATCGGCCACGGCGAGTACGGGGCCGACCGGTGCCTGGGTGTCGTGTTCGGCGACGATGAGCAGGATCGGGATGTTGATGTCGGCGGCGTGGCGGGCAGGGCGGTGGGCGGGGATGCTCAGCAGAACCCGCCCAGGCTGTAGCCGAACCCGGCGATGCGGCTTGGTTCGATCTCGCCGCGGGTCTGCGCATAGTCGAGGACCGGGGTGATCACCGCCTCCCAGTCCGGGCGCATCACCAGCTTCTGCAGGTGCAGCGCCGCGCCCTGACCGGGCCCGTCGAACGCCAGCACGTTGTAGCCGCGGCGCAGCGCGGCGACAGCGAGTACGAAATAGCACTCCTGGATCGTCGAGTCGTAGCCGCTGGTGTAGATGATGGTGGGCCGGGGCGCACCGGAGTCATCGACCAGGAACAGATATCCGGGCAGGGTGGTGTCCTGATAGGGAATGGACACCGCCGCGGCCGGATGGTCCAACAGGGCCACGGCCGCGGCGAAGGTGTCGACCTGGCTGGCGTAGAGGGCCGCGACTTCGGGGTCCGCTGCGGGATTGTCGAGCAGGAATGCCGCGGCGTTACGGCAGTAGTTTGACGCCCGCAACAGGTTCTCCCTGGCGGTGACCCGGTGCCCGGCGGCAAGGGACCGCTCGCCCAATTCGGCCGCCCGCGCGGCGGTGGCCGTCCATTCCCGATGCCAGCTGGCCTCGTCACCATCGGCGATCCGGGCAGCGGTGGCCAGGACCTCGCCGAGGTCGGCCCCGAAATAGTTGGCGACCCCGTGGTCCGTAGCGTCTCGAACGAGAACGTGTCATCCTCGAACAGGAACTTCATCGCATACTCCTCAAGCTGGCGTTTACTTCGTCTCCTCCAGTCCAGATGCTTTCGGTGCCCGAGAAGTTCGAATATTTCAACCGGCTGACTCATCCGGGGTGTCGGTAAGGAGCGGCCATGAGCAGAGGCGTGGCGGCGAGTCCGCTGTCGGATGCCGAGCTCACCCGGGCTGCGCAGTCCGGCAATGCCGGGTCGCTGGCAGTGCTGCTCGCCAGGCACGAGGCGGGCATGCGTGCGGTGGCGCTGGGCATCATCGGCTACGGGCCCGACACCGACGACGTGGTCCAGGATGCGGCGCTGGTGGCCGTGCGCCGGATCACCGACGTGCGCAACCCGGCGGCTGTTGGCCCGTGGTTGCGGGCGGTCGTACGAAATGAATGCCGGATGTGGCTGCGGTCCAGGCGCGTTGGCGATCGGGGTGGCGATATGCTGTCGGCGCTGCCGTCAGAGGATCCGATGCCCGAGGAACTGATGGAACGGCAGCTGCTGCAGGACTGGGTGTGGCATGCCATCGAGGAGCTCTCGCCGTCGCTGCGGGTGGTGGCGATGCTGCGTTATTTCAGCGATGTGTCCTCCTATGAGCAGATCGCCGCCGTGTGCGAGCTGCCCATCGGCACGGTCCGCAGCCGGCTCAGCCAGGCCAGGGTCAAATTGACAGAGGGACTGTCAGCCACGGCCGAACATGTCCACGACAACGCCTCGGCAAAGCATGAGATCTGCCGGCAGGACGCTCTCGACACGTTGGCCGCCGCCAACCGGGGGGCCTTCTCGGAATTTACCTCCCGGTTATCACCGCACCTCGAGGTTATTCAACCGCACGGAGACCGGGGCGGGGCCAACCTGCTGCTGACGAATCTGCGAGCTGAGCATGAAAAAAGCACTCATCGCCGGCCCGTCAACGTGGTCGTCGGCGGCGACGTCGTGATCTGGGAAACCGAGTTGATCGATTCGTCCAACAAGCCCACGGGTGGCCCGTCAGCCGCAGCCTGGGTGATGTCGCTGGATCCCAACGGCCTGGTGCGGCAGATGCGGCTCTTCGAGCTCCGGACACCAGTCTGAATCACCTGTCCCCTGAGGAGCTGAACCGTCGAGTGAGTCAACCCGATAACAATCGCATCTGAGACAGCAGGGAACAACCAGCGCAGCGCGTAGGGATTTGAAGACGGGCGTCACACCCTAGGCAGTTCTGAACACATTGTCGTTCCTCTGCGTCGCCGTGATGAGCGCTCTCGGGAAAGCAGTGGGTCAACTGACCTCGACCGGCGTGGTCGTGCTGTTCCAGAACCTGATCTGCTTCGTGTTCATCGCGCCGGTCGCGCTTCGTGGCGGCTTGGCGTCGCTGCGAACCGAGAAGATCGGCCGCATATCCTTGCGTGCCCCAACCGGAACCGCTTGCGGGTATACCCTTTTCACCGCGATCACGATGATGCCGTTGACCAACGCGATTCTGCTGAGCGTCAGCGCTCCGTTCTGGATGCCCGCAATCGCGTGGTTGGTGTCCCGGCAGAAGGCATCGATGGCAACCTGGCTCGGCGCCGCCCTCGGCTTCGCGGGTGTGGTTCTCGTGCTGCAGCCTCATCACCGTTTCAACAGCGGCACGCTGTTCGCGCTTGCGGCTGCGGTTCTTTTCGCAATCGCGCCGATGTCGGTCCGTTGGTTGGGAGCGACAGAGCCTCGCGAATTCTGTTCTACTACTTCCTTCTTTCCACTGTGATGGCCGTTTCCATCGCCGCGCCTGGATGCATCCGTTTCCGCGAATGACCTGGTTTACTTGCTCGGTATCGAATTTCCGCAGCTTTTCGCCCAAGTATTGATCGTGCTCGCATACCGCTACGTGTCGTCAGTCAAGCTCGGTCCGTTCATCGGTAGGAGTCTTGCAGGCGAATCCACTCGTACTGGGGACCAGCCTTCAGGCTATCGCGCGATCCCGTGCCGGACGCGCTATCGTCATAGCCGCCAGGGTAAGGTCGTGCGGCTCTTTCTGCCGAGCGGCGGAACCGGTGCGACACAACGGGGGTGGAGCGAGGAGGCGCTGTGCGGCTGATCCCGCCATCTGGCCCAGCCAGGGTGGTCGTTAAAACATGCCCCCGATAAGCCGTGTCGTCCGTATTCAGCTTGTCGTGTTCGCAATCCTGGCGGTTTTCGTACTGGCAACGTTGGGCTGGTATTACCTTCAGGTCCCAAGTCTGGTCGGCATCGGCCAGTACAAGCTGTACGCCGACCTGCCGGCGTCAGGCGGCCTGTACAAGTCGGCCAACGTCACCTACCGGGGCATCACGATCGGCAAGGTGACCGATGTCGAGCCCACCGAAACCGGTGCCCGGGCGGTCATGAGCATCAGTGACAGCTACAAGATCCCCGTCGACTCGTCGGCGAA
>JAOPWC010000085.1 GCA_025965895.1 Mycobacterium sp.
GCACTGGACGCCATCGCCACCACCGTCCGGCGCCACGAAGAAGAACTCCGCCGCCTCCGCAAGGCACAACACTTGAGACACCGCAACGCTCAAATGCCGAAAAGGCACCAGGATTAGCCGGATAACCAGCGGATGGTAGCGGTAATGGAACGCCTCCATCACGACCCGGCCGGACTTCGCGGCTGAGTTCGGCGATCTCACGGGCTTCGGCGGCGTTGGCGGTGAACGGCTTTTCGCACAGCACGTGCTTACCGGTGGCCAGTGCGGCTCGGGTCCACCGGCCATGCAAGCCGTTCGGCAGCGGATTGTAGATAGCGTCGATTTCCGGGTCGGCGATCAGCGACTCGTAGCTTTCGTGAACCCGGCCAATGTCGTATTTGGCGGCAAACGCCTGTGCGCGCGAGGCATCGCGAGCCGCCACCGCGGCGACCACGACCTCGACGTTTCCGTTGGCCGGGTTGATGAGCGCCGACGGTGCGATGCGCGCTGCGCCCAGGATGCCTATCCGCAGCGGGGCGGCCTCGTTACCAGTCACAGATGACACGACCTTCGTTGCGCGCAGAAGCAAACCATCACTTCGGACCTGGGGCCCGGTCGGCACTCCCACCCCGCGCCGCGCGGGCTGTGGAACTAGTGCGGCGATCAGCTGGCTGCGGCTCGGGCAACGCAGTCTCCTTCAAGGAGTCGGTAGAATCCGTCATCTTTCAACTATAGTGAACATTTATATAAACTGTCAATGCATCCTACATGTCACTGCGGTTTACGTCGTCCGGCCACGTTTTTGACTCGGGAGTGCATAGAAGATCCATACAAGCAAGGCTATGCTCCATGAATGAGCCGCCGATCTGCGTCGCCGCGAACATCCCGACGCGCGTACAGCCCCACCGGCTCCGCTGCGGCGCTTTACGGGCTGCTCGCCTCGGTAGCGCGACGCGACCCACGCGATCTGAGCCTTACCTCGCTCGCGACCCTGTCCACCCTGGACCGCACCGGCCCCCGGCGGATCACCGACCTCGCCGCGATCGAAGGCGTCACCCAACCGTCGATGACCGTGCTCGTCACCGCCCTGGCACGCAGCGGGCTGGTCGTACGGAAAACGGACCCCACCGACAAGCGGGTCGCACTGGTCGCACTCACCCCCCACGGCCTGGACTACCTCCGGAACCGACGCCAAGCCGGCACCGAAGCATTCGCGCAGCTCATCGACAAGCTGCCGCCCGATCAAGCCGCCGCACTAGCCGCCGCAATCCCAGCACTCCAACACCTCCGCGACCTCGACAACAAAGAACGCGAACCAGCCAGCCGACACCCCCGCGGAGAACGAACGCCCGAATCGAGCCGCACGTAACACCGGGCAAGACCTCCCGGAGCCACGCAGCGACTACCTCTGGAGTGAATGCTTTGACTGAGATCGCTGATGGTGTAGGCGAACTGCATATGGCGGTATGTCGAAGGTTCGGCGAGGCGGTTCGCACAGGTGGGCACTGATGGCCCCACCGGCGCTACTTCGACGCCGACGGCACCGTGCCCTGGTTAATCAGAACCGGGCCCGCGCGAGTAGCCGCCCAACCTCACGTGCATCGTTGCGATCGAAACCAGTGGCAATCCCGGAGACTAGGTGTATTTCCCGGGGAGGTTGTGAACGCTGAGGCGTTCGATGGGTGACTTTCCTCCGATGCCGGTGTGCGGTCGGTGATGATTGTAGTGATGTATCCAGTCCTGGTCGGCCGCCGCGCGGGCATGGTTGGACAGGTAGGTCTCTGCGTAGGCCCATTCCTCGGCGAGGGTGCGGTTCAAGCGTTCGACTTTGCCGTTGGTCTGCCGGTACGGTCGGGTCTTCCTGTGTTTGACGTTGGACCCGAGTGATTCCGCGAAACATCTTGAACGGTAACAGGATCCGTTATCGGTGAGGACTGCCTTGACGGTGACTGCGTGCCTGTTGAAGAAGGCGTTGGCGCGCATCCAGAATCCGGCCGCGGTCTCCCTGCGTTCATCGTCGAGGTCCTCGGAATAGGCCAGTCGACTGTGATCATCGACGGCGTGATGCAGATAGGAATACCCCATTCCGCTGCGATTGCGGCGTCCGAGTGCCCGGCCGAGTGTGCGGTGCCCGCCGCCGTCGGGGATACGGCCCAGTTTCTTGATGTCGACGTGTACCAGATCCCCGGGCGCATCGTGCTCATAGCGGCGCGGGCCGGCGCACTAACAGGCCGGTGTTCTGGTCCAGGTGCCGCAGCAGGGGCATCTTGTAGCGCCGCAACACCGCCTCCACGGTCGCGCGGGTCAGATGCAGGTGAAAGGCGATGCGATGCGGTCCCCACCGGCGGGTGAAGCGCAGGTTGATGATTCGGCGTTCGGTTCGCGTCGGTGTCCGGTTCGGGCTGCGGCGCGGGCAGCTGAAGCGATCCGCCATCATCGCGCCACCACCCACGCGGTAGCGGTCCGCCCATTTCTTGGCCGTCGCCGGCGAGCACTGGAACCGCTCCGCGGCCCGGCGAAGGTTCCACCCGTCATCGACAACCGCCGACGCGAGCTTCAATCGGCCACGTTCAGTCAGGAAGGCATTAGCAACCAAAGCCACGCCTACCTGCACGTTCTCGGTGCCCCCACTGGGACTCGAACCCAGACTGTGCGGATTTTAAGTCCGCCTTTCAATGCGTTTGCTAGGTTTGAGTCACCTATGGAGCGATGAGCGATTTGCTGCTCTACCCTGGCATTTCGCTCGCAGTTGCGTTGGCGCGGTTGGGCCTGTTTTAGGGACGTGTGTTTACGGTTCGTGTACAGCGTGCGATACAGGACCAGAATCAACATCGGGCCGCTTGTCGACCCGGGCTTGGCGCTGTGCTGATTAGGAAGTCAAAAGTTGACGCATCGCGGCTAATTGACTCTCAGTGAACCTTCGCACGACTGAGGTGTGTGCCCCGACGACGTCGAATCCGTGGAAAGCGCCGGGAACAATCGCAAGTTGTGTCGGCACCCCTGCTGCGCGGAGCCGCTTGCCGTAGTCGACGCTCTCATCGTGCAAGAGGTCTGCGGTGCCGACGCCAATCCACGTGGGCGGAAGGCCTGACAGGTCGCTGCGCCGGGCCGGTGCTGCGTAGGCATTTACGCCGTCCGCGCCGGGCTCGCAACCCAAATAGGAGCGCCAGCCGAACAAATTGTCCTGCGGTGTCCAACCTCGGGCACCGGCCACCGTGCTACGCCGAACGGTGCGGTCGTCAAGCATCGGGTAGATGAGGACCTGCCCGGTCAAGTCGACCAGCCCGGCGTCTACGCAGCGCAGGGTCAGGGCCGCCGCCAGCCCACCTCCGGCTGACTTACCAGCGACCAGAATCCGCCGTCGGTCTATGTCGTCAAGGGCGGCTAGCCACTGTAGGGCGGCGTAGCAATCGTCGAGCGCTGCCGGATAGCGATGCTCTGGAGCTAGCCGGTATTCGACGCTGGCCACCAAGACGCCCAGGTTGTCGGCCATCCTCCGTACGGCGCGGTCATTCACCGCCGCCGACCCCCACACATAGCCTCCGCCGTGAATCCACAGCACCGCAGGCGGCTTGTCACCCAGGCCGCTTGGCCGCTGCACCCGCACGCTGGATGTGGCCGACACTGCAACGACCTCAACATCGCGACGGGCCGTCACTCTGCCTGTTACTGCCATTCCAGCTCGCAAGAGGCGCAAGTGCCGTACGAACAAGCCTCTTCGGTATGGCAGGAAACGCCCAGCGGTTCGTAGCCAAGGACCGATAGCCGGTAGCGAACCCGCATCTTGTTCGCCCATCAATGCCCCTCCCAGGCGACGACAACCGCTCTCGCGTGCAACCTTTGCTGCACTCTAAAGGGTTTACGAGGTGCCGCCGTTAGTACGCCGTGGGGATTCTGCCGCCTGCTGAGAGGCCGACGTAATACTCGGCGCGGTGCTTGCGGGTGCGCAGCTTCGCGCCAACGTGGATACCGGCGTACTCGCCGCCAGGGCCGACGCGGCCAACGCGGACGGTCTTGCCGACCGAGCCGCACGTAGCGGGGGCGGCGGCTCTTGATCTTGCGCCCAACGCGCTTGACACGCGAGCTGCCGGTGGACGCGAACCGGCCACGCTTGTCGCATTTGTACATGCGTCGTGTCGCCATCGTGGTCAGCGCTTCCGAACGTGTCTCACAACTTTAGTTGTGAGACGGACGGCGCGAGTGATCAATGGGCGGACGAAAGCACACGTCGACGTGTCGCAAAAGTTGCCTCAGAAGTATCGTCGCAATACTAGCGTTTCTGCGGCTTGTGAGACATGCTTATGTCATGCCCCCAACCGCTGCCCCGACCACAGGTGCTCAACTCGGGTACGCCCGTGTCAGCACCGGCCACCAGTCCCTAGACCAACAGCTCGACGCCCTCACCGCGGCCGGTGTGAACCCTGAGCGGGTCTACAGCGACAACCTGTCCGGCGCGTCGACACGTGAGCAGCGGCCCGGCCTCGCGTCGCTGCTGGACTATGCCCGGCCCGGCGATGCGATTGTCGTGGTTGGAATCGACCGTCTCGGCCGCAATGCCGCCGAAGTCATGGCGACGATTCGCGAGCTGCGCGACAGCGACATCGTGTTGCGCTCATTACGGGAGGGCATCGACAGCTCTAACGCAACAGGCCCCATGGTGGCCGGGGTGCTCGCCAGCCTTGCCGAGCTTGAGCTTGAGCTAGGCCGCGAGCGTCGTGCGGCAGCACGCGAGGCGCGTCGGGCACGCGGACAGCACATCGGACGGCCCAGGGCGCTTGACGAGAAGAAAGCCGCTTTGGCCATGCGGATGCACGCAAGCGGCGAATCGGCGAGCACCATTGCCAACACCCTCGGCGTGAGCCCGGCGACGGTATACCGGGTCTTGGCCGAACAGACTACTGAAGGCGATTGAGAAACATGCTGCGCGGCTCTCGCGTTGGACTTGCGACTCGCACAACTCAGCTGGGGTGTTCGAGTTCCGCTCGGGCCTGGTCGATCTGGTCGTACGCGTACGCCACCATCTCGGCGGTGGTCATCCTCTCGCCCTCGCTGGCGAGCGATTCGTAGGTCTGGTCGCCGAGGACATCACGTAGGTGGGCGATCAGGGTGTTGAACTCAGCAAGCACCATTGCGATGAACGGGATGACGGCGAACCCGGCCATGGTGGCCGCTGGTTCGTAGCGTCCGAGCCGGTCGAACACGGCGGCGAGGATCGAGACGGCGCCGCGCACCGAGGCGGTGTTGCCCGCGTCGTGGTAGGTGCGGATCGCCAGCGTGACGTAGTCGAGCGCGGCCAGCGGGTCGCCGTATACGGCCTCGAGGCGGCACAATCTGACCGCCAGGAGCGACTCGGTGAAGCGGTTGCCGCTGTCGTGGGCGATCACCAGGCCCCGACGCAGGGCGGCCTCCAGCGAGGCGACGGGATCGGCGTCACGGACGGCGGCGGCATCGCTGAAGGCGACGTCGTGGACGTAGAGCGCGAACGAGAGCACAAAGGGGTTGTGGGTGGCCTCGGCGGCGTCGATCAGGCCGTTCGCGGCGGTCATCGCTTCGTCGTGGGACCCGGCGAGCATCAATGAGTGGACCAGACATGCCGTGGTGACTGTATGGGTGTCGCGACCGCGTGCGAGCTGTGCGCGGCACCACTCGACGCTCCGTTCGGGCTGGCCGATGTGCAGATACGCTGCGCAGAGCACGTACTCGCCGCCGAACGGCATCTCTTCGTAGCGGCCACTGGCGATCAGCAGCTGGGCGGCGTCGCTGTAGCGGACGGCGTCATCGGTCCTACCAGCCTGGCAGCACTGCGTTGCCATCACATACAGGGCGGCGAGCCGGGGATGGTCGGCGACGCGGGCGGGTTCGATGAGTTCTTCGGCCCAGGCTATCGGCTCGCGATTTTCGACCGCTATGCCGAGGAACGCCGCATACGTGGCGATGGCGGCGGCGACATCCAGATCGCCCTGGTCGGCGGCCCACCGAAACGCGGTGCGCAGATTCGCCAGCTCGATAGTGAACCAGTCGTACGCCTCACGCTGGCGGGGGCTGTCCCACAGGGCCACGATGTCGGCTTCCCGTCCGGCGAAGTAGCGGGCATGCGATGTCCGGGATTCGGTCGCCGCCCCGCTGGCGACGAGATGTTCCTCGGCGAACTGGCGGATCGTCTCCAGCATCGAAAACCGGGTCCGCCCCGCCGACCGGTCGGCGACCAGCAGCGACTTGCGCACCAGCGTGTCGAGCAGATCCAGGGTGGCGAAGTCATCATCGGAACCCATGACGGCGCAGGCACTTTGCAGGTCGAATCCCCCGGCGAACACCGAACACCGCTCCAGCAGCGGTTTCTCCGCGTCATCGAGGTGGTCGTAGGACCACGCCACCGCGTGGCGCAGTGTTCGGTGGTGTGACAGGCCGCGCCGGGAGCCGACCAGCAGCCGGAACCGCTGATCGAGACGATCACGCACCTCGCTGGCGGTCATCGACGCCATCCGCGAGGCCGCCAACTCGATGGCTAACGGGATGCCGTCGAGTCTGCGGCAGATTTCCACTACAGCGTCCGCCTCGCCGGGCTGGGCCAGCGAGAAGTCCGACACGACACTTTGGGCACGGTCGACGAAAAGGTTCACGGCGGCGGATTCGGTTCCGGAGTTGACGTCGAGCGACGGGACACGCCATAACTGTTCTTCGCTGACCCCCAATCCTTCGCGGCTGGTCGCGAGAATCGTTACGGTCGCCGAGGCGGCGAGGATCGCCTCGACCAGATCCGCGACACTGTCGACAACGTGCTCGCAGTTGTCGAACACCAGCAACCGGACTCTGCCCTCCAACGCGGCCGCGACACTCTCGGCCACACTGTTGCCCGGCTGCTGAGTGATGCCCAGTACGGCAGCCACGGCGTCGGGCACCGCCGCCGGGTCAGCCACCGCAGCCAACTCGAAAACCCACACCCCGTCGGGGAAGTCATCGGCCAGCTGCGCCGCGACTTCGGTTGCCAGGCGGGTCTTGCCCACCCCGCCCACACCGGTCAACGTCACAAGCCGATGAGCATTGACCGCCGCTTGCACCTCGTCAAGTTCGGACTCACGTCCGAAGAAGCTGCTGACCGCAGGCCGCAGATTCCCAGGGCTGGTATCCAATGCCCGCAATGACGGAAATTCTGTCCGGAGTCCGGGTGCTCGGACCTGGAACACCCTGACCGGCGTCGGCACATCCCGCAACCGTCGCGGCCCCAGATCCAGCAGATCCACTCCGCTCACCAGACCCGCCGTCGACTCGGCCAAAAGGATCTGACCACCATGTCCAGCGGCCATCACTCGTGCGGCTCGATTGAGCACCGTTCCGAAGTAGTCCCCGTCTCGCAGCTCGGCCTCGCCGGTTGCCAATCCCATTCGCACCGGCAACTGCAACTCCCGTTGCGCATCGATCGCGGCGTTCACGGCCGACATCGGCGACGCGAAGGCCGCCACGAAACCGTCGCCCGCGCGGCTGAACAAGAACCCGTCATACGCCTCGATCACCGTGCGCAACACCTTGTCGTGGACGACGAGCGCCGCCCGCATCGCTTGCGCGTCGGCCTCCCATCGACGGGTGGAACCCTCGACATCGGTGAACAGAAACGTCACCACCCCCGGAGGAGCAGCCGCCGGATCAGCGGGCACCCACGCACAATCTCACAACAGACACGCTCCCACCTCACACATCGGCAGAATCCGACCGAGACAGCCACGCCCCGGGCGTGGCATATGCCCTACCCGTTGCCCGACCGCAGCGGCGATATGGCACATGTTGGCTGGCCAGCGGTGACACGATATTGGCGTGAGCGATGCTCATGACGGCAGTGGGGCGATATTCATGGCGATGACATGACCGCAACCGGCTTGGCGTGCGGGTCGTGCGGGACAGAGCTGGGCGCGAAGGCCAAGTTCTGTAGCCAATGTGGTGCGCCAATCACGACGGCGACCACACCGGCGGAGTACAAGCAAGTCACGGTCCTATTCGCCGATGTGGTGCACTCCATGGACATCGCTGCGGCGGTGGGTCCGGAGCGGCTGCGCGAAATCATGGCACAACTCGCCGACCGGTGCGCGGCAGTGGTGAAACGGTACGGCGGCACGGTGGACAAGTTCACGGGTGACGGCATCATGGCGGTGTTCGGTGCGCCGGTGGCGTTGGAGGATCACGCCGTTCGTGCCTGTCTGGCGGCCTTGGGAGTTCAGGAGGAAGCCGAGCGGCTCGCCGTCGATGTCCAAGAGCGCGACGGCGTGGATCTGCAGTTGCGCGTCGGCCTGAACTCCGGTCAAGTGATCGCCGGTGAAATCGGTTCTGGCGCTTTGGGTTACACCGCCATTGGAGATCAGGTCGGGATGGCTCAGCGGATGGAGTCGGTCGCTCCGCCCGGTGGGGTGATGCTCAGCGCGTCTACCGCACGACTGGTTGAGGGCGCAGCGGCTCTGACCGACCCTGAGCTGGTTCAGATTAAAGGTGCTGACGAGCCGGTGGCCGCCCGTCGGCTGTTGGGCATGGGGGAACGACCTGCTGTCGGACGTGCTGAGTCGAATCTGGTCGGTCGGCGGTGGGAACTGTCCGCCATCGAGAGCTTGTTGGACCGCGCAGTCGATGGCCATGGCGCTGTGGTTGAGGTGGTCGGACCACCCGGCATCGGCAAGAGCCGTCTGGTGCGGGAAATGGCGGCAATCGCTGCTCGTCGCGGAGTGGAGGTATTCACCGCCTTCTGCGAATCACACGCCAGCGACATTCCCTTCGGCGTCGTGGCACGGTTGCTGCGTGCGGCCACCGGCGTGGGTGATCTGGACGCCTCGGCGGCCCGCACGCAGGTACGGGCTCGGGTGCCTGATGCCGAGCCGGAGGACTTGTTGCTCTTCGATGACCTGCTGGGCATCGCCGATCCTGAGGTGGAGCCGCCCAAGATCGATCCGGATGCCCGGCGGCGGCGGTTGACTGCGCTGGTCAATGCCGCGTCATTGGCCCGCCAAGCCCCGGCGGTCTATGTCGTTGAGGACGTGCACTGGATCGACGGGGTCAGCGAATCCATGCTTGCGGACTTTGTGGCTGTGATCCCGCAGACGCACTCGCTGGTGCTGATCACCCACCGCGCCGAATATCGCGGTGCATTGACCCGGGTGGCCGGTGCCCAGACCATCGCCCTTGCGCCGCTAAGTGATTCGGAAACTGCTGCCCTGGTTTCAGAGCTGCTCGGGCCGGACCCCTCCGTTCGCGGCCTGGGCCAGACGATCGCCGAGAGGGCCGCCGGAAACCCGTTTTTCGCCGAGGAGATCGTGCGCGACCTGGCCGAGCGCGGCGTCCTACGGGGCAACCGCAGCGCCTACGAATCGACCGCCGATGCTGCTGAGGTCAGTGTGCCAGCCACGCTGCAGGCGACCATCGCAGCCCGCATCGACCGGCTTGACCCGGCTGCCAAGCACACCTTGAGCGCAGCCGCTGTCATCGGTTCGCGGTTCAGCCGGGGCCTCCTCGAAACCCTGGGCATTGATCCTGTCCTTGGGGACTTGGTGAGCGGCGAGTTCATCGATCAGATCACATATACCCGTCAACCCGAGTATGTGTTCCACCATCCACTGGTCCGCACGGTCGCCTACGAATCGCAGCTCAAATCGGATCGCGCCGAGCTGCACCGGCGCGTCGCGGCGGCAATCGAGTCACGTGACCCGGCAGCGGCCGAGGAGAACGCGGCGCTGATTGCCGAGCACCTGGAGGTCGCCGGTGATGGGCACGCCGCCTACGGCTGGCACATGCGGGCCGCAACCTGGGCGACCAACCGCGACATAAACGCGGCGCGACTGAGTTGGGAGCGTGCCCAAAAGATCGCCGACGCATTACCCGCCGATGACCGGCACCGGGGAGCCATGCGCATCGCCCCGCGCACCATGTTGTGCGCGATCGCCTTTCGGGTCCATGAGAATGTGGCCGGTGACCGGTTTGATGAATTGCGGGAGTTGTGCACCGCCGCCGGGGACAAGGCGTCACT
>JAOPWC010000052.1 GCA_025965895.1 Mycobacterium sp.
CGCGTCCCGCCCCGCCGCCGCGCCCCGCCCCGCCCCGGCGTCCGGGACCCGATGCGCCGGCGACGGCCCTGATCCCGGCGGTCGCCGACGACACGATCCCGCTGCGCGATCCCATCGAGATGGTCAAGGCCGCCCTCGATGGGGCGCCGCCCAAGCCCCCGCCCAGGCCGCCGCGAGGCGGCCCTCCCCGGCGGGGAGGCGGTGGTGATGGCCGTCCGCCGGGGCGGCTGCCGGCCAAACACCAGGTCAATTGGAACTGGGTGCGCCGCGGGCTGATCATCACCGTGGCGGCCATCGTGCTGCTGCCGCTCGTGACATTCAGCATGGCCTACTTCATCGTGGACGTCCCAAAACCCGGGGACATCCGCACCAACCAGGTCTCGACGATTCTGGCCAGCGACGGAACCACCGAACTGGCGAAGATCGTTCCCCCCGAAGGCAACCGCGTCGACGTCGACATCAACCAGGTGCCTCAGCATGTGCGCTCCGCGGTGATGGCCGCCGAAGACCGCAACTTCTACTCCAACCCGGGCTTCTCGTTCGGTGGTTTCGCGCGTGCGGTGAAGAACAACATCTTCGGAAGCGGCGACACCCAGGGTGGCTCGACCATCACCCAGCAGTACGTGAAAAACGCGTTGGTCGGATCCGAACGTGCCGGCGTGGGCGGCCTCGTCCGGAAGGCCAAAGAACTAGTCATCTCGACCAAGATGTCCAATGAATGGTCCAAGGACCAGGTACTGCAGTCCTATCTCAACATCATCTATTTCGGCCGCGGTGCGTACGGGATAGCCGCAGCGTCCAACGCGTACTTCAACAAACCCGTTGACCAGTTGAACGTGGCCGAGGGCGCGCTGCTGGCGACGCTGGTCCAGCGGCCGTCGACTCTGGACCCGGCTGTCGATCCCCAGGCCAGTGAAAAGCGGTGGAACTGGGTGCTCGACGGCATGGTCACCATCGGCGCGCTTTCGCCGACCGACCGGGCCCAGCAGGTCTTCCCGCAGACCGTGCCGCCGGAGCAGGCGCGTGCACGGGACCAGACAACCGGACCGAACGGGTTGATCGAACGGCAGGTCACCAAGGAACTGCTCGATCTGTTCAACATCGACGAACGCACGCTGAACACCGAAGGGCTTCAGGTCACCACCACCATCGACCCGAAGGCACAGCAGGGCGCCGAGAACGCGGTGTCGAAGTACATGCAGGGGCAGGACGCCGACATGCGGACGGCGGTGGTGTCGATCGACCCGCGCACCGGAGCCGTGAAGGCGTACTACGGCGGCGACGACGCCAACGGCTTCGACTTCGCGCAGGCCGGGTTGCAGACCGGGTCGTCGTTCAAGGTGTTCGCGTTGATCGCCGCACTCGAGCAGAACATTGGGCTCGGCTACCAGCTGGACAGCTCACCGCTGACCGTCAACGGCATCACGATCACCAACGTCGAGGGTGAAAGCTGCGGTACCTGCAGCATCGCCGAGGCGTTGAAGCGGTCCCTGAACACCAGCTATTACCGGTTGATGTTGAAGCTGAAGAACGGTCCGGTCGACGTCGCCGCGGCCGCGCATCAGGCCGGCATAGCGCAGAGCTTCCCCGGTGTGGATCACACGCTCTCCGAGGACGGCAAGGGCGGTCCCCCGAACAACGGGATCGTGTTGGGGCAATACCAGACCCGGCCGATCGACATGGCGTCGGCATATGCGACGATCGCGGCTTCCGGCACCTACCACGCGCCCCACTTGGTGCAGAAGGTGGTCAACTCCGACGGTCAGGTGCTCTTCGACGCGAGTCAGCAGAACAACGGCGGCGAGAAGCGGATGGACGACGCCGTGGCCAACAACGTCATCTCCGCAATGCAGCCGATCGCCGGTTATTCCAACGGACACAGCCTCTCCGGCGGCCGGGCGTCGGGCGCGAAGACCGGCACCACCCAGCTCGGTGACACCGGCGCGGACAAGGACGCGTGGATGATCGGCTACACCCCCTCGCTGTCGACCGCGGTGTGGGTGGGCACCACCAAGGGCGACAAGCCGCTGGAGAACAAATACGGCTCACCGGTGTACGGCTCGGGTCTGCCTTCTGACATCTGGAAGTCGACGATGGACAACGCGTTGGAGGGCACCCCGAAAGAGACCTTCCCGAAGCCGACCACGATCGGTGGTTACGCCGGGGTGCCCGCACCGCCACCGCCGCCGCTGAAGCCCGTGCAGCCGACGACACCGACCAACGTCATCCAGCCCACCATCGAGGTGGCCCCGGGCATCACGATCCCCATCGGGCCGCCCCAGACAGTGCCGGCAGGGCCACCCCCGCCGGGAGAGGGCGGCGGCCAAGTCCAAGGCCCTCCGCCACCGCAGCCGGCTCCGCTGTTTCCGCCGCCGCCGTGACCGACGCCGGCGCTGCTCACGACGCGCTGACCGTATCGCCGCAGCCGCTGGCCGCGGATCGGCGAAGCGCTGACGATCGCGACTTGCCCACCCGCACGGACGTTCTCGGGGCTGCTTTGTCGCAAACCATCGGTGGGCCGGTGGGAAGGCATGCGTTGATCGGCCGCGCACGGCTGCTGACGCCGCTGCGTGCGATGTTTCTGGTCGGGTTGGTGTTCCTGGCGTTGGGCTGGTCGACGAAGGCGGCCTGCTTGCAGACCGTCGGCACCGGCGGCGGCGATCAGCGAGTGGCGAACTGGGAGAACCAGCGCGCGTACTACGAGTTGTGCTACTCGGACACCGTGCCGCTGTATGGCGCGGAGTTGTTGAACCAGGGCAGGTTTCCATACAAGTCGAGCTGGCTGGAGACCGACGGGACCGGGGCCGCGAAGACCCAGTTCGACGGCCGTCCGGCGGTGCGCTATATGGAGTATCCGGTGTTGACGGGGGTGTACCAGTTCGGCGCCATGGCGTTGGCCAAGACCTACACGACCCTCAGCAAGGTGTTGTCACTGCCGGTGGTCGCCGAGGTGGTGATGTTCTTCAACATCTCGGCACTGGGGCTGGCGCTGGCCTGGCTGGGCACCGTCTGGGCCAGCGCCCGGTTGGCGGGCCGCCGGATCTGGGATGCGGCGCTGGTGGCGGCGTCGCCAGTGTTGATTTTTCAGATCTTCACGAATTTCGATGCGCTGGCAACGGCGTTGGCGACCGGGTCGATGCTGGCATGGGCGCGTCGGCGTCCGGTGCTGGCCGGGGCGCTGATCGGGCTCGGGGTCGCGGCCAAGCTGTACCCCGCGTTGCTGTTGATCCCGCTGCTGTTTCTCGGCCTGCGTACCGGGCGATTACGCGAGGTGGGACAAACCGCCGTCTCCGCGATCATCACCTGGTTTGTGGTGAATCTTCCCGTGCTTCTGCTGTTCCCGCGGGGATGGTCGGAGTTCTTCCGGCTCAATGCCCGTCGTGGTGACGACATGGATTCGCTCTACAACGTGGTCAAGTCGTTCACCAGTTGGAAGGGGTTCGACCCGAACCTGGGCTTCTGGGAGCCGCCGGCGGCGCTGAACACGGTGTTCGTCTTGCTGTTCCTGTTATGTTGTGGCGCAATCGGATACGTCGCGTTGACGGCGCCGCGGCGCCCTCGGGTCGCGCAGCTGGCATTCCTGGTAGTGGCGGTGTTCCTGCTGACCAATAAGGTGTGGAGCCCACAGTTCTCACTGTGGCTGGTGCCGCTTGCAGTGCTGGCACTGCCGCACAGGCGGATCCTGCTGGCGTGGATGACGGTGGATGCGCTGGTCTGGGTGCCCCGCATGCTGTATCTGTACGGCGATCAGAACAAGGGCCTGCCCGAGCAGTGGTTCACGGCCACGGTGTTGATCCGCGACGTAATGGTGATGGGGCTGTGTGCGTTGGTGATCTGGCAGATCTATCACCCGGAGCGCGACCTGGTGCGGTACGGCCGGCGTATCGACGACCCGACCGGCGGGATTTTCGAGAACGCCGCCGATGCGCCGCCGGCCTGGCTGCCGTCGTGGTTGCGTCCCAGGGCCGGTGCACCGGCTGACCCCGAGCCGGAGAAGTCGCCGGATGCGTGTCGCGATTGCGGTGTTCTCGCGTAACACGTTCCTTGGAGGCGCCGACTCTGCCGCGATTTAGCAGCTCACCTTCTATTGCTGTAGCCTGGGCCGGTTGCCGACGGAGGCGACTCTCCTGCCACGGAACGACCGTGGCCGTGTAGCCCATAGGAGGTGATGAGGTTCCCATGCGTCCCTACGAAATCATGGTCATTCTTGACCCCACCCTCGACGAGCGCACCGTGGCTCCGTCGCTGGAGGCCTTCCTCAACGTGGTCCGCAGCGACGGCGGCACCGTCGACAAGGTCGACATCTGGGGCAAGCGCCGGCTGGCGTACGAGATCGCCAAGCACTCTGAAGGCATCTACGCGGTGATCGACGTGAAGGCCGAGCCGAAGACGGTGTCCGAACTGGACCGCCAGCTCAGCCTGAATGAGTCTGTGCTGCGGACCAAAGTGCTGCGCACCGACAAGCACTAGTGGGCCGGACACCTGTCGTGCGTCAGAGCTGCTGCGTAGGCTCGCCCGCAGCTACAGACACGCCAATCCCAGGAGGAACCCGTGGCCGGTGACACGATCATCACCGTTGTCGGAAATCTGACCGCCGACCCTGAACTGCGCTTCACTCCGTCCGGCGCTGCCGTCGCCAATTTCACGGTGGCATCCACGCCGCGGATGTACGACCGCCAGAGCGGGGAATGGAAAGACGGCGAAGCGCTGTTTTTGAGGTGCAACATCTGGCGGGAGGCCGCCGAGAACGTGGCCGAAAGCCTCACCCGCGGATCGCGGGTCATCGTCACTGGTCGCCTGAAGCAGCGCTCGTTCGAAACCCGTGAGGGTGAGAAACGCACTGTGGTCGAGGTGGAGGTCGACGAAATCGGTCCGTCGCTGCGCTACGCGACCGCGAAGGTGAACAAGGCCAGCCGCAGCGGCGCCGGGGGTGGCGGCTTCGGTGGCGGTGGCTCGCGCACAGCGGCCAGCGCAACCACCGACGACCCATGGGGCAGCGCCCCTGCGTCGGGCTCCGTTGGGGGCAGCGACGACGAACCGCCTTTTTAGAAAAATTAGACCCCGCAGAACCAAGCCCCGCGCGGAGTACCGCGCAGACATGCAAATGAGAAAGAGATACGTCCATGGCCAAGTCGAATAAGCGACGCCCCGCCCCGGAGAAGCCGGTCAAGACGCGCAAGTGCGTGTTCTGCGCCAAGAAGGGGCAGGTCATCGACTATAAGGACACCGCGCTGCTACGCACGTACATCAGCGAACGCGGCAAGATCCGCGCGCGCCGGGTGACCGGCAACTGCGTGCAGCACCAGCGTGACATTGCGGTCGCGGTGAAGAACGCGCGCGAAGTGGCGCTGCTGCCGTTCACCTCGTCGACGCGCTGAGCGGGAAGGACAGGACCGACAGATGAAGCTGATTTTGACTGCTGAGGTCGACCACCTGGGTTCGCCGGGCGACACCGTCGAGGTGCGGGACGGGTACGGCCGCAATTACCTCCTGCCGCGCGGGCTGGCGATTCCGGCCACCCGGGGCGCCGAGCGCCAGGCCGAGGACATCCGGCGCGCGCGAGAGGCCAAGACGGTGCGAAACCTGGACCACGCCAACGAGATCAGGGACGCGATCGAAGGCCTCGGCCAGGTGTCGCTGCCCGCTCGGACCGCCGGTGATTCCGGTCGGCTGTTCGGTTCGGTCACGGCGGCCGACGTGGTCGGCGCGGTGAAGAAGGCAGGCGGCCCGAACCTGGACAAACGCACAGTGCAGATGCGCAAGGCCCACATCAAATCGACCGGGACGCACCTGATTTCGGTGCACCTTCACCCGGAAGTGAACGCAACGCTCACGCTGGACGTCGTCGCCGAAAATTAGGCGTCCGCGTCAATTTGCTGGGTGGGAGCCGTTTTCGCTCCCACCTAAGCGTTGCTGTGCAACTCTGGCGAACTCATTGCGGCCCCGGTAAGCAGCTGGCCTAACGTTCCGTTAACCTGGCGCATAAGCGGTGGCAACACAACACGCCCGAGATGGAAACCCGGCGAGACACGCCGAGGTGATTCCCATCCACAGTGACGTGACCTGCGTATGGTGCGCGTAGCAGCGCAGATACCATCGGCTTCAACGAAATTCCACAGGTTCTCCCCAGCCACTCAACACAACTGAACGCGGATATCCACATCCAGTGCACACGTTCATCAACAGCGCCGTTTTACGAGCCCGTCAGCAACGTTTAGCGTCGAGTCGTCCATGGGCCGCTCCTGCGGCAAGGGTGGCGTGTTGTCGGTGCCCTGACTTATCGTCGGGTTGCGGGAAGCGAACGTACGTTCGAGCGCGGAGAGAGGTGGACGCGGGGTGGCTGTTGTCGACGATCTCGGACACTCGGGCATGGACGCACCACCTCCCAACGAAGAGTTCGGGCGCCAACCACCGCAGGATCCCGTGGCTGAGCAGTCGGTGCTCGGTGGGATGCTGCTGAGCAAGGATGCGATCGCTGACGTACTCGAGCGGTTACGCCCCGGCGACTTCTACCGTCCGGCCCATCAGAACGTCTATGACGCGATCCTCGATCTGTACGGACGCGGCGAGCCGGCCGACGCCGTCACCGTGGCCGCCGAACTCGACCGGCGTGGTCTTCTGCGCCGGATCGGCGGAGCGCCTTATCTGCACACGCTCATCTCGACCGTGCCGACCGCCGCCAACGCCGGCTACTACGCGACCATCGTCGCGGAGAAGGCTCTGCTGCGGCGGTTGGTCGAGGCGGGAACCCGGGTGGTGCAGTACGGCTACGCGGGAGCGGAGGGCTCCGACGTCGCCGAGGTGGTCGACCGGGCGCAGGCCGAGATCTATGACGTCACCGATCGGCGGATGACGGAAGACTTCGTGGCGCTCGAGGATCTGTTGCAGCCGACGATGGACGAGATCGACGCTATCGCCTCCAGTGGTGGGCTGGCCCGTGGAGTGCCTACCGGCTTCACGGAACTGGACGACGTGACAAACGGCCTGCATCCCGGGCAGATGATCGTCATCGCGGCCAGGCCCGGCATGGGGAAGGCGTTGGCGCTGGACACCCCGTTACCGACGCCATCGGGCTGGACCACGATGGGCGACGTAGCCGTCGGTGACGAACTCCTCGGCGCGGACGGCAAGCCCACCCGAGTCGTGGCCGCGACCGAGGTCATGCGAGGCCGTCCGTGCTATGAGGTGGAGTTCTCCGACGGCACGGTCATCGTCGCGGACGCACAGCATCAGTGGCTCACCGAATCCCGGACGTCGCGCAAGAATCGACGTACGTTCGCCGCAGTGCGCGCCACCGTTGAAATCGCTGCAACGCTGCGTTGCGACACCGCTGACCGACGGCTCAACCACTGCGTGATCAATGCGGACGCGCTGACATTGCCGCAGCGCGAGTATCTGGTGCCCCCATACACACTGGGCGCATGGCTGGCCGACGGCACCAGCGTCGCCGCACAGATCAGCACCGCCGATTCCGAAATCATCATACATATCGAAGCCGAGGGCCTGGTTGCCGTGCGTTCGAGTTCTGCAAAGCACCGCTACTCACTACGGCTGGGAGCCTGCGATGCGCTCAGCCCACGCAATTGCGTGGTGTGCGGAAAACAATTCGTGACGCGCGCGAGTGAAGCGCGGACATGTGGTAGCTCCTGCGGCGGGCGTGCGCGATTCGTCTCCGCACCTGTTCAGCCGCCGCTCTGCCGCGGCTGCGGAGCCCCGTCCGTAGGCCGGCCCCTGTGCTGGAACTGCCACGTCACGGTCGGCTCGTTGTGGGCGCGCCTGCGGACTATCGGCGTACTTGGCAACAAGCACATTCCGACTGACTATCTGCGGGGCTCCGAGGACCGGCGACGCGCGCTGTTGGCCGGGCTGCTCGACATCGACGGAAATGTCACGGCAAGCGGATCTGTGCAACTGCGCCTCACGAATTCTCGGTTGGCGCGTGATGCCGCTGAGCTGGTCGTCAGCCTGGGGTATTGCTGCCGAATCGCCACCAAGCGCGTACGGGGCCTGTCCGACGAGTCGAGTATTGCCTACACATTGCATTTTTCGACCGACGACCGCGTGTTCGGCCTCGAGCGGAAAGCTTTGGCGCACAAGGAACGCCGCCGTGTTGCCGGCACGGCACGAACCAGCTCGCGGTTCATCGTTGATGTTCGCCCGACGGCTAGGGTGCCGGTGCGCTGCGTTCAGGTCGACAACCCAAGCCACTTGTACCTGGCGAGCAGGGCGATGGTGCCCACTCATAACTCGACCGTCGCGCTGGATTTTTTGCGGTCCTGCTCGATCAAGAATCGGATGGCCAGCGTCATCTTCTCCTTGGAGATGAGCAAATCGGAGATCGTGATGCGGCTGCTGTCGGCGGAGGCGAAGATCAAGCTCGCCGATATGCGCTCCGGCCGGATGAGCGATGACGACTGGACACGGCTCGCCCGCCGGATGAGCGAAATCAGTGAAGCGCCGCTGTATATCGACGACTCGCCGAACCTGACCATGATGGAGATCCGGGCGAAGGCCCGACGGCTGCGCCAGCGTTCCGACCTCAAGCTGATCGTCGTCGACTACCTGCAACTGATGACCTCGGGTAAAAAGGTCGAGTCACGCCAGCAAGAAGTGTCCGAATTCTCCAGGAGCCTCAAGCTTTTGGCCAAGGAGCTGGAAGTACCCGTCGTCGCCATCAGCCAGCTCAACCGAGGGCCGGAGCAGAGGACCGACAAGCGGCCGATGCTGGCGGATTTGCGCGAATCCGGTGCCATCGAGCAAGACTCGGACGTGGTCATCCTGCTCCACCGACCGGACCTTTTCGACCAGGACAACCAAGATCGCCTGGGCGAAGCGGACCTCATCATCGCCAAGCATCGCAACGGACCCACCCGGACCATCACCGTTGCCCACCAGCTGCACTTCTCCCGCTTCGCCAACATGGCGAGGTAGCGCGGTGTTGTTGTAGATTCTCAAACTCGATGTCCAATTCTCAAATGAAATGTCCAACGCATGTCCAATTGGACATTTCCGTGAGAAAGCTTGAATAGTCAAGAATTGTGCCGGCCACGGAGGTCAACTGCACCAGCGCCGAGTCGTGGGAAATCAGAGCCTTTGGGGACCTCGAGTTAACTAGAATCCAGTGTGTCCTGATCCGCGGCTGCCTTGACGCCAGTCGAATGCAAATTTCCGAACACCGCGCGACTCGTGTTCCCTCCGCCGGTAGGGGCCGCATCGAATCCCAGTGTCTCTTCGCGGCTCGTAAGCCACCCGCAGTGAAAGCGCATCCCTACTCGCCTATCGCTGGACTGCCAGTGTGAAAAAATGCCCAGAAGGGCAGGCGACGCACGCGAGTCGAATTCGCTCTTGCGGTGACGCACCGTGCATCGCCCTAGTTGTGAAAGCATGCCCAAGGATTTTGTATTGTCCTGCTCCGCTCAACGTAAAGCCTTGGTCTCGGTTGTGTTCCAATTCGCCAAAGCTCATGGTTCGGCGCGCTTCTCTGGGTTCACGCTGGTCGGGAACTCTGCTCGATGGGAATGGCCGTGTTGTCTTGAAAAGCTCAGGAATCTCAAACGGTGTCGAGGCTGACTCCACTGCTCGTCTGTGTGTCCGCGGTGGCGACGGCGCTGCACGGGAGATTCCGATGCGCCAGGCAACCGAAGACCTGTTTCGAGATGTTCTGCCGTGGCGGACGTTTCGTTGGTACTACGGGCAGCAGCACTACTCGGGCAGCTACTGGGCATCAACAATGTCTGCCCATGTCATATACGAGTCACGTCTCGAACTGGCGCGGTTGCTGATGGCGGACTTCGATACGTCTGTGAATCACATTGTGGCGCAGCCGTTCATGATGCAGACGCCAATCGGTGGAAAGATACGTCGTCACATTCCTGACTATCTGCTGCTCACCGACGGCGGCCCGGTGGTCGTGGATGTCAAGCCTGCCGAGCTGCTCGACGATCCCGCGGTGGCCGGGACGTTCGAATGGGTGCG
Source organism: Mycobacterium sp. (assembly GCA_025965895.1). GTDB lineage: Bacteria > Actinomycetota > Actinomycetes > Mycobacteriales > Mycobacteriaceae > Mycobacterium. The sequence continues at coordinate 9,976 of JAOPWC010000052.1, forward strand.
CGCCGTTGTCGACTCTCTTGGCTGGTCGTTCGAAGTTGCGAGTGAGCAGCCTCGAGTGCTGATGGAGAACGTCCGCTTTCTTGCCGGTTATCGGCGGCGGGCGTGGGTCAACGAGCTTGCGCTGAGCCAACTGCGAACACGAAAACTGGATGGGGCTTCGGTGGGCGAGGCGATTCACGATACGCACGGTGCAGAACCGCTGGTCCGGGCGGCACTACTGCACATGTTGTGGACCCGGGAATTACTTACCGACCTGTCGAAAGTCTTGTCTTCGACATCGATTCTGAGGGTGCGGAGTTCGTCGTGAGCGGGGCGGGTGTGCGGATCGGCGTCGGGACGCGCGTGATGTACGACGGTGCAGTGCATGAAGTCACTGAGTGGATTCCGACCGTGTGTGGAACCGATGTTGTTCTGTGAGGTCCTAATTCGGTATGCCGGATGTCGGTGGTGGAACTGGTCAGTGGCACCCGTGTTCGGTTGCTGATCGACAGCTCCGGTCCGGAATCCACCGATCAGATGGTTCCGGCAGCGGTGGTGTTGTCGAGCCTACCGAAAAAGAGACTCGAAGAGGTCCGGGAGAGGGCCGCACATATTCGCGAGGTCCTCACCGGGTACCGGTCGGGAAACAGCGAACTCGCGGAGGCAGGCGAACCGCGCGCAGAGTTCGATCACAGCCGCCCGCTGTGCGACCGCTACGCCGCCAAAGCTGCAGAGCTCGGCGTCGACGAACGCACCATTCGCCGCTGGGTCAAGGCATACGAGGAGAACGGCGAAGCCGGCCTGGTCCCCGCACGATTCGCCCTACAGAACAGGATCGACCCGCGGTGGAGCGAAGCAGCGCTGGCCATCATGCGCGAACACACGCAGGAGTCGAAACCCTCCGAGAAGGCGGTCATCTACCAAACCTCGAAACGGCTCGAAATCTGCTTCGGGCACGGTGTGGTTCCAGAACCATCCCAGGCGACGGCCTACCGGGAGCTCAAACGGCTTGAAGCCCAACACCGCACCTTCACGGGCACCACCGCCCGCAACCGGGATATCGCCACGCGACCGAAACGGCCCTACGGGAAATTGCAGCCCACCCGACCGGGCGAGTATGTAATCCTCGATACCACACGCCTGGATGTGTTCAAAGTCGACCCAATCACGCTGCGGTGGACTCGAATCGAACTGACCGCGGCCATGGACTGGTACACCCGCTGCATCGTCGGGCTGCGGCTCACCCCGGTCTCGACGAAGGCGGTCGATGCTGCCGCGATGATGTTCCAGGTGTATCGCCCGCCGCCGGCACCGGCCAGTTGGCCCGACTACGCGGTGTGGCCACATCACGGCATCCCCCGAGCAGTCCTCATCGACCCCGACCAACTCGCCACCACTCTGGGCAAGGCAGCATCCGGTCCTTCGCTGACGCCAGAAACGATCGTGGTGGATCACGGAAAGATCTATGTCTCCGAACACCTCAACAGCGTGTGCCAGCGTTTGGGTATCTCCATTCAGCCAGCCCGCATCCGCGAAGGCCGCGACAAGGGCCCGCTGGAACGCTTCTTCCGCACGGTGCGGGAAGGGTTACTGCAGTACTTGCCCGGCTACAAAGGCCCCGACATCAACGCACGGGGTCTCGACGTGGAAGGGCACGCATTCTTCTACATCGACCAGCTGGAAGCCATCGTCCGCGAGTGGATCGCCGCTGTGTATCACCACACTCGTCACAGCAGCCTGTTCGACATGCATCTTCCCAGGGCGACGATGACCCCGGCGCAGATGTTCGCGCACGGTATGGCTCGAGCCGGCTATATCGAGGCGCCCCGAGACCCCTTCCTGGCTTATGAGTTCCTGCAAGTGGAGGCCCGGACCATCCAGCACTACGGCGTGCAATGCGGCACACTCCGCTACACCGGCGACATTCTGTCGGAACTGGGAAACAGGGCAAGCCCCTACACAGGGAAGTTCCGTAACCGCTGGCCGATTCACGTCGACCCCGACAACATCGCCCATGTCTTCATCCGGCACCCCGATTCTGGGGAGTGGCACACGTTGGAGTGGGGGCACGCCGCGCACGTTGAGGCGCCATTCAGCGAGGAAGCACTGCAATACGCCCGCCGAATCGTCCTACAGGAGCACGGGTTTGTTGATGATCGGTTGGCACTCGATGAGCTGCTGACACGCTGGAACCTGCACATGGGAGTCAGCGCCGCCGAAAGGCGTATGGCGCTTCGGATGTCGCGTCAGGACGAGGCGCTGAGCAACCAGGTCGAGACCACCGACGCTGCCGTCGTCGTCGCCGGCCTGCCGGCCGTGCAGGCTGTCACCGAGCCGGCGGATCGACCTCCACCTCGCCGAGATGAGACGGCCGCCAGCGACGACGATACCGACGACGAACTGGCCGAGGACTACGACGACGACAGCATGGACTGGGCATGACCGACCTCCAAAATGTTCACATGGGTCACAAGGAGGGGTGGGCCAGGATCGTCAATGCCCCACCTCGCGTCCAACCCGAACGCCTCACCGCCCGCAAGCATTCGGCTCTGAGCCCTTCACGAAAAGCGAAGTACGACAAGCAACGACGTGACTGGCACGCCAACATGGGCGTACTGCGGACGCCGCAACTCCGAGGACTACACGACACGCTGTGGGACATCGTGGACAGCAATCTGCACGACAACGACCGCGCCAAAGGTGCTGTCGCTAT
>JAOPWC010000119.1 GCA_025965895.1 Mycobacterium sp.
CAGTTTCTGCTCACTCGACTTCTCTAGCGCCTTAATGTTTCTTCTGCTTCCGAGCGCCAAACGGGTCCCCCTCAAGGGTTCTCCGACCGAAGTTGTTGACGACTGGGTTTTATACAGCGACGGCCGACTAGTCAAAACCCGACAGCCAAACATGTTGGCGTTTTCCACCTTGCGAGTTGGCGGTCTCGAAAGAGACGAGATACGAGAGTCTCAAAACTCTGTGCCGGAAAGACCGTCACCGGCGAGGGTCCTCGTGGAGTGTCTGACCGCCTATCCTTAGAGCACCCTGGAACCGCTGGGGCCCGGATCGGCGGAGGGTCGGATGACGGCCATAGCAGCGTGCCGGACGTGTGGCACTGAGCCTCTAGAGAATGCCCGGTTTTGTCACGGCTGTGGCTCACCAGTCAAAGACGGCGATACCCGGGCTGAGTACAAACAGGTCACCGTTCTGTTCGCCGACGTGGTCCATTCGATGGACATCGCGGCGGCAGTCGGGGCGGAGCGGCTTCGCGAAATCATGGCCGGACTGGTCGACCTGGCTGTGGCGGTGGTGAAACGGTATGGCGGGACGGTGGACAAGTTCACCGGGGATGGCATCATGGCCGTGTTCGGTGCGCCAGTGGCGTTGGAGGACCACGCTGTGCGTGCCTGTCTGGCAGCCCTGGGCGTTCAGGAGGAGGCGAAGCGGCTTGGAGTCGACGTCCACGATCGCGACGGTGTGGATCTGCAGTTGCGGGTGGGACTGAACTCTGGTCAGGTGATCGCCGGTGAGATCGGTTCGGGGCCTTTCGGTTACACCGCCGTTGGCGAGCAGGTCGGGATGGCTCAGCGGATGGTGTCTGTGGCTCCGCCGGGCGGCGTGATGCTCAGCGCATCTACGAGGCGGTTGGTTGAAGGCGCTGCCACTCTCGACGAGCCTGAGCATGTTCTGATCAAGGGGGCCGACGAACCAGTCACCGCCTATCGGCTGTTGGGCATGGAAGAACGGCGTCGCGCTATCAGGCGCGTTGAACCGAATCTCGTCGGTCGGCAGTGGGAGATGTCCGCCGTTGAAGGCTTGCTGGACCGTGCAATCGATGGTCTCGGCGCGGTGGTCGGCGTGGTGGGATCACCGGGCATCGGTAAAAGCCGTCTAGTGCGCGAGGTTGCGGCGACGGCTAGTGACCGCAGTGTGGAAGTGTTCGCCGCCTTCTGCGAGTCGCATACCAGCCAACTCTCCTTCCATGCGGTCGCGCAGCTGTTACGCGCCGCCTTTGGTGTCGGCGATCTTGACGCACAGGCCGCACGCGATCGAGTGCGTGCCCGGCTTGCGGACGCAGATCCGGAGGATTTGGCGCTGTTTGATGACCTGCTGGGCATCGCCGACACGAATGGTTCTTTACCAGCAATCGATCCCGATGCTCGTCGGCGGCGCTTGACTGCGCTGGTCAATGCCGCGTCGCTGGCCCGCCAAGCCCCGGCAGTCTATGTCGTTGAGGACGTGCATTGGATCGACGAGGTCAGCGAATCCATGGTTGCGGACTTTGTGGCGGTGATCCCGCAGACGCACTCGCTGGTGCTGATCAGCTACCGGCCCGAATATCGGGGCGCGTTGAGCCGGGTGTCCGGTGCTGAGAGCATCGCCCTTGCGCCGCTGAGCGATTCGGAAACCGCAGCACTGGTCACCGAGCTGCTGGGGTCGGACTCCTCGGTTGGGGGGTTGGCCGCCATGATCGTCGAAAGGGCTGCCGGGAACCCGTTTTTCGTGGAGGAGATGGTGCGCGAACTGGCCGAGCGTGGTGTCCTGCGCGGAAACCGCAGCGCCTACGTTTCGACGGTCGTCGCTACCGAGGTCAGCGTGCCCGCCACCGTGCAGGCGACGATTGCCGCCCGTATCGACCGCCTTGACCCGGCGGCCAAGCGCACCTTGCGTGCTGCGGCGGTCATCGGCTCACGGTTCGACCCGGGCCTGCTCGAAACCCTGGGCATTGAACCCATTGTCGAGGATCTTGTGGTGGCGGAACTCGTCGATCAGGTGAGGTTCACCCGAGGACCGGAGTATGTGTTCCACCATCCGCTGATTCGGACGGTGGCCTACGACTCGCAGCTCAAATCCGATCGTGCCGAGCTGCACCGGCGGCTGGCCGCAGTAATCGAAGCCCGTAGCCCGGCCTCGGCTGATGAAAATGCTGCGCTGATCGCCGAACATCTGGAGGCCGCCGGTGATGGGCACGCCGCCTACGGCTGGCACATGCGCGCCGCAACGTGGGCGACCAATCGCGACATCTCCGCGGCATGGCTGAGTTGGGAGCGCGCCACAACGCTCGCCGACGCCTTACCCGCCGATGACCCGCACCGAGCAGCGATGCGCATTGCCCCGCGCACCATGTTGTGCGGGATCGCCTTTCGAGTCCATATGGACGTGGCCGGTGACCGCTTCGAGGAACTGCGGGAGTTGTGCACCGCCGCCGGAGACAAGGCGTCACTGGTCGTCGGGATGGCGGGGCTGGTGGTCGATCACGGGTTCCACGACCGGGTGCGCGAGGCGTCGCGGCTGGCATCGGAAGCCATGGCCCTTATGGAGTCGCTCGGCGATCCGACCTTGACGGTGGGGCTGTCCTTCGCGGCGATCTACGCCAAGCTTGAAAGCGCAGAGTATTGCGACATGCTGCGGTGGTCACAGAGGGTGATCGACCTGGCCGACGGTGATCCGTCGAAAGGCACCCTCATTTTCGGGTCTCCGTTAGCGCTCGCCTTGACGACGCGGGCTCAGGCCCGGTATTGCCTGGGTCGTCCCGGATGGCGCGACGACCTGCGGCACGGCCTGGCCATGGCCCGCAGCGCCGACCCAACGTCCTACGCCGCGGTCGTCACCTACGGCTACTTGCCAGGAATACCGTATGGCGTGGTGAGGTCCGACGATTCCGTGGTGCGTGAGATCGAGGATGCCCTACGGATTGCCGAACGATCCAGTGACGATTTCGCGGTGGATCTCGCCCGGGTGACGCTGGGCGTGGCGCTGGTGCACCGCCCAACGCCTGCCGAGCGTGACCGCGGACAGACGCTCCTGGCCGAGTTCAGGGAGGTGTTCCTACGCCGCGGATACCTTCTGGCCGAGGTCCCGCTCGTCGAGGTGTATTCGGCGCGTGAGAGGGCTCGGCGTGGAGATCGCGATGACGCCGTCCCGGTCATGCGCGCCGCCGTGGACCATCTGTTCCGCGAGGGACAGCTGCTGGGGTGGGGCATTCCTGCGACGGGTGTTCTGGTGGAGACACTGCTGGACCGCGGGGCCGAGAGTGACGTGGCCGAAGCCAAGGCCGCGATCAAGCGGTTAGCGGCCGCGCCAGCCGATGAGGGACTGGTGATACGCGAGATCTGGCTGTTGCGACTACAGGCTCTACTGGCGCGGGCTCACGGCGATGCCGCGGCTTACGCGCACTTACGGGACCGCTACCGCGACATGGCGAGAACGCTTGGCTTCGAGGGGCATATCGCGTGGGCCGAGGCAATGCCATGACGGCGGTCGTGCTGTACCCCTTGAAGACCTGGCGTCGGCCATCATGGCGCTGCTGATGCGGAACTCCAACCGACAGTAGGTCCTGAGCGCCTCCCGACTGCGACAGTCCGCTGGCTGTTCCTAATCCCCGGCCAAGCCAAGCTCCTTCAACAGCGCCCACTCGGCCGCAAACGGCTTCTCTCGCTTTCGACTACCGGTTCTCGTGGTCGCTGGCTTGCGGGTAGGCTCCCCCTGCTCTTGTAGCCGCACGTAGCGCCTGATCGGCGCGTCCATCGGCTGGCCTGAGCGCAAACGCCGGTAGTGTGTCGAGCACCAGCCGGATGTATATGCCCGCCGTGAGCAGTCGTGATGCTTGCAGCGCATAGCGCCTCCGATCTCCTTGAGTCATTGGGTTTGCCTGGGGGGGACCCCCAAGGGGCGAGGGGCCGGACACCTCATGCAAGTCGCGGCCTCTCTCTCCGGGAAAAATCCGGCCTGGGCATGCAAAAGGCAATTGGAAGCTAAGGGCAGCGGGCTTTGTGCCGCAAGCCCATTCATTCGGTTGTCCTCATAGCCTCCAACAGAGGCTCGATTTCCTTCGGTCCTACAAGCACATACACAGGACCTTGGGCGATGGACAAGCCGCCGTTGGCTCGTGGTGTGACGACCAGCTCGGAGCGTGGGCTGGTGCTTGGGATGCGGGTGCGTTGCGGAGACGGGATTCTGCCGTCTCCTCCCGCCTTCCCGTCTTCCCGTCTTCCCGTCTTGGTTGCGCTCAGAGGCTTGTCACCCACTTCTTACCTTCCCTGGTTCTATTCACGCCGATTCGATGACCGGCACCTCGTAGCTGGTCTGGGCTGTAGCCCTTCGTCATGGCCATGGCTTCGAGGTCGGAAGATGGCACTGAGCCATCGGACAGAATGTCCCTGAGCCACAAGTCGATTGCCGTGGTTTTGGGCCTGGGCTTAGCAGCGTCGACCTGTTCGGTGAGCAGGTCGTGGATTGACTTGCTGTCATCACCGATGGACTCCAGGAGGGCCACGGTTCCGTCGCTGTCGTCTGTCGGGGTGAAGTGCTCAACCGGGACTTTGATGAAGCGATGGGCCACACCCCTGGCCCCGAGGTTGCTCTTGTCGGGGCCAACCAGCAGGGCCTCTGTTTCGGGGTCTTCTAGAGCGTAGATGGTGCTACGTGCTACCTGGCGTAGCGCACCTGACAACCCGTAAGTATTCCGGATGTCCTGGCTCTCAAGCCGATTCGTATGGGCGACGAGTAGGACAGCCGCGCCTGTCTCAGCCGCGTATTCCCTCCAGGGTGCTACGGCCTCGCGAGCCTTCTGGGGATTCTTGACCTGGAGGCCACCTGGCACCGTGTCAATCCATGCATCCACGACGACGATGCTGGGTGCGATCCCCATGCTCCGCAGTGCTGGTATGTCATCGGGGAACGTGGGTGTACCAGTGCCGTCGTCTTCCGCGCACAGGACGTGGATGCGATGCAGGTCCGCACTAGCGACTTCCAGCCGTGGCCGGATGGTGTCCTCCCAGCCGTCCTCGGTGGCGATCAAGATCGCGTCGGCAGGATCACTGGGGCTGGTGAACGGTCTTCAAGACTCACCCGTGGTGATGGACGCGATTGCTCGAATGGTCCAGAGCGACTTGCCGATTCCCTCAGCCCCAACCAGGAGATTGACCTTACCTGCAGCCAGGTAGCCGCGTGCGAGCCTCCAGGCCACGGGCTTTGATTCCGCCATGTCACTCGCTCTACGTAGTCGTACTGTGGTCACCGCTAACTCCTCTGGGCCGCAGCCCTCTGTCTTGCTCATTGAAGGGGGGAAGATGGGGAACCTGGGAACATGAGGCGGTTGCCCGCCTTGCCCTAATGCAGGCCACCCTTCGCCGTCTTCGCCTTCTGTGTTTCGACCCAGTCGGCCACGTCTTCGGCGGCATAGAACACCGTCTTGCCGAGCTTGAATGACCGGGGGCCTTCTCCCCTGTGTCGCCACCACCGCCAGGTGGCTTCCGGGATGCCGTACTCTTCCACCAGATCTGCTGTCCGCAGGTGGGCCATCGTTCTGCTCCTCGTCTCCGCCATTGCGATCAGCGGAAGCGGTCTTCGACCTTCGATGGCGAGTGCCCCTCTAGGAGAGGGGATTCCGCCGTCGCCGAGCATGTCACGCTTCGCTCGAAATCCGCCGTGGCTGTCGTTGTGGTGCCAATGTCGTCAACTTTAGCCGCACGGTGAGGGCGTAAAACTACAACAAAAAGGCAGGTCAGAGCTGCTTGTCCCGTGCCGCCTTGATCGCGCAACCCAGCGCGGTCGCCACTCCAGCCAGGTCGTCACTCATGAGGTGCCCGTACCTGTCGAGGGTCATCGCTGCGGTGGCGTGACCGAGCAATCGCTGCACGGCCTTCACGTTCGCCCCCGCCGAAATGGCCAGCGAGGCGCACGTATGCCGCAGGGCATGGGGAGTGATCGGAGGGAGGGCGCGAGTACTCGCTTCGCCGGTGTCGGCTAGCTCCTGCTGGCGCTTCGCCTCGGCCGCGTCGCGCACGGTAGCCAGGGCAGAGTCGAATGCCCAGCGGTATTCGCCGAGCGGCAGGTGCCCGCTCTTGCGGCTGGGGAACACGAGCGCGTCGGCCGCGCTGGGTAGCTCTGCCTTCAGGCGATCCCAGACAGGTTCGGGCACCGGCACCCGACGTGTTCGGTTGGTCTTCGTACCCGTCTCGACTATCCCTTGCCCGGAAACGTGAGTCGCCGAAGCTCGGACGGTGATCTCCCGGTCAAGGATGTCCTTGGCGCGTAGCGCAGCAGCTTCACCGAACCGCAGGCCGCAGTAGCCCAGGGCCAGAGTCAGCGTCTCGAATCGGCCCATTTCACTCGCCAGCGCGAGAAGCTGCGCATGGGTCAAGTAATGCTGCTCGCTCTCGGTTGTCTGCGGAAGGTCGTGACGGCGATTGATGTCGGCAGCTACGTTCTTGGTGGCCAGCCCCGCTTTGACGGCGTACTTGAACACCGCGCCCATGAGTTGGTGTGTCTGAATGATCCGGCTCGCGGACAGGCCGGTGCCCGCTTGCGACCCGTCGACAGACAGTCCCGCCAGCCACGCTGACAGGTCGCCATAGGTAATGGCCTTCATAGGCGTCTCACCCCACTGTGGGAGCACCAGGGTGTCCAGGATGCTCCGGTAGCCCGCCAGGGTCTTCGGCTTGCGCTGAGCGCCACGCTTCGTTGCGAACCACTGCTCCGCGACATTCGCGAACGTGTCGACGCCTACGGTCGGGCTGACCCACTGATTCGTGACGACCTTGCCCCGCTCAGTCGAGACCCACCCTTCGGCCTCCGCCTCGGTGCGAAAGCGTTTGGTGTGTTGCTTTCCGTCGTCGCCCACGTACCAGCCGCGCCACCGGTTGCCCACTCCCTGCGGCCTGCCCTGGCCCTGCGCCCATCGCCCGGTTGCCAGCTTCGATGGTGTGCCGTCCTTGTTCTTCCAGAGGTCAACCACCCCACCCGTGCCAGGAGTGCGCTGGATCGCCATGGCGGCGAGTTTACATCCTGCATACAACCAGCCTGCGGCGAGACGAAGAAATCAGACGCACAATACGGATCACCTGCGACAACACCGGTGCCCCCACTGGGACTCGAACCCAGACTGGACGGATTTTAAGTCCGCTGCCTCTGCCGATTGGGCTATGGGGGCACCCGCGGTGAGCAGGTTACCGCGCCTCGACGAGTTTCACGTCGCGCAGCGGAAGTACGAGAGAGGCCTGCGTGACGTGGATCTGGCCGCGTCGTCAGGAGTTGTGCTGCGACGCTGAAGCGGTCGAAGTCAGATCGGACCGGTGCAGTTGGTACCGCGGCGGATCCGGCAGCACTATCCGACGTGTGATCCTCAGCTGGTCGTCGACATGTACCAGCATTCCCGAGTCGATCAGTTCCCAGTCGGGATCGTCGTCCATCCGCTCGCTGGCGAACACGACCGACGGCTGCTGGTCGAGGTTGGACGACCGGGCGTGGATCTGCGACGTCTGCATGTCAAACCTCGGGCCCGAGTCCGCCTCCCTCCGATCGAGCAGATACAGCTCGTTCGGCTCGGGATAGCGCAGCGCCCACATGTCGGTCGCCGTGCACAGCAAGAGGTTGACCGCGTAGATCGGCACGGTGTCCGCCAGCCACCGCAACGCGTCGAGCAGCCCGGCCTCCACATCCCCACTGCGGGCCCGGATCGACCCGGTGATCAGCGCGAATACTCGCTCGCTGTCTGTCTGCCCGAGCACCAGGTCCGTCACCGACAGCTCAGCCAACCGCGCCTCGAGCACGTCTAGTCCGGTGACCACGCCGTTGTGCGCGAACAACCGGCCGTTCTGCAGGAACGGATGTGTGTTGAGCACATCAAGCCGGCCCGTCGACGCGTACCGCACGTGCGCGATGAAGGTCGTCCCGCTCAATTCGTGGGCCTCGCAAGCGAATTCGCGGTCCTCCCACGCGGCTATCGGCTGCTTGCAAACCACGGGCCTGCTGTCGGCCTTGAACACGCCGATGCCGGCGCCGTCTGGATTGCGCTTGCTCTGCGCCGCCAGATTGTCGGGCGCGTCAAGTAGCCAGAACGTGGCCGTCACCGCGGAACGGCCGGCGTGCAGGCCGAACAAGCGGCACATACCGGCGACGGTACCGTTAATGTGCGCTGCATGTTCGCGCGAAACGGCGTCGCCGCAGCCTTCAGCACTCTGGTTCTGCTCATCGGATCCGCGGCCGTAGCGGTCGCCGACCCGGTCGAGGACACCACCGGCGAGCCCTCCAACGTCGGGGACGCCAAGACCGCGGCCATCGAGTATCACGACAGCGGCGCCTACGACGCCGGCATGGCCGAGGTCTCGGCCCAGGCGATGAACTGGATCGCCACCCAGGCGCCGGTGACCAACCGGCCCGCCGTGGTATTCGACATCGACGAGACGGCTCTTTCTAACTGGGAGGTCATCGGGGCCAACGACTTCGGCCGTTTCATCAACGGGCCGTGCAACCTGCCGAACGCATGCGCGTGGCGGGCTTGGGACCTTACCGCGAAGTCGAAGGTGATCCAGCCGACGCTCGACACCTACAACATGGCGAAGGGTCTGGGCGCCGCGGTTTTCTTCATCAGCGGTCGCGACCAGGGACAGCGAGCGGCCACGGAGAAGAACCTGCGCGACATCGGCTACAGCGGTTGGACTCAACTCATCCTTGCGCCAGTCGGGGTGCAATACGCGTCGGCCGCCGATTTCAAGGCGCCACAGCGAGCCGCGATCGAAGGACAGGGGTACACGATCATCGCCAATATCGGCGACCAGCCCTCTGACCTTGCCGGCGGCCACGCCGAACAGACTTTCCTGCTGCCCGACCCGTTCTACCGCATACCCTGAAGGGGTGAGCAGCGTCCGGATCGGCATCATCGGCTCGGGCTTCGGCGGGATGGCCGCGGCGATCGAGCTGAAGAAGGCCGGCCACCACGACATCGTGATGTTCGAAAAGTCCGGCGAAGTGGGCGGCGTCTGGCGCGACAATACCTACCCAGGTGCGGCCGTCGACGTGCCCTCGCCGTACTATTCCTTCTCCTACGAACCCAACCCTGTCTGGCCACACCGGTTTTCGCACCAGCCCGACATCCTCGGCTACCTCAAGCACGTCGCCGACGTGCACGACCTGCATCGGCATATCCGGTTTCATACCGAGGTCAAGGAGGCCGAGTTCGACGCCGACGCGCGCACCTGGCGGGTCCGGACCACCGACGGCGGCGAGTGCTACTTCGACGTCCTGGTGTCCGCCGTCGGATTGCTGACGCAGCCGGTACGGCCAAGGATCGAGGGCCAGGCCACGTTCGCCGGTCCCGTATTTCACTCCGCCGAGTGGGACCACTCCGTGGACGTAGCCGGCAAGCGGGTCGGCATCATCGGCACCGGTGCCAGCGCGATCCAGATCGTGCCCGCCATTCAGCCGACCGTCGAAGCCGTGACGGTGTTTCAGCGCACACCGCCTTATGTGTTGCCGCGGTTGGATATCCGCTACCGGCCAATCCACCATCGCGTGTTCCGCCGAGTACCGCTGCTGCAACGCCTGGAACGACTGTTGTGGTTCTTCGTTCACGAGTTCATGGCCGTCGCGTTGCTCTACGCTTCGCCTCTGGGTCGCCTGTTCACTGTATTGGCCCGACGGCAGTTGGAGCGCGCGGTTGGCGACCCTGCTTTGCGCGAGGAGCTGTGGCCGGATTATCCGATCGGATGTAAGCGGATTCTGGTATCGAGCGACTACTTCCCGGCGCTGACTAAGCCCAATGCCGAGGTAGTGACGGAGCCGATCACCGAGATCACGCCGACTGGGGTAAGCACAGCTGACGGCGCACGCCGCGCCCTCGACGTACTGGTGTACTGCACCGGGTTCAAGGCACACGACTTCCTTCCGGGCCTCTCGATCCGAGGGATCGGCGGCACCGACCTACACCAGTACTGGTCTGAAGGAGCCCGGGCCTACCTCGGCATGACCGTGCCGAATTTCCCCAATTTCCTGATCATCTACGGCCCCAACACGAACACCGGCACCGCGTCGGTCGTGTACATTCTCGAAACTCAGGCCCGATACCTGCGTCGGCTTGTGGACCACGTCGCCGCCACCGGCCAGCGCTACATGCCCTGCGCCGACGTCGCCGACGCCTTCGATGCACGCACTCAGCGCTCGCTGTCGAGGAGCGTCTGGTCGGCGTGCGCGTCCTGGTATCGCGACCCCAGCGGCCGCATCAGCACCAACTGGCCGTACCTGCCGTTCCTCTACCGCCGCCGGGCGAGATTCCGCGCGCGGGACTTCCAAGCGGTCGGGTAGTTACGCCCAGACAGGAGCGACTGATGCGATCCGGCCAAGATCACTGCCTGGAATGCTATTGGGGCGCAGCGGCGATCGATAACGCGATGCCATCGAGGATGTCGTGCTCGCTGACGACGAGCTGATCGATGCCGGCCCGCCTGCCCAGCGCGTAGGCCAGTTCTTCCACGATGATCGCGCCTGCTCCGATCACGTCGACGCGACCTTCGTGCATCGGCCCCAGCGCCGCGCGCTGCTGCCGTGGCATCGCAATCAGCTGCTCGCACACCTCGAGCAGCTCGCTGAACCCGACCCTTGACAGATGGATGGCCGCCGGGTCATAGGCCGTCATCTTCTGCGCCAGCGCGGCCAGGGTCGTCATCGTTCCCGCGACGCCCACCCAGGTCCGTGCCCGGTCGACCGGCACGAGCCGCAACGCCTCCCCCAGCCGTTCCCGCACCAGTTCCCTGGCGGCGGCGATCTCGGTTGCCGTCGGCGGGTCGGAATGCAGGCAGCGCTCAGTCAACCGCACACAGCCGATGTCTGCCGAGAAGCTGGCGTCCACGTCGCCGGAGCCCAGCACCACTTCCGTCGACCCGCCGCCAAGGTCGACTACCACGAAAGGTGCGCCGGCCGAATCCAAATCGGCCACCGCGCCGCGAAACGACAGTTCGGCTTCCTCTTCGCCGGTGATCACCTCGGCAACCGCGCCCGGCGCCGCCGCGGCGAGGACCTCCGTGGTCATCGCGAAAAACTCCTGCCGGTTGGCCGCGTCGCGACTCGCCGACGTCGCGACCATGCGGACCTTCGAGACCTGGTAGCGCGACAGCAGTGTGGTGTAGTCCGCCAATGCGGATCGGGTGCGCGCCAACGCTTCTGGCAGGAACCTCCCCGTGGCGTCGACGCCTTGGCCGAGCCGCACGATCCGCATCTCCCGGTGCAGATCGTGCAGCCGACCGTCAGCCACGTCAGCGATCAGCAACCGGATCGAGTTGGTACCACAGTCAATGGCCGCCACGCGTGTCATGTCCACTGCTCCCGGACCAGGATTCCCGCCATCGGCGGTTCGGTGGCCAGCATCGCGAGCGCTTCATCACCCAGCGGGTTCACACCCCTTCCCTTCGCCAGTGACTGGGCGATCAGCACGTGCAGACACTTGACCCGATCGGGCATGCCGCCGCCGGAGAACGTCGTCTGAAGCGGTTCGATAGCGTCGCGTTCCGCGAGATAAGACTCGTGTGCCCGGCGGTATGCGGCCGCCAGGTCGGAATCGGTTGTCAGGCGCGCGGTCATTTCCTTCATCAGCCCCGAGGATTCCAGCCGGCTCGCGGCGGCGACCAACACGGGGTGTGTCAGGTAGTACAGCGTGGGGAACGGGGTACCGTCTGCTAGCCGCGGCGCAGTCTTGACGACGCCCGGTTCGCCGTTCGGGCACCGGTAGGCGATCTCGAGGACTCCACGGGGCTCGCGGCCGAGCTGGTGCCGGACCGCCTCCAGGTCGTCGGGGTCAACCACCTGGCGGCGGACCAGATGGTGGTGGGTTGGGACCAGGGGGACCGGGCGGGATGTTATGGGGGGTGTCGGCGATGGTCCGCCACAGCGACGTGTACCACGAATCGTGGCGGGTGGACTCCGGCGCCGACGTGCCGGGCTGCTGCTGCGTCGCCGCCGCGCCGGGCGGCAGCTGCACCTGATAAGGAATGTCGCCGGGCATCACGAAGCCCAGCCGCTCCCGCGCCTGGGCGGCGACGAAGACGGGGTCGGCGAGCTTGGCCTTCTGCTGCTCCAGGTCGGTGATCTGTGCGCGCAGCGCCGCTTCCGTCGCCGCCAGTTGCCTCACCTCGGTCCGCTGCGCGAAGTAGGTGCGCACCGGCCCTGCGATGGTCAGTGTCAGGACGCATACCACCGCGGCCAGGATTGCCGCGCGCCGTGCCGTATACCCCAGTCGCTGCTCCGAGTGGTGCTCGGCCGCCGCGGCGATCGACTCGCTAATCGATTCCGTGACAGGTTCCGGCTGCGCGCGCTGCTCGGACGGGCGGGGTTCACGGCGTTGCGAGACGCGGGGCCGGCCACGGCCCGAATCGCCGGCCTTGCCGGGCCGTGAGGCCGGCGACCGCCGTTTCGATTCGGGCCGTTTGCCTTCGGACACCTGTTATTTCGCCTCCGGGCCGAACCGCGGGAACGCCAGGTCACCCGCGTAGCGTGCCGCGTCACCGAGCGCTTCCTCGATGCGCAACAGCTGGTTGTACTTGGCGACACGCTCGCTGCGGGCGGGGGCACCCGTCTTGATCTGGCCACTGCCGACCGCGACCGCGAGGTCGGCGATCGTGGTGTCCTCGGTCTCGCCGCTGCGGTGACTCATCATCGTGCGGTAACCGCTGTTGTGAGCCAGTGCGACGGCGTCCAGAGTTTCGGTCAGCGTGCCGATCTGGTTCACCTTCACCAGTAGCGCATTGGCGGCGCCTCTTTCGATGCCCTCTTCGAGCCGCTCCGGGTTGGTCACGAAGAGGTCGTCGCCGACGAGCTGCACCCGGTCGCCGATCATCGACGTCAGCGCGACCCAGCCGTCCCAGTCGTCCTCGGCCAGCGGATCCTCGATCGACACCAGAGGGTAGGCGTCGAGCAGCTGCGCGTAGAACTCGGCCATCTTCGCCGCATCACGGGTTTCGTTCTCGAACGTGTAACCGTTTCCGGGGGTGAAGAATTCGGTGGCGGCAACGTCCAGGGCCAGTGCGATGTCAGCCCCGGGCTTGTAGCCCGCCGACTCGATCGCCGACAGGATCAGGTCCAGCGCGGCCTTGGTGCCCGGCACATCGGGAGCGAAGCCGCCCTCGTCGCCGAGGGCGGTGGACAGGCCCTGCTTCTTCAGCACGGACTTCAGGGCGTGGTACACCTCGGCACCCCAGCGCAGCGCCTCCTTGAAACTGGGCGCGCCGATCGGGGCGATCATGAATTCCTGCACGTCCACGCCGGTGTCGGCGTGCGCGCCGCCGTTGACGATGTTCATCATCGGCACCGGCAGGATGTGCGCATTCGGGCCGCCGACATAGCGGAACAGCGGCAGCCCTGCCGACTCCGCGGCGGCCTTCGCGACGGCCAGCGATACGCCCAGGATCGAGTTGGCGCCCAGCCGCGACTTATCGGGGGTGCCGTCGAGGTCGAGTAGCGCCTGGTCTACGAGGCGCTGGTCATCGGCGCTGAGTCCAATTACGGCAGGGGCGATTTCGTCGAGCACCGCCTCCACCGCCTTTTGGACGCCCTTGCCGCCGTACCGCTTGGGGTCACCGTCGCGCAACTCGACGGCCTCGTGCTCGCCGGTCGAGGCACCTGACGGCACCGCGGCGCGGGCGAACGTCCCGTCGACCAGGGCCAGCTCGACCTCGACGGTGGGATTGCCGCGGGAGTCGAGGATCTCGCGGGCCCCGGCCTGCTCGATGATGGGCACTGGCCTCTCCTAGTCGTCGGTTGGCAGAACGCACTCAGCCTAGAGGTAGCACCGCGGTCCGGTGAGTTACAACGGGTGGCCCGCGGCGTAGGCGGTCGCCCAGTCGCGGACCGTTTTGGCGTATGTCTCCGACAGGTTGTAGGCCTGCAGCGCGTTCATCCACCCGCGCGGCTTGGCCAGGTCCTTGCCCGTCCAACACAGATAGCCCGCGGCCGAGAGCGCGGCGTCGTCGAAGTTGTCGGGGCTGATCACGCCGTCGTTGTTGGCGTCCACGCCGTAGAGCCGCCAGGTTGCCGGGATGAACTGCATAGGACCCATCGCCCTGGCGTAGACCGGGTCGCGGTCGAGGCGGCCGCCGCCGCCATCGATGATCTCCATGTTCCCGTTGGTCCCGTCGAGCCGCACGCCGCGGATCGGCGGGCTGACATCGCCGTTCGGCGCGATCGTCGCACCCCTGTAGGTGCCATTGTGGCTCTCGACCATCCCGATGCCGGCCAGCGTGGTCCACGAGAGGTGGCATTTCGGGTTCTCCACCTCGGCGACCTTCGCGGCGTAGGCGTACGCCTCCAAAGCCTCGACCGGCATGTTCAGCGCCGGGGCGCGTTCCACCGCCCAGGTGTGCAACTGGTCGGCCGGCCTCCCGCGTGCGTGCGTGTTGACATCCGGGACGGACTCACCGGCTGGGGGCGGGACGCCTTCCGGAATCGGCGTGCCGAGTTGCCACGAGCAACCGGACGCCATCAACACCGCGGTCGCGCCGACAACGGCGACTACCCGCAGCCAACGTAACGGCGACACCGCCCTCCTTAACCAGTGCGGCCCTCCTCACCAATAAGGCCTCATCAACCGATTCGGTCGGACCATCGTCCCATGCGATCCGAGGTATACCGTCAACCCGATCGGATTGATAAGGTGAGCCACACCTGACTTTGGTAAGCCAAACCTGAACTAAGGACTGGTCATGTCTTCTGGAGCCGACATCGCGGTAAGCCTGCACGCCGCAGCCCCCAACATTTCGTCTCAACTGCTGGGGAGCGGGCTGATCGGCGTTCGGGAAGGTCTCGAGTGCGGCATCGTCGTGATGATCCTGGTCGCATTCCTGGTGAAGTCGGATCGACGCGACGCGCTCAAGTGGGTGTGGCTCGGGGTTGGCGCCGCGATCGTGATGACGCTGGTGGCGTTCCTTGTGATCGAGTACAGCGCCTACACGATCACCGGGTTGGCCGCGGAAGCGATCGCCGGCATCGCCTCCCTGGTCGCTGTCACGATCGTCACCACAATGGTGCTGTGGATGAAGAAGGCGGCCGCGGGTCTGTCCGGCGAACTGCGCAGCGAAATGGCTACCGCGCTGGACACCGGGGTGCTCGCCGTGCTGCTGCTGGCCTTCCTCGCCGTCGGCCGTGAGGGCATCGAAACGGCGCTGTTCATGGTCGGCTACGCCGAAGCCGAAACTGCCTGGCCGCTAGTCGGGTTGCTGATTGGCGTGCTGCTCGCGGGGGCGGTCGTCTACGGCATGTATGCCGGCGCAGTGCGCATCAATTTGAGCAAGTTCTTCACGTACACGGGCATCTTCGTGATCATCGTCGCCGCAGGCATCCTCTCCTACGGCATGGGCGCCTTGCAGACTGTCGGCTGGCTGCCCGGTCTCGGCGCACGCGCCTTCGACATATCGTCGTGGATGAACTGGTCGGCCTGGTACGGCGAAATCATTCGGGGCGTCTTCAACATCACGCCCACCCCGACAGTCCTTCAACTGGTCGTGTGGCTGGCCTACCTCGTCGGGGTGCTGACGCTGTTCGTGCGTCCCATCAAGACCCGGACCGCACCCCGACCCGCGTCCACCTCCACACTCCTAAGGTCAACCACGTGAACCTGATTGCTGCGTCGGCCGTCAATGCCGGTATCACTGCCTTCGCCGCGGTTCTGGCCGGAGTCGGGCTGGCCGGCTGCACCGCCAAGGAGTCAGGCTCGAAAAACGATTCGGCGGATGAGTCGCAGATCACCGTGAGCGCGTCCGACACCAGCTGCGAGCTGTCGGGCGCGCAGGCCGCGACCGGGCCAAGCACATTCGTGGTCACCAACAACGGCACGAAAGTCACCGAGTTCTACGTCTACGGCGCGGGCGACCGAGTGATGGGCGAGGTGGAGAACATCTCCCCCGGGCTGCAACGCCGGCTCGTCGTGCACCTGACGGAGCCGGGAATCTACCAGACCGCCTGCAAGCCCGGGATGGTCGGTGACGGAATCCGGACGCCCTTCAACGTCACCGGCGTCGCCGTCCAGGTGGACCCACACTTTCAGAAGGCCGCCGACGATTACAAGAAGTACATCGTCGGACAGACCGATGCGCTCCTGACCGCGACCGACGCATTCGTCGCCGCGATCAAGGCAGGCGACGTCGCGTCGGCGAAAACCCAATACCCCACCAGCAGAACATATTACGAGTGCATCGAACCGGTCGCCGAATCCTTTCCTGACAACCTCGACCCGCGCATCGACCTGCGTGAGGTCGACCTTCAGCCGGGCCAGAAGTGGACCGGCTTCCACCGACTGGAGAAAGACCTGTGGGTGAAGGGTCCGCAGCCGGACACGAACGCGATTGCCGATCAGCTCGCGGCCGATGTCAAGGAACTCAACCAGCGGGTCAAGGCTTCCAACTACACGATCGATTCAACCCAGGTGGCGAGCGGGGCGCAGAGCCTGCTCGACGAGGTCTCCCGCAAAAAGATCAGCGGCGAGGAGGACATCTTCAGCCACACCGACCTATGGGACTTCCAGGCCAACGTAACGGGATCGCAGGCCGCTGTGGCATCCGTGCGCTCGATCCTCGACCAGCGCGATGCCGAGCTCGGCAAGCGCGTCGACGAGCGGTTCGCCGACGTCGAGAAGCTGCTGGACACGTACCGCAAGGGGGACGGCTTCGTGTCCTATGACGCAGTGACCGAGCCCCAGCGGCAAGACCTTTCGCGCGCCATAGACGCACTGTCCAAAGAAGTCAGCCAGGTACAAGGTGTCATCGCCCCGCAGTAACCCATCCGGGGAACCGGCGCGCGATGGGCTCGCGCGCCCCGGCATCTCGCGTCGCAGGCTGTTCGGCGCCGCAGGGGTGACCGCGGCGGTGGTCGGCGCGGCCGGTGCGGGCGCGCTGGCCGGTCGGGCGTCCGCGACGGCTGAGATTCCGGGCGACATGCACCGCGCCGTGGCGTTCCGCGGCGACCGGCAGTCCGGAATCATCACTCCGGCGCAGGACCGGATGCATTTCTGTGCCTTCGACGTCACCACCGATTCGCGTGCCGACGTCATCGCGATGCTTCGCCAGTGGACGCGGATGGCCGAGCGGATGACGACCGGTGAGGAAGCCGTTGCCGACGGTGCGGTGGGCCTGAACCCGCACGCGCCTCCATCGGACACCGGCGAGGCACTGAACCTGGCGCCTTCGGCGTTGACGCTGACCGTCGGGTTCGGTCCCTCCTTTTTCGCAAAGGACGGCAAGGATCGGTTTGGGATCGCCGACAACCGGCCAACGCCGTTGGCGGATCTGCCCAAGTTCGCCAACGAGACCATGGATCCCGGCAGCTGCGGCGGCGACATCTGCGTCCAGGCCTGCGCGAATGACCCGCAGGTAGCGGTGCATGCAATCCGCAACCTTGCCCGCGTCGCGTTCGGTGCGGCGGCGGTGCGTTGGTCGCAACTGGGCTTCGGCCGCACCTCCTCCACCACGCGTGCGCAGCAGACGCCGCGAAACCTGTTCGGATTCAAAGACGGCACGCGCAACATCAAGGCGGAGGACACCGACAAGCTGAACCGCCACGTCTGGGTGGCGCCCGGCGACGGACCCGAGTGGCTCACCGGGGGAACATATCTGGTCACGCGCCGTGTCCGGATGCGCGTCGAATCATGGGACCATACAGCGCTTTTGGAGCAGGAGCGGGTCATCGGCCGGCAGAAGGGCACCGGAGCACCGAACGGGTACGGTGACGAGTTCGCCGAGCTCGATCTGGACAGCAAGGATGCCAGGGGCAAGCCGCTGATCGACGTCGACGCGCACGTGCGGCTGGCGTCGGCGGAGCGACTCGGCGGCATCGAGATTCTGCGGCGCGGCTACAACTTCACCGACGGGTCCGACGGCTTCGGCCATCTCGATGCCGGCCTGTTCTTCATCGCGTTCGTCCGCAACCCGATGACGCAGTTCGTGCCGATGCAGACACAGCTGGCGAGCAATGACGCGCTCAACGAATACATCACTCACACCGGCTCCGCGGTGTTCGCCTGCCCGCCCGGGGTTCGCGACGGCGACTCGTCGGCCTACTGGGGCTCGACGCTGTTCGGCTGACCGTCGGTCGCCCTCGCGGCCTCCTCGCGCACCCCGTTGGTCTGGACGTCCTCCACCGCCGGGAACTTCTTGGCAGGAAACTCCTCGGCCACGCCAGGCTGCTCCGCGCCGTCCGCCTGTTCGGGCGACGGTTCGGGCACCGCCACCGGCGACGGTTCCGGCACCTCCACGGGGCCGGGCTCCGGCACGTGCGCCGGTCCGGGCTCCGGCGCTGGTTCTGGTCCCGGCTCGGGAATCTGCTCGGGCGCGGCCGCCACCGACACCGGCCAGTACGCGCGCCACTCCTCCTCGGTGACCGAGTCCAGGGTTGCGACGTCGAGTTCCTCGGGCTCCTCCCCGCGCCGCTCCGCGGCGATTCCCGTCTCGGCCAGTCGCACCGCGTCCATGAACTCGAGCACCTCCGTCCGCAGGTTGGTTTCGACGTCGACGTCCGCGGACACCGTGACAGTGGTGAGCGCGGCGGGAATCAGGTCAGTCGGTAGCCAAGCGTCGCGGACACGGCCCAGCACCTTCTGCGCCAACGCCAGCGCAGGCTGACCCGTGGGAACCCCGTCCAGGCACGAGCCGCGCTGCTTCTCGGCGGCCTTTCGCTGGTCCCACTCGGCGATCTGATCTTCCAGGGAAATCGATTCGCCGGCAATGACTCCCGGCACGCGGTTGCCGAGCTTGCGCAGCAGCGAATCGGCGACGTCGTCGATAGTGAACGGATGCTGGGGCGCGTCCTCCGCGATCCGGGCGTGGAACAACACCTGCAGCAGCACGTCGCCGAGTTCCTCGCGGAGGTCGTCGGCGTTGCCGCTGCGGACGGCGTCGAACAACTCGTAGGTTTCCTCGAGCAGGTAGCGACGCAGCGAATCGTGGGTTTGCTCGCTCTCCCAAGGCCCGTCGGTGCGCAGCTTGTCCATCAGCGCGACCGCGTCGATCAGCCTCTCCCCGGCCTGTGGATCGGGCGCTGCGATCAGCGTGTCGCCGGCCTCCAGGCGCGCGATGACGGCGGGGTGTTCGCGATCGGAGGACAGCAACACCGGCGCGTCGGCCCCGGTGTGGACGGGCCTGGCTCCGGGCAACGACCACGGCACCTTGACAGGCATTTCCTCGGTGTACTGAACCTCACCGATCAGCAGCGCGATCGCGTCGACTGGAACCAGCGACGGGCGGCGAGGATCGACCAAGACGACGGTCATCGTGCTTGACCTCCTCACTCGTGTCGGGGGCACTGTCGACTCCGGTTATATCAACATCTTGCTGGGGCTTTCCATCGAGTGCCAGCACCAGATCGGCGACCGTCTGGACCAATTCAAGATCACGGATGCGCGGCGAGCCCACGCCGGCGCCGGATCGCGGTATCGGCACCTGCACTGTGGACGTGGTCGCGCGGTAGTGCGCCGCAGGGTAAAGCCGCTTGAGTCGCAGTTGCTGAGAGTCCAGCAGCGTGAGCGGCGCCACCCGCAACGTGCTCGGTTCGCCCGCACCGGTGGCGGAGACTTCGGTAATCCCGTAGCCGCGCAAAAGCAAACGCAACCGCGCGACGGCCACCAGCCGCAGGGCGGGTTCGGGTAGCGGCCCGTAACGGTCGGTCAGCTCCTCGACAACGGCGTTCACCGCGTCCTCATCCGCCGCGGCCGCCAACCGGCGATATGCCTCCAGGCGCAGCCGGTCGCTGGCGATGTACTCCGGCGGCAGGTGGGCGTCGACCGGCAGGTCGATGCGGACCTCTTTGGGCTCCTCGTTGACCGCGACGGTCTCCCCGTCGACGGCGGCGCGGTACGCCTCGACCGCCTCGCCGACCAGTCGCACATACAGGTCGAAGCCGACGCCGGCGACATGGCCCGACTGCTCCACACCGAGCACATTGCCGGCGCCGCGGATCTCCAGGTCCTTCATCGCCACCGCCATGCCGGCGCCGAGCTCATTGTTCTGCGCGATCGTTGCGAGCCGGTCGTAGGCGGTTTCGGTGAGCGGCATCTCCGGCGGATACATGAAGTACGCGTAGCCGCGTTCGCGACTGCGCCCGACGCGACCGCGCAGCTGGTGCAGCTGCGACAGGCCGAAGGTGTCTGCCCGTTCGACGATCAGCGTGTTCGCGTTGGAGATGTCAAGACCGGTCTCGACGATCGTCGTGCACACCAGGATGTCGTAGTCGCGGTTCCAGAAGCCCTCGACCGTGCGTTCGAGCGCATCCTCGTTCATCTGCCCGTGCGCGACGACGACGCGCGCCTCGGGGACCAGGGCCCGCACCCTCGCCGCGGCCTGGTCGATCGAGCTGACCCGGTTGTGGATGTAGAACGCCTGACCGTCGCGCAGCAACTCACGGCGAAGCGCGGCCGCGATCTGCTTGTCGTCGTGCGGCCCCACGTAGGTGAGCACCGGGTACCGCTCCTCCGGGGGGGTGAGGATCGTGGACATTTCCCGAATCCCGGCCAGGCTCATCTCGAGTGTCCTCGGAATCGGCGTGGCGCTCATCGTCAGCACGTCGACGTGGATGCGCAGCGACTTGATGTGCTCCTTGTGCTCGACGCCGAACCTCTGCTCTTCGTCAACGACGACCAGCCCGAGGTCCTTCCATCGCACACCGGTCTGCAGCAGGCGGTGGGTGCCGAGCACGATGTCGACGCTGCCGTCGGCCATGCCGTCCAGCACGGCCCGCGACTCGGCCGGGTCGGTGAAGCGCGAAAGCCCCTTGACGCTGATCGGGAAGCCGGCCATCCGCTCGGTGAAGGTCTGCAGATGCTGGTCGGCGAGCAGCGTCGTGGGCACGAGCACCGCGACCTGCTTGCCGTCCTGCACGGCCTTGAACGCCGCGCGAACCGCGATCTCGGTCTTGCCGTAGCCAACGTCGCCGCAGATCACGCGGTCCATCGGGATCGGCTTCTGCATGTCGGCCTTGACCTCGGTGATCGCGGTGAGCTGGTCGACCGTCTCGGTGAAGTCGAACGCGTCCTCCATCTCGGCCTGCCACGGGGTGTCGGGGCCGAACGCGAATCCGGGCGAGGCCTGGCGTTTGGCGTACAGTGCGACGAGCTCGCTGGCGATCTCGCGCACCGCCCGGCGGGCCCTGGTCTTGGTGTTGGCCCAGTCGCTACCGCCCAGTCGGCTCAGGGTGGGTGCCTGGCCGCCGACGTACCGTGACAGCTGGTCCAGGGAGTCCATCGGGACGAAGAGCTTGTCGGTTCGTTTGTCGGCACCCCGGCGGCTGGAGGCGTATTCGAGCACAAGGTATTCGCGCCGGGCCCCCCCGACCGTCCGTTCGGTCATCTCGACGAACCGGCCGATTCCGTGCTGATCGTGGACCACGAGGTCGCCTGCGGTCAGGGCGAGCGGATCGACGACGTTGCGCCGCTTGGCGGCCAGCCGCTTGCCGTCGGTGGCGGCGACCCGGTTGCCGGTCAGGTCGGTTTCGGTGATCACGACAAGGTTGCTGCGAGCCAGCACCACGCCGTCGTGCAGCGGGCCGCGCAACACGCCGACCACACCCGGCCGCGGAGCCTCGCCCGACGCCAGGCAGATCGCCCCGACGTCGGCCTCCCCGAGCTGCTCGACGACGCGGTGGGCGGTGCCGGTGCCGGGCGCGACGATCGCGGCGCAGCCACCCGTGGCGATGTGGGCACGCAGCATCGCGAATATTTCGTCGATGTTGTTTTGCTGCCCGCGGGCCGTCGGCGCGGGCCGGATGTCGAGCGTGCGCGCAGCCGCGTCGCCCAGCTGGCTCAGCGTCCACCACGGATGCCCGCCCTCCGCGGCGGCGGCGCGCACGTCGTCGAGCTCGAGGTACCCGGACGCACCCAGACGTCCCACATCGATCGGGGCGTCTCCACCGATGGCGGCCGTCGACCACGACGCCTCCAGGAACTCGCGGCCGGTCTTGATCAGGTCGGCGGCCCGTGTCCGGACCTTCTCCGGATCGCACACCAGTAGCGGCGTTCCGGAGGGCAGCTGGTTGGTCAGCAGCGCCAGCTCGCCGGCCCCGAGTACGGGCAGCAACGCCTCCATTCCCTCGACGGGGATGCCTTGAGCGAGCATGGCCAGCATGTCGGTCGCGGTGCCGATCGGGCCGCGGCCGGTTGAGCGCTGGTCGGTGACGGCGTGCCCGTCCAGCGCCGCGGCCCGCTCGCGCACCGCGTCGGTGAGCAGCAGCTCACGGCATGCGACGGCGATCACCGTGTCGACCGTGATTTCCGGGATTGACCGCTGGTCGGCGACCGAGAACATCCGCATCTCGCTGACCTCGTCGCCCCAGAACTCGACGCGGACCGGATGCTCGGCCGTCGGCGGGAAGATGTCCAGGATGCCCCCGCGCACCGCGAACTCGCCGCGCTTGCCGACCATGTCGACGCGGGCGTAGGCCAGCTCGACCAGCCGAGCAATCACGCCTTCGAAGTCGACCTCCTGTCCCACCGTGAGGGTGACCGGTTCGATGCGGGCCAGGTCGGGCGCCATCGGCTGCAGCAGCGAGCGGACCGTCGTGACGACGATCCGCAGCGGCGGCCCCAGCCGCGCGTCGCCGGGAAAGGCGAGGCGGCGCAACACCATCAGCCGCGCGCCGACCGTCTCCACGCCCGGGGAAAGCCTCTCGTGGGGCAGCGTCTCCCAGGATGGGAACAGCGCGACCGCGTCGCCGTACGCGCCGCGCAGCTCCGCGGTGAGGTCGTCGGCCTCGCGGCCGGTGGCCGTCACGACGAGCAGCGGCCCCGCCTGCGCAAGCGCAGACGCAACGAACGGCCGGGCGGCCGCAGGGCCGACCAGCGCGAGCTCGCGTGGCCGGGCCGCCGCACGACGGGTGATGTCGTGGAGTTCCGGGTCACGCAGGGCCAGGCCGACGAGCCCCGCGATCGGGGTGTCGATACCAGCGGACTGGGCAATCCCCGCGGAGGTCATGATGCTTCTATTCTAGGCGCCGACTCGGACGGCCGCGAAATATGATGCGGGCGAACGCTACTCGTCGTGCAGCACGGGGTCCGCCTCGAGGTGGGTCAGGCCGTTCCAGCACAGGTTGACCAGGTGCGCGGCCACCACCTCTTTCTTCGGCTCGCGCACGTCGAGCCACCACTGGGCCGTCATCGATACCGAGCCGACCAGCGCCTGGGCGTACAGCGGCGCCAGCTCAGGGTCCAGGCCGCGGCGGGAGAAGTCACCCGCGAGGATCGACGACACCTGGCTTACGGCGTCGTTGAGCAGGCTCGAGTAGGTGCCGGTAGTGATGGCGGCCGGTGAGTCGCGGATCAGGATGCGAAAGCCGTCAGTGCGCTCCTCGACGTACGTCAGTAGCGCCAACGCCACCCGTTCGACCCGGACACGGGAGCGGTTGTTGGTCAG
Source organism: Mycobacterium sp. (assembly GCA_025965895.1). Lineage (GTDB taxonomy): Bacteria > Actinomycetota > Actinomycetes > Mycobacteriales > Mycobacteriaceae > Mycobacterium. The sequence goes on from JAOPWC010000119.1 coordinate 23,395, forward strand.
CGACGAGGTGATGCCGTCGAGCAGCGCCGACATCTCCCGGTCGACCACCACCGCGTACAGGCCTTCCTTGCCGCCGAAATGCTCGTAGACCACCGGCTTGGAGACGTTGGCCCGTTGCGCGATCTCCTCGATGGACGTGCCCTCGTAGCCGCGCTCGGCGAACAGCGACCTGGCGACGTCGATGAGCTGGTGGCGCCGCTCGGCGCCGGTCATGCGGGCGCGCGGAGTGCGCACCTCTTTGTCGAGTGCCGCCACGTCTACCAGCGTATCCGTTCGACTAGAGTCGCAGGCTGGCACTGACTAGCGATCCGTCGTGGTGTAATCGGCAGCACATCAGATTTTGGTTCTGAAAGTTCAGGTTCGAGTCCTGGCGACGGAGCGAGGCTTGCCGAGCGACAATCGGCGGCGAGCGACGTTTTTCACCGCGACTGTGCGTTCTCGGACGGCGTCACCGGCGTGTCCCGTACGACACCGCACGCTCGCGAAGGAGGCGGGAGGTTCGATGACAACCCATGGCGAATCGGCGGTCGTGGTGCTGGCCGCCGGGGCCGGGACCCGCATGCGGTCGGACATCCCCAAGGTCCTGCATCCGCTGGCCGGGCGCAGCATGCTGGCCCACGCGCTGCACTCGGTGGCCAAGCTCGCCCCGCAGCACCTGGTCGTGGTCCTCGGCAAGGACCGCGACAAGATCTCGCCCTCGGTCGCGGAATTCGCCGACGACCTGGGCCGCACCATCGAGATCGCGGTCCAGGAGCAGCAGCTCGGCACCGGTCACGCGACGGCCTGCGGCCTCAGCGCGCTGCCTGACGACTTCAGCGGCGTCGTGGTCGTCACCTCCGGCGACATCCCGCTGCTGGACGCCGACACGCTTGCCGACCTCATCGCCACCCACAGCGCCGAACCGGCCGCGGTCACCGTGCTGACGACGACGCTGCCGGACCCCACCGGCTACGGCCGCATCCTCCGGACGCAGGACCGCGAGGTCATCGCGATCGTCGAGCAGGCCGATGCCACCGCTTCGCAGCGCGAGATCCGTGAGGTGAACGCCGGCGTGTACGCGTTCGACATAGGCGCGCTGCGGTCGGCCCTGAGCCGGCTGCGCTCCGACAACGCGCAGCACGAGCTCTACCTGACCGACGTGATCTCGATCGTGCGCCAGGACGGCCAGATCGTGCACGCGAAGCACGTCGACGACGCGACACTCGTGGCGGGGGTGAACGACCGGGTCCAGCTTGCCGCGCTGGCGGCCGAGCTGAACCGTCGCGTCGTCGCCCGTCATCAGCGCGCCGGGGTGACAGTCATCGATCCGGCCACGACGTGGATCGACGTCGACGTGACCATCGGCCGCGACACCGTGGTCCAGCCCAACACCCAACTGCTAGGCCGCACCCGGATCGGCGCCCAGTGCCTGATCGGCCCCGACACCACACTGGCCGACGTGACCGTCGGCGACACCGCCTCGGTGGTGCGCACCCATGGGTCCGCCGCGACCGTCGGCGACGGCGCCGCGGTCGGCCCGTTCACCTACTTGCGGCCGGACACCGTGCTGGGCGACGACGCCAAGCTCGGCGCGTTCGTCGAGACGAAGAACTCCACGATCGGCGCCGGAACCAAGGTGCCGCACCTGACGTACGTCGGCGACGCCGACATCGGCGAGCACAGCAACATCGGCGCGTCCAGTGTGTTCGTGAACTACGACGGGCAGACCAAAAGCCGGACCAAGGTCGGTTCCCATGTGCGGACGGGCTCCGACACCATGTTCGTGGCGCCGGTCACGGTCGGCGACGGCGCGTACACCGGCGCGGGCACGGTGCTGCGTGACGACGTGCCGCCCGGCGCGCTGGCGGTGTCAGCGGGCCCGCAGCGCAACATCGAGGGCTGGGTGCCCCGCAAACGCCCCGGGTCGGCGGCCGCGGAGGCTGCCCGGGCCGCTCAGCAAGCCGACAACCGACCGTCCGACGAGGACCAGGACCCTTGATCTCGTTGCCGATTGTTGGTTTCCCCGCAACCCGACACCCAACCCCGTGTCTCCGTACGTACCATTAGGCCGACATCCCGATCCCGAACCGGCGAGGCACAGTGGGCACCGAATGGACCGATAACCGCAAGAACCTGATGCTGTTCGCGGGCCGTGCGCATCCTGAGCTCGCCGATCAGGTGGCCAAGGAACTCGACGTCCCCGTCACCGCCCAGACCGCGCGTGACTTCGCCAACGGCGAGATCTTCGTCCGCTTCGAGGAGTCCGTCCGGGGCTCCGACGCCTTCGTGCTGCAGTCCCATCCGGCGCCGCTGAACAAGTGGCTGATGGAACAGCTGATCATGATCGACGCGCTGAAACGCGGCAGCGCCAAGCGGATCACCGCGGTCCTGCCCTTCTATCCGTATGCACGGCAGGACAAGAAGCACCGCGGCCGCGAGCCGATCTCGGCGCGGCTGGTCGCCGACCTGTTCAAGACCGCCGGCGCCGACCGCATCGTCACCGTCGACCTGCACACCGACCAGATCCAGGGCTTCTTCGACGGACCGGTCGACCACATGCGGGCGCAGAACCTGCTCACCGGCTACATCACCGACAACTACCCGAACGAGGACATGGTCGTGGTGTCCCCCGACTCGGGCCGCGTCCGCATCGCCGAGAAGTGGGCCGACGCATTAGGCGGCGTTCCACTTGCGTTTATTCATAAGACCCGGGATCCGCGGGTGCCCAACCAGGTGGTGTCGAATCGCGTGGTGGGTGACGTCGCAGGCCGGACCTGCGTGCTGATCGACGACATGATCGACACCGGCGGCACCATCGCCGGCGCGGTCAAGCTGCTGCATGACGACGGTGCCCGCGACGTGATCATTGCCGCGTCCCACGGTGTCCTGTCTGATCCCGCCCCGGAGCGGTTGGCGGCCAGCGGCGCAAGAGAGGTGATCGTCACGAACACGCTGCCCATCGGCGAGGACAAGCAGTTCCCGCAGCTGACGGTGTTGTCGATCGCGCCACTGCTGGCCAGCACAATCCGCGCGGTCTTCGAGAACGGATCGGTGACGGGGCTTTTCGACGGTGAAGTGTGATGGCGGACGCTCAATCCAACAGCACCGTCATCTACCACAACCCCCGCTGCTCGACCTCCCGCAACGCGCTGCAACTGTTGCGCGACAACGGGTTTGACCCCACCGTTGTCGAATATTTGAAGACGCCCCCAACGCGCGGACAGCTGGCCGACATGATCAGGGACGCTGGCATCGGGGTCCGGGCCGCGGTGCGCAAGAAGGAGGCGCAGTACACCGAATTGAACCTCGCCGACGCCAGCGACGACGAACTGCTGGACGCGATGGCCGCCCACCCGATCCTGATCGAGCGGCCGTTCGTGGTCACCCCGAAGGGTACTCGGCTGGCCCGGCCTGTGGACGCGGTACGAGAGATTCTGTGAGGCTGCGAAACCTCCTGACAGGCCTGGCGCTGCTGGTGCTGGTGGCCGGGTGCAGCGCCAAAGCACCTGACTACCAGGCTCTTTTGCCGTCGACGCCGAAACCGGCGGCAACCACACCGCAGCGCCCAGTCCCGATCGCCGACTACCTGCAACAGCAGGGCGTCAACGGGGTGCCGATGACCAGGGCCACGCTGACCGACCTCAAGGTGTCAATGCCCCAACCGCCGGGCTGGTCGGTGGTCACCGACGCTGCGCAGCAGGCGACATTCGAGGTCATTCGCAAGACCAATGTGAACGCCTATCAGCCGACTGCGATGCTGATGGTGTTCAAACTGGTCGGCAACTTCGACGTCGCGGAGGCGATCCGCCACGGCTATGCCGACGCAGAGATCAGCGATCGCTTCAACCGGCTCGACGCGTCGATGGTCAAATTCCACGGCATGCCGTCGGCGATGATCGAGGGCAGCTACAACGTCGGCGACCAGCGGCTGCACACCTACAACCGCATCGTCATCGCGACCGGCGCGCCACCCGCGAATCAACGCTATCTGGTGCAGTTTTCGGTTACCACTGCGGCCGATCAGGCTGAGACGCTGGGCGCCGACGTGGAATCGATCATCAAGGGCTTCACCGTCGCGGCGGCCTAGCCGAAAGCTTTCCCGGCGGGTCACCGCCGCGGCGCAGGATGCCATCAACGAGACGTAGGCGCCGGTGGTCCGCACCGCCGGAGCGCTGATCGATGCATGCGAGGCCGACGGCAGCATGCGGCCAGCCATGGACCCCGCCGATGTGCTGCCCTTGATGGGGTTCATGTCGAGCCACGGGCGAGGCGCCAAAAAGCGCGCGCGGCAAGTGATGAACCTCGCCATCGCCGGTTTGCGACCACAGTGAACGCTATCGGCGAAAATCTTGAACCGTGTTGCGGTGTCTAGCGGTAATCTAGGGCGCGAAATCGACCGGGCGGCCAAAGTAGTCGGCATTGGGCAATCGGGCACCTGGCGGATCATCAAGGCAGCGGTGAGCCTTTAGTGAACCGATATCGACGCTGCTCTAAACCCATTGCGTCGAAGCACTTTCCCACGAGGCGGTGGCGCCCGCACGGATGGCCTTCGCGTCGGTCCCATCGACGTAGAGGATCTCGAACGCGAAGAACTTCGCCGGCACCGCGTTCATGAGGTAGGTCGGCGGCCCGGTGGCGTGCAGCCCGCCACTCGCTAGGGTAAGGGCCATGACTGACTGGACCGCAGCCGATCTGCCCTCGTTCGCCGGACGCACGGTCCTGGTGACCGGCGCCAACAGCGGTCTGGGGCTGGTGACAGCCCGCGAGCTGGCCCGAGCCGGCGCCTGCGTCGTGCTCGCTGTCCGCGACACGGCCAAGGGCGAGGCGGCGGCGACCGGCATGTCCGGCGACGTCGAGGTGCGCCGCCTGGACCTGCAGGACCTGGCGTCGGTTCATGAATTCGCCGACGGGGTCGACGCCGTCGATGTCCTGGTCAACAACGCCGGCATCATGGCGGTGCCGTACGCGGTGACCAAGGACGGCTTCGAAAGCCAGATCGGCACCAATCATCTCGGCCACTTCGCGTTGACGAACCTGCTGTTGCCCAAGATCAGCGATCGCGTGGTGACGATTTCCTCGATGTTCCACTGGATCGGCCACATCAGCCTCGAGGACTTGAACTGGAAGTCGCGGCCGTACCACGCATGGCTCGCTTACGGGCAGTCCAAACTGGCCAACTTGCTGTTCACAAGTGAGTTGCAGCGCCGTCTGGACGAGGTCGGCTCCTCGGTTCTGTCGCTCGCCGCGCATCCCGGCTACTCCAATACACAACTGCAGAGCCACACCGGCCGACGCGTCAGCGCCGCACTGATGAAGGCCGGTGCCATCTTCGCGACGGACGCGAATTTCGGGGCCCGTCAGACGCTGTTCACCGCGTCACAGCACTTGCCTGGCGACACGTTCATCGGTCCGCGGTACCGGATGGTCGGCCGCACACAGTCCGTCGGCCGCAGTCCGTTGGCTCGGCGTTCCGGCACCGCAACCGCCCTGTGGGACCTGTCTGAGCAGCTCACCGGCGCCAAATTTCCGCGCTGAGGCTCTGCTGCGCTACTCTGGGCGCTGCCGAATGTCGCCGGCCAGGCGGCTCCGGCCGTCACGGCGAGGGTGGTTGCGGCCACCGTTATCGACGGAGACATGCCTTCTCGGGCGGATGTCTGCTCTTGCCGTGCCCCGAACCTCAACGGCAATGACAGGAGCGACATGGCTACCCCATCTACCAATCGGCTCACCGCGACGGTGCGCACCAAGACCGGCAAAGGCGCGTCCCGACGAGCCCGTCGCGAGGGCAGGGTGCCCGCGGTTCTCTACGGTCACGGCGCTGCTCCGCAACACCTTGAGCTGTCCGCGCACGATTTCGCCGCGGTGCTGCGCCACTCGGGCACCAACGCGGTGCTCACCCTCGACATCGAGGGCAAGGAGCAGCTCGCGCTGACCAAGGCGCTCGAGATGCACCCGATCCGCCGCAACATCCAGCACGCGGACCTGCTGGTGGTCCGCCGCGGCGAGAAGGTCAGGGTCGAGGTGCCGGTCACGGTCGAGGGCGAGGCCACTCCCGGCACGCTGGTGACGCAGGATTCCAACACCATCGAAATTGAGGCCGAGGCGCTGTCGATCCCCGAGCAGCTGACGGTGTCGGTCGACGGGGCCGAGGAGGGCACCCAGATCACTGCCGGTCAGATCGAACTGCCACGGGGCGTCACGCTGGTGTCCGATCCAGACATGCTGGTGGTTAACGTCGTCTCCTCCCCGACCGCCGAGGAACTCGAGGGGGAGGTCGCGGCCGATGTCGCCGAGACGGAGGAGGCCCTCGCCGAAGGTTTACCGGCAGAGGACGCGCACGCCACGACGTCCGAATAGCCCGTGGCCGAGCCGCTGCTGGTGGTCGGCCTGGGCAATCCCGGCCCGGTCTATGCAAAGACCCGGCACAACATCGGCTTCACGGTCGCCGACCTGCTGGCCGACCAGGTCGGCTCGAACTACAAGCTGCATAAGCGTTCCGGTGCCGATGTCGCCACCGGAAGGTTGGCCGGCCGGCCGGTCATTCTGGGTAAACCGCGCAGCTACATGAACGAGTCGGGACGCCAGGTAGCGACGCTCGCCAAGTTCTACTCCGTGCCGCCGGAGGACATCATCGTCATTCACGACGAACTCGACATCGACTTCGGCAAGATCCGGCTCAAGCTCGGTGGCGGTGAAGGTGGGCACAACGGTGTCCGCTCGGTGGCGACAGCGTTGGGCACCAAGGACTTTTACCGGGTGCGCATTGGCATCGGCCGTCCGCCCGGGCGCAAAGACCCCGCCGCATTCGTGTTGGAGAACTTCACGGCCACAGAGCGTCAGGAGGTGCCGGTTATCCGTGAGCAGGCCGCCGACGCCACCGAAATGCTGATCGAACTCGGGCTCGAGACCGCCCAGAACCAGGTGCACACCTGGTAGCGGGGCTGAACTCTCAGCGACCTCCGCCGCCGTGTGGTCGCCGTGGTGGTCGACCGGTCAGGTGTCAGTCCGCCGTGCGCCGGGCGTACGCGCGCAAAGCGACCGGTGCGAACACCGCCGTCAGCAGCAGCGACCAGATGATCGTCGCCGGCACCGGATGATGCAGTGGCAGTTGAGCGCTCGCCGGCGCAGCCGGCCCGTTGCCCCACAACTCGCGCATGGCCTGGGCCAAGGACGAAACCGGGTTCCACTCCGCGATCACCCGCAGCCAGTGCTGCATCGGCTCCGTGGGCGCGAATGTGTTGGCCAGAAACGTGATCGGGAACAATACCGTGAACATGACCCCGTTGACCGCCTCGACGGTCCGCATCAGCGAACCGACCAGGATGCCGAACCAGATGATCCCGAAGCCGAAGATCAGCACCAGCGCGAACGCCAGAATCGCTTCGCCGATACTGCCGCGGATGCGCCAGCCGATGGCCAGCCCGGTCAAGGCCATCACGACGATGCCGATCGACGAGTGGATCAGGCTCGCGACGCTGCGCCCGATCAGCACCGACGAGCGCGCGATCGGCAGCGCTCGGAAACGGTCGATGATGCCCTTCTCCAGGTCCGAGGTGATGCCGGACGCGACGACGAACGCCGAGAAGACGATGGTCTGTGCCTGAATGCCCGGCAGCAGGAATTCCCGATAGGAGGAACCCCCGGTATTGGTGATCGACGCGCCGAACACGAACGCGAACAACAGCACGAACATGACCGGCTGTGCGGTCACGTCACTGAGCATCTCAGGCATCCGCTTGGTGTGAATCATGTTGCGCTTGACCATGATCCACGACTGCTGAACAACGTTGGTCGGCTGGATCCGCGGCCGGTGCGATCGGGTGGGCAGCTGCTGCGCGACGGCGGTCATGGGCTGTCCTCCTGCTCGGTGCGATGTCCGGTGAGTGACAGGAAGACGTCGTCGAGGCTGGGCCGGGACAGCCCGATGTCATCGACGTCGATGTTGCTGTCGTTGAGCCAGCCGGCGACCCGCGTCATGTCCTCCAGGCCGGCGGCCGCGGCGGTCAACTGCCGGGCTCCGGCGTCCACGAACACCTCGACGCCAGTCTTGGCCAGCAGCGCCTTCGCCGCAGCCAGGTCCTCGGTGCGAGACACCGTGACCACCAGGCTGGCGTTGCCGGCCTGCTGTTTGAGGAGCAGCGGCGTCCCCTGGGCGATGATGCGGCCCTTGTCCATCACCACGATGTTGTCGGCCAACTGGTCGGCCTCCTCGAGGTACTGCGTCGTCAGCAACAACGTGGCGCCCTCTTGGACGAGCCCGCGCAACACGTCCCACAGCTCGGTGCGGCTGCGCGGGTCGAGCCCGGTCGTGGGCTCGTCGAGAAAAAGCACCGGCGGGCCGGCCAGCAGGCTGACCGCCAGGTCGAGACGACGGCGCATGCCACCTGAATACGACTTCACCGGGCGGTCCGCGGCTTCGGCGATCACGAACTGGTCGAGCAACTGGTCACCCAGGCGGTCGAGTTCCTTGCGCCGGATGCCGTAGAGGCCGCCGATCATCCGGATGTTCTCCCTGCCGGTGAGCAACTCGTCCACGGTCGCGACCTGCCCGGTCAGTCCCATGTTGCGGCGCACCATGTCGGGCTCTTTGCGGACGTCGTATCCGGCGACCCTCGCGGTGCCGCTCGTGGGTGCGGTCAACGTCGCCATGATCCGGACGGTCGTGGTCTTGCCCGCGCCGTTGGGCCCGAGCAGCCCGAGCACGGTGCCCTGCGGCACGGCGAAGCTCACGCCGTCGACGGCGACGGTGTGGCCGAATCTCTTGACCAGATCGATGGCTTCGACTGCCGGCTCGGGACCAGACATGACCCCGACCGTATCGGCCGGCACCGACACGGCGCCAACGGTTGATGTGTGAATGCAGCCCAGGGTGAACCGATAGAGCACCAGCCGCAGCGGCGCCCAGTTTCGACTGCCGCCAAATGTCCCGGCGTATGCGGTGAGCAGGAGTTGGCGGGAAGCGGGGCCTGAAACCAAGGTGATCGGCGAGTGTTCGGCCGGCGGGCACGCCGCACGCGACCATCGTCGGCATTGCGTTCGTGGTGAACGCCGGCGCCGGCGCGGCGAGCTCCGGGGATCGGACGCCGCCGGTGCGCCGAACTGAGCTAGCTGAAGCTGACCAGCGAGACCGAATTCGCGCGGCGCAGCTTGCCTGACGGGGTCTTCGGGATGGTGCCCGGACCCAGGACGACCACGTTGCGCGGCCGGACGTCGACCTCGGCGACCACCTCGTGCGCGACCTGGTGCTCGATGCGGCGGAGCTCGGCCGGATCCTGCCAGTTGTTGCACTCCACTGCGACGGCGAAGCTTTCGCGCGAGTGCCCGGCGTCCAGCCGCACCGCGACGGCGCACCCGGGCCGCACCCCCTTGACCCGGCCGGCGGCGCGCTCGATGTCGGTCGGGTAGATGTTGCGGCCGGCCATGATGATCACGTCCTTGACCCGTCCGCAGACCACCACATGGCCGTTCTCCATCTGGTAGCCCAAATCGCCGGTGTCGTACCAGCCGTGTATGTCCTGCGCGGGCACGAAGCCCGCCATCGTGATGTAGCCGGGCGTCAGCGGCTCGCCTCGCAGCTGGATCACACCGACACCGCGCCGCGGCAGCACGTTGCCGTCGTCATCCACCACACGCGCCTCGATGCCCTCCAGCAGCGGGCCGAGCGACGCCAGCCGGCGGGTGTTGCCCTTGGTGGCCGGCACGGCGCGTCGTAGCGCGGCCAGCAGGTCAGCGTCGATCTCGTCGACAACCAGGCCGGCGCCGCACTCGGAGAACGACACCGCCAGCGTCGTCTCGGCCATCCCGTATGCCGGCAGGATCGCCTCGGGCTGCAACCCGAAGGGCCTGCCCGCGTCGATGAGATCCTCCACGTCGGCCGGCTCCACCGGCTCGGCGCCCGACAGCGCGAAGCGCAGCGTGGACAGGTCGAACTGGCCGGGCTTGGCCTGGTTGCGCAGCCGCTTGGCTAACAGCGCGTAGGCGAAGTTCGGCGCCGCGGTCATCGTGCCCTTGTACTTGTCGATGAGCTTGGCCCACAGCAGCGTGTCCCGCAGGAAGTCCATCGGGGTGACCTTGATCAACTCGGCGCCGAAGTACATCGGCACGGTCAGAAAGCCGATCATCCCCATGTCGTGGAAGAGCGGCAGCCAGCTGATCATCACGTCTTTGTCGACGTCGTACTTCGCCCCGATGAACATCGCCTCGGCGTTGGAGTACAAGTTGCGGTGGGTGATCTGCACGGCCTTGGGCGAGCCGGTCGAGCCGGACGTCAGCTGCATCAGGGCCAGATCGTCCTCGCCGGTGTCGACGGCATCGATCGGGTCGGCGGCCAACAGTTCATCGACGGTCACGACCTTCATGCCGCGCTCGGTGAGCACCGGGATCGCAACCATGAACGGGTCCGAGACGATGACGACCTTGGCCTCGATCATGTCGATGATCGTCGTCGTGTCCTTGGCCCACGTCTGCAGGTCCGTTCGCGGGGTGGGCTGATGCAACATCGTCAGGCTGGCGCCGCGCATCCACAGACCCTGCGCGGTGGGGGCGATTTCCACCGGAGCGCCCGCCAGCACACCGACAGCGTCGCCGTGCCCGACGCCGGCTTTCGCGAGGCCGCCGGCGATCCGTCGCGCCGTCTGGTGCACGTCGCCCCAGGTGTGCCGGACCGGCTCGTGCGGCTCGCCGGTAACTATGCCCGTGGTGGTCGTCAGGGCGTTGCGGTACATCTTCTCGGTGAATCTGCTCACGACAACCTCCTGGGTCTCCGGAGCCGCAGCTGCGGCGTCGTTGCACGCAGCGCAAAGACCCGGAATTCAATGGTCCGCCTGCTAGAAGGTGCTTGGCAGGAGGCGCGCGCGCACATTTGGGGAGCGGTTCTGTTGCGAATCGGTGTTGCGCCCGCGGCCTTCCCGGACGTTGCCCATACGCCGACCCCGGTGATGCGTCTGCGGTACAACTGTCGCCCACCACTTCGTCGGATGGGCGACATGAGATAGGAAGTCTGACCGCTACTCTTCACCGCGAGTGATCTTAAACTCCTCTTAGGATCTAAGCAAAACGTAGGCCTTTTGAGGCCTGCGTCACACTCCGGTGGTCGGGGCCGGCACCACCCGAGCGCCCTGCACGGGGCCACTAGCCACCCGGACAGTACGGCATACGCCCGCTCCCGCCAACTGCGTGGCGACATCGACTGCCGACGGGGCCGTCGGGCAGAGGAAGGCACACGTCGGCCCTGAGCCGGAGACGATGCCGGCCAACGCCCCTGCTTCCGAGCCGGCGCCCAATGTTCGCCGCAGCGCGGGATCGAGACTCAACGCCGCCGCCTGCAACTCGTTGCCCAGCAGCGGCGCCAGTTGGGTGGGGTCGCCCGCCGCCAGGGCCGCCAGCAACGGCTCGGGTTCGGGCAGCCGGAGCGGATCGCCGGCGTCACGCAATCGGTCGATCTCGGCGAACACCGCGGTCGTGGACAGGCCACGCTCGCCGAACGCCAGCACCCAGTGGAAGGTGTTGCGGGCCAGCACCGTGGCCAGCTCCTCACCTCGTCCGCTACCCAGCGCAGTTCCGCCGTGCAATGCGAACGGCACGTCGCTGCCCAGTCGGGCGGCCAGCGCGTGCAAGTCGCGACGGGGCACCCCGAGCTCCCACAGGTTGTTCATCGCGACCAGCACGGCAGCGGCGTCTGCGCTGCCGCCGGCCATGCCCCCGGCCACTGGGATGGATTTCTCGACCGTGATCGCGACGTCGGGCGAGCGGCCCACGTATTCGGCCATCAACTCGGCGGCCTGCCAAGCCAGGTTGCCCTCGTCGGCGGGCAGCACGTCGGCACCCTCGCCGGCCACGTCCAACGACAGCACGTCAGAGTTGCGGACAGTGACCTCGTCGAGCAGTGACACGGCGTGGAACACGGTGGTCAGCTCGTGGTAGCCGTCGTCGCGGCGATCGCCGACGGCCAGGTACAGATTCACCTTTCCCGGCACGCGGACGGTGACCGAACCGGTTGCCACCCATTCAGGAGCGGTGCTGCCGTCGGACACGGCACAGACACTATCGTCCGCAGGAGGGAAAGAGTGGCGAGATGGACCCCTCGGCCGGCTCGCCACTTGGCTCCGGTACTACCCGACACGGGCCCCGATCAAACGCTGGGCCCGTGGATCTGCGTGTAGCCGTGAAGGGGCGCACGAACCATGCTTCTAGGCTGAGAACGTGCTGCGACCAGGCCAGACGTTCGCTGAGTACGTCATCGACGGGTTTCTCGGCGCTGGCGGGTCGGCCACCGTATACCGGGCGCGTCAAAAGGCCGACCGCCGACATCTTGTCGCGCTCAAGGTTCTCGACGACCACCACCGGGTCCCTCCCGAGTTGATGCGGCTGCAAAGAGAATTCGAATTCGCACGGCGCGCTCACCACCCTCATGTCGTAGCGGTCGAGCGGCATGGCGCCGGCTGGCTGTCGATGCAGTTGCTCGACGGCGGCCATGTGGCGACGCTGCGCACCCTCGCGCAACGCCTGAGGGCTTTGACGCAGATCGCCGAGGCGCTCGACTATGTACATCGCTGCGGGATCATCCATTGTGACGTCAAGCCCACCAATATCCTTGTCGGCGAGCCCTTCTGCAGTGCTGACGCGGTGCTGATCGACTTCGGGGTGGCCCACGCCCTTGCCGAGGACGTGCACAAGGAGAGGCCGTTGCAGATCCGGGCGTCGCTGCCGTATTTGGCGCCCGAACTCCTGCGCGGGCAGATGCCCACCGCCGTCACCGACGAGTACGCGCTGGCCTGCACCACGGTCGAATTGGTCACCGGCTCTCCGCCATTCGTCGCCAGGACCTCAATGGAACTCGTCGACGCGCAGTTGTACAGGCCGCCTCCCCGCATCTCGCCAAACGTCTCGTGGGTACCACGCGCGTTTGACTCGATCTTGCAGACGGCCATGGCCAAAGACCGCGAAGAGCGCTACCAGACATGCACCGAATTGATGTCGATGGTGACTAAGGTGCTGCGATGACGTTACGTCGTACCGGCAGAAGCTAGTGGCTGCCGGCGTGGGATTCCTGCTCGGGCTCGTTCTCCGCCCCTGGCTGCTTGGCCGAGTCATCGGATCGCTGCAGCAGCCGCACAAAGTCCGCGACGCCGAGCGTCTCGCCCCGGCGGGCCGGGTCGATGCTGGCGGCCAACAGTCGTTCCGCGGACTCGTTGCCCGAGCCGGCCCATTCGGCGAACGCGTTGCGGGCGGTCTTGCGGCGCTGCGCGAAGCCGATGTCGATCAGGGCGAAAACATGCTGCCGGAACTCGTCGTCGGTGGGCCAGGGCGACGCTTGATACCGGTCGATGCGCACCAGCCCGGAGTAGACCCGCGGAATGGGCCAGAAGACCGTCGGCGACACCATGCCATATCGACGGACCTGGCCGAAGAACCGCGCTTTGACGCTCGGCACGCCGTAGTTCTTGCTGCCCGGCTCCGCAGCCAGCCGTTCGGCCACCTCGGCCTGGACCATCACCATCACGACCCGGATCGACGGGAACTCCGCCAGCAGGTGCAGCAGCGCCGGCACGGCGATGTTGTACGGCAGGTTGGCCACCAGCGCTGTGGGCTCGGTGTCGAGGTCGGAGCGCTTGAGGGTGAGGATGTCGCGGTTCAGCACGGCGAGGCGCTGAATCTCGCTGTGCGAATGCTCGGCGATTGTCTTCGGTAACCGCTCGGCCAACACCGGGTCCACCTCAACCGCAGTCACCGTCGCGCCGCGGTCGAGCAAGCCGAGCGTCAGCGACCCCAGCCCGGGACCAACCTCGAGCACGTGGTCGTGACGGTTGATCCCGGAGCACGACACTACCCGGCGAACCGTGTTCGCGTCGTGAACAAAGTTCTGGCCCAGCGACTTCCGTGGCCTGAAGTCGAGATCTCTGGCCAGGTGCCGTATCTCGGTGCGCCCGAGCAGTCGGATGGTCAGTTTGCCCCCAGTCTTGCGCTGCACACCGGCCAGGCCCCCCACCCCTGCCGCGCGCGGGTGACTTCCGCGATTGCGATCTGCTCTTCACGCGTCGCGAGGTCGGCGCGCGACGCGTAGCGGAGGCCACCGTTGTGCTCCCAGGTGTTCTGGTCGAACTGTACGCCGCCGTAGAAGCCGTTGCCGGTATTGATCCCCCAGTTTCCGCCGGCCTCGCAGGACGCGAGTGCATTCCATGTGCCGCCGTTGCGCACCGGCGGCACTTCAGTGCCTGGCTTTGCGCCGACACGCACCACGGAGGCGCGGGCCGGAGTGAGGATCTCATTGGCCACCGGCAACCGACCCGTTTCGGCACCGTTGACGATCGACACCGCGAAGGTGACGTCTTGCGTTCCGGGCGTGCCGGGATCCTCGACGACCTTGCGGCTCATGTTCATCGTCGGATCCTCGATACGTTGCGCCGGCGGCGGGAGCGGCGTGCGCTCCGTGACCTTATCCATCCTGATTCTAGTGACTGTGATCTGGATTCCCTCGGTAATCGGGGCCGATGGCGGTGGATCAACTTTGTCGCCCTGCTCCAGCGGCGCCCCTGCCGCGAGCAGCAGCTGACCCACGTTGGGCGCCGCGAGCCGCTGGTCGCTGACGGCCCCGCCGTCGTTGAGATGCACGTTTTTCGCGCTAACCACCGGCAGCGCCATGCCGGCGAGTGGGAGCCTGCTGGACCGCGAGGCCGCGGCCGGCGCGGTGTCGGTCAGCGACAGTTGCTTGAGCGCCTCGTCGACTGTCGAGGCCGTCGTCCACATCTGCCGGCTCTGCTGGCCGTCCATCGACACCTCGAGCGGCCTGCTGCGCCGCAGCACGATCGTGTCCGACTGGTGGACCGCCTGGTTGGCCGCCGGGTACAGGTCGTCGCGGTCTCCCACGTCGAGGCCGTTCTCGTGCACCACGTCGATAATCCGCGACTTCATGGTCGACACCGTCATCGGTGAGCCGTCCACAGAAAGCGTGACGGTCTTGTGCGCCGCGACGGCAAAGCTGCCCGCGAACGTCAGCGTGCCAAGAAACGCGCCGACGAAGAGACGCAGCATGGGTGATTCGGTTTGATGGAGCTTGTTCAGAGCATTCAAAGTGGCGTCTATCCCGGTGTTGACGTCAACTGGCTAGGCCCAGGGGGCCGATCTGATCACAAGACGGTAACGAAGCGGAGTACCTATGGCAAATCTTCAGCGGGGTGGAGTCAGGTTTGACCTTGAAAGCCCGTACACGCGGGACGCGGTGTCGGTGACATCGCTGGCCAAGTCCTCGGCTCGACGCCCGGTCAGGTCTGCCAACGCCCGCACAGTGTAGGGCAGGCAGTACGGCTCATTCGGTGCCCCGCGATAGGGATGCGGCGTCAGAAACGGCGCGTCGGTCTCCACCAGCAGTTGCTCATGCGGGATAAAACGCGCCGCTTCCCGCAGTTCGGCGGCATTTTTGAAGGTGACGGTGCCGGACAGGCTCAACACCCAGCCGGCATCCACACATGTTCGGGCCATCGACGGCCCAGAGGAGAAGCAGTGGAAGATCACGGTGTCGGGTGGTCCCTCGGCGCGCAGCACGTCCAGCACGTCGGCGTCGGCGTCGCGGTTGTGAATCATCAGCGGTTTGCCGGTTCGTTTCGCGAGGTCGATGTGCCAAGCGAACGCCGTCCGCTGCACAGCCGGCTGCGCGCACCCGTCGAGGCGTCCCGGCCAGTACAGATCAAGGCCCGTCTCTCCGATCGCCACCACGCGGGGGTGGGCGGCCAGGGCTTCGATCTCCGCCCGCGCCGGATCGTCAAGGCCGTCGGCACGGGTGGGATGCAGCGCCACCGCGGCGTACACCCGCGGATCCCAGTCGGCGGCGTGGGTGACCCACCGAGCCGACGCGAGGTCGTCGGCGATGGTCACCACTGCCCCGATACCGACCGCCGCGGCGCGATCGACGATCGCCCGCACCCCGTCGGCGTCGTGGGCCCCGCAGGCATCTAAATGCGTGTGCGCGTCGACGAGGGGGGCCAGCGGTTCGGGCGGCGGAGGCGCCGGGCGCGAGGTCGAGCCGCTCACCTGCACACCATGCCGCTCACCTGCACACCATAAGGTGAAGAAGAGATGCCTACCCAGATGCCCGGCGCGACGACGAGCGCCGCCAGAGGCCGTTTCTACGTCACCACAGCGATCGCCTATCCCAACGGCGCGCCCCACGTGGGGCATGCCTACGAGTACATCGCGACGGATGCGATCGCCCGGTTCAAGCGGCTGGACGCCTTCGATGTGCGCTTCCTGACCGGGACCGACGTGCACGGCCTCAAGATGGTCGAGACTGCCGCCGCCGAGGGGGTGCCCACCGCCGAGCTCGCGCGGCGCAACTCGGATGTGTTCCAACAGTTGCAGGAAAAGCTGAACGTGTCCTTCGACCGCTTCATCCGGACCACCGACCCCGACCACTACGAAGCCTCGAAAGAGATCTGGCGCCGGATGGCCGATGCCGGAGACATCTATCTCGACACCTACTCCGGCTGGTACTCGGTGCGCGACGAGCGCTACTTCACGGGGGACGAGACCCGGGTGGAACCCGACGGCACCCGGGTGGCCGTCGAGACCGGCGCCCCGGTGACGTGGACCGAGGAACAGACGTATTTCTTCCGGCTGTCGGCCTACACCGGCAAACTCCTCGCGCACTACGAAGCCCACCCCGAGTTCATCGGCCCCGACGTCCGGCGCAACGAAGTCGTCAGCTTCGTGTCCGGCGGCCTGCACGACCTCTCGATCTCGCGCACCTCCTTCGACTGGGGCGTGCCGGTACCGGGCCACCCCGATCACGTCATGTACGTGTGGGTGGACGCGCTGACCAACTACCTCACCGGCGTGGGCTTTCCCGACACCGAGTCCGAGATGTTCCGGCGGTACTGGCCGGCCGATCTGCACATGATCGGCAAAGACATCATCCGGTTCCACGCCGTTTATTGGCCCGCGTTTCTGATGTCAGCCGGAATCGAGCTGCCCCGCCGGGTCTTCGCTCACGGCTTCGTCTTCAATCGCGGCGAGAAGATGAGCAAGTCGGTGGGCAACGTGATCGACCCGGTCGCGCTGGTCAACGAGTTCGGCGTGGACCAGCTGCGGTACTTCCTGCTGCGCGAGGTGCCGTTCGGACAGGACGGTAGCTACAGCGAGGAGGCGATCGTCACTCGCATCAACGCCGACCTCGCCAACGAGTTCGGCAATCTCGCGCAGCGCTCGCTGACGATGGTGGCGAAAAACCTCGATGGTGTCGTGCCCGAGCCGACTGCGCTGAACCAGGACGACCGTGACCTGCTCTCCGCCGCCGATGCGCTGCTGGAGAAGGTGCGGGCAGGCTTCGACGCGCAAGCCATGCACCTTGCGCTGGAGTCGATATGGCTGGTGCTGGGCGCGGCGAACAGGTACTTCTCCGCCGAGCAGCCGTGGGTGTTGCGCAAGTCGGAGTCAGAGGGCGACCGTGCGCGGTTCGGCACCGTGCTGTACACCACGCTCGAGGTCGTGCGGATCGCCGCGTTGCTGACGCAGCCCGTGATGCCGGACTCGGCGGCCAGGCTGCTCGATCTGCTCGGCCAGCCCGTCGATCAGCGGTCGTTCAGCGCGATGGCGACCCGACTGGCGCCCGGCACCGTGTTGCCGCCGCCGACAGCGGTTTTCCCGCGCTACCGGGTGGAGTGAAACCCCCGCGGTCCACGCGATCAGTTCACCAGCGCGAGACACAGGGCGACGATTTCCAGACCTTGCAGGATGGCCCTCGTCGTGATGATTCGGTCCCAATTACGTTGCAGGACACGCGCGTTCGGCGGCACCTCGCCGGTCTGGGCTGCTGTGGTGAGCCGCCGGTTGATCGGCGCTCACCCGTACGTAAAGCACGAGCCACATCAGCAGCAAGCCAACGGCGGTGACGGCCGCGCCGGCCGCAATCCATCGACCGCCAGTCCGGCGAGCGCGACGGCCAACGCCCACTTCGGCGGCGCTGCGGTCCAAGTGAAGTGAATTGGGTCACAACCGCGGCGCCGTCGGTCACGTCTGATGCGCCGCCGGTGTCCAAAGGGCGTAACGCCATCAGACAGGAGTTGACATGACCGACCACACCGAAGCCGGGGCCGAAGTCGTCGTGATCGGCGGCGGCTACGCCGGAACGCTCGCGGCGAACCATCTGCAGACCCGATCCGACGTCAACGTCACGCTGGTAAACTCGCGGGGCGCGTTCGTCGAGCGGATCCGGCTGCATCAGCTGGTGGCGGGTTCGAGCCCCGCGACCGTCGACTACTCGACGATGCTGCATCCGGATGTGCGGCTCGTGGTAGACGCCGCGATCGCGATCGACTCGGCGCGGCGTCGGATCGAGCTCGCGTCCGGCAGCGAACTGCGCTACGACTACGTGATTTACGCCGTCGGCAGCACCGCCGCGTCCGGCTCGGTGGCGGGCGCCGCCGAATTCGCTTATCCGATAGCTGAATACGAGCACGCGCGTCGGCTGAAGGACCGGCTCGAGGATCTGCACCCCAACGCGCCGCTCTGCGTGGTCGGTGGTGGACTGACCGGGATCGAGGCGGCCGCCGAGCTGGCCGAATACCGGCCGGCAGGCACGGTCACACTGATCTGCGGCGCCCGCCTCGGCCCGTCGCTGAGCGAGCCCGGCCGGCGGTCGGTGGCCCGCCAACTGGCGCGGCTCGGGGTACACGTGTTCGAGGGCAGCGCCGTCGCCGAGGTGCGCGAGTTCAGCGTGATTCTTGACGACGGCCGCGAACTGCCCAGCGCCGTCACGGTCTGGACCGCCGGATTCGGGGTCCCGGACCTCGCCGCCCGCAGCGGCTTGAGCACCGACGCGATCGGTCGGCTGCTGACCGACGAGACGCTGACGAGCATCGACGACGAGCGGATCGTCGCCGCCGGTGACGCCGCCGCGCCGTCGGGGCAGCCGCTTCGGATGAGCTGCCAAGCGGCGGGGCCGCTGGGCGCGCAGGCGGCCAACACGGTTCTGAGCCGCGTCGCGGGCGCCGAACCGGCCGTCGTTAGCCAGGCCTTCGCCGGGCAGTGCATCAGCCTGGGCCGGTCGCTGGGCACCATCCAGCTGTCGCACACCGACGACACGCCTCGACGGCTCTACGTCGCGGGCCGGACCGCGGCGGCGATCAAGGAGCTGATCTGCAAGGGCGCCGTGACGTTCATTGCGCGCGAGGCCCGCAAGCCGGGTTCGTACTTCTGGCTGCGTGGCGGCAAGCGTCCCGCGCAGGAGCCGGTGGCGGTGTGACGACCGAGAAGCATGCCGAACGGTTCACCCATCTGCGGCCGCTGCTGTTCACGATCGTCTACGAAATCCTTGGTTCCGCAACCGAATCCGACGACGTGCTGCAGGACAGCTACCTGCGGTGGGTGCGGGTGGACCTCTCGACGGTGCGCGACACGAAGTCATATCTGGCGCAGCTGGTCACGCGGCAGGCGCTCAACACGCTACGGGCCGGCGCCCGTCGCCGTGAAGACTACGTCGGGCCGTGGTTGCCGGAGCCGCTGCTGCTCGACGAGCAGGATCCGTCGGCCGACGTGGTGCTGGCCGAATCCGTGTCGATGGCCATGCTCGTGCTGCTCGAAACACTGAGCCCCGACGAGCGGGCGGTGTTCGTGCTGCGTGAAGTGTTCGGCTTCGAATATGCCGAAATCGCCTCTGCTGTAGGCAAATCGGCGGCCACGGTCAGGCAGGTGGCGCACCGGGCCCGCGACCACGTCGCGGCTCGTCGGAAACGGTTCGGCCCCGTCGATCCACAGCGGAACGAGGAGATCACGGCCCAGTTCCTTGCCTCGGCGGCGACGGGCGACATGGACAAACTGATGTCGATGCTGGCGCCCGACGCGACGTGGATCGCCGACGGCGGGGGCAAGGTCAGCGCCGCACGCAGGCCCGTCGTCGGCGCGGCGAAGGTGGCCGCCGCGATCGTAGGGCTGTTGCGCAGGGGAGTGCCCGGGATGCGGATCGAAACGGCGACCTACAACAGCGCACCCGCCGTGGTGATCTACAGCGGCGACCACCTTGAGGGTGTGATCACTGTCGAGATCATCGACGGGCTGATCACCGGCTTCTACGCGATCCGCAATCCGGAGAAGCTGGCCACCGTTGCCACGCCACGGGAGATCGCGCGGGGCTGAGTTCTGTGCGCGAGCAGACGCAAGCTGCCCGCACGCCCGTGTCGGGGACTTTTGCGTCTGCTCGCGTAACCCGTCACGCTGAGGCGGTGCGGATCGAGCGGCTCGGCGACTTGGGCGACGCCCCGGCGGTGCTTCTCGCCGTCGCCGACGGCGCGTCCCGGCTCGGCCTGAGCCCCCCGGCGGCGCTGATCGGCGACTGGTTCCGGTCCTGGGCGGTCATCGCCCCCACCGTGACTGCCTCGCCGGTGGATCCGCAGGACGTGTTCGCCGCGCCGACGAATACGGCCGCCGGAGCAGGCGTGGGTGGCGGCTGGCTCGGCTACCTGTCGTACCCGGACAGCGGCGCCGACGGCAGCCCACCGCGGATTCCGGAGGCAGCCGGCGGATGGGCCGACGGTGTGCTCCGCCAGGATTGCGACGGAACGTGGTGGTACGAGAGTCTGTCCGGTAACCCTTTGCCACACTGGGTGTCTCGCGCATTGCGCGCCCCGCCGCGACAGCCGTTGTGTCACATCGCATGGGACCCGGCCGACCGGGACACTCACCGGGCCGGCGTGCTGGCATGCCTGGACGCGATCGAGGCGGGTGAGGTCTATCAAGCCTGCGTCTGTACGCAATTCGCCGGCGAGGTGACGGGGTCACCGGTCGAGTTCTTCGTCGAAGCGGTGGCCCGCACCGCGCCGGCGCGGGCTGCGTTCGTCGCGGGGCCGTGGGGCGCGGTGGCGTCACTGTCGCCGGAGTTGTTCCTGCGGCGCGTCGGCGACGCCGTGACGTCCAGCCCGATCAAGGGCACACTGTCGCGGCACGCGGTCCCGTCGGCGCTCCGGAATTCGGCCAAAGACGTCGCCGAGAACATCATGATCGTCGACCTGGTCCGCAACGACCTGGGTCGCGTCGCAGTCACCGGCACCGTCGGCGTGCCCGAATTGCTGGCCGTGCGCCCGGCACCGGGCGTGTGGCATTTGGTCTCGACGGTCTCCGCACAGGTGCCCGTCGAGCTGCCGATCACCACGCTGCTGGACGCCACCTTTCCGCCCGCGTCGGTGACCGGCACGCCGAAGACACGCGCTCGTCAGCTATTGACGCAGTGGGAGCCGAAACGACGTGGAATATTCTGCGGCACAGTCGGTTTAGCGTCCCCCATCGCAGGCTGCGAGCTCAACGTCGCGATCCGCACCGTCGAGTTCGACGTCGAGGGTGAGGCGGTGCTCGGGGTCGGCGGCGGAATCACCGCAGACTCCGATCCTGACGGCGAGTGGGATGAGTGCCTGCTCAAGGCCGCACCATTCGTCGCCTACGTGCGCGCCCGCAACACCGCGTCGTAAAGTTCTCGCCGCGACGGTGCCCCCGGGTGCCCACCGATCACCTCCGCACACGCGTCCTTGACCCGCATGCCCGCATCGACCAACGCGCTCACCTCGGCGATCAGGGTCGGCATGTCGGCGTGCGGCTGCGCACCCTCCACGACGACGGTGATCTCGCCGAGCACGCCGTCTGCGGCCCAGTCGGCAAGCTCGGCGACCGTCCCGCGCACGACTTCCTCGTGCACCTTGGTGAGCTCGCGGCACACCACTGCGCGACGTGACCCACCGAGCTGGTCGACGGCGTCCTTCAGACACGCCAGCAGGCGGCGCGGCGACTCGAAGAACACGATGGTGCGCGGCTCGTCGGCCACAGACGTTAACCACGCCACCCGCGCGGAGTGTTTGCGCGGCGCGAAACCCTCGAAGCAGAACCGGTCCGACGGCAGCCCCGACACCGCGAGTGCCGTCGTCACCGCCGACGGGCCCGGCAGGCAGCTGACCGGCAACTCCGCGGCGACGCAGGCTGTCACGAGCCGGTAGCCGGGGTCGTTGATCACCGGCATGCCGGCGTCGGTGACCACCAGCACCGTCGCACCGGACCTGATGTCGGAAATCAGTGACGGCGTCCGGGTGGCCTCGTTGTGATCGAACAGGCTGACCACCCTGCCAGGGATGCGCACCCCGAGGGCCTGGGCCAATGCCCGCACCCGGCGGGTGTCTTCGGCGGCGACGACATCGGCGGAGCCGAGCGCGGCGACCAACCGCGCCGAGGCGTCCGACGGCTGCCCCAGCGGGGTGGCACCGAGGAGCAATAGACCATCGCCCATGATCGACAGCCTACGATCGCCGATGTGACAGCCACCGCCACCGAACCTCGCCTCGGCGAGCGCCAGGTCCCGGTGATCAGCCCCGGCCCGCTGGTTCCGGCGCCTGACTTCGGGCCCACAGACCGGCTGCGAGGGTGGGCTACCACAGCGGTCGTGACCGCGCTCGCCGCGGTGACGCGGTTGATCAGCGTGGGCCAGCCCACGGACGCCGGCACGCCGATCTTCGACGAGAAGCACTACGCGCCGCAGGCGTGGCAGATGCTGCAAAACGGCGGCGTAGAGGACAACCCGGGCTTCGGTCTCGTCGTGCATCCGCCGGTCGGCAAGTTTCTGATCGCGATCGGTGAGTGGCTGTTTGGTTACAACGGGCTGGGCTGGCGCTTCAGCGGCGCCGTCTGTGGCGTGATCATGGTCCTGCTGGTGGTGCGGATCACCCGCCGGATCAGTCGGTCGACGCTGGTCGGCGCCATCGCCGGCGTACTGCTGATCTGCGACGGGGTCAGCTTTGTGTCCTCGCGCACCGCGCTGCTCGACGGGTTCTTGGCGTTCTTCGTGGTCGCGGCGTTCGGTGCGCTGATCGTCGACCGCGACCAGGTCCGCCGGCGGATGTATGTCGCGTTGCTGGAGGGCCGGATCGCCGAGACCCCGTGGGGCCCCCGTCTGGGAGTGCGCTGGTGGCGGTTCGGCGCGGGCGTCCTGCTGGGCTTGGCCGTCGCGACGAAGTGGTCGGGGCTGTATTTCATGGTGTTCTTCGGCGCGATGTCGTTGGCGTTCGACCTGGCGGCGCGCCGCCAGTATCGGGTGCCGCGGCCATGGCTGGGTGTGCTGCGGCGCGACGTCGGACCGACGGTGTACTCGCTGGGGCTCATTCCGTTCGCGGTCTACATGGCGTCGTACGTGCCGTGGTTCGCGTCGGAGACGGCGGTGGACCGCTACGAGGTGGGTAGGTCGGTCGGGCCGGGCGGGTTGCTGCCGGATGCGCTGCGATCGCTGTGGCACTACACGTACGGGGTCTACAAGTTCCATTCCGAGCTGACGAACGCCGCCGGCAACCATCACCCGTGGGAGTCCAAGCCGTGGACGTGGCCGATGTCGCTGCGGCCGGTGCTGTATGCAATTGATCAGCAGAACATTCCAGGATGCGGGCCGCAGTCGTGTGTCAAAGCTGTGATGCTCGTCGGGACGCCGGCGCTGTGGTGGGTGGCGGTGCCGGTGTTGTTCTGGGCCGTATGGCGGGCGTTCGTCCTTCGCGACTGGCGTTACGCCGTCGTGCTCGTCGGGTACTGCGCGGGCTGGCTGCCGTGGTTCTCCGACATCGACCGCCAGATGTACTTCTTCTATGCCACCACGATGGCGCCCTTCCTGGTGATAGCGATCGCGTTGATATGCGGGGACATTCTGTACCAGCCGAACCAATCCCGCGAACGCCGAAGCCTTGGCCTGCTCGCGGTCAGCTTCTACGTCGCGCTGGTGGTGGCCAACTTCGCGTGGCTGTATCCGATCCTCACCGGCATCCCGGTATCGAACGCGACCTGGAGTATGGAGATCTGGCTCCCCAGCTGGCGGTAATCCTCGTACGTATCCCCGCGATCCGGCGGGCTTCGCCCAGCTCGTTGGCTGCTGGCCGAGGCGGGCGACAGCGCCGAGGTCCCCGGTTCCAGTGGCGATCGAGACGCCACGCGGCTTCTTGATCGTGTCCCTGCGGGCAACCGGGCGCCCTGTCTGTGCGATCAACCCGCTGGCAGGTAGCCTGCTACCGCGAACGCCACTCGGTCGCCCGGTCGAAGTCCGACCACGCCGACGCGATGGCGCTGGCCAACATCCTGCGCGTCGATGCCCACCTGCACCGCAGGCTGCCGGCCGACAGCGAGTTGTGTCAGGCGATCGCGGTGCTGGCCCGGGCACATCAGGACGCGATCTGGCGACGGACCGCGGCGCAGTACCAGCTGCGGTCGCTCCTGCGCGAGTTCCATCCGACCTTCCTGGCGGTCTTCGCCAACCGGTTCACGCTGGGGATTGCCAGCCCGGGGCGCGCAGTGTTGGCGATCGCGCCCACCAAAGCCGCGGCAGCCGAACTCTCTCGGTGAGCCGGATCGCCGCGGCGTTACGTCGCGCCGGCCGCAGCCGCGGCACCGATCAGACCGCGGCCGGTATCAAAGCCGGATTGTGGACCGCAAGTGCGCCGACCAGTTCTGGTCGAGACCTCACCGACAAGTCACGCTGAACCGAGGAATCGATGTGCAGCAGGTGTGACATCTCTAACCCTCCATAGATCGTGTCGACCGTCCGACTTGAAGCTGGCGCAGACCCCAATCAAATGGCGACATAGAGTTGCCATTGTGCTAGCGTGGTGGCTGATGGACAGTTCGACGCGCCAAACGAGGAGCCTGCACACATGACGCTTGACCTAACGCCGGATCAGTTGTTGTCGACCACGCGCACAGTGCGCAAACGCCTTGATTTGTCGCGCCCTGTCGAGCGGGAACTGTTGGAGGAGTGCTTCGACCTCGCCTTCCAGGCACCGACCGGCGGCAACCAGCAGGGCTGGCACTTTGTCGTCGTCACCGACGCCGACCAAAAGAAGGCTCTGGCCGAGCTGTACCGGAAATCCCAAAACGAGACCGAGCCGCCGTCGGCCCCTCCCGGACAGGAGGCCGTGATGAAGTCCGCCGCCTACCTGGCTGAGCACCTCCAGGAGGTGCCGGTCCTGGTCATCCCGTGCATCGAAGGCCGGTATGAAAACGCTCCGCACCTCTGGCAAGCCATAGCGTGGGGATCGATACTGCCCGCGACCTGGAGTTTCATGCTCGCCGCCCGGGCCAGGGGCTTGGGAACAGCATGGACGACATTGCACCTGGCCCACGAACGCGACGCCGCCGCAGTGCTCGGGATCCCTTATGAGCAGGTGACGCAGGCGGCGCTCATACCGGTTGCTCACACGATCGGTACCGAGTTCAAGCCCGGACCCAGGAGTCCCCAATCCGAGCACATTCACTGGGATACTTATACTCGCTAAGTATCTGCTTGGCTGAGATTGGAAAGGACAGCGCATGGCACGCACAGACAACGACACCTGGGACTTGGCGACCAGCGTGGGCGCAACGGCGACGATGGTCGCCGCTGCCCGGGCGATAGCTACCAAAGCCGAGAATCCTTTGATCGACGACCGGTTCGCCGATCCCCTGGTCCGCGCGGTCGGACTCGATTTCTTCACCCGGTGGGCCACAGGTGAACTCGACGCCGCTGACCTCGACGACAGCGAGTCCGCGTGGCGGCTGGACCACATGCCCGACGCGATGGCCGCCCGCACTCGCTATTTCGACTCGTTCTTTCTCGACGCGACCCAGGCCGGCATCCGCCAGGCGGTGATTCTGGCGTCCGGTCTCGACGCGCGGGCCTACCGGCTGGCGTGGCCCGCCGATATGACGGTGTTCGAGATCGACCAGCCACCGGTCATCGAGTTCAAGTCCACCACTCTGGCGGGTCTGCGCGCCGCCCCGACGGCCGAGCTGCGCACCGTATCCATCGACCTGCGGCACGACTGGCCGGCCGCCCTGCGCGACGCGGGTCTCGACAGCGACCGGCCCACCGCCTGGATCGCCGAGGGTCTGTTCGGCTATCTGCCACCGGCAGCCCAGGACCGCCTGCTGGACAACATAACCGCGCTCAGCGCCCACGGCAGCCGACTGGCCACCGAAACCGTCCCGGACATGTCGCAGCTGGATCTGGAAAAGGCCCGCGAAGCGATGCGCAAAGCCACCGCCAAATGGCGTGAGCACGGCTTCGAACTGGAGGTTGCGGACTTGGGATACGAGGGCGAGCGCAATGAGGTCCCCACCTACCTGCAGAACCTGGGCTGGCGGTCGGTCGGTACGCCGATCAGTC
>JAOPWC010000124.1 GCA_025965895.1 Mycobacterium sp.
CTGCGCGAGGCTGTTGGCGCGCAGTGACATGCGCAGGAACGTCAGATGTGGTCAGGCCGCGGGGCGGAGTATCGGCACCGCGCCGGCAGCGCGTTCACCGAGCGAGCGGGGGCCGGGCATCCCTAACCAGACTCTCGTCGGTGTTGGAGAGGGGATGGCGTCCCACGGCGCGGCCGGTGATGACCTTCGCGGTGATGGTGGCCAACCGCATCATGCCCCAATAGGTCGACGGGTTGAACGCCGTTGGCCACGTGGTCCGTGCCAGGTGCGTCGTCAGGGGACGCCCGGTGAACCGATCCCGCAGCCACCGTAGCGACATCGGCGCAGACATCGCGTGCAGCAGGAGGTGGTCGTTGAAGCGGTCGCGGTGATAGGTGACCGAGGCGCCAGCGGCGAGATAGGTCTCGGCCAGGTTGTCGACGTCGGCGACATTGATGATCTTGTCGTGGACGGCCTGCACGATCAGCACAGGAGGGCTTGGCGCGGCGGTCCCCAGCCGCATGCTGTCGAGGATGCGCTTCACCTCCGGCAGTTCCCACAACTCGTCGAGGGGAAGGTCCATGTAGCGGTTGATGTCTGTGTTCATCAGCCGCAGAACCGCCGGAACCGTGGTCATCTTCTCCAGCTGGGCCAGCAGGGCCTTCCCTTCGTCGGTGGCATGCTGCCTGATGAGCCGTTCGACGTCCGGGTAGACCTGGGCCAGCGCGGCAATTACCAGACCGGGTAGCGCGGCGTAGAACGAGCCGTTGAGGCGGCGGCCGACACTTCCGGGGTCGCCGACTGGTGAGCCGAGTACGGCGCCAACGAGATTGAGGTTGGGGGCGTAGGTGGCGCTCACTTCAGCCGCCCACGCCGAGGCCAGGCCGCCGCCCGAATAACCCCACAGGCCCACTGCAGCCGACGGGGACAGACCCAGGCGCTCGGAGTTGAGCGCGGCCCGCACCCCGTCAAGGATCCGGTACCCGGGCTCGTAGGGCGCACCCCACATCCCGTGGCAGCCTTCGTGATCGGGAATCGACACTGCCCAGCCTTCGGCCAGCACGGCAGCGATGAGCAGAAACTCCAGCTGTGCCAGCGCGCCGACGGCCTTGGCCCCGCGTCGCAGCGCATACGACGGGAAGCATCGCGACGCCACCCCATCGATCGCGCATTGATAGGACACCACGGGGACCACCAAGTCAGGGTCGCGTTGCACCGGCAGCAGCACAGTGGTGACCGCGGCCTCGGGATTGCCGTTTAAGTCGGTGCTCCGGTACAGCAGCTGCGTCGCGGTGAATCGCTGAGGTATCACCCCGAGAAACGCGAGCTCAACGTCGCGTGAGCGCAGCACGGTCCCCGGCTGGCTGTGCTGATAGCCCGGTGGCGGTTCGTAGAAGGGATCTTTGCCGGGCAGCACCGGACGCTGCCCGCGGCGTAGATGTTCGTGCTGAACGCAGCCGATCCAACGAGCCTCAAGGGATTCGGCCGAGCTGACGGTGTTCATGGTGAGCTCCCCCTTGCTCTTCGGCGGCATTCGCGGTGGTGGACATGGCGCCCCGGGCACCTCTTTGGGCGCGGCCGACCGGTCAGTTGTCCGCCTCGGCAAAGCACGGTGTCCTCGTTAACGGCGCCAGCGTAACCGGTGTCAGCGCTGACACCGTCGTTTTGGCGAGATCGAAATAGAGCCGGTACCGCCGGTACGTCCCCGGGATAATCGAGGGGTACACAGCCGCTTCTCCTGACTGCTGAGCGAGTTAGCGGGCTGTGCTTCTCCGGTTGGCCATGCGCGGTCGGGCAGGCAGTGTCGGGACGACTGAATATAGTGGTTGCGGCATCGGTGAACGTCCGGTTCGGCCCAGTAATTGGCCGGCGGCGAGGCTGGGAAGTCTTTAGACCGGCGAAGGCGACGATTGCTGGGGTGGTGCCGAGGACTAAGACGCCCTTGGTGGATCAAGGATGAAAAGCTCTCTACGAGGGCCTGCGCAGAAAGGTGACTGGAGCAAGGGCCGCGCGACTCTCTCACACCACCTTCGCACGGCGTCTCTGTGGTGTGGGCAAAGAGGAGAAACTCTTTTGCTCATGCCAGGATTGAATGGTGCCGGAACTGAGGAAACGGAAGGCGCAGCTGTCTGCGCTGAATCGTTCCTACCGGACGAGTGTTACTTGCAGGTACGCAATGAGGCCCGCGGCCGACGGGTGGGTCCGCTCACGACACGGTCAGGACGTCATCACCGGCGGCGGCTTTATCTCGTGGCGTCAACGAGGATTGTTTAAAGTGCCTGGGGTAGGCAACGTACGTCACAGTGGCCTGTCATCTCCGCGCCACACTGATGGACGTAACGGTCGATCGCGTAGGGAGGAACGCACAAAATTATGGCGGCGCTTGCTACTGGTGATGGGTTTCCCAACGTGGTTGTCACCGGCGTCGCATCGACCAGTCCGATGGCGCCCGACGCGGAAGAAACCTGGCAGGGATTGCTCCACAGGAGAAGCGGTATCCGCGCGCTGGATGACCCTTTTGTTGAGGAATTCGACTTACCGGTGCGCATCGGCGGGCATCTGCGGGAGGACTTCGACTCCGAGCTGAACCGGGTGCAGCTGCGCCGGCTGTCGTATCCGCAGAAGATGTCCACCGTGCTGGGCCGGCGGGTGTGGCAGAATGCCGGATCACCGGAGGTAGACACCACCCGCCTGATGGTGTCGATCGGGATCGGGTTGGGCTCGACCGAGGACCTCATCTTCCGCTATTTCGACTTGCAGGCGCGGGGCATGCGGGCGGCGTCGCCACTGGACGTGCAGATGTTCATGCCCAACGCCGCGGCGGCCGCGGTCGGGCTGGAGCGTAAGGCCAAAGCCGGGGTCATCACACCGGTGTTGGGGGATGCGTCCGGCGCCGCGGGCATCGCCCAGGCATGGCGCCACATCGTCCTGGGAGAGGCCGACTCCGCGATCTGCGGCGGTGTCGAAACCAGGATCGAGGCGGTGCCCATCGCGGCGTTCGCCCGGATGGGCAGGCTGTCCACCAACAACGACGACCCAGCCGGTGCATGCCGCCCCTTCGACAAAGCCCGCGACGGTATGGTGTTCGGTGAAGGCGGCGCGCTCATGGTCATTGAAACCGAGGAGCACGCCACCGCACGCGGCGCCCGCATCCTCGCCCGGCTGATGGGGGCCGGCATTACCTCCGACGGCTACGACCCGGTCGGCCCGGACCCCACCGGGGGACCCGCCGGGGACGCCATCACCCGCGCTGTCCGGCTCGCCGGTCTCACGCCCGCCGACATCGACCACATCAACGCCCACGCCACCGGCACCGTCGACGGCGACCTCGCCGAGGCCCACGCCATCACCAACGCCCTGGGCCACCACACACCGGTGGTGTACGCGCCCAAATCCGCGCTCGGTCACTCGATCGGCGCCGCCGGCGCGGTCGAGGCGGTTCTCACCGTGCAGGCGTTGCGCGACGGCATCGTGCCGCCCACCCTCAACCTGACCGACCTTGACCCCGAAATCGATCTCGATGTCGTGGCGGGCGAGGCCCGCCCCGGCTCCTACCGGTACGCGATCAGCAACTCGTTCGCCTTCGGCGGCCACAACGTCGCGCTCGCCTTCGGCAGGTACTGATCCCACTTTCCTGAGCGGGCAACCACTCGGGAAGCCTGGATCGGCTCGCCCACCCGATTCGCTGCAGTTCTATCGGTAGCGGCTGCTGCCCGCTTAAAGTCTTCGCCTTCAGGCTTGGCCTTTTCGGAGGCGCCGCTGGATCGCCTGGTCGAATCGATCGTGGCGCCGAGTCGGTGGACATCGATTTCGCAGCCACCTGAACCCGACTGCCGCTTAAGGTATCTGGCCGACAGACCAGCAGAAATCGTCCCGCGCCCTGTCGCGAACAGGGCCGCGGGTGAGCCGATTCCAAGAGAAATCGGCCGGGTTGGCGGTTGCCGCGGGGCGCTGATTACCCCGTACCTTGTTGAAAACCCTTGGCGTTGGGCTGAATCGGGCGGGCGAGCAGATTGCCAGCCCTATGAGCGGTCGTAGGGAGCTCACACCCAAGGTGCCTAACGTGAATCTGGCGTCAGACGCGCGATTTTGCCGCCTGACAGTCAAACCACGAGAGGGGATCTTGATGATCTTGAAGAAAGCGGTGGGCGCGACTGTAATAGTCGGCGCGCTCGGCTTTTCCGTGGTCGAGCTAGCGGCCGGGGTCGCCAACGCCGCGCCTGCTCCGCGGGATATTCCGGGCGTGGACCACCAAGCACAGTTGGATGACTGGCACGGCGGTGACGGGCACGGCGGCGACCATCGGGGAGGCGACTGGGGTGGTGGGCCCGGCCGGGGCGACCCGGGCTGGGGTTACCAGGGCTGGGGTGCCGGCTGGGGTGGCGGCTGGGGTGGCGGCTGGGGTGGCCCCCCTGGTCCCTGCTTCCTTGGCGTATGTATCTAGATCTGGACGTCCAAACTGTCGGACTACATACAGAACCGAGGCCAACTTCGCCCAACGGATAATCCCGTGCACGGTGGCCTAATTAGATTCGCGACCGAAGCACAGCCATCCTGGAGTTGACGTTCTTCACTTGACAGTCGCGTGGCTATACGCTGGCGATGTCAGGACCAGTAAGGACGCCATCATGAGGCCAGGTCTCTCTGCTCGTCATCTCGCCGCTGCTGCCGGAACTGTTGCGACGATTGCGCTGGCTACCATAGGTGCCGCCTGCAGCAGCGGCACCCTCAACCAGCCCACGACAACAACCACGACCACGACCACGACCAGAGCTACGCACAGCGGCGTGATGAGCTCGCTTTCAAGTGCGCTCAGCTCGATCATCAGCTCAGCCAGCTCGGTCATCAGCTCGAAATTCGAAGCTCCGACGAGCGCTACCGGCGGCTAACCTTTTCGGGCGGCGACGATTTTGGCGGAGTCACCGGCCAACGGTCAGTTCCCATCCGGGATCGCCGTCAGTTCCTGGGGCCGCCGCTTTTGCTGGCCACGTCGTACCCTGCGTCGATAACGATGCGTAGCCGCGGTAACCGCGTACCGTGGCCGTTAGCTCCGAGAGCCGACGAAGGCCACCCTGGTGTAAAGCACGGCACGCTCGAGATCAGGCCGAAAGGTGCTGCGGAAGCGTACGCTTGCTGCGTTACATATGCTCGAACGTGGCCCGTCGATCGCAGGACCGCACCGTAGGCGGATACCTTTGCTCAGTCGGGCGCTTCGGGCAAGGTCGTCCAAGAGATTCAGGAGTCAGACGATGAATGTCCCACGCCGGCCGGCAAGACTAGTCTTCGCGGGTGGAGTAGCCGTTGCTATCGCCATCGCCCCGGCGCTCCCGGTCTTTACCGGCGCCGTTGTTTCTCCTGCCGCCCGCAGCGTCGCCCAGCCCGGCGACAACTGCACGAAGAACCACACCAACGGCGGGTCCTACTCCCTCGCGTGTTCACCCGATATGAGCTTTGGTGGAGCTCCCGGTGCCTACAACGGCGCGCCGACGGAATCCGGGCTGACCGAAAAAAACGCACACCGTTAACGTCACGCGGGTAGCCAGCGCGATGTCGCCCGCAAAGGCGCACAATGGGCGCAGCTGCTAGCGGCGGTATATCACCGCAAGGGAGCGAAACGATCATGGATGAGCTTTCCACCGAAATGCGCGATGCCGCCAACCGGTTTCTCACGGCAGCGTCGCTAATCGACCTGGACGCAGAAGGGCTGCCGTGCAACCCCGACCAGACGCGGGAGATCGACATCACGTCCGAGCTGGCGCACCGGCTAACCGACGCGCTGCGCCCCACTGACGGCCCGGTGGCACGCGCGGTGTGGGTAGTCGCTGAGGAGTGGAACTGCCTGCTGGCCGCGAACCTGCACAGCGCTCGCCGACCGGAGATGGGTCGGCGCTGGCTGGCTGCGCAGGCTAACGCTGCCCAGCTTCTCGGGTGCGCGCCGACCGAGGCGAGCATTTCCGACCGTCGGTCGGGCACCCTCATGCACGGGCCGCGTCTGTGATACGGGCGAAACCTACGCCTCATCAACGCCGCATGGCCGATGCCGACCCGCATCGACGCGTTGATCACCCAACTCGGTGACGGATAATCGACACATGTCCGTTGACGGGGTGACCGCGCGGGTGGGCCAGGTGCTCGGGCGCGCGGAGTCGCTGTTCTCGGTTCCCGCTGACGGCCGCGGCGCAACCTTTGCCGGAGCCGTAGGCAGCGCGCTTGACGCCAGCCACGCCATTACACGTGTCTCTCAGGATTTTTCTGGCGCGGCGGCCAACGCGCACGCTGCAGCTGTTGGTGCGGCGGCGGAACGGCTGCAAGACGGCGCCGACGCCGACGGTGCTCTTCACGCCGAATTGGCCGACGCCGGCACAAACCATCGCCGCGGCCGCTTGGATGCGGCGGCGGTGCGAGCCGGCGCGGCCGAGATTCCCGCCGCCATCGGCTCGCTCGGGCACCTCCCAGCCGGGGAGTTCGTGGCCCTCGCCACATTGCGCAGCCGCGTCGCCGCCATGCAGGACTTGGTCACGCGGCATTCCGAGGAGGCAAGCCGGGTCGCCGCCGTGCTCCGCGAGCTCGGTTACCGGTAGACGCGCCATCAGCGCGGCGCTGGATGCGCGGGGCGTCAGCCGGGCGCGAGGCGCACCTGGACCCGGCGGTATCTGACCCTCATCGAGCGCGAATCCTTGTTCGATCCCGACGCGGTCGACACCTCCGGCAGCAACAACCGAGGTCCGGGCATGCCCGACGGCGCCCGCGTGGGCTGTTTGCGCGGGTTTAGGCAGATTGCGCCCGGCCCGTTCGCGGAAAGCCACCAATCCGGCACGGCGCCGAACATCTACGATCCGGTCGCCCACATCGCCACATCGATGAACCGGGTAGTCGCGGTGTGGGGGTGCGACCGGACGGCTCGGATCTACACCTGAAGGTCCAGCAGAGCGATGCCAGCCGACCTCCGGATGGGCTACTGAACACGCCCGCGCGTATTTTGCGTCCAGAGAGAGTGCTGAGCTACCCGATACTGATCATGTGTCCGTCGGCATACTGGTTCAGCGGGTGGGTGAGGCGCTCGGGCGGGCGCATGCGCTGTTCGGGGATTCGCCCGTGTCGAGTTATTCGGCAGGCTCGCCGCTGGCCGGTGCCGGTGACGGGCTGCGCGCCGCGCAGGGGCGCATGACCGGACAATCTGGCGAATGGGTTGTCGGCTACCGTGACTTTGTATCAGCTGCGGGGCCTGCGCTGGCTCGGCTGGCCGGGGTCGATGACCGGCTGGGAAGCGGACTGGTCGAGGCCGGGGATGCCGATCGGAGCGGGCGGGGCGACTCGGGCGCGGTGGTCGACGGTGCGGCTGCCGATGTCGGGCGGCTGGGCCCGGTGTCAAACACCCCGGCCGGGGAGCGGGCGTTGATCGCTGGGCTGCGTTTTCGGGTGGCCCAGCAGCAGCGTGTGGTAGCGGCCTACCGGCTGCGCGACGGCAGGCTGGCCGCGTTGCTGCGCACGTTGATGTACGCACGCGGCGGCGGCGGCGTCGTCGTCGGTGGTGGTGGTGGCGGTTTCCAGATCCCTTACAGCGCTGGCGGTTTGCGGCCGGCACTGCCGGGCGTCGTGCCGTTTGGTGGGGCTACCGAGCCCGTTGAGCGGTCGGTGCTGGTCCGGCGGGCGGCTCCGGGGGCGCGTGAGGCGCCGGCCGGGCCGGGCGCGGCGGCGGCCGAGGCCGCCCTGAGCAAGCTCGGGTGTCCGTACGTGTACGGGGCGACCGGGCCGTCGACGTTCGACTGCTCCGGGCTGACCCAGTGGAGCTGGGCCCGGGCCGGGGTGTCACTGGGCCGGGACACCTACGCGCAGATCGCCGAGGGGGTGCCTGTCGCCCCTGGCGACGTGCGGGCCGGGGATCTGATTTTCCCGACGTCGGCGTTCGGCGAGGACGGCCGACCCGGCCCCGGCCATGTGCAGCTGGCGATCTCGCCGACCCACGTTGTGGAAGCCCCGCACACCGGGGCAGTGGTGCGGGTGGAGCCGATGCCGGCGGCGTTCGTCGCGCGTCGGCCGCTGGCGGCGCGTTGAGCCACAAATTTGTGTAAAAGGCCGCCGGGGACCGGGGTTAGGCTCATTTCGGACAGGAGGAACCGCCGGTGGACATATCCCTGCAGCAGCAGGCAAGTCGCGTTATTCGGCTGATTTCCCGTGCGCAGAAGCTGTTTGGCGCTCCCGTGCGGCCAATCCCAGCACCGTCATTCGTGACCCGTGCCGATCTGGAGGACAACCTTGATCGCGGCCGGTTCGATGGCGACCTATGAGGAGCTGCGCGATGCGCTGCGCCACATCAACGATGCCGACGGTGACCCCAACGCGTGGCAGCGAGGCCTGTCGGCGTCCGACATCGCCGACATCACCGGATATCTGAACGCCGAGACCAGCCACCAGCTGCTGACCCATCCGGCAATCGGTAGCGCCATGTACGGCTGGCTGGACCCGTCCACCCACCGCGCATACCCATACCAGCAGACCTCGACCGGCGAGCATCCGCAGGTGCCGGACACGCTGATCGGGTCACTGCGCAACCACCATCCCGGCTTGTTCGGGCCGGGCGGGCAGCTGACCAGCCCGCCAGCGGTGCAGCCGCCGCCTCGGGCCGCTGGGCCAGGTCTGGCGACCAGCGAGCAGCAGTCCGGGCGCACCGTTGACGCGGTGGCCAAACTGCAGGACGAGCTGAAAAAGCGCTACACCCAGCTCAACGCGGCCGAAGAGCAATTGTCCGAAGTCCTGTTGAATGCGCACGCCACCAGCGCCGACGGGCAGCAGAAGCTCGACGGCATACAACAGAAACTCATTGAGGCCGTGGACAATCCGTCCTCGGCGCTGGACACCCCTGCAGGGGAATCGCAATTCCTGAAATTTTTGCGGACCCAGGTCGGCGCGATCGCCACGGTGCTCAATGCCGGCGCGCTGACCGCCGCCGATTCGGCCAAGGCCGTGCAGGCGCTGGCCGATCTCTACGCCGCCGACGGCGACGCCAACAGCGCGCCACCGGCTGCAGGGGGGCGGGGCCCAGCCGATCCGGCACCGGCCGCGGCCGCACCACCACCGGCCGCGCCGGCCCCCGAGCCCGCGCCGCGCCCTGACGGTGGCGCTGCCGAGCCGATGCCCGACCCGTCGCTGTCCGACCTTGGCGTGGGGCCGCCGAGCGGTCCCGCCGGCGCGATGCCGGACCCGCTGTCCGCGCTGGTCTCCACGCTGCCGGCCGCGATGGGTGCCTTCCCGCCAGGTCTCGGACTGGGCGGGCTGGCCGGTCTTCCCGCGGCAGCCGGCCCCCTGGGCGGATTGGGCTCGTTACCGGACACGCGGCCGGTTCGTGACGCGGTTACCGACGACCGGTCCGGGGACGGCGCCGACCGGTCCGGGGACGGCGTCAGCGCCGACCCGGGCGGCAAGGACGGCAGCGCCACGCACGGCGGTAGCCAGGAAAATATCGGTCACACCAACAATGGCTCCGCGCAACCGGATTCGGCCGTCAAGGACACCGGCACGCACGGGCCGCCACCGCCGGGCGACCCGGCACCGCCTGCGCCGACACCCTCGGCGGCCCCGGCCCTCGTGTCGACCACGGTGCAGCTGCCCGACGGCTCGACCGCGAACGCGGCCACCCCGGCGGCGGCGCAGGCGGTGAGGGCCTACCTGGCCGGCACCCCGTTGGACGTGGCCTATCGGCAGGCCGCGATCCAGCTGCCCCCGCCCGGCACCCCGGTCACCGCTCCGATCGACCCGTCGCAGCTGTCAGCAGGTGATGTCGGCATGTTCGCCGACCACTACGTCGTGGCGCTCGGCGCCGGCAAGGCCCTCAAGGACGGGCAGGTCGTGGCGCTGGCCTCGCTGTCGTCAAGCCCGGACTTTCTGGGCTGGATGCGTCCGTCCGTGCCGGCGCCGCCCGGGCCCGTCGCGGCGCCGATGGTCGCCCCCGGCTGACGCCGCAGCACCTGACCAGGACAATTGCCTGAACGCAAAGGAGTCACAGAATGGCCGACAGCATCAGGATCGACCCTGCAGTGCTGCGCCAGGTCGGCGATCAGCACGACGGGGTGGCCGACCAGATCGCGGCGGGCCGCGCCGCCGGCGACGAGATCAGCGCCGCGGTGGCCAGCTACGGACCGATCATGCACGAGGTGAAGGCGGCGGTCGCCGAGCTGCTCGCCCAGCGCGATGCGGCGTTGCTGGATCACGAACACACGCACCGCGCCGCCGCCGATGCGCTGCGCACCCACGCGGCGGCGTTCGCCGAAGAGGAGGCGGTCAACGCCGAACGGTTGAAGTTTTGAGCGACGACGACACACTGCCACTTTCCGAGCGGTCCTTCACCGCCGCCACTGCGGATGGCGCGGTGTTCGTGCGGGTGGCGGTCCGGGGTCACGTGCTCGGGGTGCAGGTGGAGCCGGAAGCGATGCACCGGCCCGGCCGGGAGTTAGCTGAGCGGATTATGGCCGCCGCTGACGTCGCGTACCTTCAAGGGCAACTGGCCATACGCGCCGAGCTCGAGCGGGGGCATGTGGCGGCAGACGACATCGATGACATGCCGACGGAGCACGACCTGGCCGCGGCGCATGAGCGACTCGGGAAGTTCTAGCCGATGAAGGTTGATCCGTCCGCGTTGGCCGCCGCGGCGCAGCGGATCGCCGCGGCGCTCACCGATCTCGTCGGCGGGGACCCGCTGCATCCGGCGCTGGCCGCCGACGGCGCGTCCACGGGTGCGGCGACGCGGCTGTCGACGGCCGCCGCCACGCTGGCCGCCCTGCTCGACGCCCAGGTCGCCGCGCTGGCGGGCACCGCGACCCAGCTGGGCGCGGTCGCGACCGGATTCACCGAGCAGGAGGCGCTCAACGCGGCAAGTGTGGCGTCCCTGTCCAGCGCCGTGCGCGACGCCGGGATGAGCGGCTTCGCCCCGCCGCCGCCCGCAGCCACCCCCGATGTGCGGCCGCCGATGCCCCCGCCGGCGAAGCTGCCCGGACAGGTGATCGCCTCAGCGCTCAGCGCGGGCACGCCCGACGCCGGGCAGGGGTTCATCGCAGGCTGGACGCGGCTCGCCGCCGCGGTCGAGGATGCTGCCGCCCTGCTGCGCCGCAGCGCGGCCGAACTGCCCGAGGTGTGGGACAGCGAAGTGTCCACCGACGTGGTCCGCGATCACCTGATCGGGCACGCCGACGCGTTGGGCGGTACGGCGGCGCGAACGCACGGGATCGTGAGGCAGGCGAGCGCTCACGCCGAGCAATATGGGCAGGCCGTCGCCGACACGCCCTCGCCAGAGGAGTTTGCGGCGATCAACCAGCAGCTGCAGCTGGCCATCCGGCAGAACGCGATGTCGGGCGGCAAGCTCGCGGGCGCCGTAGCCGCGCTATCCGCCAAACGGTCTGGGCTGGAAACCCAGGCGCAGCAAGCCTATTCGGAGTATCACTACGCCACCGACGCCACCACTGCGTCGGATCCCTCCGCGGCCGGCGCCGACCCGGGGCAGGGCCGCGACGGCGCGCCCGGTGGCGCGAAGGCACCCGGCGCTGATGCTGCGGCCCGCGACGGCGCGATGAGCCCGGACAAGGCCGGGCAGATGGCGTCGATGCTGCCGCAGATGATCCCCACCGTGCTGGGCGCCGCCGGGGGTCTGGTCGGCGGCGCGGTGTCGATGGTCGGACAGATACCCCAGGCGCTGATGCAGGCCGGTGAACAGCTGGCCGGCACGGCCGCCCAGGGTCTTTCGGGCATGGGAGGCGCGGGCAAGGATGAGGCTGCGAAAAAGCTCGACCTGCCCGACGGCGGGCAGACGACCCCCGGCGATGCCGGGGCAGGCTCCGCTGACGGCGGTGGTGGAGGTGATGCGACCGTCCCGGCGTCGGGCTCGACGCCGCCCGCCCCGGTCATGCCGTCCACCGGCGCATTGCCCACACTGCCCACGACCCCGCAAGGCGGGTTGCCCCCGCCGCCGCAGCCGGCGCCCCCGGCTACCTCGGGCGGCATGCCGATGGGGATGCCGCTGAGCGGGATGATGGGCCCCGGTGGCGCAGGCGCGGCGGCCGGCGAACGGGCCACCCGGCCGAAAAAGCTCGTGGTTCCACCAGAACCGCACACCGAGTCAGTGACCGGCAAGGTGACTGACCGGATCACGTCGGCGGCGGCTGCTGTCGGGGGGAAGCCTGCGGAGCCGCATTTGCACCCCGATCCGCCGGATGACGACCCGCCGCCTCGGCTGGTGGTGCGGCGCATCAAGCTGGGGGAGTCCGACGAGTGAGCCGCCCCGACATCCCGTTCGACGATCTCCACGACGCCGAGAAGGTCAAGTTCTCCCAGGCCGAGCTGGCCGCAACGTTGGCCGACCTCGACGCCAAACTGGCGCGCCTCGCGGCGCTGCGCACGGTCGCCGAGGACCCCGACGGGGATGTGCGCTTCACCCTCGGCCCCGATGGGCGGTTGCTGTCGTTGTTCATCGACGACTCGGCCACCACCCGGCTGACCAATTTGGCGCTCGAACAGAAGCTCAACGAGTTGTTGGCGGCCGCCAACGAAGGAGTGTGGCAATCGCGCAAGGAAGTCATCGATTCGCTATGACTTCCGCCGCCGGAGTGCCGATGCGGTAATGGCGATGGACCCGCAGGTCACGCGTGGGAGGCGGCCGCCGAGCAGCAGGATGGCCGACCTGGACCGCGAACCCGCAGCAGTGCAGGGTGGGCACGGCAGCGACTCCCCGGCGGTCGTGCGTGGTTGCGGACTCGAACGGGCTGGGCGCCCTCGCGTTCATATTGGCTGCCCAACTTCGCCGCGAGTTCGGCCCTTGGCTTGAGGTGTAGAAGACCTTTGGCCCGGGTGAGACCCCGATTCAGTATCAAGTCAGGGTCGGGATCCGGAACAACAAATTCTTTCTCCCGCAACGACATTTCGGCGTGAGGACCGCGCCATTCACCGTCGAACGCGCGGCCCCATCATTACCAGCGGACTGTTCTCCCACAGGAACCATTCAGCTAGACCACAGCGGATCTCAGCGTCTTCTCAATTCGGCTGGTTACACTACAAAAAATAGCTACACTTGCGGCGCCCGGTTGTGGCGGCGCGTGCATCGAAGTGCCGAAAGATCAGCGTCGATCTGGGCGTATCTGTACAATGACTCGCCGTTTCGTTTGGTGAAACGACGGTTCACCTCAGCCAACACCCACCACGAAAGCGGCAGGCCATCATCGATGAATGACGCCACGAGAAGCGCGCTGAGCAAAGTACCGGCAGTCACCCTCGGCTTCTGGATCGTCAAGATTCTCGCGACGACGCTCGGCGAGACGGGCGGCGACACCGTGACGATGACGATGCTGCACGCCGATACCCAACACGACCGCCTCTATTGGGGCTATCTCGCCGGCGTCGCGCTGTTCGGCGGCGTGCTCGTCGCGCTCGTCGTCGCGCAGATCGTCGCCAAGCGCTTCCACCCGCTTCTCTACTGGGCGACGATCGTCGCCTCGACGACCTTCGGCACGACGATGGCCGACTTCGCCGACCGATCGCTCGGGATCGGCTATACGGGCGGATCGCTTCTGCTCTTGTTCTGTCTCCTGGCCGTCCTGGGGCTCTGGTATCGGTCGGAGGGAACGGTATCGGTAAACACCGTTTCGACTCCCAAAGTAGAGGCGTTCTACTGGGCGACAATCACCTTCTCGCAAACTCTCGGCACCGCACTGGGCGATTGGGCCGCCGACACGGGCGGGCTCGGTTACGAAGGCGGTGCGCTGATTTTCGCCGCAGGTCTCGTCGTGGTGGCGGCCCTGTACTACTGGACAAGCGTCTCGCGCGTCATGCTGTTCTGGATCGCCTTCATCCTGACCCGGCCTCTCGGCGCGACTGTGGGCGATTTCCTCGACAAGCCCGTGAGCCACGGCGGCCTGAACCTAAGCCGCCCGCTGGCTTCCGCGGTAATGGCGGTCATAATCATCGCGCTGATCTTTCTCCTGCCGCAGCGCGCCGGACGGCACCCAGGCGCGACCGAAGACAGCAGTAGCCGCACCGCCGAGCCTCCGTTGCCCGCCGCTGGGCCAGGAGGGGAATCCAATGATCTCGACGATGCCCATGACGATGCCCATAAGGATGCCTCGGTCGCGCCAGGGAGAGAGGCTCCGGGCGGCGATACTCCCTCGTAGGCCGTTCCGGGCGCGGTGACGTAAGCCGTCGTGGCCGGATCACGGTATTCGACCCGTTCCGACATGCGTTGGCTCAACCCGGTGCGATCGGTCCACAAACGAAATGCAAGATCTACGACGTCTTCGGCTCAATCAGCCGGAGAGTGCGCTCAACACCTGCACGCCGGCGGGAGTGAACTCCATCCGAGTCTCCGGGCCGCCGCCCCCACCGTCGATGCCGGTCACCTTCCTGGACAAGGATATCGCTGTGGCGAGCACGGCACGCCTTCCCTTCATCCGTGACGACGCCGGCCACGTCAAGAAACGGTCCGCACGCGGCCCCCTTCTCCGAAAACGGGCACCCGGGGTGAAGAAAGCCGACAAAGCGGCTCGTCGCCGAACCGTTCCATGTCAACCGCATTGACATATATCAACTCGGTTGATATACACAGACGTATGACAACTCCTCCCTCTGACGTGATGTTCGAATCCGCCTACCGTGGCGAGAGCGCCGAGACCGGATTGGGTAGCCGGCCGCCGTGGAGCATCGGCGAGCCGCAGCCCGAGGTCGCCGCGCTCAATGCCGCGGGCAAATTCCACGGCGACGTCCTTGACGCGGGCTGCGGTGAGGCCGCGGTGTCGCTCTACCTGGCCGAGCGCGGCTTCACGACCGTTGGCTTGGACCAGTCGCCGACAGCGGTCAAGCTTGCCCGCGACCAGGCCGCCGAACGCGGCCTGACCAACGCCAGCTTCGAGGTCGCTGACATCAGCGCGTTCACCGGCTACGACCGCCGATTCGGCACCATCGTCGACAGCACCCTGTTCCACTCGATGCCGGTGGAGCTGCGAGAGGGTTACCAGCAATCGATCGTGCGCGCCGCGGCACCCGGCGCGTCCTACTTCGTGCTGGTGTTCGACAGGACAACCGTGCCGATCGGCCCGGTCAACCCCGTTACCGCCGACGAGTTGCGCGACGTGGTGGGCAAGCACTGGACAATCGACGAAATCCGGCCGGCCCGCATCCACGTCAACATCGACGAGAACTTCACCGGCTTCCAGGACTTCGCGGGCCCCGATATTCGGGACGAGGGCAACGGCCGCAAGTCGCTACCGGCCTGGCTGCTGTCGGCGCACCTGGGCTAGGTGCGGCATTCACGGCGGACCACGTCAGGGCGCTTCAGCTAAGGCAACTACCGGGCTGATCCGTGGGAAGCCGTCTGCGCGCAACGTCGCGAGCACGTCCGCGCCGGCGGGTCGGCGGGCGAAGGTGGCAGCGATCCGCGGGCGGCCTCGCTGAACTCTTTCCAGCTCGTCATGACCATACAGCTACGACCAATCGCGGCACCCGACGAGACCACCGCGACACCCGCTCGAAGTCGCCAGGTCCGGCCAGCCACCTCGACGAGCCACAGCGAACCGTCTGCGCCGACGGTGGATGAAGTGCGCGCGTTCAACCGCGTCTACACGCGCGTTATCGGCGTGCTGCGCCCTCCCCGGCCCTGGTGCTGCGGGCACCGGGGCCCGGTGAGCTCGGCTGGGTGCTGGACCGCCGCGGCGCCCGGTACGCGGCCGAGTACGGCTGGGATGTCACGTTCGAGGCCCTAGTCGCGCGAATCGTGGCCGAGGGCGCCGAGCGCCACGGACACCCAGCGTGAAGCGGCCTGGATCGCGGAGCTGGACGGCTAGCGCGTCGGCTGCGTGTTCTGCACCGCCACCGAGACACGGCCGCCGCCCAGCTGCGGCTCCTGCTCGTCGAGGCCTCAGCGCGCGGCGCGGGAGTCGCACCCGGCTCGTCGATGAATGCCTGCGGTTCGCCCGCCGGTCCGGCTACACCCGGATCGTGCTGTGGACCAGCGACGTGCTGGGCGCCACCCGGCGCGTCTATGCGCGCGCCGGCTTCCAAGTCGACCGCCGAGAAAATCAGCACAGCTTCGGACATGACCTCGTGGGGAAGTATTGGTCACGCGATCTGTGAGTGCGGTCACCCGTCCGCCGTGTTGTCGGCAGGCGTAGCGACGCATCCACTCTAGCCTCGCGGACCATGAAACCCTCGCGTCGGTCAGGCCGACGGCGCTGGCGCGGTAGTCCAACAGGGCCCTGGCCCAAGGGCTTTCGCGTCGGCGGTCTGTTCGTCGCTGAAGTGTTCGGGCCAGCATAGATCTCGGCGTCGCCAAGACCTCATCGCACCGCGCGGGCTGGCGCCTTTACCCGTCCTTGCGTGGCGTTTCCGCGCCGACCTCGGCAACAGAACGGGCGTTGTGCGACTCGGTGTCCCGAAAGCCGACTGCACTCGTGCGGAAAGCGTAAGCATGGTCGGTGATCAACGAGTGCAGCCCCTGAGTGATCGCCTGCCACTCGCTGAGCTTGGACTCGATCGCCGCAGCGGAAGCGCCGACCAGTCCCGGCTGCGCATCGTGGATGCGAGCATGCGCCGCCGCGTGGCCCTCCTTCACATCCGCCGCGTGATCGTCGACGCGCGTAGCGGAAATCAGCAGGTGGTCCGGGTCGACCCGTATCTTCGCTGGCATCGCGGCTCAGCCCCTCGCAACTAATCGGATCAACCCCATGGATAAACCATAGGGCAGTGCGTGACCCGCAGATGACCGAATTTTTTCGGCCCCAGGCGATCGCGCTGAGGGTGCGTACACCCCGTCGACCGCGGTCTGCCTTGCCCCGCACGAAGCCGACACGGTCGGTGACAGCCCGCGGCGTGGAGACACAGTCCGCGCGCAAAACGGTTCTGCGGCTGCGGTCCCGCGCCGCTGGGGTAGATTTTGCTGCGATCCTGGCGAACGAGAGGGCGGGGTGTGGGGCTGACACTTGCTGACGTTGAGCGGTGGAATCCCGATGACATCCACGCGGTGTTTCAGGCGTGCATCTCCCGAGCGGAGGGGACCCGCGGCACGGCCAACGGGCTTGGCGATGTGATGAAGGCGGTGCCGTGGGAGGGTCAGGCGCACGATGCGGCAACGCAATCCAATAATCAGATCCGCGGGGACTTGACCGCTCACGCGGACGAGTGCGAAGCAGTCGGGCGCGCGGCAAGCGCCGCCGAAGCTGAAGTGCGCGCCATCAAGGCCGATTGGGACGCCATTCAAGCGGACGCGCGAACGTCGGGGATCACCATCGACGCGCAGAACGGAACGTTGATCTACGTCGAGCCCAGCGACCGGGTGGCCCGGCAGCAGATGGACGCGAGGGCCGCGGACATCGAACGGCGCATCCGCGAGTTGATCACCCGCGCCAACGCCGCCGACAAAGACTTGGCGGGCGCGATCAATACCGCCGCCGGCGAAGAGTCGGTTCAGGCCCTCGACGAACAACTCGCAAAACACGGTGTCGAAACACCGGAGCAGGCCGAAAAAGACGTTCACTCGGCGCTGGCCGGTGATCAACAGGCAGCGGGCCGAGTTGCCAAGGTGATCAACTCGATCACCGCCGATCAGCGCGACGGCAAAGTGCTGCTGACCCCGCAGCAGGCTTCTGTGCTGAGCCAAATGCAGGCCCAGGAAAACGGCATGAGCGCCGACGCGCTGCAGACGGCCGAACAGCGCCTCGGCGACAACAAGGGCATCATCGGCGACTGCTGGCAGCTGATGAGCAACCCCAACGTCAAGTTTTCCCAGACCCCGCTGAAAGTGGGCGCCACCGAGGACCCGAATACGCGCGTGACGGGAAGCCGCGGCCTGCTGCCGGTCAGCGTGCAGAGCACCCTTG
Source organism: Mycobacterium sp. (assembly GCA_025965895.1). GTDB lineage: Bacteria > Actinomycetota > Actinomycetes > Mycobacteriales > Mycobacteriaceae > Mycobacterium. The sequence goes on from JAOPWC010000124.1 coordinate 17,826, forward strand.
GCATGGACGCGGTGAAGTCGGCCGCCGCAAGCGATCAGACCAAGGTCGCGACCCAAAATGCGCAGGACATGTCGAAGATCGCCGGCATCGTCCACGACGGCAGTCCCATGTTCCAGCAAGGTGCGCGGGGCACCGAGCTGGACAAGGGCATGATGCAGTGGTCCGGCGACGTCCTGCACCATCCCGTGCGGCAGCATCTGGCCATCCCAGGGTTTCAGCCTGACGACAGCGGAGCCCAGTACAACACGTACCGGCTCGCGAGCGACAACGCGATGGCGGACGTTTTCAATTCGGCGGGACGCGATCACACCGCGGTGCACGATCAGATGACGAGCCCTGGCGGCCAGGACTTTTTGACCGATGTGCACATGCACGACTGGACCGATTCGGGTCGCAACACCCCGAGCATGCACAGCCTCTTCGACTGGATCGGTGCCGACGCTGGAGCGGGCGGCCCAACCAGACAGCGCGCGGGGGAAGCCGCGCAAGCGCTGGCAACGTGCCTCAGCAATAACCACAATCAACTGTTGAAAGTGCCCCAAGGGCTCGGAATGACCGCGAGTATCGGTGAGCTGAATCCCGAGCTGGTCAGGGCAGACGAGACCGCGCTGGCGCCGTTCCAGCGCGCCATGATCGGCGACTTGACGGGCACCCAGGGCTTTCACGTCGGCCCCGGCGGCCTGGGAAACCCTGGCGCCGGGGACTTTTCGGCGGCGCGCAATGTATTTGCCGTGATCGACTCCGACCCCGACGCCGCCCAGAGATTCAACGCCGCCGCCGACGGCAACATCCTCAATTACGAGCACGACTTCGCTGAGCAGGCAGCCGGCACCCCAGACCGGGCACACAGCTTGGACTACTTGGCACTTCGGCACGCATCCAGCATGCTGGGCGTGGTCGACGCCGGGGCCGCGACGGAGGCCGCGGCCCGCGGGGCCGGCGAAGCAGGGTTCTACAACCTCAAGAAAGCCGGTTTGGACTACCTGCTGTCAAAGGGTGTGAACGCGGTGCCGGGACTCAGCGAAGTGCCCGGGCTCGACCTGGCCAAGGAAACGCTGGAACAGGGACTGATCGGGGAAACCGGCGCCCACCACAGCGCCGATCCGAACGTGGCAGTACCGAGCTTCCAGCAGGGTATGGACACGGCGGCCTACCGGGTGGCGATGATGTTCAATCCGCAGGTGGCCGGCGTACCCCAAGAGCTATCCCAATTCTTCGACCCGCAGACCGGGCAGCTCCTGCCTCCCGACCGGGTGGAACCGGGGTCTGTCGAGGCCTACTCGAGCGCTCTCCAAACCTATCTTTCAGGTTTGGATATCAACCGTTTCGAATCGCAGTTCAACATCTACTACAGCGAGGGTGCCGGCGTGAGCACGCAGTCGACCGACAAAACGCCGTTCTCGAGGTAGCAGGCCGACGTGCGTTCGAGGCGGCCCGTTCTCAGTGTCCAGCTGCTGGCCGCAATCGTGTCTGTGACGCTGTTGCTTAGCGTCGCAGCTTGCGGCACGCCCGCGCCCAGCCTGCCTCAAGGACCGGCCGCCGTGTCAGCGGAGCTGTCCGGGGGGCAGGGGCAGGAGTTCCTTGACCGGGTCAGCACCTACCACTGGAGCGACGGCGGCGCCGCGGCGGCGAACGCGCTGGCCTGGATCGGGTCAGACGCGCAGTCACCCAACCCCCAAACTGCCGCGCGCGCAGGGCAAGCCGCGCACGCCATCGCGGCCTACCTCGGCAAGAACGGCGACCGACTACTGCACCTGGCCACCGGGTGGTTCGGGCTGCAGCACCGAAGCATCGGACAGCTCAACCCTGCGCTCGTCCGCGGCTACGGTGCAGCGTTGATGCCCTATCAAGGGGCCATCGTCGGCGACGTCACCGGCACGGCCGGATTCACACCGCTGCCCGAGCACCCAGGAGACTTCTCCGCTCCGCGCAACGTCTTCGCGGTCATCGACACCGACACACAGGCAGGCAAAGACTTCGATGCCGCCGCATACGGGCGAATGGAGAAAATTCTGGGCGCCTTCGCCGAGGCTGTCACCGCCGACGGCCCGGCCGCTGATAGTTCCAGATGGATGTTCGCGGCGTATCTCGCCGGCGTCGTTGAGGGTGGAGCGGTCCGGTCGGGAAATCGTGACATCCGCGTCCGCAACGCGCAGGAGAGCGAAGACTTCGCAAAGTACGTTATCGTATCGGCGATGAAACCCGTTCCGGGGCAACCTGTTCCCGTCAACTACTTTAACGCAAACGGTGCGTTGTTAGCGCCTGACCAGATTTCTGCTGGTGATTTGGAGGCTTACTCCGAGAGCCTGTCGGCCTACCTGCAGGGCAACAAGCAGACGCTTGCGGTTGTGATGAATTTCCAGAGTTACTTCAACCAGGGCGCCGGCACCCGATGATCGGACGCTGA
>JAOPWC010000126.1 GCA_025965895.1 Mycobacterium sp.
CAGTTTCGACCAGGCCACCAGATCTGTTGCCGCCAGGAGGATTTCCAGCCATGCCGCGTTCGCGTCGGCGCGCTGACAGGGCAGGTTACGCAGCCCGGTGGCCTTGGCCTCACGGATCCGGTCCTCCACCCGGGCGTGTTGGCGATGCCGCAGCTCCAGGCCGCCGAGTTGGCCCGGGATGACACCGTGGCCGGTGTCGGTGATGAACGCGGTGACCCGCAGCCCGTCGGAGTCGGTGAACCGCAGCTGCGCGCCGGGATGCGGGCGTTCCTTGCGCAGGATCAACCGGGTCCCGGCCGGCCAGCTGTTCATCTCCACCAGATCGGTGGCTTCGGCGACCCAGGCGCCGTCACGGATGCCGCCGCCGGAATCGATCGCCGGTGACCAGCCGTCGGTGGTGTTGAGGGTTTCCACCGCGTCGCGCACCCGGGCGTCCACGGCGTAGCCGAAGGAGAACCCGACCCCGGCGGTGCGGCACGCGTCGGCGAAGGTGTGGGTGGCGCCGGCGGAATCGCAGCGCACCAGAATCTTCTGCGCGCCCGGATCGTCGGGGTTCGGACGGTACGCCGCCGGCAGCGAGTCCAGTGCCCACCCCAGGACGGTGACGTGGTCGGCCGCGGTATTCGAGCCGGCATTGCCCGGGCGCAGCAGCCCGGCCAGCGCTTCACCGCCGGCGATCTCGAGGCGGTCCAAAAACACCAGCAGCGGGTGATGACCCCAGGTCTTCTTCCAGGTCGCGGCCGCCTGCTCTTTGTTATCGGAGTGATCGATCGTGATCGTGGCATCAACATCGAGGTGCAGCCAGCCGCCGGGCGCCGGTGCCGCCCCGGCCGCCCACGCGCGGGCCCTGGCCTGGGCGCGGGCAGCCCGGATACCGGGCAGATGCTCGGCGTCGATCCGCGCATCGATTAGCCGCCACATCGTGGTCGGCGAGGCGGCCGGGCCGAAGACATGCTCGCGATCCCCGCAGCTCTGCCCGACCCCGTCGATGCAGTCCGCCCCGTCAGCGACCGCGGCGGCCAGATCAGCGAACACCGCACCCGGATCATGCACCCACGGGCCCCGGTAGGTATCCGCCAACACGGCGGTGACCTGCGCCGACAGCCCGGTCAGCGCCGCCACCTCGCGCAGCATCCCCACCCCGGCGTGCGACACGACACCATGCCCGTCGGCGGACACTTTCACCCGGGAAACCGCTGCGATACTCTTCACCTGCGAAGTGCCTTCCTGTCGGCATTGTGGAACCCTCGAGAAGTCCCATTATGCCTTGCAGGACAGGCACTTTCGCTTATCTACACACCCCGACCCCGGCGATTTCGCGAAGAATCCAGGTTAGAACCTGAGGCCACTGATGGGACCACCCGGCGTGGCTTCCACGCTCCCGGTCGTGTGGCCGCTGTATTCGCGGCATGACGTATCGGGAGTTATCGATGATCGAAGTGAGAGAGATCCTGCGGCTGTGGCTGGATGGCCGGTCGCTGCGGGACGTGAGCAAGCTGGCGGGGGCCGACCGTAAGACGGTGCGTTATGCCGACGTCGGCATAACGCACCTTATGCCGCAGTGATCGTTATGCCGTGCGGCCGTAAAGGTTCCGGTTCAGGCGGGTGATCGGCTCGCATCGATCGGCATAACGATGGCTGGTCAGAGATTGTTGAGGAAGGCGAGCAGGTTGTCGGGCGGGCGGTACCGGCCGGGGACGTTGTCGTCGGGTTTGGTTCGGGCCAGGGCGCGTTCCTTGAGGGACATGTCGGCGTGGAGGTAGGTCTGAACGGATTGGGTGGATTCGTGTCCGAGCCAGAGTGCGATCACCGACAGGTCGACACCGGCGTGCAGCAGCGCCATCGCCGCGGTGTGGCGCAGGGTGTGCGGGGAAACGTGTTTCGACGCCAGCGTGGGGGTGGTGCGCGCTGCGGTGGCCGCGTGCCGGGCGACGAGGTGTTCGACGGCGTCGCGGCTCAACGGCCGGCCGGATCGGGTGCAGAAGATCGGGTCGCTGTCGGCGCCGCCGCGTTCGGCCAGCCAGATGCTCAGTGTGGCAACAGTTGTCGTGGTCAGCGGGGTGATGCGATGTTTGCGGCCCTTGCCGTGACAACGCAGGTGCGGGCCGGCGCCCAGGTGTGCGTCCTGACGGCGGAGTCCGATCAGTTCCGACACCCGAAGTCCGGTCTGCACGGCCACTTGCAGCAGAGTGTGGTCGCGGCGGCCGGCCCAGGTCGATCGGTCGGGCGCGGTCAGCAGGGCGCTGGTTTCGTCGGCGGTGAGGAAGCAGACGCCGGGCTGGTCGTAGCGTTTCGGGGGCATGGCCAGCACTCGCTGGATGAGCCCGGCGTGTTCGGGGTGGCGCAGCGCGGCGAAGGCGAATAGGGAGTGGATGGCGGCGAGCCGGGTGTTGCGGGTGGTGACGCTGTTGGCGCGGTCGGTTTCCAGGTGCTGCAGGAACACGCTGATCAACGGTACGTCCCAGTCGGTGATGTCCATCGTGTTCGGTGGCTTGCCGGTGCGATCACGAGTGAAGACGAGCAACAGGCGGAAAGTGTCTCGGTAGGCAGTGACGGTGTTCGGGCTGGCGTGGCGCTGGGTCATCAGGTGGTCGGTGAAGAACGCTTCGAGAAGCGGCGCGAGCGTGGCCATGACAGGGCTCCTTGCGCGGTGGTGAGAACGGGATGGTCGAGCCGCTGCGCGGCCAGCGCCAGCAGCTCCGGGGCAGCCTGCAGATACCAATAGGTTGAGGCAGGTGAAATGTGGCCGAGCCAGGTCGACAGCAGCGGCAGCTGGGCTTGGACGTCGGCGCCGGCGCGATACCACTCCAGCAGCGTTCGCACTGCGAACGAGTGACGCAGATCGTGGTTGTGCCGAGTTCGGCGCAAGCATGATTATGCCGACCTCCGCGTTATGCTGACTTCGGTGCGATCGTCCATGTGGCGCACGGAATCCCGCCTGATGGGGTCGGCATAATCAGAGGGCCTCCAGGAACTTGAGGAGCGAGTCGGGGGGCCGGTAGCGGCCGGGTTTGGTCGCGAGTGG
>JAOPWC010000133.1 GCA_025965895.1 Mycobacterium sp.
ACCTACCGGCAAGGCAACGCCGAACCGATCACCGTTCATGCAGAGTGTGAAGTGATCCTGTGCGCGGGTGCCGTCGCATCACCCCATCTGCTGATGCTCGCCGGCATCGGTCCAGCGGCGCACCTACGCCAACACGGCATCGACGTCGTAGCGGACCTGCCGGCCGTCGGTGCGAACCTGTCCGACCACACACTCGGTGTCGTCGTCTACTCAGCGGCTCACCCGGTGCCGCCGGGAGCCGGCAACCACTTCGATGCGTTGGCGGCAGTTCGCACCGATCCCACATCGACGGCCCCGGATACGCACATTCTCATCGGCGACATCCCGCTGCCTCCGCCGGGGCGCACAGCATCGGACAACGGGTACTCGATCGAGTTCAGCATGCTGCAGCCACACAGCCGCGGGTCGCTGCGACTGGCATCCCCTAACCCCGGCGCCGCACCGCTAATCGACCCGGGATTCCTCACTGACGAACGCGATGTCACCTTCAATCTGCGCGCTTTCCGGGCGGCGCGTGCACTCGGTCAGACCCATGCAATGGAGGCGTGGCGCGGCGAGGAGGTCATACCGGGACCAGACGTGTCCTCCGACGACCAACTGCTCGCATATCTTCGGCAAAGCCTCGGCACCTACTTTCACCCGGCAGGTACCTGCCGGATGGGCACCAGACCAGAGGCGGTGACCGACACCGAACTTCGCGTCCGCGGTGTCGACGGGCTCAGGGTCGTCGATGCCTCCGTGATGCCGTCACTGCCGACCGCCAACCCGCACGCCACCGTGCTCGCGATCGCTGAGAAGGCCGCCGAGCTGATTCGCGCTGGCCCGTAACCGTCACCTGGGCAACCCGCAGTAGGGCCATCGAACGATAAGGGATTGACCATGACTTTGCCGCCGCCTACCGCTGTGGGTCCCGAATTTCTTGTCACTCCCCATTTCTGACGTGCGTATTGGCGAACTGTCTCGCGGCATACACCCCGCCGTCCTCTCCACCGGCGGACTCGGACCGGCACTGCGAGGCCTTGCTCGTCGGGCTCCAGTTCCGGTGACCTTCAACGTGGGATTGTCCAGACGACCACCCGAACGGATCGAGGTCGCCGTCTACTTAATCGTCGCTGAGGCACTAACGAACGTCGCCAAACACGCGCATGCATCGAACGTGCCTGTCGATGTGCAGGCAATCGACGGAGGCGTTCGAGTCTCGGTTTCCGATGACGGGGTCGGCGGAGCCGACCCCGTCGTGCGGGTCAGGGCTTCTCGGCCTGCGAGACCGCGTCGACGCGCTCGGCGGGACGATATCGCTGGCCAGCGCCTCCTCGGGGACCACCCTCCTCGTTGAGCTTCCGATGACTCCCGAGTGAGTAGGAATCTCAGGGTGATGGCCAATTGGCCACCTGTCCTCTGTTTGTTGTCAGTTTCGACTAAAGCGGTTGGGCCAGCGCAACTCCGCGCGTAGCCGATCCGGCAGTGCCCAGTAGTCCCACTGGCCTTGTTCAAGCCAGCACCGCAGGGCACGTATGTCGACTTTGTCGTTGATCGGCCCAATCCAACGGGCCGAACCGATGGGTACGCGCTCGACGGAGCAGGGCTGGAGGATGACTATCGGGCCGTGGGGCCGCGCCGCGCAGGCGAGCGGGCCAAGCATGCACGTGGTGGTGACCAGCATGCCGTGCGCGCAGCGTCGGATGGTGGCCCGTAGTTCCTCCAGCACGGCTAACTTCGGCTTGGCTGTGCAGCTCGTGCACAAATAGACGGTGAACGGGCGGCTAGTGCCGGAGTGCGATGTAGTCATGCTGGTTCACCCGATGCCGGCCAGAGGGGAACCGGCCGGGGTGATCCCGGACTCGGCCGCCAGCGCGAGGACCGGGGCGGTTCAAAGATCATTGGAATTCGGATCTGGGAGTTGGAAATCCAATTTGGGTGCCGGACCTTCAAGAGCTCAGGTGATCGCACCGTGCCGGGTGGTGTCGATGGTGGTGGTCATGACCGCTCCCTCGTCGCGGCGAAAGGGCGCTGCGACTCCTGGCTGACGTCGGAGTTCTCCGCGATCCAGGGGCCAACGCTGTCGGGGTTGGAGAACAGCTCCCATTGCTTTTCGGGGTAGTTGAAGTTGTCGGTGAATTTGTCGGCGAGGCCCCGGTTTTGGGCGATTGCGCCGAGGAACTGGGTGAACGCATGGGGCAAGGTGTTCAGGGCGGTGAGCATGAAGTTGGTCCAGCGGGTGGCGCCCAGAACGCGGTTGGCGCGGCGGGCGTCGACTTGGGCGAAGAAGTCGTCATCAAACACGTCGGTGGACATGATCTCTTGACCCAGCACGCGGGCGGCGTAGGAGGCCATGTTGCCGCCCTGACCCAGCACCGGGTCGACGGTGGCGTGGGCGTCGCCCAGCAGCAACGCGGTCGCGCCATTGACCAGTTTGAGGTGACCATGGCGAACCGTCGGCGTCACACCGCCCTGCAGGACGTCGAGCGGGCCGTTGGCTAAATCGAACTCGTGCTCGTTGACCCGTCGGGCCGTGACCGGGTAATGGGTGCGCAATTTGTCCAACACCAGGTCCAAGAACGCGCGCGGATTGTCGTCGTAGCGGGTGCGCGCGAGGACCTCCAGGTCGCTGCCGGCATGGTTCTCGAAGAGCAGCGCGGTCGCGTCGCCGCCGAAGGTGACCGTCGGGATTTCGATCATCTCGCCGGCGCCCGGGGAGATGCAGAAAGTCACCGCCTTGGTGTCCTGCTCGGCGATGCCCTTGAACAGGCCTACACATAGTTGCCGCTGCGGTTTGTTGAACGGTGAGCTCTGCTCGTCGCGGGCGAAAAGCTGCCCCAATCCGCCCTTGCCGGTGCTAACGACCACCAGGTCGTATTCGGCGGACAATTCGGTGAGGTCCGACACGCTGATCGCCCGGTACCCGATGCGTCCGCCGCGGTCTTGGAAGTCGGTCATCAGCGTCGGCAGGTAGATGCGGTAGTCCACCGCGCGGCTGGGCCCGCTGGTCAGATCGCCATAGAACTCGATCGG
>JAOPWC010000058.1 GCA_025965895.1 Mycobacterium sp.
GCCGAGCCGGCCGATAGACGTCGATGTGATCGGTGCCGAGCCGTTGCAATGTGTAGGCGAGTGAGTTCTTGACGGCGGGCGGGCTGTTGTCCTGGCCCAGCCACGACGCGTCCGGGCCGCGCAGGGAGCCGAACTTGACGCTTATCTGCACCTGGTCGCGGTCGTGTGCGCGCAGGGCTTCGCCGAGCAGCATCTCGTTGTGGCCCATGCCGTAGAAGTCGCCGGTGTCGAGCAGGGTGATGCCGGCGTCGAGCGCGGCACCGATGGTGGTGATGCTCTCAGCGCGGTCGCTGGGCCCGTACAGGTCGCTCATGCCCATCAGGCCCAGGCCAATCGCCGACGTCGTTCCCAGGGTTCCGAGTGTCTTGGTTCGCATGACCCCAGCCTGCTTCGGCCGAGTGACACGAACGCCTGCGGCGAAATCAGCTCCTTGCAAGCCTGCTTGGTCAGGAATCACGTTCATATGCACCTCTTAGATCGATTTCTCATTTGCATGTTGCGCAGCCGCAGCCGGTCTGGTTCGGCAGCGCTCGCGTCGATGACGTGCTGCTCGCCGACAAGGGCACCGACGTGGTCGGCACTCGCGTCACTGCGAAGCTCACGAGCTTCAATCCCCGGCCTCCGCATATATCGACACAACGTCGATTGTAGATCGACGATATGGCGACTGTCAATATGCCGATGTAGCCGTTAGCGCGGCTTATTGTGTATGGATGAGCGTCGAAGTACTGTCGTCTTAGATTCAACGTTGTGTTGATTCGTGAGCATGGAGGTACGACGGGGCGGGTGCAGTGGGCGCAAGCAGCACAGTCAAGACGCAGACGGGGAAGGCGACCATCGACGTGGGTTCACGGCGCAGTCAACGTCAACAGGCCGCGGGACCCAGCAAGGGGGAGATCCGCGAGGCGCAGATCCTCGACGTCACCGAGCGTCTGCTGCTCAGTACACCGTTCGTCGACATCACGATGGACGAGATCGCCAGGCAGGCCGGACTGTCGAGGTCGACCATGTACTTCTACTTCGCCTCGAAAGAGGATCTGCTGGCCGGCCTGCTGGCACGCACACATGATGAGATCGTCGGGCCGATGGCGATACTGCTGAATACCGACATTAGGGCTGATCGAGCGGTTCGCCAGGCGCTTGAGGCGCTCCTGCGCAGCTGGCGCGAACATGGACCGGCGTTGCGAACGTTCCTGGAAACCGGGCTGGTCTCACCCGAATTCGGTGCCAGATGGCGGGAAACGACGAACGAAAACATTGATGTCGCGGCACAATTCATCGACCGCGAGCGAGCCGCTGGGCGCCTTTCCGTGGGGCCGCCTTCGGCGCACGCCGTTTCCTCAGCCGTCTTCTGGATGGTCGAGCACGAGATGTACGAACTCTTCCGTACCCGTCACACCCGCGCCGCGGAAGCCGAGTTGATCGAGACACTCGCGTTGATATGGCAGCGGGCGATGGGTGCGACCTCACCAAGCCTCCATTCGCCGACGTGCTCCTGGGCACGCGCAGGCAGTACCTTCAAGACCCACCGCGGCAGCTCACCCACGGAATACCGCAACGCATTTCACTGCGGGGACCCGGCCTCGTGACGCGGCGGTACACCAGCCTGTCGCACGGATTCAAGCCTCCGACGGGCCACGTGACAAGACTGGTTCACAGCGTTCAGAGCTGGACGTGAAGCGGCTTGTGGAGGTAGCTGATGGTTGGGCGTGATACCGAGTTCGACGCCGGAGGTGTCGGATTGCGTCGGTTCGGCGGCGAGGCGACGGGTGTTCTGGTTCGTCGGCTCGGCGCTTTCGAGCGGATGTATCACCGGCGTCAGCAGATAAGCACGATGCACTTCTGTGTGGTGGCCGAGCTCGCTGACGACCTAGACCCGTTCGCGCTTGCTGCCGGCCTACGCGCGGTGCAGCAACGCCACCCGCTGTTGAACGTGTACGTCGAGGATGACTCGCAGACCGGGCTGTGGTTTTGCCGCCCGGCGAGCGTGCCAGCCGATCCCGGTGAGCGTCGTCGACGCCGCGCCCGGGCAGTCCTGGTGTGATGCTGTCGCCGACGAGTTGACCCGCCCCTTCGACACCGCTGTCGCGCCGATGGTCCGGGTGGTGCTGCTGCGCTCGGGGCCGACCACCCCGGCCGCGATCATCCTGGCCGCTGACCACGTCATCGTCGACGGGCTCTCAGCCGGCTACATCCTGCGGGATTTGTTCTCCGCGCTGAACGGGCACGAACTTCCGGCGCTGCCGCTCCCGCCGGCGCAGGAGGAACTGATCGGCCGCCTGCGCGACGGGCAGCCGGCCGGTGCGCTGACAGCAAACGGCGTGCCGCAACCGGCGCAGCCGGACTGGTTTGCCACCCCGTCCACGATTCGGTCCTTCGACGGCGCGGTCCCCCACCTCAGCGCGATCTGCTTCGACGCGGACCTGACCCGACGGCTGGTCGCCCGCGCCCGCGCCGAGCGGACCACCGTGCACTCGGCGTTGGTCGCGGGGATGAGCCGGGTGATCCTCGAGTCAGGCCGCAACCAGTTCGTCCGGATGACTACCCCCGTCGCCTTCCGCGACCATATCGGCGTCGTCGACGACGTGTGCCTGTACTTCACCGCGACTCGCACCGCGTTCACGCGTGAGCAGCTCACCGACCTGTGGGACATGGCCCGCACGGTCGGCGACCAGCTCGCCGGTGCACGTTCGGTACCCGCGGTGCTGGCCGCGTCGGCCGCCACCGAGCAGTTCATCCCCGTCGATGCGACCCCCGAGGAGGCAGAAGCCTTCATGACGGCAGGGCTCAGCTTCGAGGCGTTCGCGTCCAACCTGCGCGTGCTGGACATGGACCCGCCAGAGGCGGTGCGACCGGTGGCGATCTGGGGGCCGGCGATACTGATGCAGATCCGGGGCGAGCTGACTACCGGCATCTGCACCTTCAACGGCCAACTGCGCATCGTGAGCGCGAGCCACGACCCGCTCCCGAACTACCTCGACCGCGTCCGCGACGTCATCGACGCCGCATGCTGAATGCGCTCATGGCCGATGACGGCCGTGGTGAATCATCTATTGCAGCAGCGCGACACGGTCGATGAGGTTGTCGAGCACGATGTCCTCAGGCGGCCAAGGATAGTCGGGGATCGCTGCCCGCAGGCTGACATAGCCGTGCAGCGCGACCCACAACGCGGTGGCATCCTCGATCGGCTGGATGGAGCTGGATCTCCCGGTGGCGGCGCATTCGCGGACGGCGTCGAGCAGGAACGCGAAGGCCTCGGCACCGAGCATGCTGTCGACCGTCTTGTCGATCTCGGGCGACAGTTCGACCTTCCGCGTGAACAGGATGGCGTACTGCTCGGGATGGTCCCGGCCGAAGGCCACGTAGGCGTGGCAGGCGCCCCGAAGCCGGGCCACCGGGTCGGTGTACGCCTCGACACCGCGGCGCAAATAGGCGGCCAGGGCGTCGAAGGTGTTGGCGACCACCGCTTCCAGCACGTCGTCAAGGTCCTCGAAGTGGGCGTAGATCGACGGTGCGGTGATCCCGGCGCTGCGGGCGATGGCGCGCAGGCCAACTGCGTCCTGCCCCTGCTCCTCGATCAGCCGGGCCGCCGCCGCGATGATCTCCTCCCGCAGGCGTCCGCCTTCGCCACGCCGGTTGCGTGTCCGGTGGTTCTTGCCGAGTGTCACACACATCACTTTACAGCTGTTTGTTTAGCGGGTAGAACGAGGGTGTAACCAATCACCCGTTTAGTTACGCGGGAGACTCAAAGGAAAGAATCATGAAATTCACCCAGCACACCGTGATCCACGCGCCCATCGAGGAGGTTGACCTCGAAGATTGGCTGTTCACGCTGTCGGATTCGGATTACCAGGGGGCGGCGAAGGCGCACCGCGCCGCCGGAACCTTCACCAGCGACGGTGTCCGCGGCATGGTCAACGTCGAATCGATGGGCGGCACCCTCATCATCCAGCATTACAAGGCCATCCATGCCGAGCCCACCCGCGTGGAGATGGTCTCCGAGCGCAGCCGCGCCTACATTTTTCACCTGTTCCCCACACCGGTCCGGGTCCGCTGGACAATGACCGCGGCAGCGCGAACCGCGGACACCACAACGTTCACCTGCATTGTCGAGGCCGACATGCCGCCCGCCCTTCGCCTTCCCTCGAAACTGACGGGCCTGGAGTACTTCGTCCGCAAGCACGTGGACGAGGAAACGCTGGGCTTCGCCGCTGACATCACCCGCAAGCTGCGGGCCCACGTCTAGTGCAGTCGAACCCACCGCTCCCGCTGGCGCGGCCTCCGTCAGAATGCGCTTGGGGGATTGGCGAGTCCGGGCCCACGCTCACAGGGCATCAGCCGAGGTGCGTGTTGAGGAAGCTGGTGATGCCGTCCATCACCTGCTGGGACGACCATTGCTTAACGGTGCCGGGATCGATACCCAAGAATGTCAAATCGCCGTGGTTGGCGCCCTCGACCACGTATCGGGTGCCGTCGACGCCCCGGGCGCGCAACGCGTTGTGCACCATCAGGGTCTGGCTGGGAGAGACGAGCTGGTCGGCGCTGCCGTGTAGCAGGACGAAGGGTGGACTGGACGCGCCAACGTAGGTGAGAGGGTTCGCGGCCGCCATCGCTGCCGGGTCGTCCTTTACCGACATGGTGGTGCGGGGGCCGAACACGAACTGGGCCAACCAGTTAGCGGCGGCGTAGTTGATTTCCTGCGCCGCGATGTCGTAGTCGGAAGCGATCTTCGAGATGTCGGACGGGCCGAACTCGTCGATGACCGCTTGCACGGTGCTGCTCTGACTTGGGTTGCCGCTGTCCTCGAAATGCGCGAGACCGTTGGTGACCCCTGTCATCGCAGCGAGGTAGCCGCCCGCGGACTCGCCCCATAGCGCGACCTGACTCGCGGCGATGCCGTATCGGTCGGCGTGCGCACGCAGATATCGGATCGCCGACTTTACGTCCGCGATGGAGTCCCGGTAGGTAGCCGCGCTGGTGACGACGTAGCCCTGCTCGGCGACATATGTGCGCCGGGGGAGGTTTGCCGCCTTGTCATTCCTGAGGAATCCGCCGCCGCTGATGTAGACGACCAACGGCTTATTCCCGGCGCTCGCGGGCATCTGAATGTCCAGCCTCAGCGGTATTGGTTTGCCACCCGACGTCGGCGTATCGTAGAGGATGTCGGTATAGGTCATCAGCCGCAGTCTGCCGCAACGGATTTGGGGACCACTGCCGTCGATGACGATGCTCGTGCTGGTATCACTAGGTGCGACGATCTTCGCGAAAAGGATGTTGGGCGCGGTCATGGCCCGACTAGCTCCAGTGGCAGGAACATAGCGGTGAGAGCCTGTTTTTCGTGTTCGTCGAGCGGGGCGAGGAAATGAGTGCGGACCGCGGCAGCGTGCACCTGGACGGCTTCGGCGATCTCTTGGGCACCATCCTCTGTGAGTCCGACGTCGCGGAGTCGCCCGGTGCCGGCGTCGACCCGGGTGACCAGGTCACGCGCCTCCATCCGTTCCAGTTGATGCGATAACCGCGAAGGCGACCAGCCGAGCGACTCGCCCAGATCTCGTTGGGTGAGCGTGTTGCCAGGCGCCTCGTGCAGGCGGACCAGGACCTCGAAGTCCGGCCTGGACAGGCCGGTGGCGTTGAAAAGGTCGCGTCCCACCAGTGCCGTAACGGCTTCCGACCATGCGAGAAACCCCCGCCACAAGGACTGTTCCTGCGCCGAGAGCGCAGCGCTGGTGCTCCGGTTTGCACGTTTCTTGGCCATCCTCCTATCATCCCCACCGCTATGTTGACGTGTCAATTTACCGGCGTACCGTTTATATTGGCACGTCAAGTTAGGGGAGCGTCATGGTCTCTCTCACCGAGACAGCCCGGCTGCATACCTCAGGTGCGCGTGCGGTCGAGGCATTCCGCGTCGACGGCACAACGTTCGTGGCGGTAGGAGTTCTTCCGGATTGATGACCGCATGTTTCTTGCGACAGCGAGCATCCGGACCGGGCATGGACCCTATGAGTTCGGCACCGAGTCGCGCATCTTCGAATGGCGGGCGGGCCGGTTCCAGGCCTTCCAGGCGATCCCCACGTTCGGCGCCAAACAGTGGAAGGCTTTCACCGTCGCCGGACGGCATTTCCTCTCCTTGGCCCAAGGCGTGAGCGCGCCGGGTATCGAAGCGCGGAACAAGCCGTCAGCGATATACGAATGGACTGGAGCCAGGTTCGAGGAGTTTCAGCAGATCCCATCCGAATGGGGCTACAACTGGCACCAATTCGAGGTGGACGGTGAGGCGTATCTCGCCTACGCCGATCACATCGCGCCGTCGATGCTGTACCGGTGGAACGGCAACCGGTTCGTGGCGCGTCAGGTCCTGCTGGAGCGCGGCGGGCGCGCGTTCGCCGACTTTCGCATCGGCGGGAGGACCTACCTCGTTGCCGCATGCATTGATGGCGCCTCTTTGGTGATGCGTTGCGACAATGGGCTTTTCGAACCTATGCAGAAGCTGGCTGGCGCAGGAGCGCGCGAGCTCGCGGCGTTTTCCGGACGGCAAGGCGTGTACCTGGCGCGGGTCAACTTCATCACCGGAAGCCCTCAGCAACCCCAGGTCTCGTTGACTTCACAGTTGTACCGGTGGGAGAACGGGCAGTTCGTTGCCGTCCTCGAATTTCCGACAACGGGCGCCACCGATGTCGCGGTCATTCCCGATTCCGGTCAGACGCGATTGGCGGTGTCCAACAGCGTGAGCCCAGAGGTTCGGTTCGCCTCCCAGACGGTGGTTTACACGTTCGACGATTCATCCGAGGAGCCGGGGCAATGACCGCCACATCGCACCCGGAAGTCCCGGAAATGGTGGATCTGTTCAGGGTCTACACCGCCGATCCGCAGAGCATCGGTTCCGCGCTGGCCCGCAGCGCGTACCGCAGCCGACAGCACGATCCCCTCATCGTCGCGACGCGCTTCGACATCGCCCTGTACCCGGGAAAGGGGAAGGCGCCACAAGTGGAAGGGTTTCGCGGTGCCACGCGTGGATTCAACGAGCTCGCGGGACTGTCCCATCTGGGCCCCGCGGTGGCCACGCTGGTCAGCTTGCGCGAACGCGGCGGCGACGATGCGTGGCGCGCACAGGCGCACCGGCTTATCTCGGCAGCGGAACGGGCCCGCGCGGTCAACACCGTCGACCTGTGGCGTGACATCATCGCGGTCGAGGCATGTGGAGGCCGCGAACAGCGGATCTCGCAGATGTACGACTACGCCTGTGCCGCCACCGTGGGCTATCTGCGCCGCGCCCTGACCGACGACGGCTACCTCTGCCGGGACAGCTTGCAGCGCGACTATCTGGGCAGCGTCGCCGGTGGCGTGTCCGGTTCGGCGTTGATCAACGAGATGATGGTTGCGACCTTCTTCCTCGTCGCCCTCGACAACGCCTTCCGCCTGCTGCGCTGGTTCCGCTCGGCGCGGGTCGACTGGGACCGCGCCATGGTAATCGTCACGGGCAGGCAGGGCCGGCCCACCGCTGGGGTCACCTGGAACACCAGCAGCGTGGCCGCAATGCTGCGCGGCGCCAGCGAATACCGGCTGCCGCTGGAACGGATGTACATCGCGCCGCAAGCACCCACCTTCGTCACCCCCGAGGACGGCGACCTCTCGGAGGTCGCCAGGCTGGAGGAGCCGCTACGCCAGTTGTGGTGCGGCCTCCACGCCATCCAGGAACTCGGGGAGACCATGTTCCCCGGCTACCCGCGCTTCACTCCGGCCAGCGGGGCCGCTCCCGACGTGTCCGATCCCGCGGTGACCGAAGTCAGCGAGATGCCGCTCATTCATGATGCGGACGATTTCCGGGCGATGGTCACCCGGCTGCGCGTCGTATTGGAAGATCCGCGTCAGCTCTTGTCGTCCTGCGTTACTGACTTCGCGGTGGCCCAGCTCGTCCAACATGACAACGATCCCACGAAGGTCACCGTCCCCGGGCTCGACAACATCGACTATCCGGCAGCCGACGGCGGCGCCTGGTGACCACCTTCCAGCAGGCCGAATGGCAGCCGGAGTATCTCGTCGCCGACGGTGCGCCGCTGGCCTATTTCGTATCGGGCCGCGGCAAAGTCCCGACACTCTGATGGGATTCTTCGACGGAATCTCGCGCGACGACCGGCACCTCCTGCCTGCGATCACCACGCCGACCATTTCGTGTTCGCCAGCCGAACGGCGCTGATGTTCGCCGCAACGATCGCGAGCTCTGTCCTATTGGCCGTCGCGCTCATCCCATCGGCGCGCTCGCGGCGACCTCACTACGAGGTGGCCGCCCGCCGCGCCCGACTGATCACACCCGTGCCCGGCGGCGTCGGCCCGGAGTCTGACCATCCACAGGGCGCCTGGTTTACGCGGCGACTGCCTCGATGACGCTGTGCGGGGAGTTTGTCGCCAGCACCGCAGCGCGCTGCAGTCCGGCCGCGGCGAGGAGTGCGTCGTACTCGTCGAGGCAGCGTTCCTGCCCAGGACTGACCGCAAGCATGTTCATGTCAATCAAGGCTCCCCACCCGGGATCGCTCAGCCCTCCCAGAACCACTTCGACGATCACGACCCTGCCCCCGGTAGTCATCGCCTCCCTGCATCGCTGAAGAATCTTGATGGCCCGCTGGTCGTCCCAGTCATGCAGGATGAACTTCAGCAGGTAAAGGTCAGCCGCGGGCACCGATGCGAAGAAGTCGCCGCCGACCACCTCAGTGCGTTGAGTGAGGCCCTTTCGCGCCGCCTCGGCGACGGCGTGATCCACGATGTTGGGCCGGTCGAAGACGATCCCGCGAAGTGTCGGGTTGGCTTCCTGCAGCAGTTGCAGCAGCGAACCGTTTGCACCGCCGACATCGACGGCGAGCTCGACTCCCGTCGTGTCGATCGCCTGTGCGGCATCGACTGCCCACAGCGACGTCGCGCTGCTCATTCCCGCCGAGAAGTCGCGGGCCTGCGACGGGTGAAGCTCCAGGTAGTCGAAGAAATCCGTGCCCAGCACGGCGCTGGCCTGACTGTGGCCAGTCCGGACCGACGCGGTGAATTGACTCCAGGGAAGCCACTGCGCAGGCAGCGTCATCGCCAGTGCCAGTCCCCGCAGTGAACCAGGGGTGTCCCTGGCCAACGTCTGCAGCAGGGGCGTGCTCGCGAACCGACCATCAGCGTCGGCTGTCAGCAGGCCCAGTGCGACGCAGGCCCGCATGAGCCGGAAGGTGGTATTCGCCGCGCTGCCCTCGCGTTCGGCGAGCTCGGCTGCCGTGAGCCGCCCTCCGCCCAGATGGTCGGCGAGTGACAGGTCGGCGGCGGCTCGAACCATCTGACTGACGCAGTGGCTGTGCGCCATGATCCTCATCTGCTCGTAGACGTCGCCGGCCCGCTCCGGAACGTACATGTGCTCGGTCATGACGCACTCCTTCAAACAGTTTCGGCCTCGTCGCCGCCGTGGTGCCGCCAGTCCGCCACCGGCCCGGCGCCGTCCACCGCCACGCGGTAGGAGATGTCCTTGAGTGATTCCAGCTCGGCGATGCGGGTGATCAGTTCTTGGTGGATGTAGTCGTACGCATCGGGCCCCAGCGCGAGCCGGGTCGGGGCGGGGGTCGCGTCGGCGACCGCGATGATCGCCGAGGCCACCTTGCGCAAATCGGACTGGGCCGCCGCCTTGACGGCCCCGGGCGTCTGGATGAAACGTCGCAGCCTGCCGACCGGCCCGGACGCATAGGGCGCCATGGCGGTCGCGAACCTGTGATTGGCGCCGAAGTCGGTCGGCACGTTCCCCGGCTCGATCAGCGTGACATCGACGCCGAATTCGCCGACCTCGCCCTTGAGGGCCTGCATGAACCCCTCGACTCCCCACTTTGCCGCCGCATAACTACTCATGCCGGGATCGCTGATCTGGCCACCGACGCTGGACAGCTGGAGGAATCGGCCGCCACGCTGGGCACGCAGGTGTGGCAGCACTGCGCGCGCCAGCTGGATCGGGCCGATGAGGTTGGTGTCCAGCGCGTGCGCCAGTTCCTGGTCGTTGAATTCTTCCACCGCTCCGGTCAGGCCATAGCCGGCGTTGGAGAAGATCACGTCGATGCGGCCGAGTTCAGCGAACGCGCGCTCGACGACTGCCCGGATCTGCTCAGTGTTGGTGACGTCCAGACGCGCGGCCCACAGCCGGTCACCGAAGCGGTCCGCGAGCTCGACCAGAGTCTCTGGCCGGCGCGCCGTCGCCGCCACGCGGTGGCCGGCGCTGAGCAACTGTTCGGTGACCGCGCGTCCCATACCCGAATTGGAGCCGGTGATGAACCACGTCTTGGCCACTGCGGCATCCTCCGATCACGTGTAGGAGAAACCCACCGGCGTCCACCTTCGGTGTGCTGGCGCTCAGACTGGTTCGCATGGCAGTCCTTTATTGGCTGGTCCTACCGGCGTTGTCTCAACGATTGCTCGCCAGCCAACTCATGTCGTTACCGCTGACCCCCATCAGAGCTTCCCACCAGCTGGAACCTGCCGCGTTCAGTAAACTGCAATACTGCAGTTATATGAAGGTGGCAGCCGAGGAAGGGTGCACATGACAAACACCGTCGACGAAGTACTTTCCGGAGTGGACCTAAGGGAAAAGATCTGCGTGATTACCGGCGCCACAAGCGGTCTGGGTCTAATGACTGCGCGGGGGCTGGCCTCAGCGGGCGCCACCGTTGTCATAGCGGGGCGCGACCCGCAGCGCCTTCGGTCCGCCGCCGAGGCTCTCACCACCGAAACCCCCAACGCCGCGGTCGAGACGGTCGAGCTGGAGCTGGACAGCCTGGCGAGCGTGCGTCGGGCAGGGGCGGAGATCAACGACAGGTTCGCGCGGGTCGACGTCCTGATCAACAACGCGGGAGTGATGTTCACGCCGTACCAACGGACAAGGGACGGATTTGAGCTTCAACTGGGCGTCAATCACCTGGGTCACTTCGACCTGACCCGGGCCCTGATACCGCTCCTGCTCAACGCGGGGTCCGCGCGCGTCGTCAACCTGAGTTCTGACGCCCACCTGGTTTTCGACATTGATCTCGAGGATCCCAACTGGGAGCAACGGCCATACGACAAATTCCAGGCCTATGGTGCCGCCAAGACAGCCAACGTTCTGTTCACGGTGGCGCTCGACGAGCGGTATCGCGGCAGCGGTGTGAGAAGCTTCGCCGTTCATCCCGGCACCGTAGCCACCTCGCTGTCCCGTTACATGTCACGGGACGACATGAAAGCGATGATGGGGATGGGGTCGGCGGACCGCGACCCGTCGGCGCCGCGTCCCAGGCTCGAGGTCATCCCGGTGGAACAAGGCGCGGCAACCTCGGTGTGGGCCGCGGTGTCTGATGAGCTGGCCGGCCGGGGAGGCCTCTATCTCGCCGACTGTGCGATCAGCGAGAACGCGAAGCCCTACGCAATGGATCCGCAACGCGCCGAGCGGCTTTGGACTATTTCGGGACAGCTCTGCCCATCAGACCGTCCCCAAAACCGGATCCTTCGGGCCGCTTCAACGCTGCAGGCCGATGGAGCAGTTGACGGGGGATGACCGCCGGTCCGGTCGGTTGTCGGACTCGAGCTGGTTCTCACCGGCCAAATCCGAACGCTGGCTCATCTGGCGACGAAAGTCTCGCGCAGCGCGCGGTGGTGGAGCTTCTCGCTGGCGTTGCGGGGCAGCGGAACGTCGGTCACCACGATGTATTTCGGCACCTTGAAGACGGGCAGAACGGTCTGCAGGTGGGTCCGCAGCTCTGTGTGGGTCAGCGTGCTGCCTGGCTGGCGGTGACACACCATCGCCAGCTCCTCGCCCATGACGTCGTCGGACACGCCGAAGACCGCGACCTCCTTGGCACCGGGATGACGATAGGCGACGTTCTCAATCTCCACCGGTGAGATGTTCTCGCCGCCGCGGATGACGATCTCCTTGAGTCGCCCGGTGATGAAGAGGTAGCCGTCGTCGACGTGGCCCAGATCGCCGGTTCGCAGAAACCCGTCGTCGGTGAACGCGCCGCGGGTGAGGTCGGCCAGGCGCGAGTAGCCCGGCGTCACCGTCACGCCCCGGAGTTGAACTTCTCCCTCCGCGCCGGCGGCTAGTGCGCGTCCCCGTCTGTCGACGACCCGTAATTCGATGATCGGGGAGATGATTCCCGCTGCGAACGGCTTGAGATCAAAGACCGGGCCGCTCATCGCCGCACCTACCGACGCCGACTCGGTCATTCCGTACCCGCTGGCCCGGCCGGTGACACCCAGTTTGTCGCGCAGCAGTCCGGGTAGGTCCGCGGGTGTGGCCGCGCCGGCAAGAGCGGCTCGCGACACCGACGAGCAGTCGTAGTCGGCAAGCCGCGGGTGGGTCAGCAGGTCCTTGAGGATTGCCGGCACCGTCGACAGCATGGTCACCTTCTCGCGCTCGATGAGTGCCATCGCCGGCTCGGCGGACCACTTGCGCAGCAGCACGACTTTCTGACCGAGCATGGCTGGCAGGAGGAAGCCGCCGAACAAGCCGGTGACGTGGAACAGCGGGACGGTCACCAAATGCGCTTGGCGGACTGGCGATCCGGGCAGGGGTGTCGAACCCTCCAGTTCGACCGACAGGTAGCCCGCCAACATCATGTTAAAAAGAACTTGGCCGACCGCGACGTGGCGCGTGATGACACCCTTGGGATGTCCGGCGCTGCCGGAGGTGTACAACAGCATCGCGGTGTCTGCCGGTGTGGGGCGGGCCAACGTGTACGCGCGCCGACGTCCGGTCGCGACGGCGTCGCGGATCGGCCGGATCTGCGGTTGGCGGCGTGCCCGGCTCCGCAGCGCCGCCTCATCACCATCAACGTCGCTGAAAAGCACCGGGATTCGGCCTTCCGTCAGGATGTCGAGGACCGCTTCGGTTCGGGGTAGATCGCCCGCCAGGACGGTGGCTTCGGAGTTCAGCAGAGCGAAGGCCAATTCTTCGGATGATCCCCAGCTGTTGATGGGTACCACCACCGCGCCAACCTGGATGGCGGCGGCCAGGGTGATGAGCCAGTCCGCACAGTTACGCATTGCGATCGCCACCCGGTCACCGGGCATGACGCCGAAATCAAGCTGCAGGGTGGCCGACAGCGCGTCGACATCGGCAAAGAACTGTTCGTACGTCCACCGTTGGGCGTCGAACACCAACAATTCGGCGTCGCCGTGCGCGCGCAGCGAACCGACAACGTCGACGGCGGTCGCAGCGGCTTGGACGAACACCCGGTGAGACGCACCTGCGATGTCCCGTACGCCGACTTCGAACGGTTGGCCGGGACCGGTGAGGCGGCGAATCGTTTCATGGACAGTGTCGATGTCGACAGTCACAAGCCCGTCCCGCCTGGCCGTCCATCCGGCTCGGATCGCGCGGGCCGTGGACCGCGCGCTGCCGGGCGATCCCGTGTACCGTCCGGTAAAAACACATTGTTTTTCTACCAGGATGTGCCTATCGTCACAAGGCGGCGGTCGATCGGCGCGCCGACGCGGTCGCCTGTCTGCCGGCGCAGAACCCCGAAGGATGGCAGCCGTCGCCGGTCTTCGGAGCCTGCCGGTCACGTGACCCCCGGGTGCCTGCGGCGGAAAGGACCGGAATGCACATCGACGTGCTTGCCGAAGGACTCGGGTTCACCGAAGGGCCGGCGTGGCTCGACGATCACCGCATCGGGCTGACCTCCATCAGTCACGGCTGCGTCTACATCGTTGATCCAGCTGGGGGAGCAACGGAGCGTATCGAGACCGGTGGCGGCCCAAACGGTTTGGCGCGCGGCGCCGACGGCACCCTGTATGTGGCGCAGAACGGGGGAGCGTTCGGCGCGAGCGGCCGCGCGCAACCCGGGGTGCAGGTGATCACCGGCGGACGGGTGGAGTACCTCGTTGCAGGCATGGGCGCTCCCAACGACCTGATGTTCGGGCCGGACGGCCGGTTGTGGGTGACAGACACCCGCGGTGACATCAATCCCATGACGCCCGGGGACGGTCTACCGGGACACGTGTGGGCGGTCGGGATCGGCACCGGCGACGCCCAGTTGGTCGTGGAGCGCGGACCGGTGTTCATCAACGGGTTGGGGTTCACCCGCGATGGAAGCACACTGCTGGTCACCGCCACTCTCGTCGCCGAGTTGCTGGCCTACCAGGTCGCACCTGCCGGTGCGCCGTCGTGGGCACACCCGCGTGTCATGCACACCTTCGACAACGGCTGGCCCGACGGGATGGCGATCAGTGCGCGCGGGGAGGCTTGGGTGGCCTTGACCGCCGCCGACCGCGTCGACGTCATCAACCGCGTGGGTGACCGCACCGCCAGTATCACGGTGCCCGCGGGATCCCTGCCCACCAATATCTGTCTCGGCGGCGGCCCTGACAATGAAATATTTGTCACTGCGGCACATAGCGAGTCGCTGCTGCGTATCCGTCTCGACGATTGCGGTGACCCGCCTCTCGCGCCGTAGGCGGAATTGCCGGCGATCGTCAGACTTTCGGGCAGCGCGTCAGCACGTGCGGCGCCCGATTCGCTGCTCCCACGCGGAGTAGACTGGTGTCGAGTTTGGTATTGGCGGTCATCATCACTGCGGGTGTGCAGTAGGGTCCTATTATGCCTGCGTGCTGATATTAGAAGGACACAAAGAGCTTTCGCCAATTGCTTGTGCAGTAGACTCCAACTATCTAAGGTAGACAATTGTCTAACGTGGGCCTGTTGCGCATCGCGGACCGCGCCGTGCGGTAGTCGCAGGCCGTCGGCGCGCGCGTCGGTACGCCGCGGCGCCGGACCGTGGCCGTGGGGCCACGGTGTTCACTGCGGAGTCCGAACGCCAATGCCGTTGAAGCCGACGCCAAGAATCGAATGGGACTACACATGGCTCGTCAAGCACGCCGATCGAAGCAGACTCCACGCAACCCGGTCGCGCCCGGTCGCGTGCATGCCGCAACGAGCATGCTTTTCCGGTACCAGCTGAATGTGATCGCGGCCAGCGTTGCCGACGTCGTTCAGTCGACCGCGGGATGGTTGTTCGATCGACGAATGGCGGGCTGGGACGTCAATATTCTGTTGCCCGACCCGAACGACGCACGAGCGCTTCGGATCCTGGGGGCCAGGAGCGTCGATCTTCACGCTGGGCTTGCGTGCTTTCTGCGGGGACCCGTGCGCGCCGCGGCACTCGCGGTGGCCACGGATCTGCTGGCAATCGACGAGCGCATTCAAGAGGAAGTTCAACAAGCAATGCGATCGGGTCTCACCGAAGTCACGCTCTGGGGTGACAGTCGGCCCGCCAACGTCGGGGCACAGGTCGCGTCCACCGAGTACCGGCTGAGTGCGGCCGCGCGGGTATTCAAAGGCGAGGCCATGGTCGCAGCCGGCCTCGTCGATCTGGAGGTCGGACAGACCGAAAGGCTCTATCGCAGTGGGCACCAACCACTGGATTCCGACCTCGTTCAGGTCGGGTGACGGCCGGAGTCGCCACCTGATCCAGCCGCGGCGGCGTGGGCTTGCCGACTGTAACGCCACGGCGAAAATCGAGGTGAAATCTCGCCGTGGCGGCACATTCGGCGGTCAAGGCCTACTGCTCGGCTGTCATCGGCAGGTCGACAGGCCGAGCGCGTTTGGACAACTGTCCGAATCTCTTGTTAAGACGCGGGCCCGGTTTGTCACGATCGCTGCCCCGGCTCCGAAATGTTCTACCAAGCTTGAGAGTACGAGTTCCGTTTCTTCTCCCGGCGGGGCTCCGTTAGGCTCGACACATGTCCAGCCGGAAAGTGGCGAAGGCCGTCGAGGAAGGTGACGGCAGAAAGCCACGCCAAGAAGACACCTACCATCGGGTGCTCGATGCGGCGGTCGAAATGCTGCGTGAAACGAAATACTCTGATCTGACCGTGCGGGCGATCGCCGCGCGCGCACAAGTGTCGCCTGCCACGGCGTACAACTACTTCAAATCCAAGAACGGTCTGATCGCGGAGGTGTATCTGCGGCTCGTGCGCACGGTGCCGGTGTTCGTCGACGTCAATCAGACCAGCCACCAACGGATCACCCAGGAGATTCACGCTCTGGCGATGCTGGGGGCCTATGAACCCGAAGTCGCAGCCGCCACCACGACGGCGCTGATGGGTGAGGAGGATGAGCTCAAACCGCTGCGCGAACAGATCGGCATCGAGGTCCGCCGTCGCCTTGCCGCCGCACTCGGTCCCGGAGTGCAGGCCAATGTGCTATCCACGCTGGAGTTCGTCTTCTACGGCGCCATGGTGCGAGCCGGAACAGGAACGTTGAGCTACGACGCGGTCGCGAAACACCTGGACGGCGTGGTCGAGCTGGTGTTACAGACCCGCGACGCCCCCGGGGCGCGCCGAATACCGCGTCGCCGCCCTGCGAAGTCGCGGGCGTAGCAGGTTGCCCTCATCACGAGTGATGATTTCCGGCGATGCGGCGGCTGGGGCGAAACAGCGCGGCCTAGCCGGCCCTGAGGGTGTGACATGAGAGTTCAGCTGCAAGTGGAAGGCTCGCCGCAGCTGGTGTCGCATCACGCGCGTGAGATCGAACATGTCGGCGCGGATGGGATGTTCACGTTCGAGGGTCAGCACGACGTCTTTCTGCCGCTGGTCGTGGCCGCCGGGGAGACAAACCTCGATGTCATGACCAATGTGGCGATTGCGGGTCCGCGCAGCCCACTGCATCTGGCCCATGCCGCCTACGACTTGCAGGTCTACAGCGGAGGCCGATTCCGGCTCGGCTTGGGTTCGCAGGTCAAGGTTCACATCGAAAAGCGTTATGGTGCGCAGTGGGCCAAACCGGCGGCCAGGATGGCCGAAACTGTCGCCGCGACGAAGGCGATTTTGGCGGCGTGGGAGGGACACTCGCCACTGGACTTTCACGGCGAGTACTTCACCCACACGCTGATGCCGCCAAGCTTCGACCCTGGCCCCAACCCGTTTGGTGTCCCGGCAATCTTGTTGGGTGCACTGGGGCCTGTCATGACCCGTAAGGCCGCTGAAGTCGCCGACGGCTTGCTCGTGATGCCGTTCAACAGCAAGCGTCACTTCACGGAACGCACGATGCCGGCGGTTACCGAAGGGCTGCGCCGTTCAGGCAGGACCGCCCGCGAGTTCTCCATCGTGGCGCAGGCGATGGTTGCGGTCGGCCGAACCGACGCGGATTTGGCAGCGGCCGTCGACGGTGTCGCGTCGTTGATCGCCTTTTATGGATCCACGCCGGCCTATCTGCCGGTGCTCGAAGTGGAGGGTTGGGCCGACATCCAGCCCCGACTCAATTCATTGTCCAAGGTCGGCAACTTCGACCAGATGCGGAAACTGATCACCGATCCGATGGTGGACACTCTCGCGGTGGTGGGTACCCCCGAACATTGCGCGGCGGAGATAGACCGTCGGTTCGGCACCTGCGCGACCGACGTGTGCTGCTACTTTCCCGGATACTCACCCCGTCCCGCCGATGTCGCCGACCTCGTCACCGCGCTGCACCAGCTGCCGAGCCGGTCATGACTAGCGACGTGACCCTCCCCATCGATGACAACGTCGCCGTGCTGACGCTCAACCGGCCGGACCGATGTAACGCCTGCACAGCCGAGGTGGGCAGCATGCTCAAGGCGGCTCACCGACAGTGTGACATTGACGACGGCGTACGGGTGATCGTGCTGACCGGCGCCGGGGACACGTTCTGTGTTGGCGCTGACTTCTCAGCCGGCGCAACACCGTTCGATTCAGCCTCTGTGGTCTCTTGCGCCCGCGCCGGCGGAGCTGTACGTTAAAACAACGGTGTTGTTCGATAGTCTTCGAGACCGCATGCCGGCGGCCGGACCGTTACACGTCAGCGCAGGGCCGGCGATCCGCGGCTACCGGTGTCAGCGACCGGGACCTTGAGGAGGAATCACGCAGTGACGGCAGTCAGCGATGGGTACCGCCACGACGACAGCGGGCCCTCGGCCGTTGCGCGGGTGTCCGGCGGCGAACAGCAGCGCGGTCACCTCGAGGAGTTCCGCACCGACCCGATCGCCTTGATGCAGCGGGTCCGCGACGAGTGCGGCGACGTCGGGTGGTTCCAGCTTGCCGGCAAGCATGTCATCCTGCTCTCGGGTGCACGGGCCAACGAGTTCTTCTTCCGCTCCAGCGACGACGATCTGGACCAGGCTGCGGCATACCCGTTCATGACGCCGATCTTCGGCAAGGGCGTCAACTTCGATGCGAGCCCCCAGCGCCGCAAGGAGATGCTGCACAATTCCGCGCTGCGCGGTGATCAGATGAAAGGCCACGCCGCCACAATTGAGGACGAAGTGCGGCGGATGATTAACGACTGGGGCGATTGCGGTGAGATCGATCTGCTGGACTTCTTCGCCGAGTTGACCATCTACACCAGCTCGGCGTGCTTGATCGGTAAGAAGTTCCGCGGGCAGCTGGATTCCCGGTTCGCCCACCTCTACCACGAGCTGGAGCGCGGCACCGACCCGCTGTGCTACGTGGACCCATATCTGCCGATCGAGAGCTTCCGCCGCCGAGACGAGGCCCGCGGGCAGCTGGTCGGCCTGGTGGAGGACATCATGGCGGGGCGGATCGCCGATCCGCCGGCCGACAAGAGCGATCGTGACATGCTCGACGTGTTGATCACCGTCAAGGACGAACAGGGCAATCCGCGCTTTTCCGCCGACGAGATCACCGGCATGTTCATCTCGATGATGTTCGCCGGGCACCACACCAGTTCGGGTACTGCGTCCTGGACCTTGATTGAGCTGCTGCGCCATCCCGGCGTCTACGCCGGCGTGATCAAGGAGCTTGACGAGCTCTTCGCCGACGGTCAGTCGGTCAGTTTCCATGCCCTGCGCCAGATTCCGCGGCTGGAGAACGTGCTGAAGGAGACGCTGCGGCTGCACCCGCCGCTGATCATTCTGATGCGCGTCGCCCAGGCCGATGTCGAGGTCGAGGGCTATCCGATTCACAAGGGCGAGCTGGTGGCCGCATCACCGGCCATTTCCAACCGCATCCCCGAGGATTTCCCCGGGCCCGACAATTTCGTGCCGCAGCGCTACGAGCAGCAGCGCCAGGAGGACCTGATCAACCGGTGGACCTGGATCCCGTTCGGCGCCGGCCGGCACCGCTGTGTGGGCGCCGCGTTCGCCACCATGCAGATCAAGGCGATCTTTTCGGTGCTGTTGCGCCAGTACGAGTTCGAGATGGTGCAGCCGTCGGACAGTTACCACAACGACCACTCCAAAATGGTGGTGCAGCTGGTCAGGCCTGCCAAGGTGCGCTACCGCCGCCGTGGATGAGAAGTAACTGTGATGGCAGAGGCGTAACGACGACCGACCAGGGTCGCCCGGGGTTTCGGGGAAGGGAGCCACTGCCGGTGCTTTGGCGATATGGCGATGGCTAGGCCGCTCATCCCGGTCGAGGTGATCTACACGCGCGCCTTGGCGCTGCTGGACGCCGAAGGCGCCGGCGCGCTCAGTGCCCGTCGGCTCGCGGCTGATCTGAGGATCTCCACACGCACCCTCTACCAGCAGGTCGGCAACCGCGAGCAGCTTATCCGGGCACTGGTCGCCCGCCATTTCGCCCGGCTGCGGCTGGACTTCAACGAGTATGAGGACTGGGAGACCACCGCACTGCATTGGTGTCTCGCGTTCCGCGACACGCTGCGCGCCCACCCTTTCTTGACCGAGCTCATGACGATTGAGGACCGCGAGGCTGTCGAAGATTACCTCAACGAACTCGTGAAGGCCGCGCTGCGTGAGGGTTTCCCTCGCCGACTGGCCATCGAAGGATGCCGTTCGCTGGTCAATGTCACCATCAACCACACCATTGTGGAGGTGCGGGCACTGCGAGATCCCGAGCACTCGGCGAGGACGGCTTCTGAAACCGCCAAGATCCAGAAGAACTTCCCAATGACAATCCGCTGGCTGCTGGGCGGCCTGCGCGCGGAGCTTGAGTCGACGACCGACATCGATCCAGGCAGCGGCGAGACGCCAACTGCTCCGATCCGCGGCGGCGCGCAGCGTCGCGCTGCAGGCGGCCGGTCGCACTAGCGCACCGAGTTCGTCATCGACGGCGGCCTTGTGGCCGATGTGCCGCACAAAACGCGTTAGGACGGGCGGCGCGCAGAAACGATGTCAGCCGCGCGGCGTCCGCGTTTCGCGGCCCCCGAGCCGACCTCGACAGTCAGCAGGTCGGTCAACGCGCGGGCGACATTGTGCAGGCTGGTGTCAAGCGGGTAAGTCCGATCCACGGTCCAGTTGCCGATTCCACCGGAGAGTGCGGCGACGATGATGTCTGCCAGCGTCTGTGGGTCGTGGCGTGTGGTTACCTCTTTGCGCGCGACGCCTTCCTTCACGAGATCGACGAAAGTGTCATGCAATCCGAAGCCACGGTGGGCGCCCTGGCCCGCAGTGGCCATCATCTCGCCGATGATCTCGCGATAGGTGTCGCTGGACTTGATCAGCACCGCGGCGATGTCGTCAAACACCCCGACGATGCGCGCGGGGATCGGCTCGTCGGCCCGAGTGAATACGACGTCGTGAAGGTTGGCCAGTCGCCGCTTCGCCAGCGCCGCAACCATCGCCTGGCGGGTGGGGAAGTGGTTGAAGAACGTGCGGTTGGCGACATCGGCCCGCTCGCAGATCTCCTCGATCGTGGTTGCGGACACACCCTGACGCAGGAACAGGTCGAACGCCGCCTCCAGGATGCGATCGCTGATTTCGCGCTTGCGGCGGTCTGTTCTGTTCACGACATGCGAGTATACGACGATCTATGCAGCTTCATGCGGTGATGCAGGCCGGTGTACGCGGCCTGGAACCCACCATGGGCGCGCGAGTCGTGACCAACGGTTACCGCTGGGGCAGCGCGGCGGCCAGGAGGTCAGCCAGTGCGACCCCGAGGTTGTGCAGGTTCGTCGTCAGCGAGTACGTAAGGTCGACGTGCCAGTTGACGAGGGCACCGGCGAGCGCGCCGACGATGATGTCGGCGACGATGTCGGGATCGTGCCGAACGTGAACTTCCCCGCGCGCCACGCCCTCTTTGACCAGCTCGACGAACGTCTCATGGAACATTGAACCGCGCCGGCTGCCGTAACCGGCGGCCGACATCATTTCTCCGATCAGCTCGCGGTAGGTCTCTCCGGCTGTCACCAGGGTCGCGGCGATGTCATCGAAAACCCCGGTAAGCCGCGCGGGGATTGCGCGATCGGCACGTTCGAACACGGTGTCGTGCAGGTTGAGCAGCCGACGTTCAGCAAGGGCTGCGACCATGTCGCGGCGGGACGGAAAGTGATTAAAGAACGTGCGGTTCGCGACGTCGGCGTACGCGCAGACGTCTTCGATCGTGGTATCGGCGACACCCTGGCGAAGGAACAACTCGAACGCCGCGCTTAAGATCCGCTCCCGCACTTCCTGCTTGCGGCGTTCGGTCCGGTTCATCGGCACACCCCGGGTGTGCATGTGTGCACTGTAGTACATGAATGCAGTCTAGTGCACCCGTTCGGCCGCCCACACGGCGCAATCGAGTTCGGTGCATTCAACTGCATACTTGCGGTTAGCTGCAATTGGTCGTAGGGTCGGAGAGGTGTGAGGTACGACACAGGGTCGGCCTGCGATGTCGATGGTGGGAACGCGGATGAGCACGACAGAGCAGTCAACGCGGTCGGTTGAGACGTTCATGGACGACCCGATCAACTTCTTCGGGCAGTCCTACACTCAGATGCACAGCATCGTGCGCGACGAGCTTGAAGAACTGCAGCGGCAAGCGATCAAGCGCCGCTTCGGTCAGCACCGTGAGAGCATCGCGATAGTGCGCAAGCTGGCCGACCGGTTGGGCGTCACCGAGGTCAGCGAGTTCGACGACATCGTCCCGCTTTTGCTGCCGCACACCGCTTACAAGTCGTACCCCGCAGCGCTCATCGACAAAAAGCGATTCGACCTGCTGACCAAATGGCTGGACAACCTCACCAGCCACGACTTGTCCCAGGTGGACACCGAGGGCTGCAGCGGCATCGACGAGTGGATCGAGCGACTCGACGAGCAGACCCCGCTGGAGGTAATCACCTCGAGCGGCACCACCGGCACCGTGTCGATCATTCCGAAAGACAAGCACGGCGCGCGCGAGGGCATGGTGCTCTGGAAGATCTGCTTGTTTCAGAGCTTCGGCACAGAACCCACCGAGCGGGAACTCAATCCGAGCGTCGACGTCATCTGGCCCAATTACGCCGGCGGCAAGCTGGGGCACCTGCGTATCGCCAACATGATCCGGCGGGGTTTCACCGGCGGTGACGAGTCCAAGTTCCACGCCCTGTATCCGGGCGCGGTCGACACGGACTTGATGTTTCTGGCTTCCAAGATGCGCGCCGCAGCGTCGCGCGGCGAACTGGACCGCCTGGTCATCGATCCGGCGCTGGCGGCGCGGAAAGACGAGTTCATCGCGATGCAGGCGCGCCAGCCAGAGGATCTGGACCGGTTCTTCACCAACATCACCGAAAAGCTGCGCGGCAAACGGGTTTTCATGATCGGCACCTACAACCTGATGCATGACGTCGCCAGGGCCGGCCTCGACCGCGGTATCAAAGAGGTGTTCGCCAAGGACTCGGCGATCCTCACCGGCGGAGGATTGAAAGGGTTCGTCCTGCCCGACAACTACATGGACGTCATCTCCGAATTCCTCGGCGTCGACCGCATCCAGGAAGGTTACGGGTTTTCTGAACAGAGCGCCTTCCACTGGGGATGCACCGAGGGTCGATACCACGTGCAGCCATGGGTGATCCCGTTCGTGCTCGACCCCAACACCAGCGAGCCGCTGCCGCGCAAGGGCAGGCAGACCGGCCGCGCCGCTGTCTACGACTTCTTGCTGAAAGCACACTGGGGCGGCGCGATATCAGGTGACGAGGTCACCATCGACTGGGACCTGCAATGCCCCTGCGGACAGACCAGCGTCGCGTTCGAGCACGCGATTATGCGTTACAGCGAAAAGGAAGGCGTCGACGACGATCGAATCACCTGCGCCGCAACCCATGAGGTGCACAACGAGGCGATCAATTTCATGAAAGGCGTCGACCTGTGAGCGTCGCCTACACGGTCCCACTGTTTCTGCGGGGGCAGGTTATCACCGACGACCTCGTCTCATTCGGGACGCGCGGCGGGCAGTACCAGTTCCAGGCGCCTGACATGGCCAAGTACGTCGAGCACTTGCCGCTGAAAAGCCCCGGCGAGCTGACCGACCTCTACGATCTGTCATTCGACGAGATCCTCGATGTCCTCGAGGCTTTGGGTGATGCACTGGATTTCGAGTCCAACACCCACCTGCAGGAGGCATACGAAGCGTCGCTGGTGGCCAACGTGTTGCCCGCGGAGATGCTCAGGAACAGCTATCAGGTGCTGCGCCCGTTGTTCACTCGCGAGAACGTTCGGGAGGTCGCCGACACCCAGGTAGGGCTCAACTACCTCAACGGGTGGGTCCCGCACAAATTGCTCGACGGCCGCGAGCTGCGAGTGCGGGCGTTCGGTTCACGGGTTCTGCACATCCCGGCCGGCAACGGCGGCCTCGTGTCGGCGGTCACCATTCTGCGCTCGGTGATCACCCGCTCCGACGTCATCATCAAAGCACCGTCGAACGACCCGCTCACGGCGATCGCGATCGCACGCACCCTCGCCGACGTGGCGCCCGATCACCCGATCACTCGCCACCTGGCCGTGGGTTACTGGAAGGGCGGTGACCTCGCCGTCGAGGAGGTCCTCTACCAGCCTCAACACGTCGAGAAGATCGTCGCGTGGGGTGGGTTGGCCTCAGTCAAGCACGTCACCCGTTACATCCAGCCAGGATTGGAACTGATCGCACTGGATCCCAAACGCAGCGCCACCGTCATCGGGGCTGAAGCGTTCACCGACGAGGCGACGATGCGCGAAGTAGCCCGCCGCGCCGCGGTCGACATCGGTGTGGCCAACCAGGAGGGATGCGCCAACGCCCGGGTGATCTACGCGCTCAGCGGCATCGACGAGGCCGGTCTGGCCAACGCGAACCGGCTCGGCGAGATGATCTATGAGGAACTCGTCGCACTGCCGTCGTTCATCAGTACCGCGCCCGTGTACCCGAACCGGGACTTGTTCGAGCACCTCGAGTCCTCAAGGCTCACCGATGATTTCTACCGGGTGATCGGCGGGGAGCGCCTCGAGGGCGCCATCGTGGTGTCACAGTTTGATTCCCCTGTCGACTATTCGGCGATGCTGTCAGGCCGGGTGGCCAACCTGGTGCCGGTGGACAGCGTCGACACCGTCACCGCCGCGGTCAACGCCTACACCCAGACGATCGGTATCTACCCCGAGTCGCTCAAACAGCGACTGCGCGACACACTTCCGCTGTTCGGTGCGCAGCGTCTGACCAGTCTGGGCTACGCGTGCAGCGTCGCGATCGCCAGCCCGCAGGACGCCGTCGAACCGATTCGCCGCATGTGCAAGTGGATCGTGGAAGAAGAGTGTGATCCCGACGCGGTCATCCCGATTTGGCGTCTGGGCGGCGCCGACACCACCACGGCGGCACACCTGTAGGAGGACGCGTTGACACGATCGGATCCCGGGCAGGACACCAGGGAACTCCTGCTGCCGACCGACTTTGACGTCACCGATCCGGATGTCTACACCGACGGCATCCCGTTTGAGGAATTTGCCCGATTACGCCGCAACGCGCCGGTGTGGTGGAACCCGCAGCCACCTGGCGTGGGTGGCTTCGATGACGACGGGTTCTGGGTCGTGTCCACGCACCGCGATGTGCGCGAGGTGTCACGGCGTTCGGATGTGTTCTCCTCCGCGCGCCGGGGGGCGATTCCGCGACTGGAGGACGGCATCACCCCGGCGGAGTTCGAGGCGACGCTGGCAGTGCTGATCAGCAAGGACGCTCCCGAGCACACCAAGTTGCGCGGATTGGTATCACGGCTGTTCACCCCGCGTGCCATCGAGGCCATCCGCCCGGCGCTGGAACAGCGAGCGGAACGCATCGTGCGCGCGGCGCTCGATGGCGGTCAGGGCGAGTTCGTTCGCGAGGTAGCCAGTGAATTGCCTATGCAGGCCATCGCCGATTTGATCGGGGTGCCTGAGCAGGACCGCGTCAAGCTCTTCGAATGGAGCAACCAGATGACCGGCTACGACGACGCCGACATCGACGTTGACTCCCGTGTTGCCGCGGCCCAGATCTTGGGTTACGCCTATCAGCTGGCCGAGGACCGTCGTGAATGCCCGACCGATGACATCGTGTCGCGGTTGCTCGGTGGCAGCATCGATGGTGAGCAGTTGACTTCGGAGCAGTTCGGCTTCTTCGTGATCATGTTGGCGGTGGCCGGCAACGAAACAACCCGCAATGCCACCACCATGGGCATGATGGCGTTTCTGGAGAATCCCGATCAATGGGAGCTGTACAAGCGCGACCGCCCGGCCACCGCGGTGGATGAGATCGTGCGCTATGTGTCACCGCTGCTCTGCCTGCAGCGCACCGCCGTGCACGACACCGTCATCGGTGACACCCCGATCAGCGCCGGGCAGCGAATAGTGATGCTCTACTCGTCGGCCAACTTCGATGAAGCGGTTTTCGCCGGTCCGCGACGCTTCGATATCACCCGAAATCCCAACCCGCACTTGGGATTCGGCGGAACCGGCGCGCATTACTGCCTGGGGGCGAACCTGGCCAAAGTCGAGCTCGACCTCATCTTCAATAAGATCGCCGACCACATGCCGGACATCAGCTCGCTGGGGGAGCCCACCCGGTTCCGGTCCGGATGGATCAACGGCATCAAACGGTTCGACACCCGCTATTGCCCGGTGGTGCATTAGCTCAAGGTGTCAACCTGCGGTTTCGGGAAATTTGGAGAAGAACGCTCGCAAGAATCTAAGAAAGCTAATAGAAAAATAAGATAACATTAAGGCGCAGCAGGCTGGGCTGAGGAGTCTGTGGATCCTTCCCCGGGGAGAGCACACAGCGACAAGCGTTGGTGAGGAGCGTGTTGATGACCGGGCACGCGGTGGTGATCGCCGGGGGCGGCCCGACTGGTCTCATGTTGGGCGGTGAGTTGGCACTGGCAGGGGTCGACGTCGCCATCGTCGAGCGGCGAAGCAGCCACGATGTCATCGGCTCGCGCGCGGCGGGAATGACCCCCCGCACCCTCGAGGTCCTGGATCAGCGCGGCATCGCCGATCGGTTCCTCGCTCAGGGGATCAAGGGTCAGGCCGGGCATTTCTCCGGGATCTTCATGGATGTCACAGACTTTCCCACCCGGCACAATTACGGACTCGGGCTGCTGCAATACCACACCGAGTGCATACTGGCCGACTGGGTTACCGACCTCGGGGTGCCGATCTACAGCGGACGTGCGGTGGCGGGTTTCGCCCAGCATGACACCGGGGTTGACGTCGGGTTGTCCGACGGCGTATCGCTGTGCGCGGCCTATCTCGTCGGGTGCGACGGAGGGCGCAGTCTGATCCGTCAGACAGCCGGTATCGAGTTCCCGGGGTGGGATCCGTCCACCAGCTGCCTGGTCGCCGACGTCCGGATGACCGAGGAGCCCGAGTGGGGCATCCACCGAGACGGTGGTCTTCTCCATGTCATCATGAAGTTGGAGGACGGGCCGGTGCGGGTCCTGGTGACCGAACCGCAGCTGGGGCGGACCGGCGAGCCCACCCTGGCAGATGTGCGCGAGGCGCTGATCACCGCGCGCGGGACCGATTACGGGATGCACAGTCCCGGATGGATTTCCCGGTTTACCGATGTGACCCGGCAGGCGGCGTCCTATCGGGACAGGCGAGTGCTGCTGGCCGGCGACGCCGCACATGTGCATTTCCCGATCGGGGGGCAGGGTCTCAACACCGGTATCCAGGATGCGGTGAATCTGGGCTGGAAGCTGACCCAGGTGGTCAAGGGAGTATCACCTGACACCTTCCTTGATACCTACCATGCCGAGCGGCACCCCGTCGCGGCCCGTGTCTTGCTCAACACCATGGCGCAGACCGCACTCAGCGGCCCGGGTGAGCGG
This sequence comes from Mycobacterium sp., assembly GCA_025965895.1. Lineage (GTDB taxonomy): Bacteria > Actinomycetota > Actinomycetes > Mycobacteriales > Mycobacteriaceae > Mycobacterium. The sequence goes on from JAOPWC010000058.1 coordinate 26,969, forward strand.
ATCGATGCGTTACGCGACACCATGGCCGAGCTGCTGACCATGGACGAGCCGCGACATCGCATCGCCGGGATGATGTCCGGCCTGGACATTCACTACGACCTCGGCGAAGGGCACCCGCTGCTGGGACGCCGCATGCCCGATCTCGACGTGGTCACCGCCAACGGCCCGCAGCGGGTGTACACCATGCTGAACGGGGGCCGCCCGGTGCTGCTCAACCTCGCTGAGCCTGGCGGCTTCGACATCACGCCGTGGATCGATCGGGTGCAGTTAATCGACGCCAAATACGCTGGTGCGTGGGAGCTTCCGGTACTTGGCGCGGTGGCACCCCCAGGAGCGGTGCTCATTCGGCCCGACGGATATGTCGCCTGGGCGGCAGACCTAACCCACCCCGGACTCCCTGACGCGCTCACCACCTGGTTCGGACCGCCCACTCCGGGGTAGCGGGAAGGGTAGACGCTGCTGGATGCAGTGCACTCGCGAGAACATCGACGGCGTCCCACCGCGCCGCGAATGTTGCCGCGACTCGTTACAGTCTGTCCATCTCTCGTGCCATCGCGGAGTGCTCGAGAAAACCGAGACGCGACGGGAAGTCCCGCGGCGACGGGCGCGTCTCGCCCGCAGAGAGAGAAAACACCCGCGAGAGCGAGCCGAGCACACCACGCGCCGCGTCAGCGAACTGATGTGCCGTTTTATGTTTCCGCAGCGGCACCGCTGCCGCCGTACTTAGGAAGACCTCTTGTTCGGTAATCAACACCGGCGGCCGAGATGCCCCTTCAGGCACGACACCGGCTGGTGTTGCCAGATCCGCGATGATGGATGTCTCTGTTTCTGCAGTCATTTCGGGTCCCTCCTGTTGATGTGGTCTTTGTCACGTAAACCGAAACGGGACGTGCCGTGAGCGCTGCCGTTGGCCCGCTTTGAAGCCGGCGAGCATAGCGCGGTACCGACTTTTCGAGGCGTATCCGGATGCCACTACGTAGTCGCTCAACCCGGCGGTGGTACATCCGACGGGATGCCCGATTACCTCGTTGGCGGCGTCGGTAACCAACCGGTTCAACACCGTGTCACGGTTGGGCTGCATGTTCTGCGACGGGGGCGCACCCGGGCGGATATGGCCTCTGCGGCGACGGTGGTGAACGGTACGGCCAGTGGGAAATCCTTTCGTAGGGAATGGATTTCAACTCGCCTGGTCACGGTGGCCAGCGCCAGGGTCGCTTCGAGCATCGCGAAGTGATCCCCGATGCACGAACGTGGACCTGCGCCGAACGGCAGGTACTGCCAGCGGTCTCGCGCTTTTGAGTTCTCCGCGGAGAACCGGTCGGGGTCGAATGTCAGCGGCTCGTCCCACAGTTGCGGGTCGCGTTGGACGGCATAAACTCCGGCGACCAACGTGGTGCCGCGCTCAACGCGGTATCCGTCGACGGCGATGTCTTGCATCGCCATCCTGCCGATCGCCGCGCCGGGTGGGCACAGACGCAGCGCCTCGTGCAGCACCTGAACCGTGTATTCCAATCGCGGGACATCGTCTGGCGTCAGTTCCCGGTCCCCGAGGGCGGCGACTTCGGAAGCGACCCGCCGCTGCAGTTCGCGATGATGCCCCAACGACCACAACGCGTAGCTCAGGGTTGTTGCGGTGGTGTCGTGGCCGGCGACCAGGAACACGATCAGCTCGTTGCAGATCTCGCCGTCGGAGAGCCCCCGTCCGGTCGCCGGGTCGGTGGCCGCGATCAATGCGTGCACCAGCGGCGCCTTAACGGTGGGATCGGCGCGGCAGGCCTGCAGAATGTCGCTGGCGAGGTGGTGCAGGGTGGCGGCGGCGGCTCGGGCTCGCCGCCGCGCCGGGGTCGGCAACCATCTCGGGGCGCGCGTCGGCCGCAGAGCCCGGTCAGCGATATACGTCAACGCGACCCGCACCGGTTCGGCGACCGCATCAGCATGCGCATCGAGGTCCAGACCCAGCACGGAGCGACCGAGTGCCCGGAGGGTCAGCCGGCGACACTCGGCGTCGAGATCGATGTCGCCGCCGTCGGGCCAGCCTCTGGCGACCGTGTCGGCCGCCTGGAACATGTCGCCGCCGAACGCCCGGACGTGGTGCTTGGTGAACACCGGCTGCAGTGCCCGTCGGCGCGGAAGCCACGGTTCGTGCGTCAGGTCGAACATGTTGCCGCCCAACAGATCACGCATCTCCTCGTGGATGATCATTTTGTCGACGAACGCATCGGTGCGTCCCAGGACGTCACGGATCCCTGCCGGCGACGTGGTCACCACCATCGGCGCGACGAGCCGTTTCGGGCCCAAACTGACGCTGGTCACCGGACCGCCCGAGTCCCGCAGTGCCTCCTGGCCGGTGTGAAACACCCGCAATGCCCTGAGCCGTTGCAGGTAAGGCAGCGGATTTCGCGGCGGCAGCGGCAACGACGCCACATCGACCGGCCGGACCGCGGTGTCAGACATTGCGGTACTCCGTTCTGGCCAGCAAATGCAGGGTCGCCGCCGGGTCGGGTATGTCGGACGCCGTGATCCGGTTCGTTTTCGGGGCCGTTGTCAGTTGGGGCATGGAGCGAATCTCCTGTGAGCGGGCGGTCGTGTTAGCAGACACTGTCCAAAACAGGCCGTCTTGCCACCGTCAATCCACCGTCAATCGATCATTCCTCAAATAACTAACACCCGCGGTACCATCGACCAGCGCATTCCCACGACTGGAGACGCCATGGCGACGACTGAGCCTGCCGTATCCGTCTCCGTGCGCGTGCTCGGCGAAATCGCCATTGAACTGGACGGATCGCCTGTGGCACTGCCGACAAGCTTGCGGGCGGTGGCCTTACTCGGGTGGCTGGCCATCCATGCCGGGCCGCGGCCCCGATCGGAGGTCGCGTCGTCACTGTGGCCCGATGTTCCGGACGCGAGTGCGCGTAACAGTGTGCGCAGTGCGTTGTGGTCGCTTCGCCAAGCCTTCAACGGTCACGCCGACGCTGTGCTCGACACGTCCCGTAATCGCATTGGACTACAGAACGTGTCGGTCGATCTTCAACGTTTCGGGGAGATGGTCGACGCCGGTCAACTCGACGATGCCTTAGCGCTTTCGTCGGGCGAACTGTTGGCCGGCCTGGACGACGAGTGGGCCATCGTTGCCAGAGAAACGCACCGGAATCGGCTGATCGCCCTGCTGGCTGACAGTTCGAATGCGGCCGCTGCGGAGGGCGATCAGAATTTGGCGATCGCCCGGGCACGAACGGCCGCACAGTTGAACCCGCTGTCCGAATCGTGTGCCCGCCTTTTGATGCGTCGATACGACGAGGCGGGTGACCGGTCCGTTGCGCTCGGCGTCTACAGCCGGATGGTTGACCGGCTCCGCCGCGAACTCAAGATCGCCCCTTCGGAGGAATCCTGGCGGTTAGCCGAGGCGATCCGCACCCGACAGCACGGTCAGACACCGAAGCGGCTGCCGATGACCGACGATGCCGGCGAGCACCTTCGCCGCACCCGGCTTGTCGGCCGCGACCGGGAACTCGCGGTCCTTGAGCGTGCCTGGCGGTCCGCGCAGTCGGGTGCCGGCGGTGTCGCGATCGTGCACGGCGACCCGGGTCTCGGCAAGACGCGGTTGATGGCCGAGCTGTGTCAGATCGCCCGCAGCAGCGGGGCGCTGACCGCGGTGGGCACGACCTCAGCCATCAACGGCGCCCCGTACTGGCCGTGGGTGGAGCTCGGCGGCGCGGTGCTCCGCGGCATCGGTGGGGCACCGGAGGGCGAGCCGTTCACGACCGCGCTGGCCCCGTTACTGCCGACACACATCCAGCCCCGTGCGCCCGGACCCCCCGAGTTCGAGCAGGCACGCCTCCGTGAGGGCCTGCTGGATCTGCTCGAGTACGCCGCAAAGCGCACGCCGCTGCTTCTTGTCCTCGAAGACATGCACGCCTGCGATGAGGCAAGCGCCGCGGTTCTCGCGGGGGCATCGCGGCGGGTCAAAGGCCTGCCGGTGCTGCTGGTGTGGACTCGGCGCAACAGACCGCTTCGGACGGCGCTGACAGAGGTGGAGCAATTGGCGACACATTCTGGCGTACTTGTGGCGCAGCTGGGCCTCGACCGTCTCAGCGATGAGGCGATTTCGGCTATTGCCCGTGATATCGGGCCGCTCGAGGCCGACGCCGTCAGGACAATCGTCGCCTCGGCCGACGGGAACACGCTGCTCGCCGTGGAAGCGGCGCGCACGATGGTGCGGGGCGACAGGTCGTTGCCGCAAGGACTGCGCTCGGTCGTCCGCGCGGCCTGCGCGCATCTGCCCGCACCCTCGGTGACCCTGTGCGAGGTACTGGCTGTAGCCGGGCGGCCACTGAGCGTCGACGACACTCGCCGACGGTACGGCCGCTGCGACGACGCCGGGGTGGATGCCGCGTTCGAATGTGCCCAGGACGCTGGATTATTGGAGATCAATGACGGCATGCTCGGTTTCCGCCATTCGCTTCTGCGCGAGGCGTACTACGCCGACTTGCCGGTGCTGCTGCGCAGTCGGCTGCACGCCGAAGCCGCACGCGACCTCGATGAGAACGCCAAGCCAGAACTCGCCGGCGAGGCTGCGCGGCACCTGATCGCCGCGGGCGACGAGCTAGGGGCCACCGGGCTGCTTGTCCGTGCCGCACACCACGCCGTGTCCGTCGGTGCGCTCACCCGCGCTGAGGAGCTGTTGACGGAGGCATCGCAGCTCGCGCCGTCCGACGTCGCGATCACCCTGGAACTGGCAGAGGTTGCCGCGCACCGCGGTATGGCTGCGGTATCGCAAACGCGTTTCGAGCAGGCGCTCGACGGCCTCATGAGAGCCGACGACCCGGTCGGCGTCGCCACCGCCCATATCCGCTGGGCCGAGTGGAACACCGGCCCGCTGTGCCGCCCGCAGGTCGCCAGGGAGTCGGTGGGTACGGCCCTGGAAGTGCTGGACACAGCCGGGATATCAGCGCTGCGTCTGCGACTGGAAGCACAAGCTTTCATGGCGCTGTGCGAGGCGATGGCCGGCGACCCGGAAGCATGCGAGCGTCTGCTGGACACCCTCGACGAGCAATGCCGCCGTCTGCCGGCCGAACCGATCCGCGACATTCGCCGCCATGTTGCCCGGTCCCTGGCGCACATGCGGCAAGGCCGCTTCGACGAGGTCGCCCAGTCCGGACGAGCAGCAGCGGCCATTGCCCGGTCGATCGGCCGGCAAGACCTGATGTACGGATCCCTCGTCAACGCGGCCGCCGGCCTGGCCGCGACCGGCGAATATGGTCAAGCCCTCGAACTTCTCGACGAGATCGGGTACGTGCCCAGCATCGGGACACTGCCGCTCGCCATCGAAGCCGAAGTGCAGATGTCGCGCGCCTGGCTGATGTCGCGGCTCAACCTGCACGCCGAAGCGATCCGGGTGGCGCGCTCCGCACAACGCCTTACCGAGCGGCTCGGCACTGAAGTGCTGACCGCCAGCGCCGACGCCGAGGCCGGACGCGTCATGTTGCGCGCGGGCTGCTACGCCGATGCCGCCGACCTTCTGGGCAGGGCGTTGGACGTCGCCGGGCCGGCGATCGGCAGGCCGTTGGCACGACTGCAACGGGCCCAGGCGCTGGCCCGATCGGCCAACCTCGACGACGCGAAGGCTGAGTTGGCAGCCACCGCAATCGAACCGGTGGGCCGCAGCGATTGGCCGGACGTGCTCGTCGCGAGGATGTCGTCGGTGCGGGGACTGATCGCCGCCGCCGACGGCGACTCAACGACCGCCGAACATCACTTTCGACGCGCCGCCGCCTGCTGGCGCCGCCGCATTGACGCCGCGGACGCCGGCGAGCGATACACCGCAGTTCTTGCCGACCTGGGCCGCCCGGTGATCGGCTTGATCTCCCCCGCCGATGAGCTCGACGAGGTCCTTGCCGATCTCGCTTTACTGCAACCCAGCCGAGGAAGCCATGCCAACCTTTGATGACTCGACCACGTCGCCCGCCCCGCCCGAAGACGTGTGGATGTTGCTCTACGACCCGCTTCGCTTCCCCGAATGGTGGGCGGGGATCACCTCCACCACCTATGAAGGCGACGGGGACTACACTATGTACGTGGACGGCTACCCGGACTTTCCGATGGCCCAGACACTGGATACATCGCGCGAGGACGGCAACGTGAAGATCTCGTGCATGGTGTCCGACCTGGTGTTCCAATGGCACCTCGCACCCGTCGACGGCGGCACCGAGATCTTTGTGCATGTGGACATTCCGGAGCGGGAAGCATCGCGTCTGGCAATGCAGCGCGACATCATCAAATCGTCCCTTCGTCGGCTCGCCGACCTCGCCGCCACCTCCTGAATCGACCACTGGCCGACCGCCGCCACCGAGGACCGGCGCGCCAGTTCCTGGTACTGCTTGGCCGGCCCCTTTTCAGCCCCCGAGTCGCGCCGCCACCTCGGCTGCGGCCCGCGTACCCGAGCGGACCGCACCATCGAGGAAGCCGGTCCATTCGTCAGCGGTCTCGGTGCCCGCCCAGTGAACCGGGCCGACCGGTTTGCGCAGCCACGGTCCGACGCTGGTCCACGATCCGGGCGGCACCGCCGCCGTGGGACCGCCGGGCGCGAACGACTCGGTGCCCCAACAGTGGTCGACGTAGTCGATCGGTGTGCGGGCCTGGTGGCCGAACACACTTGCGAAGCACGACAACGCGCGTTCCCGACGCTGCGTCGACGTCAGGGCGTCGAACATCCGGGCGTCGGCGAAGCCGAGCAGAATGCCGGGGCCCCGTTGGCCGGGGCTGACGTCGAACGTGATGAACACTGGTCCCTCGTCCAACAGAGCCTGGCCCGAGTGTCCGGCTGCGCGCCAGAACGAGGTGTCGTAGGCGGCATAGGCCTTGCTCAACCGCCCCTGCGGCCACCGGCCGGCCAATTGCGCATACTTCTCGGGCAGCCCGGGACTGAACTCGATGCCGGCCCGATGCTCGGGCGCGATCGCCACGATCGCGAACCTCGCCTGCACCCGGTCCTCGCCGCAGCAGGCGGTCACCCCCGCAGCGCTCCAATGAAGCTCTCGCACGGGAGCATTCAGGCGCAGGCGTGGTCCCAGAGCAGCGGCCATCTTGACCGCGATCTGCTGCGTGCCGGCGGGGAAGCGGTCCTGCTGGGCCCCGCCACGCACATCGAGCATGCGATCGAATCCGCCGGCCGCCTTCACGTAGCGCACCGCGTGCAGCAACGACACCCGGTCCGGCTCGCAACCCCATGTCACTCGGCTGACGATGGCCATCAGGTCGCGCGTTGACCCCGAGGCACGGATCGTGTGCAGCCACTGCGCCAGGGACTGGGTGTCCAGCCGGCGCGCACTGGCGGCCATCCACGGGTCCGGCACCGGAACCGCACGGGCAAGGCGAGCGAAATGCCAACGGACGCGGCCAATGTCGAGCAGTTGGAGCGGCGAAAGACGGGGAATCGTGCCGCGGTAGGCGCGCACCCTGCCACGCCACCGGATCAGATTGGTGCCGTCGTTGAACACCGGCGTGGTTTCGCATCCCAGGTCGGCACCCAGCGTGAGCACCTCGTCCTGGGTGGGGCCGACGAATGTTCCGCCCAGGTCTACGGGCGAGCCGGCGATCGTCGTGGTGCTCGATCGGCCGCCCACGCGGCCTCTGCCCTCCAGGACCAGGACGTCGTGCCCACGCCGCGTCAGTGCACGGGCGGCGGACAGCCCCGCGAAACCCGCGCCGACGATGACCACGTCGGTCGCCGCTGAGGATCTACTCACCTGTCAATACAACGACACGACCGGGTGACGACGGTGCCCGGGGTCACCGCAGCTGAGCTCCGCCGGCGCCGCAGGGCCGGCGCGGGCTTATCGTGATGTGGTGACGACGGAGTCAACGGAATACTTGGACGTGCTGATCATCGGCGCAGGAATCTCGGGCATCGGTGCCGGCTACCGCATCCACGAGCGCAACCCCGAGTTGTGGTACGCGATCCTGGAACGACGCGAGCGCGTCGGCGGCACATGGGATCTGTTCCGCTATCCCGGTGTGCGATCCGACAGCGACATCTTCACCCTCAGTTACCCCTTCGAGCCGTGGACCCGGCCCGAGGCCGTTGCCGACGGCGAGCACATCTGGCAGTACCTGGCGGACACCGCGCGCAAGCACCGCATCGACGAACACATCCGCTTTCGCACCTATGTCCGCTCTGCGGACTGGGATTCGGCAACCGACACCTGGACGGTGCACACCGAACAGGATGGTGCCGACAAGACCTACCGCTGCCGGTTCCTGATCTTCGGCACCGGCTACTACAACTACGACGCCCCCTATGTGCCGCAGTTTCGCGGGGTCGAGGATTTCAGCGGTAAGGTCGTGCATCCGCAGCACTGGCCGGAGTCGCTCGACTACACCGGCAAGAAGGTGGTGGTGATCGGTAGTGGCGCTACCGCGATCAGTCTCGTTCCGTCGCTGTCAAAAAAAGCAGCGCAGGTGACGATGTTGCAGCGCTCACCCACCTACCTGTTTTCGTCGCGCAGGGTCAACCCGGTGGCCAACGCGCTTCGAAAAGTGCTCCCCGCCAAGCTTGCTCACCGGATCATCAGGTGGCGCTACGCATTCTTCTACTTCTACACATATCAGCTCGCCCGCAAGACGCCCGGCGTCTTCAAGCGGATTCTGCGTCGCACCGCGATCCGCAATCTGCCGCACGGCTACGACGTCGACATCCACTTCAAGCCCCGCTACAACCCCTGGGATCAGCGGTTGTGCCTGATCCTTGATGCCGATCTGTACAAGGCCGTTTCTGACGGCAGCGCCGATGTCGTCACCGACCAGATCGACCACGTGGACTCCACCGGCGTAGTGCTCGCCTCGGGGCGGCACCTCGACGCAGACGTGATCATCACGGCGACAGGACTGCAACTGCAGGCGTTGGGCGGGATCACCATGAGCATCGACGGTGAGAAGTTCAACCCGCACGAGCGCTTCGTTTACCAGGAGCATCTGCTCGAAGACGTTCCGAACATGGCGTGGTGCATCGGCTACACCAACGCGTCCTGGACGCTGCGTGTCGACATGACCGCGCAGGCGGTGGCAAAGCTGCTGGCGTACATGCGCTCTCAGGGCTACACCCACGCGTATCCCCATCTGGGCGACCATCCGATGGCCGAGCAGCCGACGTGGAACCTGACCGCGGGTTACGTGTTGCGCGCGCCGGACGTGTTGCCGAAGTCCGGCACTCATCGCCCGTGGAAAGTCCGGCACAACTATCTGCTCGACGCGCTGGACCACCGGTTCGACCAGATCGGGGAGTCGATGGTGTTCGGCCGGGTCAGCGCGCAGCAGGGGCAGTCGGCCTAACCGCTACGGCGCCACCGACAACCAGTCGGCGAAGCCGGACGGGTCGTGGCGGCCCAGGGCGCCGTGCTCGAACAGACCCCAGCCTTCGACGGGACGCCCGTCGCCGTCGCGGCACGTGGCCCGGCCGACGTGATCGATCACTCCGAATCCGGCTCTGCCGATGAGAGCCGGATCGGTCATGTCGTAAGTCCGTCGCTCGGTGTACTTGTCGCCTTTCCACGTGCCGTGCAGCCAGTCGGAGTCACCCCCGTAACCGCCGCCGACGTGGATCGGCACCGGCAGCTTGGACTCCACGTCGAAGCGCACGGGGGTGCCGTCCATTCGGCTGGCGTCGACTGTCGCGCCGGTGGGTATGCGAGTGCCCGATAAGTAGTGGATCTTCACTCGCGGCCACCCCAGTTGCTCGACACGACCGTCTCGCCAGATCCGGGTGCAGTCGTTGAGCGACCGGAATCCGTCCGGCTCTTCCTGGATGATCAGCACGATCGCGAAGTCGTCGAACGCCATCGGCACATAGAGCCACCACATGCCCTCGAAGGGGGGATGCGTGGGCCGGCCCGCCGGTTCCGGTTCGCCGACGGGCCGGATGCCCCAGGACCTGTCGCGGCTGCCGAGCCACGTCGACGGGTCGACGGCGATCTCCTCGCCGTCCACCACGATGTGACCGCTCCAGGTACCCAGTTGGGCAAAGCGTTGCGCGTCCAGCGTGATTCGGTTGCCGCTGCGCATCACGTGCGGCTGCTCCCGGACGACGTCGAACAGACCGTCCCAGGTCATGTCCACCGCGATGCCTTCGGTCTCCTCGAGGATGAGCCGCAGCTTGCGCAGCGGCTCGGTGACCTCGATCCGGTAGCCGTTGACGTGCGGGTTGAGCCGGTCTTCGTCGATCGCGTCGGACAGATGCACGGCGGTCTGCACATCGGCCCGCCGCAGCAACACGAACGCGTCCTTGACACCGAGGTTGGGGTAGTAGCCGATGCCGGTGATCAGAAAGATGTTTCCGGTCCGGTCGTGGGCGTTGAAATAGGAGCGGTCGTAGAAGTTGCGGTCACTGGAACCGGGCCACGCTATGGGTTGCGGCAGCTGGTGGATGGGGAATTCGTCGGCCGGTCCGAGCATCAGACACCTTCTCCGATGAGTCGTTTCAGCAACGCGCCGTGGTAGAAGAGCGATTCGGGGTCCTGCGGTTTTTCGATCTCCCCGAAGTGGACGCGACGGGCGCTGGTCCGCATGAACACGCACGCCCACATCACCCCGGAGTAGGCGTAGAACCAGCCCAGGTCGCCCAACTCCACTCCCGTCAGTCGCCGGTAGGTGTCGCGGACGTCGTCTTCCCGCAGCACGTTCGGCAGTCCGGGCAGCGTGGCGAGCCCGGCCAGTTCCTGAAAGACCATGTGCGCGAAGATCAGCCACGCGACGTCGAGTTCGCGCGGGCCGAGCGTCGTCATCTCCCAGTCCAGAACCGCCACCGGCCGGAAGTCGGCGTACAGTACGTTGCCCACACGGGCGTCACCCCACAGCAGCACCGGCTCGGCCGCGGCCACCTCCTCCGGCCAGTTGGCTTCCAGCCATCCGAAGGTGCGCTCCAGGAGCGGGGACGGGCCGATGTCGGGCACCGCGAACTCGTACCATGACCGCACCCACGCGAAGTGCTGTTGCAGCGCGGGGCCGGCAGCGACCGCCGCCTGCCCGATGGCGTTGTGCCCGGCTGACCCGTCCGACAAGAACGAGAAGGTCCTGGCGGCGTCCGGAATGGAGTGCAGCTTCGCGATCACCTCGACGGTGCTGTCCTGCAGTTGCCGCTGCGATTCGCCGGCGGCGTCGTGGAACCAGTTGTCGCCGAAGGTGTATGGCATTACGTCGGGCGGTACCACACCCTCGACGTAGTCCATCAGGAAGAATGGCGTACCGAGCACACGTCCGGTCGGCTCCAGCCACCGGACCCGGGGAACCGGAACGTCGGTCGTCTCTGCCACCAGCCGGATGACCTCGAACTGGTGGTCGAGTCGGTACGACGGAAACACCGGCACGTCCGCCTCGGTGGGCGCGACGCGGGCCACGAGCCGCTGTTTCCTCTGCTGACCGTCCTGCATCCAGCGGACGGTCAGGATGATGGTCTCCGATGACATGCCGTTGGCGTCGATGCCGCTTTCGATGGTCACGTCGGGCGTGACTCCGCCGGGAAGGACGCTGGACAGCCATCGCGACATCGCGCTGGGCAGGGCGCCCATGTCGCGGCTGGAGTGTTCGAGTCGGCTCACCTCGTCGAGAGCCGGTTCAGTGGCCACTTTTCCGCCCTTCGTCGGCACAATTACGATACGGTTAGTAGCGTTATGAAAGCAGACTCGTCCGCCGTTGACAAGAGCACGGGCGCCGGCCGGCCGCGGGACCCGCGCATCGACGAGTCGATATTGCGGGCCACCGCGGAACTGCTTGTCTCCATTGGGTATTCAAACCTCACCATGGCCGCTGTCGCGCAGCGTGCCGGGACCACGAAAACCGCGCTGTACCGCCGGTGGTCAAGCAAGGCGGAATTGGTTCATGAGGCGGTTTTTCCGGCGACGCCTGCGTCCGGACCGGCGATCCCCGAGGCCGACATCGCCGCGGATCTGCGTGCGATGATCTCCGCGGCGCGCGACGTCTTCAGCAGCCCTCTCGTGCGGGCGGCGCTGCCTGGACTTGTCGCCGACGTGGCGGCCGATCCCGAGCTGAACACCCGCCTGAACAATCGCTTCGCAGACCTGTTCGCCGCTGTGCGGACTCGCCTCGAAGAAGGCGTGGTGCGCGATGAGGTGCAGGCCTACGTCGAAGCCGACAGGCTGATCGAGATCATCGGGGGAATGACAATGATGCGGTTGCTGACGCGTCCCGACGAGGAGCTCGACGACGCCTGGGTGGATCAGGTGACCAGCATCCTGCTGCACGGCGTCCTCAAATAGCGGCGGCCTCATGGGTTTCGATCGCCTGCGTAGAGACGACGTCGTTCATCAGCCCGGGCCGTCGCCATCAGCGCACGAACTGCGCGGCCGCGTCGCACAGGTCCAGCAGCGGCGCAGGGACGATGCCCAGCACGATCGTGGCCGCCGCACAGACCGCGATGGCGCCCTTGCTCAGCGCGCCGGGAACGGCGATCGTCGGGGGATCGGCCGGCCGCTCGGTGAAGAACATCAGCACGATCACGCGCACGTAGAAGTAGGCCGCGACACCGCTGGCCACGACGCCGACGATCACCAGCGGTGCGGCGCCGCCCTGGGCTGCGGCCTTGAACACTGCGAACTTGCTGACGAACCCGCTGGTCAGCGGTATCCCGGCGAGCGCAAGCAAGAACAGCGAGAACATCGCGCCGACGAGCGGGCGGTCCCGCCCCAGCCCGGCCCAGCGGGACATGTCGGTGATTTCCTCGCCGTCGGCGTTGCGAATCAGGCTCACCACCGCGAACGCACCCAGCGTGCTGAAGCCGTATGCGACCAGGTAGAACATCGTCGACGACAACCCGGCCTTGTTGGCGGCGATCACGCCGGTCAGGATGAACCCGGTGTGCGCCACCGCGGAATAGGCGAGCATGCGTTTGACGTCTGTCTGGGTGATCGCGGTGACGGTGCCGACCGCCATGGTGAGGATCGCGATGACCCACAGCACCGGCCGCCAGTCTGCGGCGAATCCGGGCAGCGCGACGTAGAAGAGGCGCAGCATCGCGCCGAACGCGGCGATCTTGGTGGCGGCGGCCATGAATCCGGTGATCGGCGTCGGCGCGCCCTGGTAGACGTCGGGGATCCAGGAGTGAAACGGCGCCGCGCCGACCTTGAACAGCAGCCCGACCGACAGCAGCGCGACGCCGATCAGCGCCATCGACTGGTCGCCGCCGTGCGAGGCGACGGCCTGCCCGATCGCCGGCAGGCTCAGGGTGCCGGCGTAGCCGTAGAGCAGCGCGATGCCGTACAGGAAGAACGCCGAGGAGAACGCGCCGAGCAGGAAGTACTTCAGCGCGGCTTCCTGAGAGAGCAGCCGGCGCCGGCGCGCCAGCCCGCACAGCAGGTACAGGGGCAGCGAGAACACTTCCAGCGCAATGAACATCGTCAGCAGATCGTTGGCGGCCGGGAACAGCAGCAGTCCGCCGACAGCGAACAACGTCAGCGAGAACACCTCGGTCTGGCCGACGCCGGCCCGGTCGGCCTCGTGCTCTGCAGCGCTGCCGGGAACCGCCGAAGCCTGCGGTGTGAAGGCATCGAATCCGCTGGCGTGCGAAGCCACTCCTGCGCCAACCTTTCCCGAAACGATGCGGTGCTCGGCGATCAGCGCGGTCCCCAACAACCCCATCACCAGCAATGTGCCCTGCAGCAGCAGCGTGGGACCGTCGACGGCAACGGATCCGGCCACGGCGGTCCGGCCGGGAGAGTGCAGATGACGGGCCAGCATCAGCACCGCGACAAGCGCGGCGACCAGCGCGCCCATGCTGAGCGCGAGCTGGGCGGCGTAGCGCACCCGCCGTGGCAGGAACGCCTCGACCAGCACGCTCAGGGCGGCGGCGCCGAACACGATCAGCATCGGGGCGAGTTGACCGTACTCGACACTGGGTGCGGGAACACTCATCTCGTCTGTCTTTCCGCGACTTTCGCCGGTGGGGGATCGTGCTGGCCGATCGTTGTCAACGTGTGGCCGACTGCGGGATTGATCACGTTGAGCGCCGGTTGCGGGTAGATGCCGAGCACAAACAGCAGCGCAATCAGCGGCGCGAGGACGATCACTTCACGCGGAAACAGGTCGCGGACGCGTTCGTTGCCGTCGGTGACCGGGCCGGTCATCAGCCGCTGATACAGCCACAATATGTAGATCGCCGAGAGCACCAGGGCGGGTACCGCGAGGATCGCCGCCACCTGGTAACGGGTGAACGTGCCGATCAGCACCAGGAATTCGCTGACGAACGGCGACAGCCCGGGAAGCGACAGCGTGGCGAGCCCGGCGACCAGGAACGTGCCCGCCATGACGGGGGCGACCTTTTGCACGCCGCCGTACGCGGCGATTGCGCGGGTGCCTCGCCTGGAGATCAGGAACCCGGCGACCAGGAACAGTGCCGCGGTGGCGATTCCGTGGTTGACCATGTACAACGTCGACCCGGCCTGCCCCTGGCTCGTCATCGCGAAGATGCCCAGGACGATGAAGCCGAAGTGCGAGATCGACGTGTAGGCGATCAGGCGCATCACGTCGGCCTGGCCGATCGCGACGATCGCACCGTAGATGATGGCGATGACCGCGAGCGCGATGATCAGCGGGCGGAAATAGATTGCGGCTTCGGGAAACAGCTGCAGGCAGTAGCGCAGCATGCCGAAGGTGCCGACCTTGTCGACCACGGCCATCATCAACACCGCGGTGGCCGGGGTGGATTCGACGGCCGCGTCCGGCAGCCATCGGTGGAACGGCCACAGCGGCGCCTTGATCGCGAATGCGAACATGAAGCCCAGGAACAACGCCTTGAGCACGGCGGGGTCGACTCCGAGCCGGCCGGTTGACGCGGCCGAGACGATCTCACGGAAGTCGAAGGTGCCGGCGCCGTGACGGGCGGTGACCACGTAGAGCCCGACGACGGCGGCGAGCATGATCAGGCCGCCGAACAGGTTGTACAGCAAGAACTTCACCGCGGCCTGCGATCTATGCTCGCCGCTGCCAAACCCCCCGATGAGGAAGTACATCGGTATGAGCATGGCTTCGAAGAACACGTAGAACAGCAGCACGTCGAGCGAGATCAGCGAGATCAGCACCATGGATTCGACGGCCAGGGTCAGCGCGGCATAGGTGCGGGTGGCGCTCGCTCGATCGCCGCCGTCGTTCCAGCCGGCGATCATCAGCAACGGCACCAGCACGGTGGTCAAAAGGACCAGCGCTAATGCGATCCCGTCCATGCCGAGGGTGTAACCCGTGCCGAAAGACGGTATCCACGGGTGTGATTCGACGAACTGGTACGGGGCGCCGCCGGGGCGGAAACTCGCGGCCAGCACCACGGCGACGGCGAGCGTCGCGGTCGCCGCGATCAGGCCGAGGTAGCGGGTCAGCTGTCGGGTGCTGGACGGCAGCAGCAAGATCAGCGCCGCCCCGGCCAGCGGCACCAGCCATAGGATGGACAGCCAACCGATCACCACAGCCGCACCGCCAGGATCACGGCGACCACCAGGGCCGCGCCGGCAAGCATCGACAACGCGTACGACCGGGCGAACCCGGTCTGGGTGCGTCGCAGGGCTTGCGAGGCGCGACCGATGGCCGCGGCGAGCCCGGTGACCCCGCCGTCGACACCCTTGTCGTCGACGGCGACGAGTGCACGGGTCAGTTGCGCGCCCGGGCGCATCAGCAGCTCTTCGTTGATCGCATCGCCGTACAGGTCGCGGCGGGCCGCGAACGTCAACGCATTGACCTTCCCCGGCGGTAGGACGGGGACCGGCCGGCTGGCGTACATCCGGTAGGCGACCGCGATGCCGACGACGACAACGGACAGCGCCAGCGTGGTGCTGACCCATACCGGAATGGCATGGGCGGTCTCGTGCACCCCGACGACGGGCTCCAGCCAGTGTTGCAGCACCCCGCCGACGGCCAGCAGTCCACCCGAGAACACCGAACCGATTGCCAACAGAATCATCGGCCACGTCATGACCGCGGGCGCCTCATGGGGGTGAGGGTCCGCCGTTTCTCCCGCAGCTTCGCTCCCTCCTGGACCCCAACGCCGTTCACCGAAGAACGTCATCAGCATCACCCGTGTCATGTAGAACGCGGTGATCCCGGCGCCCAGCAGCGCCGCGCCGCCAAGGAGCGGCCCTTTGACACCCCCTGCGCCCAGGGCGGTTTCGATGATCGCGTCCTTGGAGAAGAAACCGGCCAGCGGCGGCACGCCGATGATCGCCAGGTAGCCGAGGCCGAACGTCGCGAAGGTGACCGGCAGCACCGTGCGCAGCCCGCCGTAGCGGCGCATGTTGACTTCGTCGTTCATCGCGTGCATCACCGAACCCGCACCCAGGAACAGCCCCGCCTTGAAGAAGCCGTGGGTGAGCAGGTGCAGGATTGCGAACGCGTAGCCGGCCGGACCGAGTCCCGCGGCCAGCACCATGTAGCCGATCTGGCTCATCGTCGAGGCAGCGAGGGCTTTTTTGATGTCGTCCTTGGCGCAGCCGACGATCGCCCCGAACAACAGCGTGACCGCGCCGACGACGACGACGCCCGCCTGGGCGCCGGGCGCGAGGGTGAAGATCGGGTTGGAGCGCACGATCAGATACACCCCGGCGGTGACCATCGTCGCCGCATGGATCAGCGCCGACACCGGCGTGGGGCCTTCCATCGCGTCGCCGAGCCAGGACTGCAACGGCACCTGCGCGGATTTGCCGCACGCGGCCAGCAGCAGCAGTAACCCGATCACCGTCAGCAGTCCCTGACCGGCGGCCGGGGTCGCGGCGAACACGCCGGCGAACGAGATGGTGCCGAAGTTGGCGAACATCACGAACATCGCGACGGCCAAACCGGTGTCACCGACGCGGTTGACCACGAACGCCTTCTTTGCCGCGGTCGCCGCGGACGGCTTGTACGACCAGAAGCCGATCAGCAGATACGACGCCAGACCCACGCCCTCCCATCCGACGTAGAGACCGAGGTAGTTGTCGGCGAGCACCAGCAGCAGCATCGCGGCCACGAACAGGTTGAGATAGGCGAAAAAGCGCCGCCGGTCCGGGTCGTCGGCCATGTAGCCGATGGAGTAAATGTGGATCAGCGCGCCGACCCCGGTGATCAGCAGCACGAAACACATCGACAGCGGGTCCAGAAGCAAGCCGAAGTTCACCTGCAGGGCGCCGACCTGCAGCCATGGGAATCCCGCGACGTGCAGGGCGCGGCCGTCGGCGTGCCGGCCCAGCATCTGGCTGAACAACACCACCCCGACGGCGAACGCCGCCACGACGGTGAGGCAACCGAGCAGATGCCCCCACCTGTCGCTGCGCCGACCGGCCAGCAGCAGCACGGCGGCACCGGCCGAGGGCAGCGCCGGCAGCGCCCACACCAGAGCCGTCATGTCAGCCTTTGAGGAGGTTGGCGTCGTCGACGGAGGCGCTGCGTCGGGCGCGGAAGATGGTCATGATGATGGCCAGTCCGATGACGACTTCGCAGGCGGCGACGACCATCGTGAAAAAGGCGACCACTTGTCCGTCGAGGTGGCCGTGCAGGCGGGCGAAGGTGACGAAGGCCAGGTTGGCGGCGTTGAGCATCAGCTCGACGCACATGAACATGACGATCGCGTTGCGCCGCAGCAGGACTCCGGCGGCGCCGATGGTGAACAGCAGCGCCGACAGGTACAGGTAGTTGGCGGGGTTCATCGTGGCTTTCCGTCGTTGGTGGGCGCGCCGTTGGTGGGCGCGCCGTTGCCGCTGACGTTGACGCTGCGCGGGGTCAGGATTCTCGACACCGATTCTTTTGCGTAGGAGCCGTCGGGCAGCAGGGCGGGCATGTCCACGGCGTTGTGCCGGGCGTAGACGCCGGGGCTGGGCAGTGGGGTGGGGCGGGCGCCGGGGGCGAAGCGCTGCCGGGAAAGTTCTTGTTGGGTTTTGCGCGGCGAGAAGCGCTCCCGATGGGCGAGCACCATCGCCCCGATCGCTGCGGTGATCAACAGTGCGCCGGTCAGCTCGAACGCCCACAGGTAGCGGGTGAAGATCAGGGCGGCCAGGCCCTGCACGTTGCCGGCGCTGTTGGCCTGGGCGAGCCCGGTGAACGCGGTGCGCGAGACGGTGCCGATGCCGGCGATCAACAGCACGCCGAACCCGATCCCGGCGGCGATCGCGGCCACCCGCTGCCCGCGCAGGGTTTCGACCAATGATTCCGAGGAGTCCACCCCGATGAGCATCAGCACGAACAAAAACAGCATCATCACCGCGCCGGTGTAGACGACCACCTGCACCACGCCCAAAAACAGGGCGTCCTGGGCGATGTAGAACACCGCCAGGACGATCATCGTCATCGCCAAAAAGATCGCCGAGTACACCGCCTTGGACGCCATCACCATCCCCAGCGCACCCAGCACCGCCACCGCGCCGAGCACCCAGAACAACACCGCCTCCCCCGTGGACGTACGCGTGATCACCTCCGCAGCAAGCGACGTCGTCATCCCGCGTCCTCGGCGGCGCGGATGTCGCCCCGGTAGTAGTCCTCGTCGGTGGCCCCGGGCACCATCGGATGCGGTGCGGGAGTCATGCCCGGCTCCAGCGGCGCCAGCAGCCGGTCCTTGTCGTAGATCAGATCCGCGCGGTTGTCATCGGCCATCTCGTAGTCGTTGGTCATCGTCAACGCCCGCGTCGGGCACGCTTCGATGCACAACCCGCAGCCGATGCAGCGCAGGTAGTTGATCTGGTACACCCTCCCGTAGCGCTCGCCAGGTGAGTAGCGTTCCTGCTCGGTGTTGTCGGCCCCTTCGACGTAGATCGCGTCGGCGGGGCACGCCCACGCGCACAACTCACAGCCGATGCATTTCTCGAGCCCGTCGGGATACCGGTTGAGTTGGTGGCGCCCGTGGTAACGCGGGGCAACCGGGCCCGGCTTCTCCGGATATCCCTCCGTCGCCGGCTTTTTGAACATCGTCAACAGTGTCACACCGAAACCGGCGATCGACTCGAGCAGCTTAGGCATGTGTGGACTCCTCTGTCGGGAGCGGCGGCACCGGGAAGTCGGTGTATGGCGTCGCTGCGGGCTCCGCACCCCTGGTGCGAACATGTCTCTGGCGCAACAGGTTCCGGACGAGTACCAGCAGTGCGATCGCGGCGGCGGCGCTCGCGGCGATCAACGCGACGGCCCAGGAGTGGTAACCCGCCGCCCGCAACGTGCGCACGGTGGCGACGATCATGATCCAGATCATGGCGACGGGGATGAGGATTTTCCAGCCGAGGGCCATGAATTGGTCGTAGCGCAGGCGGGGCAGGGTGGCGCGCAGCCAGATGAACAGGAACAGGAAGCCCCACACTTTGGCGGTGAACCACAGCAGCGGCCAGTAGCCGGTGTTGGCGGCGGGCCAGATGTTGATGGGCCAGGGGGCGTGCCAGCCGCCGAGGAACAAGGTGGTGGCCAGGGCGGACACGGTGGTCATGTTGACGTATTCGGCGAGCATGAACATCGCGAATTTCAGGGAGGAGTATTCGGTGTGGAAGCCGCCGACGAGTTCGCCTTCGGCTTCGGGTAGGTCGAAGGGAGCCCGGTTGGTTTCCCCGATCATGGCGGTGAGGTAGATCAGGAATGAGGGGGCCAGCACGAACACGTACCACAGCCGGTTTTGGGCGGCCACGATGGCCGAGGTCGACATCGAGCCGGCGTAGAGGAACACCGCGGCGAAGGACAGGGCCATGGCGATCTCGTAGGAGATGACCTGGGCGCTGGAGCGCAGCGCACCCAGCAGGGGGTAGGTGGATCCTGAGGCCCACCCGGCGAGCACGATGCCATAGACGCCGATCGAGGTGACGGCCAGCACGTAGAGCACGGCGACGGGCATGTCGGTCAGTTGCAGGGCGGTGCGGTGCCCGAGGATCGATACGGCGGGTCCGAAGGGGATGACCGCGAAGGCGGTGATCGCGGCGACCACGGAGATGATCGGGGCCAGCAGGTAGATGGGTTTGTCCACGCCGGCGGGGGTGATGCCTTCTTTGAGGGCCAGTTTGACCCCGTCCGCCAGGCTTTGCAGCAACCCGCCCGGGCCGGCGCGGTTGGGTCCGAGCCGCATTTGCATGCGGGCCAGGATTTTTCGTTCGATGAGGATGGCCGACAGCACGGTCAGCAGCAGAAACGCGAAGACCGCGACGGCTTTGGCGGTCATCAGCCACCAGGGGTCCTGCCCTGGAGCGCTCACCGGTGCGCCTCGATGCCCACGATGTCGCCGGGGGCGGCTCCGAGTTGGGTGTTGACCGCCGAGCCGGGCGAGTTCAGCGGCAGCCACACCACCTGATCGATCATCTCGGTGAGCGCCAGGGGCAGGGTGATCGTCCCGCGCGCGCTGCGCACGTCGATCAGTTCACCGTCGGCGGCGCCGATGGCTTCGGCCGTCGCGGCCGAGAGCCGTGCCACCGGGGGGCGTGCGGTGCCGGCCAGATGCGGTTCACCGTCTTGGAGCCGCCCGGCGTCCAGCAGCATCCGCCACCCCGCGAGGATCGCCTCACCGGGGCCGGGTGTGGGTGGGGCGGGTGGCGGCACGGTTGCGGCGCCGGGATAGGGGCCGTTCCATGTCGGGAGCCGGGCCAGCTCCCGGCGGGCGGCGCTGACATCGGCAAGCCCGAGGTCGACGCCCATCTCGTCGGCGAGCATGTGCAGCACCCGCAGATCGGTGCTGGCGCGGGTATGGCCAAGCGCGGCCGGGAACGGGCGGGGGCGACCTTCCCAATTCAGGAAGGTGCCGGCCTTCTCGGCGACCGCGGCGACCGGGAACACCACATCGGCGTGATCGGTGACCGCACTGCGGCGTAACTCCAAACTCACCACGAAGGTGCCCTGCAGCGCCTCGGCCGCCCCGCCCGGGTCGGGCAGGTCCGCAAGTTCCACCCCGCCGACCACGAGCGCGCCGAGAGATCCGTCGGCAGCGGCGGCCAGGATGGCGGCGGTGTCGCGGCCGGGCGCGGTGGGCAACTGCGGGATATGCCAGGCGGCGCAGAGCTGTTGGCGCGCGTCGTGGTCGCCGACCGGGCGCCCGCCGGGCAGCAGGGTGCCCAGGGCGCCGGCTTCCAGGGCGCCGCGTTCGCCGGCGCGCCGGGGGATCCAGGCCAGTCGGGCACCGGTCTGGGCGGCCAGGCGCGCTGCTGCGCTGAGGGCGCCGGGCAGCCCGGCGAGGCGTTCGCCGGCCAGGATGACCGCGCCGGGGTGGGTCAGCAGCTCGGCGATCTCGCTGCCCGCGAGGCCATCCAGCGCGGCGGCTTCCTGGCCGGGTGCGGCCGCCAGCAGGGTGCCCGACATTTTCTGCAGGCCCCGGCTGGCGAACGGCGCCACCGCGTAGATGGGCAGGCGCTTGGTGCGCGCGGCCTTGCGCAGCCGCAAGAACACGATCGGGGATTCTTCTTCGGGTTCGAATCCGACCAGCAGCACCAGCGGCGCGTTCGCCAACTCACCGTACGTGACCGTCAACGCGCGCCCGGCGATGTGGGCGGCCAAAATATCGGCCTCCTCCACCGAATGGGCGCGGGCGCGAAAGTCGATGTCGTTGCTGCCCAGTGCGATGCGGGCGAACTTGGCGTAGCCGTAGGCGTCCTCCACCGTGGCGCGCCCGCCGACGAGCACCCCGGCGCGACGGTGGGCCGCGCTGAGCCCGCGCGCCGCCGCGTCCAGGGCCTGCGACCACGACCCCGGCGCCAGCACCCCGTCGCTCCCACGGATCAGCGGGGTGCTGATCCGGTCGGGTCCGCTGGCATAGGTGAACGCCCAGCGGCCTTTGTCGCAGTTCCACTCCTCGTTGACCTCGGCGTCATCGCCGGCCAGCCGGCGTAGCACCACCCCGCGGCGGTGATCGGTGCGCTGGGCGCATCCGGCGGCGCAGTGCTCACACACACTGGGGCTCGACACCAGATCAAACGGGCGTGCCCGAAACCGGTACGCGGTGCCGGTGAGCGCCCCCACCGGGCAGATCTGCACGGTGTTACCCGAAAAATACGAATCAAAGGGCTCATTGGCATAAATCCCGACCTGCTGCAGCGCCCCGCGCTCCAGCAACTCGATGAACGGATCACCGGCGATCTGCTCGGAAAACCGGGTGCACCGCGCACACAACACGCAACGCTCCCGATCCAACAACACCTGCGCGGAGATGTTGATCGGCTTGGGGAAGGTGCGCTTGACATCCTCGAAACGCGACTCGGCGCGCCCGTTGGACATGGCCTGGTTCTGCAGCGGGCACTCCCCGCCCTTATCGCACACCGGGCAATCCAGCGGATGATTGATCAACAACAACTCCATCACCCCGCGCTGAGCCCTGTCCGCCACCGCCGAGGTGAGCTGGGTGCGCACCACCATCCCCTCGCTGACCGCCGTCGTACACGAGGCCATCGGCTTGCGCTGACCCTGCACCTCCACCAGACACTGCCGACACGCCCCCACCGGCTCCAACAACGGATGATCACAAAACCGCGGAATCTGCACCCCCGACAACTCCGCCGCCCGAATCACCAACATGCCCTTGGGCACCGACACCTCGATGTCGTCGATGGTCAGCCTCACCATCTCGCCGGGCGCCGATGTCATACCGCAGCCCCGTCCATCACCGCGGCCAGCATCGCGTCGCGGGGGTCGAACGGGCATCCGCCCTGTTGTACGTGCGCGACGTATTCGTCACGGAAGTACTTGATCGACGACACGATGGGGCTGGCCGCGCCGTCTCCCAACGCGCAGAACGACTTGCCGAAAATCGTGTCCGAGATGTCGACCAGCTTCTCGATATCGGCCGCAGTGCCGGTCCCGTCCTCCAGCCGTCCGTAGATCTGTGCGAGCCAGTAGGTGCCTTCGCGGCAGGGGGTGCACTTGCCGCAGGACTCGTGCTCGTAGAATTGCGTCCAGCGCCGCACCGCGCGCACCACACAGGTGGTCTCGTCGAAGATCTGCAACGCCTTGGTGCCCAACATCGACCCGGCCGCGTCGACACCCTCATAATCCAGCGGCACGTCAAGATGTTCGGCGGTCAGGATCGGGGTCGACGAACCACCCGGCGTCCAGAACTTCAGCTCGTGACCGGCCCGCACCCCACCCGCGTAATTCAGCAACCCGCGCAACGTGATCCCCAGCGGCGCCTCGTACTGACCCGGCGTGCCCACATGCCCGGACAGCGAATACA
This sequence comes from Mycobacterium sp., assembly GCA_025965895.1. Classification (GTDB taxonomy): domain Bacteria; phylum Actinomycetota; class Actinomycetes; order Mycobacteriales; family Mycobacteriaceae; genus Mycobacterium. Next base: position 50,106 of record JAOPWC010000058.1, read on the forward strand.
ACGTGAACCCCGGGGACTTGTCACTGCCCATCGAGCGGAACCAGTCGACACCGTTGAAGATGATCGCCGGCACCGAAGCGACGGATTCGACGTTGTTGACCACGGTCGGGCACGCGTAAAGACCTGACACCGCCGGGAACGGCGGCCGCAGCCGGGGTTGGCCGCGGCGGCCCTCCAACGAATCCAGCAGCGCGGTCTCCTCGCCGCAGATGTAGGCGCCGGCCCCGGCGTGCACCACCACGTCCAGGTCGTATCCAGACCCCAGGATGTTGCGGCCCAGATACCCCGCGCCGTACGCCTCGGCCACCGCCGCCTGCAGCCGGCGCAGCACCGGCACCGCCTCGCCCCGCACATAGATGAACGCGTGCTGCGCGCGGATCGCGTAGGCCGCGATGATCGCTCCCTCGATCAGCACGTGCGGGGTGGCCAGCATGAGCGGAATGTCCTTGCAGGTGCCCGGTTCCGACTCGTCGGCGTTGACCACCAGATAATGCGGCTTGGCACCCGCTCCGGTGCCATCCTGCGGGATGAACGACCATTTCATCCCCGTCGCAAATCCGGCGCCGCCGCGTCCGCGCAGCCCGGAGTCCTTGACGGTGTGGATCAACGCATCGGGATCCATCGAAAGCGCCTTCTGCAGCCCGCGATAGCCGTCGTGGGCTCGGTAGGTGTCCAGTGTCCACGATCGCGAGTCGTCCCAGAATCGGCTGAGCACTGGAGTCAGTGGTATCTGGTCCGCCATCTTCACCCGGTCTCCGTGGTCGGCGGCGTCGCCATGTCGTTGTCCCGCGCCGCGTTCAGCCCGGCCAGGGTGGCGGCCCCGGGGCCGCCCTGCCCGTCGTCGGGCCGGTGATCGGGAAAGCCCGCCAGGGTGCGTTCGGTCTGGCGGAACCGGCACAGCGGTCCCTGCCCGCGGGTGGGACTGACCGGCCGGCCGGCGCGCAGCGCATCGACCAGCGAACGGGCCGATTCAGGGGTCTGGTTGTCAAAAAACTCCCAATTGACCATCACCACCGGGGCATAGTCACACGCCGCGTTGCATTCGATGTGCTGCAACGTGATCGCCCCATCCGCGGTGGTCTGGTCGTTGCCGATATCGAGATGGTCCTTCAGTGCGGCGAAGATCGCGTCCCCGCCCATGATCGCGCACAACGTGTTGGTGCAGACCCCGACCAGATACTCACCGGTGGGCCCGCGCCGATACATCGAATAAAACGTCGCGACCGCGGCCACCTCGGCGCCGGTCAAACCGAGCTGATCGGCGCAGAACTCCAACCCCGCCGGCGTCAGATACGAGTCCTCGGCCTGCACCAGATGCAGCAACGGCAGCAGCGCCGACCGCGGCTGCGGATAGCGCCCGATGATCTGCTTCGCCTCGACATCCAGCCGCGCGCGCACCTCATCGGGATACCTTAGCGGAGCACCATCGACCACGAACTGCCCCGGCTCGTCCGGCCGCGGCCCCAACGGGACGAACACCGGCCCCCGCTGATCGCCTGCGCCCGGCGCGTTCATCGGTCCACCCCGCCCATCACCGGATCGATCGACGCCACAGCCGAGATCACGTCGGCGATCATCCCGCCTTCGCACATCGCCGCGACAGCCTGGAGATTGGTGAACGACGGGTCGCGGTAGTGCACGCGGTAGGGCCGCGTGCCGCCGTCGGAGACCATGTGCACGCCGAGTTCGCCGCGCGGTGATTCGACGGCGACGTACACCTGTCCGGCCGGGACCCCGATGCCCTCGGTGACAAGCTTGAAGTGGTGGATCAGCGCCTCCATCGAGGTGCCCATGATCTTGGCGATGTGCTTGGGAGAGTTGCCCAGCCCGTCGGGGCCGAGGGCCAGGTCTGCCGGCCAGGCGATCTTGCGGTCGTCGACCATGATGGGGCCGGGCGCGAGCCGGTCGAGGCATTGCTCGACGATCTTCAGCGACTCCTTCATCTCTTTGATGCGGATCAGGTAGCGGCCGTAGGCGTCACAGCCGGTGTCGGTGATCACGTCGAATTCGTATGTCTCGTAGCCGCAGTAGGGCTGTGCGCGGCGCAGGTCGTGGGGTAGCCCGGTGGCACGCAGTATCGGCCCGGTGACGCCGAGTGCGATGCAGCCCGTCAGGTCCAGGTAGCCGATGCCCTCGGTGCGGGCCTTCCAGATGTAGTTCTCGTTGAGCAGGTTCTCCAAGTCGCGCAACCGTTTCGGCAGCAGCGTGAGCAGGTCGCGGATGGCGGGGATCGCATCGTCGGGCAGATCCTGCGCCAGGCCGCCCGGGCGGATGTAGGCGTGGTTCATCCGCAGCCCGGTGATGTTCTCGAACACCGACAGGATCAGTTCGCGTTCGCGGAACCCGAACAGCATCGCGGTCAGCGCGCCCAGCTCCATGCCGCCGGTGGCGAGCGCGACGAGATGGCTCGAGATGCGGTTGAGCTCCATCATCAGCACGCGAATCACATTGACCCGCTCCGGGATCGCCGCGGTGATGTCGAGCAGCTTCTCGACGCCGATGCAGTAGGCGGCTTCGTTGAAGAACGGCGACAGGTAGTCCATCCGCGTCACGAACGTGACGCCCTGTGTCCAGTTGCGGTACTCCAGGTTCTTTTCGATGCCGGTGTGCAGATATCCGATGCCGCAACGCGCTTCGATGACGGTCTCGCCGTCGATCTCCAGGATCAGCCGCAACACCCCGTGCGTCGACGGGTGCTGCGGGCCCATGTTGACCACGATCCGTTCGCCCTGACCGGCACCGGCCGCGGCCACGATCTGGTCCCAGTCCTGGCCGGCGACGGTCAGAACAGTATCGCTACGGCCGCCGTGTCCGTTGGGCGGTGGGGTCTGTCCGGTCATCAGTTGTATGCCCTCCGCTCATCGGGCGGGGGTATTTCGGCACCCTTGTACTCCACCGGGACGCCGCCAAGCGGGTAGTCCTTGCGCTGGGGGTGGCCCACCCAGTCGTCGGGCATTTCGATCCGGGTCAACGACGGGTGGCCGTCGAAGATGATCCCGAAGAAGTCGTAGGTCTCCCGCTCGTGCCAGTCGGTGGTCGGGTAGACCGGAAACAGCGACGGGATATGCGGATCCGTGTCGGCGGCGGCCACCTCCAACCGGATCCGACGGTTGTGGGTGATCGACATCAACGGGTACACCGCGTGCAGTTCGCGGCCGGTGTCGGCGGGGAAGTGCACGCCGCTCACGCCAAGACACAACTCGAACCGCAGCCCCGGGTCGTCGCGCAGCACTCGCGCCACCGCGACCAGGTGCTCGCGCGCCACGTGCAGGGCGAGCTCGCCTCGGAACACGACGACCCGCTGCACCGCGTCGTCGAACGACACCCCGGCGCCGGGCAGCGCGGCCGCCAGCCCGTCGACCACTTCGTCGAAGTAGCTGCCGTAGGGACGAGCGCTCGCGCCCGGCAGCGCGACTTCGCGCAGCAGCCGCCCGTATCCGGACGTGTCGCCGGTGCCGGCCACCCCGAACATGCCCTCGCGCACGCCGATCACCTCGGGCGAGGTCTCCTCGTTGCCGTGCGTCGTCACCGCAACAGCCCCCGCATCTCGATGGTCGGCCTGGCGGCCAGCGCGGCCTCCTCGGCCTCCCGAATGGCGGCCTCGCGGTCGACGCCCAGCGGCATCTGCTGGATCTTGTCGTGCAGCTTGAGGATCGCGTAGAGCAGCATCTCAGGCCGCGGCGGGCATCCGGGCAGATAGATGTCCACGGGCACAATATGATCCACGCCCTGGACGATCGCGTAGTTGTTGAACATCCCGCCCGAGGACGCGCAGACGCCCATCGCCAGCACCCATTTCGGCTCGACCATCTGGTCGTAGACCTGCCGCAGCACCGGCGCCATTTTCTGGCTGACCCGGCCCGCGACGATCATCAGGTCCGCCTGCCTGGGTGACGCGCGGAACGCCTCCATACCGAACCGGGCAATGTCGAACCGGGGCGAGACCGTCGACATCATCTCGATCGCGCAGCAGGCCAACCCGAACGTCGCCGGCCACAACGAGTTCTTCCGGAAGTATCCGGCCAGCCCCTCGACGGTGCTCAGCAGAAAGCCGCTGGGCAACTTCTCCTCCAGACCCACCGGCTACCTCAATCCCAACTCAGGCCGCCGCGACGCCACACATACGCATAGGCGATGAACACGGTCAGCACGAACAGCAGCATCTCCACCAGCGCGAACACGCCCAGCGCGTCGAAGCTGACCGCCCATGGATACAGGAACACGATCTCGATGTCGAAGAGGATGAACAGCATCGCGGTCAGGTAGTACTTGATCGGAAACCGCTGACCGCCGAACTGCCCCGCGTTCTCGGGCTTCTGGACAGGTTCGATCCCGCACTCGTAGGCGTCGAGCTTGGCTCTGTTGTAGCGGCTGGGCCCGATCACGGTCGCCACGATGACCGAGAAGACCGCGAACGCGGCCGCAATTCCGCCGAGGATCAGGATCGGCACGTAGACGTTCAACTCGCTCCCTGATGCGTCGCGCGCGTGCGACGAGCCTGTTGCAGGCGCCGCCACGTAATCTATTGCACAGCCTAATAGTGTCGCGACAGGCCCTGTCGAGTTTTGCGGAGGCGGGTTGACCGGGCAAGTCAAAGCCGCAGGTCAGACGCCTGATGCCCGGGTGCGGAGCAGCCCGACGACCGCGTCGGCCAGGCTGACGGGATCGATGGGGTGAGGCACTGCGGCTTCGGCCCGCGACCAGTTGGCCAGCCACGCATCGTCGGGTCGTCCGGTCAGCACCACGATCGGTGGGCAGTCGGCGATTTCGTCCTTGAGCTGTTTGGCGATGCCCATGCCGCCGGTCGGTGTCGCCTCGCCGTCGAGGATGGCCAGGTCGACGGTGCCGGCGTCCACCTGCTTGATCACCATCGGCCCGGTCGCGACGTCGAGGTAGGTCAGCTCGGGCAGTTCCGGGCGGAGTCGCCTGCCGAGCGCGAGCTTGACCTGTTCGCGCACGTTGGCGTCGTCGCTGTAGACGAGGATCCGCAGCGCAGTAGTGGACTCGGGCACGCCGCCGATGCTACGACCTGATGCTGAGACCTGATGCCAAGACCTGATGCTGAGACCCGATGCTGAGACTAGGTGTGCCGGAAGACCGCGTCGGCCGAGACTGTCGTGGTTTTGCCGATCATGCCGACCATGTTGCCGCTCACCCCGAATTGCTCGCGGTCAACGGTCGTCGTCGCGGTGACCCGCACCGCGCCGCCGTCGAGGGTCGCGACCCTGGCGCGGAACGGTAGCGCGACGGTGTTGCCCCGGACGGTCAGATCGGCCCGCACGTTCACCTCGTCGTCGTCGGCGGGGTCGACGCCGTTGACCGTCACCACGATGTCGGGATAGTGCTCGGCGTCGAAGAAATCGGCCGAGCGCAGGTGCTTGTCGCGCTGACGGATTCCCGTCCGCAGCGAGGCGGCCTTGATCACCACCCTGCCGGAAACCTTCCCGTCCGGGCTGACCCGACCCTCGCCGCTGAACTCGGTGAACCGGCCCTTGACGTTCATCAGGCCCCAGGACGTCTTGTTCCTGAACTCGAACTTCGACCGCTCGGGCACCAGGGTCCAGACGCCAACGGCCTGAGGGTTGCTCAACAGGGTTTGGATGGTTGACATGTCACCTCCGGGATACGGGGAGTTGCTGATCAGGTAACGGCGCGATGCCTCCCGTAGCGAATATGCGGTGCCGTCGCGACTGTACTCATGGGCAAACTGAAAGTCATGCACTCGGCAGCCGGTCCCCGGCGCGCAGCAGCGCGCCGGGCAGGCCGTGGCCGACCAGTTTCTGTGCGACACGGGCCGCCTCGATGGCGGCGGTCAGATCAACGTCGACGTGCACGCCGCTGTCGCGCAGCATGTACACCAGGTCCTCGGTGGCGATATTGCCGGTGGCCCCGGGCGCGAACGGGCACCCGCCCAGCCCGCCGACCGACGCGTCGAGCCTGGTGACGCCTTCGGCGATGGCCGCGTATGCGCTGGCCAGGCCCGCGCCGCGGGTGTTGTGGAAGTGCGCGCCCAGCGGGGTGTCGCCGATGCGTTGCCGGACCGCGGCGATCAGGTCGGCGGTCCGTCGCGGCGTCGTCGTGCCGATCGTGTCCGCCAGCGCGAGCCGGTCGACGCCGTGCTCGCACGCCGCCGAGATCACGTCGAGCACCCGCTGTGTGGGAGTCGGGCCATCGAACGGGCAGTCCCAGGCAGTGGCGATGATGACCTCGACCGACACGTCGCTGTCACGGGCCACCTCAACGATCTGGGCGATCTGGGCCGCAGCCGCCGCGCTTCCGCGACCGACGTTGGCGCGGCTGTGGCCGTCCGACGCCGACACCACGTACTCGATCGACCGAAGTCCTGCCGCGATCGCGCGCTTCGCGCCGTTCGGGCTCGCCACCAATGCCGAGAACTCGACGTCGGAGTATTTACCCAACTCGGCCGCGAGTTCGGCGGCGTCGGCGAGTGCCGGCACCTTCGACGGCGAAACGAACGCGGTCGCCTCCACTTCGCGCACACCGGTGGCCGTGACCGCGTCGAGCAGTTCGAGCTTGGCGGCCAACGGAATCGGCTCCTCGATCTGCAAGCCGTCGCGCAGCGACACCTCGCGGATCGTGACGCTCGACGGTAGGTCTGTCATAGCACTCCCTCCGCACGCAGAGCCTCGAGCTCGGCCGTCGTCTTGCCGAGCAGCCCGGCATAGATCTCGCTGTTGTGCTGGCCGGGCCGGGCCGGTCCGGCGTTTCGGACACTGCCCGGCGTGTCCGACAGCCGTGGCACGATACCCGGACCCAGCACGGGGCCGCCGATGCGTTCATCGAAGTGCTCGGCGATCATGCCGCGGGCGCGCAGCTGCGGATCGTCCACCACCTCGGCCACGGTGTTGATCGGCCCGGCGACGACACCCGCGGCGCCGAGCTCGTCGATGATCTCGCCGGGCGGTTTGCCCGCGGCCCAGTCGCCGATCAGCTTGTCGAGCTCGTCCTGGTTGCGCCCTCGGGCGACGTGAGTGGCGAAGCGGTCGTCGGTGGCCAGCTCGGGACGGCCCATCGCGTGGCACAGCCGCCGGAACAGTGTGTCCTGGTTGGCCGCGATCACCACCCAGCTGCCGTCGGCGGTGGGGTAGATGTTCGACGGCGCGATACCGTCCAGCCGGGTGCCCGATGGGCCGCGCACGACGCCGCCGGCGTCGTAGTCCGGGATGGTGGATTCCTGGATCGCCAGACAGGACTCGGTGATCGCGACGTCGACGATCTGGCCCCGGCCGGTGATCGCCCGGCGGTACAGCGCTGCCAACGCCCCTTGCACGGCGAACATCCCGGCCAGGCTGTCGCCCAGCGACAGCGCCAGCCGCGGGGGCGGTTGACCGGGGTAACCGTTGAGATGACGCAGACCGCTGACGGCCTCGGCCACCGACGCGTAACCGGCCTTGTGGGCATCCGGGCCGGTCTGTCCGTAGCCGGACACCCGGACCAGGATGATGCCCGGATTGCGTTGGCGCAGCACGTCATAGCCGATGTTCCACTTCTCCAGCGTGCCGGGCCGGAAGTTCTCCACGACGATGTCGCAGCGTTCGACAAGGTCCAGAAACACGCTGCGGCCTCGGCTGTCGCGCAGGTTCAGCGTGATGACCTTCTTGTTGCGGGCGTGCACGGTCCAGAAGAAGTGGTGCCCGTCGCGTTCGGCCTGCCCCCAGGTGCGCAGCGGGTCGGGCGCGCCGGGCGCCTCGACCTTGATCACCTCGGCACCGAGGTCGCCGAGCAGTCGGCCGGCGAAGGGACCGGCGATCAACGTGCCGAGCTCGAGCACCCGGATTCCGTCCAGCGCACCCGTGGGAGTCATCACTTGAGGATTGTCCACGACAGCGCCCGTGTCACGACCGGAGTCCACGTCGAGGCGAGCCCGCAGCACGTGGGATGGTAGTGACCAAATGCATGACAACCACTACGTGACCTACGAACAATTCGGTCGCAGATTCTTCGAGATCGCCGTCACCGAGGAGCGTGTCGGTGCCGCGTTCGCCGCCATCGCCGGTGACCAGTTCGAGATGGGCCCGATCCCGCAGGGACCGGGGAAGTTCGCCCGGATCAGCGCCAAGGTGAAGATTTTGCAGCCTCAGGTCAGGCGGACCATCGGTGACACGATCAACTTCTCGATTCGCATCCCGCTGAGAATCGATCTGGTGATCGATCTGCGGCTCGACAAGCAGCGGTTCACCGTCGCCGGTGAGATCGGATTGCGCGCCACCGCGCGGGCGGCCGAACCGCTGGTGCTGATCATCGACGTCGCGAAACCGAGGCCCTCGGACATCAGGGTGGACGTGTCGTCACAGTCCATCCGCGGGGGGCTGTTGCGGATCATTGCCGACGTCGACGGCGAGATCCGGCGGTTCATCGCCAAGTACGTCAGCGACGAGATCGACAAGCCGGCGTCGCAGCAGGCGCAGGTGATCGACGTGGCCGAGCGCCTCGACAGCGCCTGGACCGGCGTGTAGCGCCGCCGTCGCTACTTGAGTTCCGCCGACGACAAGCCGAGCAGCCTGCGGGCGACCACCAGCTGCTGGATTTGCTGCGTGCCCTCGAAGATGTCCAGGATCTTCGAGTCGCGCGCCCACTTCTCCAGCAGCGCCTGCTCCGAATAGCCGGTGGTGCCCGCCATTTCGACGGCTTTCAACGTGATGTCGCTGGCCACCCGGGCAGCCTTGGCCTTGCCCATCGAGGCTTCTTTGGAGTTGGGGATGTCGTTGTCGGCCTGCCACGCCGAACGCACGGTAAGCAGGTAGCCGGCTTCCCAGTCGGCCTCCATCCGCAGGAACTCCGCGGCCGGGGCGCTCTGCGCATGTGACGGCTTGTCGTAGGAGATCTCGACGCCCGCGTGGGTGAGGATCTTGCGCAACTCCTCCAGCGCCGCGCGACCGATGCCGACGGCCATCGCCGCCACAATCGGGCGCGTGTTGTCGAAGGTCTCCATGACCCCGGCGAAGCCCTTCTCCCCGTGGATCTCCGGGCTGCCGAGCAGGTTGTCCTTCGGGATCCGGACGTTGTCGAACCGGATGACCGCAGTGTCGGACGCCTTGATGCCGAGCTTGTGCTCGAGGCGTTCGACAGTCACACCCGGATAGTCCCGCGGGACGATGAACGACTTGATCGCCGCACGACCCAGCGATCTGTCCAGCGTGGCCCACACCACGATGTGGCTGGCCCGCGAACCGGCGGTCACGAAGATCTTCTCCCCGTTGATCACGTACTCGTCGCCGTCGAGGGTCGCGGTCGTCGACACCGCCGCGGAGTCGGAGCCGAAACCTGGCTCGGTGATCGCCATCGCGGCCCACACGTTGCCCAGGCGCTGCAACTGCTCGTCTGTCGCCACACCGGAAATCGTCGCGTTGCCGAGTCCCTGCCGCGGTACCGACAACATCAGCGCGACGTCGCCCCAACTGATCTCCATGACGTTGACGACCGCCGACATGTTGCCGCCGTTGTGGTTTTCGTCTTTGCCCTCTTCGCCGTCGCGGAACGCCTCGGCGCCGGCGAACGAGATGGTGTTCGCCTCCGAGATCCCCTCGAACAGCGTGGCCAGCGTGTCGAGTTCGACGGGATAGGCGTGTTCCTTGAGGTCGTACTTGCGGGAGATCGGCCGCAGCATCTCGGCGGCGCCCTGATGGGCCTTGTCGATCACGGCCTGCAGCTTGCGCGGCATTTCCAGGTTGATTGCCATGACTGGCCTTTCCGTTTCTCGATGACGACTCAGATGACGACCACACCCTCGGCCACACCGACCGCGCGCAAATCGCGGTACCAGCGCTCGACCGGGTGTTCCTTGGTGTAGCCGTGGCCGCCGAGCAGCTGGACCCCATCCAGTCCGATCTGCATGCCGCGGTCGGTGCCGAGCCGCTTGGCAAGCGCCGCCTCGCGGGCGAACGGCAGGCCCTGCTCGGCGCGGGCCGCGCCGCGCCAGGTGGTCAGGCGCAGCCCGTCGAGTTCGATCGCGATGTCGGCGCACAGGAACGCCACCGACTGGCGGTGGGCGATCGGCTCGCCGAATGCGTGCCGCTCCTTGACGTAGGGGACGACGTAGTCCAGCACCGCGTGGCAGGTGCCGACGGCCAGCGCGGCCCAGCCCAGCCGCGCCAGCGCGATCGCCTCGGAGTAGTCGGCGTCGGTCGCCTCGTCCTCGCCCAACCGCGCGCTGAGCGGAATCGTCACGTGGTCCAGCTCAACCTGGCCCAACGCGGCGGACCGGATGCCCATGCCGGGGTCCGGCTTGACCGACAGCCCCGGCGATGACGATTCGACGATGAACAGCGCGGGCTTCCCGCTCAGCTGGGCGGCGACGATGAACAGCTCAGCGTCGACCGCCGCGGGTACCAGCGACTTCACGCCGTCGAGGCGGTAGCCGCTCGGGGTGCGCACCGCGGTGGTCTTCAGCGCGGTCGGGTCGAACAGCGCGTGCGGCTCGGCGATCGCGACGCACGCCTGCGGCACGTCATCCCCGGCGAACGCGCCCAGGTAGGTGGCCTGCTGGTCGCCGCTGCCCCAGTGGGTCAATGCCGACGCGACGCCTCCCGGCGCCAGTATCGGCAGCGCCAGACCCATGTCGCCATAGGCGAGCGCCTCTGCGACCAGCGCGTTGGTCACGGTCGATCGGTGGGCGGCGATGCCCTCGAAGTGTTCCGGAATGTTGATCGCGGTGATGCCGAGCTCGCCGGCCTTGGTGATCAGGTCGCGCGGGTAGCGGGCGTTGTCGTCGGCCTCGCGGGCGGCGGGCCGCAGGATCTCCTCGGCGAATTCGCTGACCGTCTCGACGATCAGCTTCTGGTCGTCGTCGGGGGTCAGGTCGAAGTAGTGCTTGCCGCTGGCCTTCAGGCGGGTGGGACCGCCTCGGCGCCCCTGCACCCGCTCGAACTGACGGGTGCCCGCTCCGGCAACCGAGAACGTGGTCTTGACCCCGTAGCGCAGGGCTCGGTTCAGCGGGTCACGCAGGTGGTACTTGTCCAGAAATTCCTGTCCCACCAGCGGGGTGATCAACGCAAGCCCGATGTCGATGGGGGTGCGCTTGTGCTTGCGCAGTCCGACGGCGCTCTCTGCTCCGCTGGCGTTCGCACGGCGCTTGGCGGCGCCTTCGGCAGGCAGGGTGTTGGTCATGTCAGCAGCTTCTGTGGTAGGTGGCGATGCCCGTGACCGTATCTTACTCTCGAGTAAGGTACGGCAGTCGTGTTAGGTGACTCACACCGCTGCATCCCGGCCTAGAGCCTGTCCAGAACCGCTTTCTGGAGTAGTCCGTTGGTGGCCACGGCGCTACCGCCGTGTGGCCCCGGCCGGCCTTCGATGCTGGTGAATTCGCCGCCGGCCTCGCGCACGAGGATGTCGACCGCCGCGAGGTCCCACACCTTCACTTCCGGCTCGAGCGCGATGTCGACGGCCCCTTCGGCGACCAGGCAGTACGAATAGAAGTCGCCGTAGCCGCGCGCCCGCCACACCTCGTCGGTCAGCACGATGAAGCGCTCGCGCAGCCGGCGCACCGCCCAGCCGGCAAGATCGGAGAACGAAAGGCTCGCCGCGGCGAGCTCGTCGATCGACGACACCCGCAACCGCCGCGGCGGTTCATGGCCGACGGTCGCGAACGCCCCCTGGCCGGACGCAGCCCACCATCGCTGCTGCATCGCCGGCGCGCTCACCACGCCGACCACCGGCACGTCATCGGAGAGCAGCGCGATCAGCGTCGCCCATATCGGGACGCCGCGAACGAAGTTCTTGGTGCCGTCTATTGGATCGATGACCCACTGGCGCCCTTCGAATACCCTTCTGCCGCCGAGCTCTTCGCCGTAGACGGAGTCGTCGGGACGGTGAAATCCCAGGTTGTTGCGAAGGGTCGTCTCGACGTCGTTGTCGGCGTCGGTGACCGGCGTCATGTCCGGCTTGGTATGTACCTGAAGGTCTTGCGCGCCGTATCGGGGCATCGTCAGTGAATCGGCCTCGTCGGCCAGTGAGAGCGCCAGCGTCAAGTCATCTGCGGCTTGGGTCATGTCTGCAGTCCTACCATTGCCGTGTGTGGGAAATCGGAGTGCTTCTCCTGCTGATCGGGGCGATCGCGTTGGTCGCGGCGCCGTGGTTGATGCGCCGTATGCCACGGGGCGAGACCGTCGCCGGCACGTTGCTTTTGACCGGTGTCAGCCCGCGCCCTGACGCAACCGGTGAACAGTTCGTGACTGTCACCGGCGTGATCAACGGCCCCACTGTCGACGAGCACGTCGTTTATCAACGCTACGCGGTCGACGTCGACCGCTGGCCCACGGCGGGAGATCTGATCCCGGTCGTCTACTCGCCGAAGAACCCCGACAACTGGACCTTCGCCCCCACACCCGGGCCGGCGTAGCCGCCGACCGCGCGCCCCGACAGCGCTAGTGAGGCGCCGGGACCTGGACCGGAATCGGGACCGGCATGAACGGGATGTTCAGATAGGTCGTCGTCATCACCGGCGTCGTCGTGGTGGTGGTCGGTGTCGTCGTGGTGGTGGTCGTGGTGGTCGGCGTCGTCGTCGTCGTGGTCGTCGTGGTGGTCGTCGTGGTGGTGGTGGTGGTGGTGGTCGGCGGTGTCGTCCTGGTGGTGGTCGGGTAAACCGGCGCCGGCGCAATCGTTGTGGGCGGCGGCGGCGGCGGAGGGGCCGGCGAAGGGGGTGGTGGTGACGGCGCAGGGGGCGGGGGTGGCTCAGGAGGGTTCGTGGTCTGAACGATGTTGGGCGCCGGAGTCGTTGGCGGCACAGGGGTGGTCGCCTCGGCGGAAATCGCGGTCGACGGGTGAGGGACCGGCGGGGTGCTGCTGTTCAAGCCGGTGAGCGCGTACGCGGCCCCGCCGATGGCGATCAGCGGCACGGCCGCCACCAGGCCGATCGCCAGCAGCGGCCGTCGGTACCAACGCACCTGTTCGTCCTGGCGGGGCCTGTCGGGAGGCACGAACTGCACTGGTGGTCGCGCGGCGGTGTGGCATACGTAGTCGTTGCCGACGTACGGCACCGGCTCGTCGCCGACGTCCTGATCCTCTGACCACGCCAGCGCACGGAACGTGGCCGACCCCACCTCGTCGGGTGGGTACTCGGGCACCGCTGCGGCCAATGCGGTTTCGGCGACGAATCCGGTCGGCGCGTCCGGATCCGGACCGCGGGCGGCCGTCAACGCGGCACCTGCCGCCGCATTGAGTTCCGGGCGCGGCGTCGTGACCATCGGGGCGCGCAGCTGCTCTGAAAGAAGTTGGTGGATGAGCGGAATGCTCGATCCGCCCCCCACTGTCGCGACCGCCGCCAGTTCGGCGACCGGAATCCGATTGCGCTGCAACAAGTCTTCAAGAGCCCTGACCACACCTGTCAGCGGCCCGCGGATCTGCTCTTCGATCTCCGTTCGAGTCAGTCGGATTCTGTTGCTGTGGCCGGGGAACTCGGCAACCAACTCGGTTGCCGATTCCATCGACAACCGTTCCTTGGCCTGGCGACATTGCTCGCGAAGCCTGCTCAGCGATCCGACCGCCGCGGTGGCCGCCGTATCGACGATGCCCGCACCGGCCATGCCGTTCAGCACGTGGGTCAACAGCAGCTGATCGATCTGATCGCCGGAAAATTCGCTGTATCGCATACTTTCGTCGATGCGGGCGAAGTCGGCCCCGGCGTCGACCAGGGTCAGGCTGGTACCGCTCGCGCCGAAATCGAGCAGGGCAACCACGCCATCCGTCGGCAAGCCGGGGTCGGCACGCAGCGCGGTCAATGCCGCGTAGGCGTCCGAAACCAGGCGCGCGGGAACGTTATTGGGCGCCAGTGTCGGCAGTGACGAAACCTCCTCGCGCAACGCGGTTTCGGCGGCGGGACCCCAATATGACGGCACCGCGATCACGATGCCAGTTGGCACGGCGGTGCCGGCAACGGCCTGGACCATCGCGGCCAGCGCCTCGGCCATCAGTGGGGCGGCGTGGTACCTGGAGCCGTCAGCGGCCACCAACGGAATCGGGTCGCCGACGCGCGCGACGAACCCGGTCATCACCACACCCCGCGCGGCGGGATCCCCGATGCCGACGATCGGCGGCCGATCGGGGAACAGCGTCAGCGCAGAGCGGCGTGTCACGGGGGGACTCCCGACACGCGCTGCGACCAAACTGGTCATCCCGATCGACAACCCCACGGGGTCGCTCATACCCATACCTTGCATTGACGGCGGCCGGCGGTGCCCACCATAGCCGCTGATCCAGCACGGGGGCTTCCGACACCCCGTGGCGAAACCGTAAGCGCCGATGGGAGTTTCCTGAGGGGCGCCGCGATTAGCCGCTTATCAAGCCGGCAAACGCTTTTATCCGTGACCTATGCGCAACAGTTCGGCCACGCTGGCGAGCTTGACCCGCGGCCGTCCGTGCGGCTCACCGCTCGTGCGCTCGTGGCGGTCGATGAGCTCCCAGTGGGCGTCGGTGACCAGGTGCGGCTGGCGTGACAGCAACCAAGCCGTCAGCTCGTCGGCGTGATCGGGCCCGAAGTCGCTCAACTCGGCGCCCGCGAGATCGGCGGCCGCCGTGTTGACGGTGTGTTGCGAGTCCTTCTTGTTGCTGCCGATCACGCCCGACGGACCACGCTTGATCCAGCCGACCACATACTCGTTGCGGCTGCCCTCGACACGGCCGTCGGTGTGCGGAATCGTGCCGGTCTTCTCATCGAACGGCAACCCCGGCGTCGGCACGCCGCGGTACCCGACCGCGCGCACCACCAGCTGGACGGGCAGCGCCTCGCGGGCCCCGGTGTCCTTGGCGACAACACGCCCGCTCTCGTCGGTCACCAGCTCGTTGCGGGCGAGCACCATCGCCTCCACCTTCTCGTCGCCCTGGATCTCGATGGGGGAGGTGCGGAATTTGAACACGATGCGCCGGTTCCCGGGCCGTGGTTGGCGCTCCGCATAGCCACGCAGCACCTTGACGTTCTGTCTGGCGGTCTTGCCCGCCGCCTCGGCGTCCTCGTCGGAGATGTCGGCCAGGTCGGCGGGATCGACGATCACGTCGACGTCCTCGAGGCCCTTGAGGTCGCCGAGTTCGCGGAGCTCCAGCGTGGTGAACGTGGCCTGCAGCGGTCCCCGGCGCCCGACGATCACCACCTCCTCGAGTCCGCGCGGGTCGAGAAGCTCCAGGGCGTGGTCGGCGATGTCGGTGCTCCGCAACTCGTCCGGGTCGGTGACCAGGATTCTGGCCACGTCGAGCGCGACGTTGCCGTTGCCGACGACGATGGCCCGGCCGCCGGACAGGTCGGGCGACATGTCCTCGTAGTGCGGGTGCGCGTTGTACCAGCCGACCAGTTCGACGGCGGCGATGCTGCCGGGCAGCTCTTCGCCGGGGATGCGCAGCGGTTTGTCGGACTGGGCGCCGACTGCGTATATCACCGCGTCGTAGCGCTCCGCCAGCTCATCGGCCCGCACATGCTCGCCGATGGCGATGTTGCCGAAGAACCGGAAACGCGGATCGGCCGCCGTCTTCTCGAACTGCGCGCTGATCGACTTGATCTTCGGGTGGTCGGGCGCCACTCCGGAGCGGACCAGACCCCACGGTGTGGGCAGCATCTCCAGCATGTCGACGCGGACGTCGACCCCGTCGGGGGCGTCGGCCAGCTTCAGCAGCGACGCCGCAGCGAAATATCCGGACGGTCCCGAGCCGACGATCGCCACGTAATAAGGGCGCATATTCGAGCCTTCCCCCGTTCCCCGGCGACCCGGGTAGGTGTCGTCATGACGCCGAGACGGTTACGGGAAAAATGCTAGACGCGGTGTGCCCGGTAGCCTAGGCAGGCGTGGATCCCGACCGCCAAGCCGACATCGCCGCCCTTGACTCCACGCTGACGAGTGTGGAGCGGGTGCTCGACGTCGACGCGCTGCGGGCCCGCATCGACAAGCTCGAACACGAGGCCGCCGACCCGAACCTGTGGAACAACCAGACACGGGCGCAGCGGGTGACCAGTGAGCTTTCCCACACCCAGGGCGAGCTGCGCCGGGCCGAGGATCTGCGAGGCCGGCTCGACGACCTGCCGGTGCTGTTCGAGCTGGCCGCCGAGGAGGGTGCTTCGGAACTGGCCGAGGCCGACGCCGAACTCAAGGCGCTGCGTGCGGACATCGAGGCGATGGAAGTCCGCACGCTGCTGTCCGGCGAATACGACGAGCGCGAAGCCCTGGTCACCATCCGTTCCGGCGCCGGCGGCGTCGACGCGGCCGACTGGGCGGAGATGCTGATGCGGATGTACATCCGCTGGGCGGAGAAGCACAAGTACCCCGTTGAGGTCTTCGACACCTCGCTCGCCGAAGAGGCCGGCATCAAAAGCGCGACCTTCGCGGTACACGCGCCGTTTGCCTACGGCACCCTTTCGGTGGAGCAGGGCACCCATCGGTTGGTCCGGATCAGCCCGTTCGACAATCAGAGCCGGCGTCAGACGTCATTTGCCGAAGTCGAGGTGCTGCCGGTGGTCCAGACCACCGACCACATCGACATCCCCGAAAGCGACATCCGTGTCGACGTGTACCGCTCCAGCGGCCCCGGCGGCCAGTCCGTCAACACCACTGACTCGGCGGTTCGACTCACGCATACGCCGACCGGTATCGTGGTCACCTGCCAGAACGAGAAGTCGCAATTGCAGAACAAGATTTCGGCGATGCGGGTTCTTCAGGCAAAGTTGCTGGAACGCAAGCGTTTAGAAGAACGTGCCGAGCTCGATGCGCTGAAGGGCGACGGCGGCAGTTCGTGGGGGAATCAGATGCGCTCCTACGTGCTGCACCCGTACCAAATGGTCAAGGACCTGCGGACCGACTACGAAGTCGGCAATCCGGCCGCGGTGCTGGACGGAGACATCGACGGGTTCCTCGAGGCGGGCATCCGGTGGCGCAACAGGCGAGATGAGGAATAGTTCCCTGACTTTATCCATGATCAGCTGGCACGACTTTTGGCGCGGCCAGATCGGTGAGTGGATCATCATGCGCGGCCTGCGAATCGTGTTGCTGCTGATCGGCTCGCTGCTGATGGCCCGGTTCATTACCTGGGCGGCGCAGAAGGTCACCAGCCGACTCGACGAGGGCTTCCGGGAAAGCGACGCACTGGTGCGTCCGGAGGCCACCAAACACCGGCAGGCGGTCGCGTCGGTGATCTCCTGGGTATCCATCGCGATCCTGTACGTGGTGGTGGCTGTCGAGATCACCAACATCCTCGCGATACCGGTCGGCTCGCTGGTCGCTCCCGCGGCCGTGCTGGGCGCCGCGCTGGGTTTCGGCGCGCAACGCCTGGTTCAAGACCTGCTCAGCGGGTTCTTCATCATCACCGAAAAGCAGTACGGGTTCGGTGACCTCGTGCAGCTGACGATCTCGGGTGTGGCCAACGATGCGCGCGGCGCCGTCGAAGACGTGACCCTGCGGGTGACCAAACTGCGGTCCAGCGACGGCGAGGTCTTCACGATCCCCAACGGGCAGATTGTGAAATCGGTCAACCTGTCCAAGGACTGGGCGCGCGCCGTCGTCGACATCCCGGTCCCGGTGACCGCCGACCTGAACCAGGTCAACGAGGTCTTGCACGAGGTGTGCAGGACGGCGATGCAAGACCCGCAGCTGAAGGATCTGCTTCTCGACGAGCCGTCGCTGATGGGCGTCGAGAGCATCGAGCTCGACAACGTCAACCTGCGCATGGTGGCCCGCACGTTGCCCGGCAAGCAGTTCGAAGTCGGGCGCCGCCTGCGTGTCCTGGTCGTCGCCGCGCTGAGCCGCGCAGGGATCGTGACCCCCACCGAAACGTCGCCGATGGTGGGCGCGATGGTGCACCCGGCCACAGCCAGCGGTGCCGAGGAAACCCAGGCACCGGAAGAGTCCAGGTGACCGCGTGAACAAGGAACAACGCGGCTGGCCTGCCTATCTGTTCGGTGGTCGTGTCCGCACGTCGACCGCGGCGCTGATCCTGGCCTTCATCGTGGTCTGGTTCGTGTACGAGGCCTACCAGCCGTCGGCGAAGCCGGCGCCGGCGCCGGCCACCCAGGTGGTGCCGCCCGGCTTTGTGCCCGACCCCAATTACACCTGGGTGCCGCGGACGTCCGTGCAGGAGCAGCCCTTGACCACAGAGCCCACGACCACCACCACGACCGCTACCACCACCAGCCCCACCAGTTCGACGGAACCGACGACAACCACGGGTACGCCGTCGCCGGGTGCGCCGACCACAACGAGCAGCCCTGCCCCGGGTGCACCGCCGATGACCACCACGTCCGTCCCACCCGGCCCCGGACCGTCGCCCAGCCCGTCGCGCTAGCCGGACCTGCTCGAAACCATCGCTACACTGGCGTGCCGTGATGATCACCCTGGACAAAGTAACCAAGCAGTACAAGAGGTCGACCAGGCCTGCGCTGGACAACCTGAGCCTCAAGATCGAGAAGGGTGAGTTCGTCTTTCTCATCGGCCCGTCCGGTTCGGGCAAGTCCACGTTCATGCGGCTGCTGCTCGCCGACGACACGCCGACCCAGGGCGACGTGCAGGTGTCGAAGTTCCACGTCAACAAGCTGCCCGGGCGTCACATCCCGAGCCTGCGGCAGGTCATCGGCTGCGTTTTCCAGGACTTCCGACTGCTGCAGCAGAAGACGGTCTACGAGAACGTCGCGTTCGCACTGGAGGTCATCGGCAAGCGCTCAGAGGTGATCAACCGCGTCGTTCCGGACGTGCTCGAGATGGTCGGCCTGTCCGGCAAGGCCAATCGGCTGCCGCACGAGCTGTCCGGCGGTGAACAGCAGCGCGTGGCGATGGCCCGCGCGTTCGTCAACCGGCCGCTGGTGCTGTTGGCTGACGAGCCGACCGGAAACCTGGACCCGGACACCAGTCAGGACATCGTCGACCTGCTCGAGCGGATCAACCGCACCGGAACCACGGTGGTGATGGCGACGCACGACCACCACATCGTCGACTCAATGCGCCAGCGCGTGGTGGAACTCGACATGGGCAAGCTGGTGCGTGACGAGCAGCGCGGCGTCTACGGAATGGACCGCTAAGTGCGCTTCGGATTTCTTGTCAACGAGGTTCTGACCGGTCTTCGTCGCAACATCACGATGACGGTTGCGATGATCCTGACCACCGCGATTTCGATCGGCTTGTTCGGCGGCGGCTTGCTGGTGGTCCGGTTGGCCGACCATTCCCGCAACATCTATCTCGATCGGGTCGAGTCGCAGGTCTTCCTGACCAACGATGTCTCGGCCAACGACCCCGGCTGCGACTCCGACCAGTGCAAGGCGCTGCGGTCGAAGATCGAGGGGCGCGACGACGTGAAATCGGTCCGGTTCCTCAACCGTGACGACGCCTACAACGACGCGATCCGCAAGTTCCCGCAGTTCAAGGACGTTGCCGGCAAGGACTCGTTCCCCGCGTCGTTCATCGTCAAACTGGCGAATCCCGACCAGCACAAGGGCTTCGACCAGGCGATGATCGGTCAGCCCGGTGTCGTGGGCGTGCAGAACCAAAAGGACCTGATCGACCGGCTGTTCGCGGTGCTCGACGGGTTGTCCAGCGCCGCGTTCGCGGTGGCACTCGTACAGGCGATCGGTGCGATGCTGCTGATAGCCAACATGGTTCAAGTCGCCGCCTATACCCGTCGCACCGAAGTCGGAATCATGCGGTTGGTCGGCGCAAGCCGCTGGTATACCCAGTTGCCATTCCTGCTGGAGGCGATGGTGGCCGCGCTGGCCGGGGTGATCATCGCGATCGTCGGCTTGATCGTGGTACGCGCGGCGTTCCTGGACAGTGCACTCAACCAGTTCTATCAAGCCAACCTGATCGCGAGGATCGACTACGCCGACATTCTGTATATTGCCCCGATCCTGGCGTTCGTCGGCGTGGCGATGGCGGGCGCCACGGCCTACGCGACGCTGCGGCTTTACGTGCGGCGTTAGCCGTGAGCAAGAAACAGGGTGGCCCCAAGCGCCAGATCATCGCGACGAACCGTCGAGCACGCCACGATTATTCGATCATCGACGTCTACGAAGCCGGGATCGCGCTGACCGGTACCGAGGTGAAGAGCCTGCGGGAGGGCAAAGCGTCGCTGGCCGACTCGTTCGCGACCATCGACGACGGCGAGGTGTGGCTGCGCAACCTGCACATCCCGGAGTATCACCACGGCACCTGGACCAACCACGCGCCGCGCCGCAACCGCAAGCTGCTGCTGCACCGCGGCGAGATCGACGCGTTGATCGGCAAAATCCGCGACGGCAACCTGACGCTGGTGCCGTTGTCGCTGTACTTCTCGGAAGGCAAGGTCAAGGTCGAACTGGCGCTGGCGCGAGGCAAGCAGGCCCATGACAAGCGCCAGGACATGGCACGGCGTGAGGCGCAGCGTGAAGTGACCCGCGCTTTGGGGCGCCGGGTCAAGGGCATGACCTGATCGGTGTGGGCCGCCCAGCACATAGCATCATCGGGTGACCCGACTCGACAAAGAAGACGTGCTGTCCGGCTTGTTCGGCTCGTGGGAGGACATCGACGGGTTGCTGTTGACGCTGTCCGACGACCAGTGGCAGGCCACGACGCCGCTGCCCGGCTGGACCGTGCACGATGTCGTGTCACACATCATCGGCACGGAGTCGTTTCTGCAGGGCATCCCGGCACCGAAGGCCGACTGCGATGTCTCGGTGCTGCCGCACGTGCACAACGAGGTCGGCGTGATCAACGAATGCTGGGTGCGGCATCTGCGGGCCGAATCGCCGAGCGCGATGCTCGACCGGTTCCGGGACATCACCGGGAAGCGGCGCGAGGTCCTCACGGAGATGAGCGAGAACGACTGGAACGCGGAAACGGCCACGCCGGCCGGCCCGGACACATACGGCCGGTTCATGCGGATGCGCACGTTCGACTGCTGGATGCACGAGCAGGACATCCGCGAGGCTGTGGCGGTCTGGGCCAGCGACGACGTGCTGGCCGGCCCGCCGGCGTCCCAGACGTTGGAGGAGATCGCCGCAGGGCTGGGCTACATCGTCGGCAAGCTCGGCGGCGCACCGGCGGGATCGCGCATCGCATTCGAGTTGACCGGGCCGCTGCAGCGCACCCTGCGGGTGGCGGTGAACGGTCGCGGCCTGGTTGTCGACGACTTCGG
Source organism: Mycobacterium sp. (assembly GCA_025965895.1). Taxonomy (GTDB): domain Bacteria; phylum Actinomycetota; class Actinomycetes; order Mycobacteriales; family Mycobacteriaceae; genus Mycobacterium. The sequence goes on from JAOPWC010000058.1 coordinate 71,196, forward strand.
CGGGCAGTCGCCCACCGCGACGATCCAGGTCGAGGGGGTGCTGTTCACGCGGCTTGTCGGCGGGCGCACCACCGCGGAGGAGAACGCCAACGCGATCGAGTTGTCCGGTGACACTGAGGTGGCCCAGCGCATCGCGGAGCACCTCAAGTTCGTGATGTGACGCCGCGATGGAAGGGGCGCCAAGCCGTGCGGGATGGATATCGGCTGGTCTGTTGTTGTAAAGGCCGTACAATGGACTGCCTGCCGGAAATCGGCAGGGATGCGAGGGGCTGAACGGTTTCGACTTCGCGCATCGAACCAAGGGAAGCGTGCCGGTGCAGGCAAGAGACCACCGTAAGCGTCGTTGCAACCAATTAAGCGCCGATTCTCATCAGCGCGACTACGCTCTCGCTGCCTAAGCGACAGCTAGTCTGTCAGACCGGGACCGCCCTCGACCCGGACCCTGGCATCAGCTAGAGGGATCAACCGGTGAGTCCGGTCGCGGGACTCACCGGGACATCAAGCAGCGACTGGGATCGTCATCCCGGCAAGTTCGCGAGACCGGGAGATCCAAGTAGAGGCGTAGCGAACTGCGCACGGAGAAGCCTTGAGGACATGCCGTAGGACCCGGGTTCGATTCCCGGCAGCTCCACCAGAGAAGACCCAGGCCAGGGGTAGTTTTCCCGGCTTGGGTCTTTCTACATCAATACTCGAGCAGGACGCGAAGTGTGACGGAAAGTCGCTTCGCCTCGCTCACCTGGCCTTGATCGAACAGCTCATTTGATCGTTCAAGGAATTTCACCTGCTCTCGCCGGGGTCATTCCTGAAGGAGCGGGGCCGACCGCGTACCGGTTTGTGATGGCGCGCGGGAACCCCCACGCGGATCCAGTCGGCCGCCCTTCCGTGCGCGAGCAGAGGGTTGGGTCGCTAAACTTTGCCGCGTGCCGAGGCCATTGACGCGATTCATACGAATTCTCGCCTGGCCCGGTGCTGGGGCACGCAGACACGTCGTCCGCACCTCACTGTTCGGCTCCATCTCCCTCGGGATCCTGACTGGCGCGGTTCTCACAGTCGTCCTCGCCTTCGCAATAGGTGTTGCACTCGACGCGAACCCCGGCTCGGATGCTCCAGCGCCCATTGATGTCCTCAAAATCGCGCTGACAGTAGTCGCTGGTGTCGGCGGGGCGGTGGCCCTCGTCGTGGCGTATCACCGGCAGAGAGATCTGGGGGAGGGCCGGTTTGTAGAGCGGTTTGGGGCCGCCGCCGCTCAGCTCGGCGACCCGGATGTCGCGGTGCGCATCGCCGGCGTGTACGCGATGGCCGCCGCTGCCGATGAGAGCCGCGAGTTCGTGCGGCGGCAGCAATGCGTCGACGTGCTCTGCGGCTATCTTCGCCTGCCGTATGAACCAGAACAGGGCAGCAGCCACCGTACGGAACTGATCACCACGACGACCCGGCAAGCGCTGCCCCCGTTAACCAGCATTGAAGAACAGGTGCACCAGCGGCTCCGCCAGAACGACCGTGAAGTACGCCAAACGATCGTCCGCATCATCGCCTCACACCTCCAAGGTCGTGCCGCGAACAACTGGTCGCGGCACGACTACGATTTCACCGGCGTCTTGTTCGAAGACGCCAGATTTCTGGGCGCTGTATTCAACGGCAAGATCACGTCGTTTAACCGGGCGACGTTCAGCGGCGCATCCACCAACTTCGGCGGGGCGCAGTTCCGCGGTGCGTCCACCTCCTTCGACGAGGCGACGTTCAGTGGCGCGTCCACCTCCTTCCACGGGGCCCAGTTCAGCGGTGCGTCCACCTCCTTCCATGGGGCCCAGTTCAGTGGCCCGGACACCTCCTTTCAGGGGGCCCAGTTCAGTGGCGCGGACACCTCCTTTCACGGGGCCCAGTTCAGTGGCGCGGACACCTCCTTCGAAGGGGTGCAGTTCACCGGCCTTGACACATCCTTCGAAGGGGCGCAATTCAGCAGCGAACTCACCCACTTCGGCGGGACGCAGTTCAGCGGCGAGCGCACCTGCTTCGGAAGCGCGCAGTTCCGCGGCGCGTCCATCTACTTCGGCGAGGCGCAGTTCCGCGGCGCGGACACCTCCTTTGAAGGGGCGCAGTTCACCGGCGAGCGCGCCTACTTCCACGAGGCGTCGTTCAGCGGCGAGCGCACCTCCTTCGACAACGCGCAGTTCAGCGGCGCGTCCTACTTCCATGGAGCGCAGTTCAGCGACAAGCTCGTCTCGTTCGGCGGGGCGCAGTTCAGCGGTGGGCTTACCTCCTTCGACAAGGCGCAGTTCAGCGGTGAGCGCACCTCCTTCGACAAGGCGCAGTTCAGCGGCGGGCTCACCTCCTTCGAAGGGGCGCAGTTCAGCGGCGGCCTCACGTCATTCGGCGGGACGCGGTTCAGCGGCGAGCTCACCTACTTCGGCGTGGCGACGTTCAGCGGCGCGGACACCTCCTTCGGCGTGGCGACGTTCAGCGGCGCGGACACCTCCTTTGAAGGGGCGCAGTTCATCGGCGAGCGAACGTCCTTCGCCCAGACGACGTTCAGCGGCGGGCGCACGTCCTTCGACAGGGCGACGTTTAGCGGCAGGCGCACGTCCTTCGCCCAGGCGACGTTCAGCAGCAGGCGCACGTCCTTCGACCAGGCGACCTTCAGCGGCAGGCGCGCCTCCTTCGACTCCCCGCAGGTGTGGACCAATGTCTCCTTCGACGGGGACCTTCTTGCCAAGCGCAAGGAACGGTAAATCGATTCCCGGAGCCGCTGGACCCGTTTGTTGCGTTGACGGCGGCGGCGGTCGCCACCCGGAGGTGTCTGGGCACCGGTATCGCGTCGGTTCAGCGGTTTTACAAGTTGTTTACACGAGGCCGGGTGGCGCTCTATAGTTGCCGGACGTGGCCAAGTTAAGCATGGCTAACCTCAGTCGAGGGGTTGAGGGGAAGCCGCACGGAGGCAAAAGTCAGCGGGCCCAGCGACGAAATATATTGCGCTGGAGCGCAACTCCGCTTAACGACACCCACAACCATCGAAGGAGCTCCACTGTGCGTATCAGACCGAAGGTTGTCGTACCAGTGTTGGCGGCAGGCGCTGTCGCGGTAGGCGTCGCTGCCGCAACGACAGCCGCGGCCGACAGCGAGTTCTGCACCACTCTGAGTACCGGGGCAACCAAATGCGAGAAGCAGGGCGACGTCGAGGTCAACGACTCCCTTCCCCGCAGTAGCACCTCGTCTCAGTGGGCTTCCCAGGGTCAACAGTCGGGCGGCCCCTACGGTGGCACCTTCGGCGGCGGCTCGCGCTGAATCGAAGAAGTGCCACCATGCAAAGTGGATTGAAGCACCTGATCTTCGCGGCGGGCGCTGCCGTCGCAGCTTTCGGCGCGACACCGACGGCCGCCGCGGATCCGACGCCGGCGCCTGCGACGCCGACGGTCACGGTGACCGTCACCGCACCTGCTCCGGGTCCGGGTCCGCAAGATAACCAGTCGTGCACCTCGTCACTCAGCTCGACCAAATGCGTGAAGAATGGAGACGCAGAGATCAACGCCGGTATTCCGGCGCCGTATCCGGGTGTCTTCGGCATCTATGGCCCCTTCTGGGCCGGCTAGGTGCCCGGTTCCGCCGGCGGCGCAATGTTCGGGGAACTTCGCACGGCTGTAGGCGTCGTATCGGCCGTCCGCCTTTGGGACGCGCAATTAGGGCACGTATGAGCCAGTAATCGGGTTAAAAGCATTTAACGGTGTGAACCTTGACCTCTTCGTGTTGTAAATGTGACTTCTGTTAAGCACAGTTACCGGGGTTAATTGTGTGCCGTGAGTCACACCTGAACAGGGAGGCCGATGCCCGAGCTGACCGTTCGGACCAACGGGTCGCAACGCACCTTCGCCCCGGGCCATGACGTGGTCATCGGACGCGACCTGGGAGCCGACGTTCGCGTGGCGCATCCGCTCGTGTCGGGGGCGCATCTCGTGTTGCGTTTCTACGATGGCCGGTGGGTGGCGATCGACAACGGCAGCGTGAACGGAATCTTCGTTGACCGTCGACGGGTGTGGTCGGTGGACATCCGCGACGGGCAGAGCATCAACATCAGTAATCCGGACGGGCCGAGGCTGACGTTCGAGGTCGGGCGTCACATCGGTGCCGTCGGCCGGCCGCCGTGCGGTCCCCAGCCCGCCAGACCGCCCAGCGACCCGCGGCCGTTGTCGCGCCTGGCACGACAGCACGTTTCACGACCGGCACTGCAATCGAACTATCAGACGCCCACAGAGATCAGGCCGTCAGCTAGGCCATGTGCCGGCGACGGGCCGAATTTCGCGACGAGCATGATCCGGATCCTGCGCGGCCCTGCGGCACCGACGCCGGGCGCCACCACCATCGGCCGCGCGACAGACAACCACATCGTGATCCCCGATGTGCTGGCATCGCGTCATCATGCGACGTTGGTGCCCAGCCCCGAGGGCGTCGAGATCCTGGACGCGCGCAGCATCAACGGGACGTTCGTAAACGGCACCCGCGTCGATGAGGCGCGGCTGCGCGAGGGCGACGTGGTGACGATCGGCAACGTCGACCTAGTGTTCCACAGCGGCACCCTGGTTCGTCGCACCGAAGCCGAAGCCCCTACCCGCACAGGCGGTTTGGAGGTTCGCGGCATCAGCCTGACGATCGAGCACGCCCGTACGCTATTGGACAACATCTCGTTCTCCGCGAGGCCGGGCACGCTGTCCGCGGTGATCGGCCCGTCGGGTGCCGGCAAGTCGACGCTGGCGAAAGTCATCGTCGGCACCACGAATCCCACCCGCGGGAAAGTGTCGTTCGAGGGGCACGACATCCACGGCGAGTACGCCTCCTTGCGCAGTCGTATCGGCATGGTGCCACAGGACGACGTGGTGCATAGGCAGCTCACCGTTGACCAGGCCCTGGGCTACGCGGCCGAGTTGCGGTTGCCGCCGGACACCACCAAGCAAGATCGGCGTCAGGTGATGGGACAGGTGCTCGAGGAACTCGAGCTGACGCCGCACGCACGGACACGAGTGGACAGGCTCTCCGGCGGTCAGCGCAAACGGGCTTCGGTGGCGATGGAATTGCTGACCGGTCCGTCGCTGCTGATCCTCGACGAGCCCACGTCTGGCCTGGATCCCGCTCTCGACCGCCAGGTGATGACGATGTTGCGGCAGCTCGCCGATGCCGGCCGCGTGGTCGTGGTGGTGACACACTCGCTGACCTACGTGAACATCTGCGACCAGGTGCTGCTGTTGGCTCCCGGTGGAAAGACCGCGTTCTGCGGGCCGCCCCCCGAGATCGGTCGGGCCATGGGCACGGCGAACTGGGCCGACATCTTCACGAAGGTCGGCGCCGATCCCGATGCGGCGAATCGGCGGTTCCTGAAGCAGGCCAACCCGTCGCCGGCGCCGCCGGAGGGGGAGAAGCCGTCCGACTTGGGCAAGCCGGTGCATACCAGCCTGTGGCGGCAGTTCTCCACAATCGGTCGTCGACAGGTGCGGCTCATCGTGTCGGACCGCGGCTACTTCGTGTTCCTGGCGCTGCTGCCGTTCATCCTCGGCGTGCTGTCGCTCACCGTGCCTGGGACCGTGGGCTTCGGCATACCCAACCCGATGGGGGCCGCGGCCGACGAGCCCGGCCAGATTCTGGTGCTGCTGAACGCCGGCGCGATCTTCCTGGGGACCGCGCTCACGATTCGGGACCTGATCGGCGAGCGGGCGATCTTCCGCCGCGAGCAGGCGGTGGGGTTGTCGACGACGGCATACCTGCTGGCCAAGATCTGCGTGTACTGTGCCGCGGCGATCATCGAGTCGGCGATCCTTGTGGCGATCGTGATCGACGGCAAAGGCGCCCCCACACAGGGCGATGTGGTGTTCGGCAACGTGAGCGTCGAGTTGTTCCTGGATGTCGCGGGAACCTGCGTGGCGGCGACGATATTCGGGTTGGCGCTGTCTGGGCTGGCCCGGTCCAATGAGCAGATCATGCCGTTTCTGGTGCTGTCGATCATGTCGCAGCTGGTGTTCTCCGGCGGCATGATCCCCGTGGCGCACCGGATCCTGCTGGACCAGCTGTCCTGGTTCACGCCGGCCCGGTGGGGCTTTGCCGCGTCGGCCTCGACGGTGGACCTGGTCAAGCTTGTCCCCGGGCCGCCGGCGTCCAAAGATTCGTACTGGGAACACATCCCAAAGGCGTGGGTCTTCGACATGGGCATGCTTGCGGTACTGTGCATCGGCTACGCCACGTTTGTCCGGTGGAAGATCCGGCTCAAGGGGGAGTAGGTCCACCGCTCTTCTCGTCGGCCTCGTCGAGGTAGCGCGACGGGTGGTGAAAGTTGTTGACCGTCGGGCCGCTGCGGTCAAGGTAGGGCGGCGGTATCCATTCGACTTGGCCCGCGTCGTTGAACTTGGTCTGCCAACCTTCGTCGATGAGTTTGTGGTGCGGTTTGCACGCGAACGTCAGGCTGTCGGGCTCCGTCTTGCCTCCGTCGCTGTAACCGTTGATGTGGTGGACCTCGCACATGTATCCGGGTTTGTCGCAGCCGGGATAGCTACAGCCGCGGTCTCGGGCGTAGAGCACAATGCGCTGGTCCGCGCTGGCGATGCGCGTGCGGCCGAGATATAGCGGCCGGTTGGAGTGTTCGTCGAAGACGACCAGGTAGTGATAGGCGGCACTGGCCATGCGGATCAGGTCGCTGATCGGCAGGGTGGTGCCGGCGGCGGTGATGGCCTGCCCGGCCGCCGACTGCAGCTGCTGCAGAGTGGTTTGCACGATGACGGTCACCGGAAGTCCGCGGTGCTGTCCCAGGTTGCCGGAGGCCAGCACCGCCCGGCCCATCGCGGTGAAGGCGTCGTGGGCGCGCTGGGCGGGGGTGCGGGTGTCGCGCTGGATCGCCGGCGTCGGCGCTGGGCCTTCGATGGTGGGGGCGGGATCCTCCGGATTGCACACTCCGGGTGCGCCGAGCTTGGCGATCACCGCATCGAAAGTGGCACGCAGTTCGGGGGTGGCCCACAACGTACCCTTGCTCAAGCCGTCGGCACCCTGGCGGGCCCACCAGAAGCCGCGCTTGTGGGCGCGGTCGGCATCGGAGAACGTCCCGTCGGGGTTGACAAGCGCGGCCAGGTGGGCCGCCGCTTTTCGCAGTTGGTCGGGCCGCAGGTCGGCGGCCATCCGGCCCAGCATCCGCTCAGCACGATCCCGCTCGTCGAAGGGCACTGCCACCGGCAGCTGGCGGAAAAACTCGCGAATCACCCCGACGTGTTCAAGTCCGATCGTGCCGCGGTGTGCGTGAATCGCAGTGGTAGCCAATCGCGGCGCCAGCGGCTGGCCGGTGAGCGCACGGCGCGCCCCCAGGTCGACGGCTTCGTTGATCATGCGGCTCGCCGCAGCCGGGGTGATGAGCAACCGGTCGGCCAGCACCGACACCAGCGGACCACCGATGTCGGTGGCAGTGGCCTCCTCCACGAGCTGGTTGACCACGTCGTAGCCGCGTCCGCTGAATTTGCGGGCGATCTTGGTCAGCCGGCACAGCACCGACACCCGATCCATGTCGCTCAGCGCATCCAGCGACAACGCGGTGAACCGCTCGGCGTCGTCTTCGAGCCGCTCGAGGGCTGCCAGCACCGACTCGCGGCTGTCGACTTCCCTCGAACCCATGTTCGAATGCTACCTCTGCCAATCGACACCTCGCCACCCCTGTGCACAGCCAAAACGGTTGTGGATAACCATGATTGGCCACCGACAGGCTCACCTGACTCGCACTTGCTTGCCGTCCCGCTCGATCCGAATAGGGTTCTCGCGGTCGATGGCCAGGAGGGCCTCCACGAGTGCATTCCGACAGTGAGACTGCAACATTCCCGAGCCTGGGCCTGACCTGGCGCGGTGGTGCGGTTGGCGGTTGCTGCGCCGGTATGATGCAGGTCGGTCCTCTTAGTCCGCCAAGATCGACGTGAGTGCGTTATGAGGCAGAAACGGTCACAGCTGCCCAGCTCGGTGCCGGGCTGGACTTTTGCGCGCGGTGCTTCCGATCTGCGGGTAGGGCAGGCAACATGCGCCTAGGCCTGCCGTCGCTGTTGGTGCGCCCGGCGGCCCCGCCGCTCAAGTGGGGGCTGGTGGTGGGCGCGTCGCTGATTGTGGCCGAAACCCTCGTGCTGTATCCCCTGAAGCGGATCGCCTTCGAGAACACCTTGGGTGTGGTCTATGTGCTCGGCGTCGTGGTGGTGGCGATTGTGTGGGGGTTCTGGCTGGCGGCTGCGACGTCGGTGGCCAGCGTCCTGGCCTTCGACTACTTCCATATCCCGCCCGTGTTTACCCTGAGTCCGACGCAGGCCGGGGACTGGGTGGCGATCATTATCTTCCTGGTCGTCGCGTTGGCGGCCAGCACTCTCGCCGGAGCGGCCCGAGCGCGCGCCGCCGAGGCAGGTCAACAACGCCGGCACGTCGAGGCAAGTCGTGACGAGCTCAGCGTGCTCGCCAATCAGCAGGCGGCCTTGCGGCGGGTCGCAACACTCGTAGCGCGCGGGGTCAGCCCGTCGGAGGTGTTCTCCGCGGTGGCCGACGAAACGGCCCGATGCCTGCGTGCTGGCAATGCCTCCGTGAACCGATTCGACGGCGACCACGTGGTCATCCTCGCCCTGTCTCACCTCGAGGCGGGGATGGAGAACAAGCCGGTCGTCGGCGAGCGCTTCTCACTGGAGGGCAACAACGTCGCGGCGACGGTACTTCACACCGGCCATGCCGCGCGGCAGGACAGCTCAGACAGGTCCTCTGGCGCGATCACCGCACGGCTCCGTGAGATGGGCATCTCTTGCACGGTGGCAGTCCCGATCGTCGTCGACGGCCGCGTGTGGGGAATGGCGGCCGTCGCCTCGTCGGCACCCGAGCCGTTGCCACCGGATACCGAGGCGCGCATCAGCGACTTCGCCGACCTTGTGGCGACCGCGATTGCCAACGCCGCCACTCGCGCCGATCTGCAGGCGAGTCGCGACGAGCTTGCTGTGCTCGCCGATCAGCAGGCCGCCTTGCGGCGGGTCGCGACACTGGTTGCGCGCGGCGTCAGCCCGTCCGACGTGTTCTCCGCGGTCGCAGTGGAGTTGGCTCGATGTCTGGGAGTGCACCACACAGTCGTGTTCCGCTATGAGCCTGACGGCGAGGGGATTCTGGTCGCGGCGGGCGAGGACCCGCTCTGGATGAAGGTCCCGATCGGTACGAGGGTTTCGTTCGAGGGCGACAACGTCCCGGCGATGGTGTATCGCTCGGGTCGCACTACCCGAATGGATGGCCACGTTCTCGCGCAGGCTCGCGGTTTTGGCTCCGCTTACCTACGCAGACTCGGTGTCCGCTCTACGGTCGGAGCGCCGATCATCGTCGATGGCCGCCTATGGGGAATCGCCGGCATCGCGTCGACGCAACCCGATCCCCTCCCCCCTGACACCGAGGCTCGGGTGGGCGACTTCACGGATCTGGTCGCAACGGCGATCGCCAACGCACAGACCCACGCGGAACTCACTGCGTCTCGGGCCAGGATCGTCGCTGCCGCCGATGAAGCGCGGCGTCGCATCGAACGCGATCTGCACGACGGCGCCCAACAACGGCTGGTCTCACTGGCCCTCGAAATGCGCACCGCAGAAGCGTCGATGCCACCCGAACTGCACTCATTCAAGGAACAGATTTCACATCTCGTTACCGGTCTGGCCGGCGTCTCACAGGACCTCCAAGAGATCTCACGCGGCATTCACCCGGCGATCCTGTCCAAGGGAGGACTGGGCCCCGCGCTAAAGACGCTGGCCCGCCGCTCGACGGTCCCGGTTGAACTCGACGTTGGTGTTGACCGACGGTTGCCGGACTCTGTCGAAGTGGCCGCCTACTGCGTCGTCGCCGAAGCCCTCACCAACGCGGCCAAACACGCACAAGCGTCCGAGGTAACTGTGCGCGTCGAAGCCAAGGGCGCCCACCTGCGCCTCTTGATTCGAGACGACGGACTCGGCGGAGCCGACACCGCCAAAGGATCCGGACTCACCGGCCTCGTCGACCGCGTCGAGGCGCTTGGCGGCAAAATCACGATCTCGAGTCGACCCGGAAACGGGACGTCACTGCACGCCGCGATCCCGCTAGACATCCACTGATCCAGAATCCACGCAGTGTCGTCCTCGGCCAGGCCGATCATCGCGCCGTGCTCAGGCCAGGTCGAACCGGTCGAGGTTCATCACCTTGTCCCACGCAGAGATGAAGTCCTGCACGAACTTGTGCCGCGCGTCGTCGGCGGCGTAGACCTCGGCGACAGCACGCAGCTGCGAGTTCGACCCGAAGACCAGGTCGACGCGGCTTCCGGTCCACTTCACCTCACCGGTAGCGCGGTCCTTGCCCACGTAGGTGCCGTCGTCCGCAGGCGCCGGCTCCCACGTCGTCCCCATGTCGAGCAGGTTCACGAAGAAGTCGTTGGTCAACGACTCGGAGGTTTCGGTGAAGACGCCCAGCGCCGACTGGTTGTGGTTCGCCCCCAGGACGCGCAGGCCACCGATGAGGACCGTCATCTGCGGAGCGCTCAGGGTCAGCAGGTTCGCCCGGTCGACCAGCAGGAACTCGGCCGGCAGCGGGTTGCCCTTCCCGAGGTGGTTGCGGAAGCCGTCCGCAGTGGGCTCGAGCGCGGAGAAGGACTCCACATCGGTCTGCTCCTGCGACGCGTCGGTGCGGCCCGGGGTGAAGGGAACCTCGACGTCGTGGCCGGCGTGCCTGGCGGCCTGCTCCACAGCAACACACCCGCCGAGCACCACCAGATCGGCGAACGACACCCGCGTGTTGCTGGTCTGCGCTGAGTTGAAGGACTCCTGGATGCCCTCCAGCGCGCGCACCACCTGCGCGAGCTCTTCGGGATTGTTGACCTCCCAGCCGCTTTGGGGCTGCAGCCGAACACGCCCGCCGTTGGCACCGCCGCGCTTGTCGCTGCCACGGAACGACGCCGCCGCCGCCCACGCGGTCGAGACCAGCTGCGAGACGGTCAGCCCCGACGACAGGATCTGTCCCTTGAGGCCAGCGATGTCATCCGCCCCGATGAGATCACCCGTCACGGCGGGGACCGGGTCCTGCCAGATCAGCTCCTCCTGCGGGACCAGCGCCCCGAGGTAGCGGACGACGGGCCCCATGTCGCGGTGGGTGAGCTTGAACCACGCCCGGGCGAACTCGTCGGCGAGCTCGTCGGGGTGTTCCAGGAAGTGGCGGGTGATCTGCTCGTAGACCGGGTCCACCCGCAACGCGATGTCCGTCGTCATCATCATCGGGGCGCGCCGCACCGACGGGTCGAAGGGGTCGGGCACGGTGCCCGCCCCGGCGCCGTCCTTCGGGGCCCACTGCCATGCACCGGCGGGGCTCTTGGTCGTCTCCCACTCGTAGCCGTAGAGGATCTCCAGGAAGCTGTTGTCCCACGTGTTCGGCGTGGGCGTCCACACAACCTCGAGGCCGCTGGTGATCGCGTCCTTGCCCACACCGGTGCCGAAGGAACTCTTCCAGCCCAGGCCCTGCTGCTCCAGCGGAGCGGCCTCCGGCTCGGGGCCGACGAGGTCGGCCGGGCCAGCACCGTGGGTCTTGCCGAAGGTGTGGCCGCCGGCGATCAGGGCGACCGTCTCGACGTCGTTCATCGCCATCCGGCGGAACGTTTCACGGATGTCGGTGGCCGCGGCGAGCGGATCTGGGTTGCCGTTGGGTCCCTCCGGGTTCACGTAAATCAGACCCATCTGGACCGCGGCCAGGGGGTTCTCGAGGTCCCGGTCGCCGGTGTAGCGTTCGTCGCCGAGCCACGTGTGCTCCGGACCCCAGTAGACGTCGCCCTCTGGCTCCCACTGGTCCACCCGGCCGCCGCCGAAGCCGAAGGCCTTAAGGCCCATCGACTCCAGCGCACAGGTGCCGGCGAACTCGATCAGGTCAGCCCACGAAACCTTCTTGCCGTACTTCTTTTTGACCGGCCACAGCAGCCGGCGCGCCTTATCCAGGCTGGCGTTGTCAGGCCAGCTGTTGATAGGCGCGAACCGCTGCATGCCGGCCCCGGCACCTCCGCGGCCGTCGCTGATGCGGTACGTGCCCGCGGCGTGCCACGCCATCCGGATGAAAAGCGGTCCGTAGTGGCCGTAGTCGGCGGGCCACCAGTCCTGCGAGGTCGTCATCACGTCCTCGAGGTCGCTCTTCAGGGCATCCAGATCGACGGTCTTGAACTCCGCGGCGTAGTCGAAGTCCTCGCCCATCGGATTGGCCACAGCGGGATTCTTCTGCAGGATCTTCAGGTTGAGCTGGTTGGGCCACCAGTCCCGGTTGCTCCCACCCTCAACGGGGTACTTCAGGCGCCCAGTCATCACGGGGCAACCACCCACAGACGGTTCCGTGTTCGCCTCAGCGATGGGCGGGTGTTCCTCAGGCATAGCGTTCCTTCTGGCAGTCAGTGAATCGGGGCTGTGATCACGGATGTGAGCGTGACGTGAGTGATGTCGAGCAGTCGGGGCCACTGGCCCCAGTAACTGGCCTCGGGTCATCGAGGGGCAAGCCGTGGTGATCAGAGGCGGTCAGGCAGGGCGCATTTTCGTTTGGAAGTAGTTGTCAGATAGTGGCTTTCGGTTTACCTGCGGCGGTCGGACTCTGGCCGTCATCACACCGGTGGACTGCGACCGTTGTCACCGCACTACGCCAGCAAGGATTGCACTCGATCTGGCAAATGTCGTTACCGCTGGCCGCCAAATGGTGTGTCTGCTAGCGAGAAGCTCCATGCGGCTCTCCTTCGGGGAAGCAAAACCGGCCTGCGGACCGTGTCAACACCCTTCGCCCCGGTGATGTCATTCCTGTCGAGACCGAAAGTATTGAGACTGCGGCGATGTCGACGTGCAGTACCGGCAGAGTCACGCGACCACCACGGCTTAGGCAGCCAGTACGATTACCCAGGCCCACTTATTACCGCGTGGCGGTTCCAACAGTGAGGTGATTGCGATAAAAGCGATCAGCAGGACGCGCAGCGACCATTGCAACAGAGTTCCGAGAAAATATGCTGCTGCTCAGGGAAGTGCCCCGTGACCTCCCCGCAGCGTGCTCTAGACACATGGTTCTGACCCATCACGACGAGCCGCCGGTGGTGCGGCTCGACGGGAACGCGGGCCTGCCGCGCACGGCGCTGGGAAGCAAGGGTCATGGTATCGATGCGATGCGTCGGCACGGATTGCCGGTGCCGCCGGCGTTCGGCATCACCACCGAGGTGTGCGCGCAGTTCTTCGCAGACCCGCAGCGTTGCATCGACGGCCTATGGGACCAGGTGTGCGACGAGGTGCGTTGGCTTGAGCGCCAAACATCGCGCAGCTTCGGCCGTGGGCCGCGCCCGCTGCTGGTCAGTGTCCGCAGCAGCCCCGTCGAGTCGATGCCCGGGATGATGGACACCGTCTTGAACGTCGGTATCGACGACGCGGTCCAAGACGCACTCGCGGCGACATCTTCTGCGGAATTCGCCCGCGACATCCGCAGCCGGTTCCGTCAGATGTATCGGCGCATCGTGCTCGGCGGCCACGAGTCCGCGGCGGTCCCCGAGGATCCCCGCGAGCAGTTGCGCGAAGCGATCAAGGCGGTGTTCGGGTCGTGGAATTCCCCGCGCGCAATCGCCTACCGCGAACGCCAGGGGCATAACCAGCCGGATGGCACCGCGGTGGTGGTGCAGGCCATGGTGTTCGGCAACATGGCGCGCGACTCGGGTACCGGGGTGCTGTTCTCCCGTAATCCGATGACCGGCGCCAACGAGCCCTTCGGCGAGTGGCTTGCCGGCGGCCAGGGCGAGGATGTGGTGTCGGGCACGTTCGACGTCCAACCCATCACGGCGCTGCATGAGGAGCAGCCGGCCGTCTTGGGGCAGCTGCTCGCCGCCGCCCGCTCGCTCGAGCGGCGGGGCAGGGACGTCCAGGACATCGAGTTCACCGTCGAGGAGGGCACGTTGTGGCTGCTGCAGACCCGGGCGGCCAAGCTCTCCGCGCAGGCCGCGGTGCGCCTCGCGCTGCAACTGCGAAGCGATGGCCTGCTCGACGACGACGCGGCGTTGCGTCGCGTCACCCCTGCCCACATCGAATCCCTGCTGCTGCCCTCGCTGCAGCCCGAGACTCGGCTGGCCGCACCGCTGCTGGCCACGGGGCTGCCGGTTAGCCCCGGGGTGGCGTCCGGTAAGGCCTACACCGACGTAGAGGCGGCGCTCGATGCCGCCGAGGCGGGCGAAGATGTCATCCTGGTGCGCACCTTCACCAGCCCCGACGATGTACCCGCCGTGCTGGTCGCGCGCGGCATCGTCACCGAGACCGGTGGCGCCACCTCGCACGCCGCGGTCGTCAGCCGCGAGATCGGGCGGCCCGCGGTTGTCGGGTGTGGCGCCGGGGTCGCCGACCGGCTGCACGGCAAGCTGATCACCATCGACGGCACCGAAGGCGAAGTGCGCGAAGGTGTTCTGGAACTCACGGCGTGGTCGGAGAACTACACCGGAGACCTGCGCGAGCTTGCCGACATCGCCCGCGGGATCGGCCCGCTGCGCGCCCACTCCGCCGGGCACTATCCGGTCCTCGAAAACAACTCCGACACCGCGGTGCGCGCCGCATTGGCGGCCGGACACACCGATGTGGTGTCGCCGACGCCACTGATCACCATGCTCACCGCGCTGCGCCTCACCGACGAGAGCACGAAGTGACCGACGCCCTCGAGACTGAACGAAAACTAAAAGTGTTACTGGCCGTCCGGCTCAAGGGCCGGGGGGACGAGGCGACGGTCGCCGCCACCGTCGACGAAGACCCGGTAACAGTCGCGTCGACCATTGCCGATCTCGCCCAGGCCGGACTGGTGGTTGCCGGCAAGACACTGAGGATTAGTCCCGAGGGGCGCGCGCAGCTGACCAAATTGCTCGCACAGGAGCGATCCGGCGTCGACACCGCCGCAGTGGCCGCGGCCCACGCCCGCTTCCGCGTCGTCAACGCCGATTTCAAGGCACTGGTTTCGGACTGGCAATCCAAGGACGGCCAACCCAATACCCACGACGACGCCGACTACGACGCCGTGATGCTGGCGCGCCTGCACGGCGTGCACCAGCGCGTGATGCCGATCATTACCGCAGCCGCGGCACAGCTACCCCGGCTGACCGCCTACGCCGGCAAGCTGGCTGCGGCGTTGGCGAATATCAGCACCGGCGAAACGATCTGGTTCACCCGGCCGATCATCGACTCCTACCACACGGTGTGGTTCGAACTGCACGAAGAACTGATCCAGGCCGCCGGCCTGAGTCGTGAGGAGGAGGCGAAAAGGGGCGACGCCGGGTGACCTCCCGGCGTGCCGTCGCGCGATTACCCGGTCACGAAGCGCGGGCCGCCGGCATGTCGAGCACGCGGATATCGCCGCTGGATCCGTCGACTTCGATCAGCGCTCCGTCGACCAGCCGCCGCGTCGCCTGAGGTGCATCGACTACGCATGTCACACCGAATTCGCGGGCCACGATCGCAGCGTGCGACATCGCGCCGCCGAGGTTGGTGACCACCGCAGCGGCGATCTCGAACGCCGGTGTGTAACCGACATCGGTGACCTCGGCGACGAGGACCTCACCGGACTGCAGATCGTCGATGGTGGTCTCGTCAACGATGCGCACCCGCCCGCGGGCAAGCCCGCCGCTGACCCCCAGCCCGCTCATCGACTCTCCCGTGGCGAGAAGCGGTGGTTGGTCCTGGGGGACCCAGGAACCCCAAAATGACGACGGTGGTGTGATTTCGGCCAGTTTCGCCCGTTCGGCGCGACGGCGGGCGACCAGCAATGTGGCGTCGGGAGGCAATGCCACCAGTTCATCAACAAGGAGGTAGAAGACGTCCTCGACGTCCGCCAGTAGTCCGCGATCAACCAGGCGCCGTCCGAGTTCACGCAGCAATGTCCGCACGATCCACGTCGCCCGTACGACTTTGTCGCGGCGGGTTTCACGGTCCCGCACCTGCCAGGCCGCCAACCAAGCGGCCGGACGGGCATGCACCGGTACCGTCGCCGGTTGGCCCCCATCCGCAACCGTTCCGGCGCCGTCGGCGGCGGCGACGGCCTTCGCGATGATCCCGGCGAGCTGTTCGGGATCATCGGCATATGAGCGGCTATCGAGTTCGCATTCCCCCGGGCCACGGTGTCCGATGACGCCCAACTCCTCTTCCAGCAAGCCGTAGAAGCCCGGAGCACGCCGTCGGAGCGCCTCGAACCGATCGTGCTCGCCGGCAAGAACTTCAAGCGCAACGGGGTCGCGCCGCGCTGCGGCGACCAGTCGGCGCACACTGCTCAGCGCCCGGGCACTGGGCAGTTCCGGTCCGGGCAGCGGCATCGCGGTGCCGCCAGCCAGAACCTCCGTCGCCGTCGCCGTAACCGTGCAGCAGAAAGCGGCCCACGACGCGAGCACCCAGCCGTGCACGACGAGATCTCTGGCGAGCAGGATCAGGCTTTCCAGTCGGTTGTCGCCAAGAGCGCCGACGTCGGTTCCGGTGAGGCGCTCCAGGCGGTCCACATCGGCGACATAGGCGCGCGACTCTCTGCTCGAGCCGGCGATCAGCCCGGTGGCGGTGGCTCCCAGACCCGCGATCATACGCAGTCGCCGCCTCAGCCCGCCGCGCTCGATCGGCGGCCGCTCGGAACCGAACACCGGGGTATCGCCGAACGCATTCCCGAAGAACGGTTTCATGCTGCTCTCCGGGTTTACCCCGGCCACCGCTTCGGCCATGTAGTAGAGCGGCGTCACCCCGGCATAGAGCCGGTGCGTGAACACGCCGTACAGCCGGGTCATCATCTGTCGTTTGAGCACACCTGTCGCCTTGAGCCGTTCGGCGATCGATACACCGCCCGCGCGCACCCCCCGCACGGTCACCGAAGCCGACGACGGCGAGAACGGACCGGGCAGCGCCTCGGACAGGTTGCCGGCCACGAACGTGGGGAAACGGGGATCGATGGGTGTGTCAAATTCTCCATTGAGCCCGTCAGGACCGGCGGCCATGAGCGCCGCCCCGTCGGCGGGGGGTTCGTCGGGCGCCGGGATGTCCCGCACGAAACCCACTCGCCACGGCACGGTCAGCACCTTCTTGCCCACCGAAACCCGTCCCCGCACGGCCAGCGTGAAATCGTCGAGGCATTCGCGGGCATCCCAGGCGGGGGCGTAGTCCCATTCGCGGCGCAGCCGGGACGTGTCCATCAGCGGGAAGTTCAGCAGCATGTCCAGTTCGGCGGGTGAAACCTGCACAAGGCCGCGCCGGTACAACACGCGCAGAGCGGCGTCGAGGACCTTCTCGTTGACCGGAACCATCCGCCGCCCGATGGCCTCGGTGATCTCCCGCACCGTCGGCTCACCGGCGGCGGCCAGATTCAGTGGACCAGTCTCGTTGCCCAGCACCGCACGCACGAAGGCTCGGTGAACGTCCTCGGTGTGCACAATCTGCAACGACCGCCCGGCCAATCCGTTCACGTCGGGAAACGCAGGCGATGCCAGCAGTCGCAGCGTGGTATTGCTTACCTCACGGCCGACCACGATGGCGGGTCGGATAGCGACCCACTCCTGGCCGGAATCGGCCAACATCTGCTCGACGTGCGCCTTGTGCAGGCCGTAGAGATTGTCCGGCGAGGGCGCCAGGGGTTCCGCCTCGGTCAGCGGCGGTGTCCCCGGCGGTCTGGGGCCGTACGCCGCCGCCGAGGACGTGAACACGATGCGCCGGCCGCCGGCCCGCTTCATGGCGTCGAGCACGTTCTCGGTACCCCCGATGTTGATGTCGTGGGTCATCCGTTCGTCCGGATTCGAGCCGGCCACCCATGCGCAGTGCGCGACGGCTTCAGCTCCGTCGATGGCACGCCGCACGGCATCGGCGTCGCGGATGTCGGCCTCGACGAAGTCCGAGTCGGAGAACCAGTTGTCCGGCCGATGACGGGCCAACCCAACCACTTTGTGTCCCTGCCACCGCAGCCTGGCCGCGATACCGCTGCCCAAGACCCCGCTGGCGCCGGTGACTGCGATCCTCAACCTGATCCTCCTAACGCTTCCTCTGATGCGCGCACGCGATTCCGCGGCGGGAGGCCCGCGCGGATCTGCGGCCCACCCGCGCAGTGCCCAGTGGGGCACCGGCATGCTGCGGCCAGGCTCGGCGATCAACCCGAGTGGTTCCGACCCAGCGCTGCCTGTCGAAACCGGCACCGGCCGCACCGTTTCCGTTGACATTTCCATTGACGCCGGTTCGCCATCCGACCGCGGGCGGCAGCGCGTACCGGTGGTATTCGGGGGCACCGCTCGGCGCGGCAGGCGGCCGGCGCTTGCCGTCGGGCGGATCGCCCCGATTCGTTCTGGTCCAGGGCCGCTGTTCAAAGGTGCCTGCTCTTGCCGCGGCATCGAAACTGGCACCGGGTTCACCGATTCCTCTGAAGCGCGCGCGCCATCCGAGGGCGGGCTGAAGTTGGTGCTCCCGGCCGAGCGGATCGACCCGGGTCGTTTCGATCCACGGCTGCTGTGCAGAGGTGTCTGCCGCGCGTGCGGCGGTTCGCCCCGGCGCCTCCTGCACTGGCCTCTTGGGCAGGAACGCCGCCGGAATGAACGTCAGGAGGATCAGACCCACGACGGTCAGGAACACCACCGTGTACCCGTGCGACAGGTCACGCACGACGTTATGGACGAAATCAGGCAGCAATGCCTGAGGAGGCATCGCGGAACGAGGGACAGGCACTCCGCGCTTGGTCGCGACTTCCTGAAGTGCGGCGACTTTGTTGCTAGCGGCGACGTTGGTGCTGCGGTTGAACTGGTTGGTCAAGATCACCGACGTCAGCGCCGTGCCGATCGAACCGCCCAGCCGCTGATTGACGTTGATCAACGTCGAACCGCGCGCGACCTGTTCGGGTCTGAGGGTCTGCACCGCCGCAGCCGAAAGCGTCATAAACGTGCAGCCCATGCCGATGCCGATGATCGCCAGACTGACCAGCAGCACCGGGGCGTAGGCCACCTGCTTCCAGGTCCCGTAGCCGAAGAGGCCCATTCCGATGCAGGTCAGCGAGATGCCGGCGAGCACAATTCGGCCCGGGCCGCGTCGATCCATGACCTGTCCGGCGACCGGCATCGCAAGCATGGCGCCGACGCCCTGGGGGATGAGGCGCATCCCGGACTGCAGCGGTGTCAGGTGAAGCAACTGCTGAAAATAGCTCGGAAACAGCAAGCTGGCCCCGAAAAACCCGGCGGCGAAGAACAACATCGCCGCACTTGCCGCGCCGACAACCCGATTGGCGAACAGTCGCATGTCGATGAGTGGGTGCTCAGTGCGATGCAGCGCATGCACAACGAACCCGATGATCAGCACCAGGCCGATCGTCACCGAAACCAAGATGTGGGGATCCGCCACGGTGCCCCTCCGCGGAATCATCGAGATTCCGTACAACAAGGCGGCCAGGCCGGGGGAAAGCAGCAGCGCGCCAAGGAAGTCAAACGACTCTGACGGTGCGGGCCGATCTCTGTCGAAGACGATTGCCGCCACCACGACGGCGAGCACACCGATCGGGATGTTGATCAAGAAGATCCATTTCCAGCCGTAGGAATCGATCAACCAGCCGCCCAGGATCGGTCCGCAGACCGGCCCGAGGAGCATCGGAATGCCCAACACCGCCGACAGGCGGGCGAGCCGCCTGGGACCGGCCTCTCGGGTCACGATGGTGAACACCAAGGGCATCACCATGCCGCCGCCAAGTCCCTGCAGCACCCGGAAAACCACCAGCAGCGGGATAGTCGACGCCATCGCGCACAGCAATGAGCCGGCGGTGAACAAGGCGACGGATGCCATAAACAGCCGCTTGGTGCCGAAACGGTCGGCGGCCCAGCCCGTCAGCGGAATTACCGCGGCAAGCGCCAGTGTGTAAGCGGTCATCGTCCAGGCGACGATGGCCTCAGTCGAATGGAACTGGCCGATGAAAGTACGTTGAGCCACGGCGAGCACGGTTGTGTCCAGAAGGCTCGGCATGGCCCCCACCACGCAGACGACCGCGATACTCAACACGTGGCCATTGAGGCGGTCAGGGTTTTCGCGCCCTCGCTCCAGTGGTCGCGTCATGTCGCCAACACGCGCGGGCCTCGTCGCTGACGTCACCACTCACCTCGCATCCACGAACCGCCCCGGATCCCTTGGTGCGCGGCTGGCGCTCGGGGATGCGCGCCCGGTTAAGGCCACCTGCTCGATCAGGTAAGGAGTAAGTAGTGAGCCCCGCCGGGTGGGCGTTGGTTTGTATTTTTTCTGTAACGCCGGGCGAGGCGAATTTCTTTCCTCTACTAACTACGGCGGGACGATTCGTCACTGTGACCGGTGGTGTCCGTGCGGCCACGGCGAGGTCGGCCACCAGGGACCGACTGTCGAAGGCCGAGCGCGTCGAAGACAGAAATGTTGGGGCAAAGCAGATTACGTGGTTCTACCGCGCTCGTCGCACGGCGCGGCGCTCCCGTGATCGATGACCGCGAGCGTCCTGAGCATCTCGGTGGGCGCGATGCTGCCGCTCTCGTTTGCGTACGGGTGGTCGAGGAAAAAGACCACCAGCAGGCCCGCGGTCACAAGGGCGGTGACGAAGCCGATCGGTATCGACTGGAGAAGGACGCCCTCGCGCCGGTCGGCCTGGGCGCACATGTAGCCGATCGTGAGCGAAGCGCCGATGCCCAGCACGACCCACAATGGGAGGGGAACTAACGGGGTCGCCTCGGCGAGGCGCTCGCGGCGACCTTCGCGGCGCTGCGCCTGCTGGTCGAACCACTGGGCGTAGGCCGTCTCCTGCCGTACGCCCCGCGGGTCGGCGATCGCGAACTCCCCGCCCAGCTTGTCGACCCAGGACTGCACCAGTTCGCTGGAGCGCCGCTTGCTCATCGCGGGCCATTCGTCGTCGATGACGGCGCGCGCATAGCAGACCAGTCCGCCCTGCAGACGATCTCTCGAGGGCGGCTGGAACACCTGAGCGACGGAGCTCAGTTCGGTGACGGCGATGGCCTCGACGCTCGACCCTTCCCGCGCACGCTGATAGCTCTGGAGCGCGAGGAAGATCACGAACGCGAGCACGACCGCGAACATCGTGCCGATCACCGACAAGGTGCCGGCGCTCCGGGGCGAGTCGGCGAACCAGCCGCCCACCGGCGCGCGGCGGCGCACAAGCAGCTTGACGGTGATCGCCGCCGTGACCGCCAGGACGAGGACGAGTGCGGCGATCCAGGTGCGCACGGCGAACTACTCTAGACCGGCCCCGGGGTCCGCCGGGCTCGCTTGGTGACGGGCTCCGCCGCCAGGTTCGGCCGTGGGAGCTTGTGTCACGTCCTTTATCCACGCGAGGCCCTTGACGGCTTGCGGCCACCCCAGCGTCGTCGCTGCCAGCAATGCGACATGCTCGAGTTCGGTGGTCGCGAGACCCTCGGCCAGCCCTCGACGAACGTGCGAATGGACAGCACCGTGCGAGTTGGCTCCGATCGCAAGTGCGAGATGGACGAGCCTCTTGGTTCGTCCATCCAGCGGCCCCGCCTGGTTAACGGCGGCGCCGAGCTGCTGAAAGGCGGCCCAGACATCCGGGTACTGCTTTCCCACGAGCTGTGCGGTGGACGGCAGGGCAACGGTCGGATTCTCGGAGAGATCGGCGGGCGGTGGTTGCTCCATCGGAAGCTCCCTACTGTGTAGAACCATCCTCGGCGGCCTGCGAGGCGGTCAGCCGGCGGATGCGGGCACGCTGATTCTTGGAGTATCGCTCATGGCGCCGCCGATGCAGGCCCCTTGGAAGGCGGGCTTACCGCCAAATTGTTCGGCGACTCTCCTCCGATTGACCGAGCCCTTGGAGGTGAGCGGCAGCTCATCGGTGAAGGCGATGCGTTCGGGGATCTCGAAGTCGGCGAGCCGGCCGCGGCTGTGGGCAATCAAGTCGACGTGGCACCTATCACGGGTCACGACCACGGCGGCCACCCGCTCGCCGTAGAGCGGGTCGGGAACGCCGAACACCACAGCTTGGGCCACGTCGGGATGGGACTTGAGGACGTTCTCGACGCGTTCGGGGGAGATCTTTTCGCCGCCACGGTTGATCTGCTCCTTGATGCGCCCGGTGACGCTCAGAGCTCCGTGGCGGTCGACAGCACCCAGATCTCCGGTGTGCAGCCAGCCGTCGACAAAGTTGCTGGCTGTGGCGCCAGAATCGTTGAGGTAGCCGCGCACAACCGTGGGTCCCGACAACCAGATCTCGCCGATTGCCCCGATCGGGCGGGTCGCACCGTCGTCATCGACAATGCGTACCGACACGCTGGAGGATGCCCCGACAGTGTTCAGTCGGGTTCCCTCGTTGTCGAATGGCAACACGGTGCTTACCTGGTGGGTAGCTTCTGTCATCCCATATGCGGCCAGCACGGGCGCCCCGAAGGTCGCTTCCATCCGTTGCACCGTGGTGGGCGAGAGCGACGCGCTGCAGCTACGGATGAACCTCAGTCGGCCCCGGTAGCCGCGAGGAAGCTCAGCACCTGAGCGCTCGAGCAGAATTTGGTGGATGGTTGGCACGGCGGTGTACCAGGTGGCGTCGACAATCTCGACGTCGTCCCAAAAGGTGTTCGCGGAAAACCTGCCACGGGCAGGAAGGAGAACTCGGCCACCGCTGGCAAGTGTGGCGAGCAGGGCCGCGATGAGGCCGTGACCGTGGAATAACGGCATTACTGCAACCGTCGCGTCGGTTGGCCCAAGTTGGTACGCGCCGATGACGCCGGCGACTCCTGCGGCGATGTTGTCATGCGTCCAGGGCACCATCTTGGGCTTTCCGGTTGTGCCGGAAGTGAACATGATCAATGCGTCGCGGCCCGTGAGCCCGGGTATCGGTTTGTTGACCGCGCTCGGTGATGCGCCGTCACACCGGCGGCCGTCGATGAGTGTGACCCGGGCACCGGCCATCTCGACCCGGGTCCGTCTCTGGGCGGTGGGCAACGCCGGGTCCAGCGGCGCAACGACGGCGCCGGCGCGCGCGGCGGCGAGCAGTCCGACGACGAATTCGACGCTGTTGGTTGATTGAAGTGCGACGACATCGCCAGGTCGTAGTCCAGAGCGTTGTAACACTTGGCACCGGGCGACGACGAGTTCCGCCAGTTCGGCGTAGTTGATCCGGCGGCGCTGCGCGCCGACGATCAGAGCCGTCGAATTCGGTGCAGTTTCGGAGGCGCCGTCGAGCATGTGGCCCAGCCGCCACAGCGACGTTTCGGCCTGAGCGCGACCCGCCCCGGCGCTGAGGGTTTCAATCGTGGTCATCGGCAGGCCTCTGGTGCGGTGCTGCCACGGGAAACCCGGCCACGATCTCGTCGACCCAGCCATGGACCTGGTCCGCGCTGCCGTGGACTTGCCTTGTGACGTTCAACTCCGGGGTGTAGAGCGTTCCGACGAAGCGACCCAGTTCGACGTCCACGCGCAGCAGTGAGCCGTCGGCAAGCCGGTAATGGCCGGTGTGCATGAATATTGCGCGCGGCGCCCCGGCCGGTCGCCGCCCCCCAACCTGAACTTGTCGCATCCTGATCACCACACCTACTGTTACTTGCAGACAGTATACAGTATGTGAAATGCAGCACAAGGGGCAGCTGGCGGCAATCGATGTGTTCCGCCCCAGGAGGTTCTAGGCGAGCCGGGCGCCCCGCGCGGGTGGACCGCTCAGCAATCACAGGACCTTCAGTTCCTCGGCGATCTCCGCGACGGAGGCTTTTGCGTCACCGAACAGCATCGAGGTCTTCTGATTGAAGTAGAGCTCGTTGTCGATGCCGGCGAATCCGGGGCTCATCGAGCGCTTGAGCACGATGACCGACCTCGCGTGGTCGACGTCGAGGATCGGCATCCCGTAAATCGGCGAGGCTGGATTGGACCGGGCCGCCGGGTTCGTGACATCGTTGGCGCCGATCACCAAGGCCACGTCGGTCCGGCTGAACTCGCCGTTGATCTCGTCCATCTCTTTGAGCTGCTCATACGGTACATCGGCCTCGGCGAGCAACACGTTCATGTGGCCGGGCATCCGGCCGGCGACGGGGTGAATGGCATGTTTGACCGCCACGCCGCGTCCTTCGAGCAGCCTGGCCATCTCGCGCACGGCATGCTGGGCCTGCGCCACGGCCATGCCGTAGCCGGGAACGACGACCACCTGGCTCGCGTACGCCATCTGGATGGCCGCGTCCGCCGCACTGGTCTGCCGTACCGTCTGGTCCGCAGGACCACCACCCGGGCCCGCTGCGGCGGCCGTCCCCCCGAACCCCCCTGCGACGATCGCGGGGATCGACCGGTTCATCGCCTTGGCCATCAGGTTGGTCAGGATGGTCCCCGAGGCGCCGACGATCATGCCTGCGACGATCATCGCGGTGTTGTCCAGCGCCAGCCCGGTCGCCGCGGCGGAGAGTCCGGTGAGCGCGTTGAGCAATGAGATCACCACCGGCATGTCTGCCCCGCCGATCGGCAGCACCACCATCACGCCGAGCACCGCCGCCGAGAGGAGGATGCCGATGATCAGCAGCGGGGATCGTTGGCCAAGAGCGATGGCGACACCACACCCGAGGGAGAGGAGCACTAGCGCCGCGTTGAGCGGCTGCTGCGCCCGGCCCAGGCTGATCGGCTTGCCGGGCAACACTTCCTGCAGCTTGCCAAAGGCGATCAGGGATCCCCAGAAGGACACCGAACCCACGATCGCGGCAAACAGCGAGGTGACGGCCACGTAACCGGCCACTGTCGCGTAGCCGTGGCTGTCCCTGAACTCCACCCAGGACACGAGCGCCACGGCGCCGCCGCCCACTCCGTTGAACAGTGCCACCATCTGCGGCATCGCGGTCATCTTGACCCGCCGCGCCGATGGCACGCCAACGAGCGTCCCGAGGACCAGGCCAAGCGCTATCAACAGCCAATTGCTCATCCCCGGCGTCAGCAGGGTGGCCGCGATTGCGATCACCATGCCGACGGCCGCGACCAGGTTGCCGCGCGCGGCGGTCCGGGGCCCGGTCAGCCCCATCAGGCCATGGATGAACAGTGCGAACCCGATGATGTAAAGAACCGCGATGAGCTCACTCATGAGCGGCCACAACCCTTCCTGCTTCGGCAATCGGCTTCTTGAACATGCCAAGCATCCGGTCCGTCACCAGGAACCCGCCCACCACGTTGATCGCGCCGAAGGCGATGGCGACCACCAGGAGCATGCGGTCGAAGGCATCCGTCGCGGAACGGCCGAGCAGCACCAGGCCGGCGAGCAGCACGATGCCGTGGATGGCGTTGGTACCGGACATGAGCGGGGTATGCAGGGTGTTGGGAACCCTTGAGATAACGGCGAAGCCGACGAAGCCGGCCAGCACCAGGATCGCCACATTGGCCAGGAGCGTCATCGGGCCTCCGTCAACTGGTCACCGGCTGAGGTCACGCAGCACGCGGCGAGGATCTCGTCCGAGAAGTCGGGCACGATCTTGCCGTCGGCCAGCATGTGTTCGAGCAGAGCCGCCACGTTCCGCGCGTACAGCTCGCTGGCGTGCTCGGGCATCGTTGCCGGCAGGTTCAGAGGCGACGCGATGGTGACGTCGTGACGAACCACAGTCTCGCCGGGCACGGTGAGCTCGCAGTTGCCGCCGGCCTCACCGGCGAGGTCGACAACGACGCTGCCCGGTCGCATTTGGCATACCGCCTCTGCGGTGACCAGCCTTGGCGCCGGGCGTCCCGGGACGAGCGCGGTCGTGATCACCACGTCGAAGCCGGAGACCGCTTCGGTCAGCCGCCGCTGCTGCTCCTCCTGTTCCCCCGGGGCCAGCGCGCGGGCGTAGCCGCCCTCGCCCGCAGCCTGGACACCGAGCTCCAGCCACCGGGCGCCGAGTGACTGGACCTGCTCGGCGACCTCAGGCCGGACATCGAAGCCCGTCGTGCGGGCGCCCAACCGTTTGGCGGTGGCCAGCGCCTGAAGGCCCGCAACGCCCACGCCGAGCACGAGGACAGCCGCCGGTTTCACCGTTCCGGCCGCCGTGGTCAGCATGGGGAAGAACCGAGTGGAGCATTCTGCGGCACGTAGTACCGCCTTGTAGCCGGCGACATTGGCTTGGGAGGACAGCGCGTCCATGGTCTGCGCGCGGGAGATCCGTGGCACCGCTTCCATCGCCAAGCCCGTGACACCCGCCAGGCGCAGTCGCTCCGCGACATCCGGGCGGGTACGCGGTGCCAGGAATCCGATCACCATGGATTCCGGCTTCAGCAGGCAGATCTCGTCTGCGGTCGGCGGGTTCACCTTTACGACGACGTCTGCCGGCCATGGATCGGCGATGGTGGCTCCGACCTGTTCGTAGTGCTCATCGGGGATGAGCGCTGCCCCACCCGCTCCGGCCTCAACTATCACGGAAAGGCCTGCGGCACTGAGCCGTTCGACGACCTTTGGGACCATCGCAACACGGCATTCGCCGGTAGCGGTTTCCCGGGGGACTCCGATCAGCGTCATATTCCTCTTCCTGTGCTGTGGCCGGGGGAGAACTCTCCAGGTGACTGGACTCTGTGCCCCGCGGCCGTATCGGCCGGGACGGTTTGCAGAATATGTCAATCGCATACTGTATGCAACTTATGGACTTAGCGGCGAGGTTATGCATACAGTATGCTCCCAAAGGGAGATGCCATGAGGATTGCAGTCGTCGGTGCCGGCGCGATCGGCGCCTACTGGGGCGCCGCAATGCAACGGGGCGGTGCTGACGTTCACTTGATCGCGCGAAACGAGCATCTGCGCGCGATGAGGGAGAACGGGGTGCGGGTGACAAGTCCGCGCGGCGACTTCGTGGCATATCCGCACGCCACGGACGACCCCGCCGAGATCGGGCCGGTCGATTACATCTTTCTCGGGCTCAAGGCGCATAGCTATCCGTCATGCGGCGACCTGGTGAAGCCGCTCCTCGCCGGCGACACGGCAGTGCTGGCTGCGCAAAACGGGATCCCATGGTGGTATTTCCACGAACTGCCAGGGCCGTACCGCGGACGCCGGGTCGAGGCCGTCGATCCCGGCGGTGCCACGAGTGCGGTGCTGCCCCCGGAGCGGGCCATCGGCTGTGTGGTGTATCCGGCAACCACCATCGAGGCGCCCGGGGTGATCCGGCACCTGGAAGGCACCCGCTTCTCCATCGGTGAGCCGTCAGGGGAGATTTCAGAGCGCTGCATGGACTTGAGCGACGCGATGGTCGCCGGGGGGCTGAAGTGCCCCGTCGAGGCCGACCTGCGAAGTGACATCTGGATCAAGCTCATGGGCAACGTCGCGTTCAACCCACTGAGCGCGCTGACCAGAGCGACGATGGTCGAGATCTGTCAGCACCCGCACACCCGCCAACTGGTGATTCAGCTGATGGAGGAGACGCTCGACATCGCCGCCAGGGTGGGCAGCAACCCGCGCATATCCATCGAAAAGCGGCTGCGCGGGGCGGAGAAGGTGGGACACCACAAGACTTCCACGCTGCAAGACCTCGAAGCGGGCAAGCAGCTGGAACTCGATGCCATCGTCGCGGCGGTAGTCGAGATGGCAGACCTGACGGGCGCTGCCGCTCCCACGCTTCGCACCATCCACGCCGCCACCGATCTGCTGGCTCGCACCTGCGCGCCTGTGGGGTCGCGGGCCGCCGGCACTCCGAATAAGGAAACCCAACCGGCTCTCACCTGAGAGGGCAACATGGTGAACCGTCGCGCCAAGATCGTCTGCACGCTCGGACCAGCCACCGACACTGCCCGGCCACTGCTGGAACTCGTCGACGCCGGAATGGATGTGGCACGGCTGAACTTCAGCCACAGCACCCACGCGCAGCATTCCGTCCTCTACGGGCTTGTGCGTCAGATCGCAGCACATCGCGGTCGCGCGGTCGGCGTGCTGGCGGACCTGCAGGGCCCCAAGATCCGGCTGGGCCGCTTCGCCTGTGGCCCGGTGGTATGGGCCGTCGGCGAGCAGATCGTGATCACGACGGCCGCATGCCCGGGCGACCACGACCGCGTCTGTACGACGTACGACGGGTTGGCCGCCGACGTGCATGGAGGTGATCGGCTGCTCATCGACGACGGCAAGATCGACCTGCGAGTGCTCGACGTCAACGACGAAGACATCACCTGCGAGGTTGTGCAGGGCGGCCCGGTCAGCGACCATAAGGGCATCTCGCTTCCGGGCGTTGCGGTCAGTGTGCCGCCGTTGTCCGGGAAGGACATTGAGGACTTGAAGTTTGCCCTCGACCTCGGAGTCGACATGATCGCCATGTCCTTTGTCCGGGCGGCCGAGGAGGTGAAGCTCGCGCACGCCATCATGGACGAGGCCGGCAGACGGGTGCCCGTCATTGCGAAACTTGAGAAGCCTGAGGCGGTTTCGGACCTATCGGGGATCGTCGAGGCGTTCGATGGACTGATGGTGGCCCGCGGTGACCTCGGTGTGGAGATGCCGCTGGAGCAAATCCCACTCGTGCAGAAGCGCGCGATTCGCCTGTGCCGTCAGGCTGCGAAGCCGGTCATCGTGGCGACCCAGATGCTCGACTCGATGGTCTCCGACCGTCGTCCCACCCGAGCAGAGGTCTCGGACGTGGCCAACGCGGTCTTTGATGGGGCCGACGCAGTCATGCTCTCCGCCGAGACGAGCGTCGGCGCGCATCCGGCGCACACGGTGGCGACGATGGCGCGCATTGTCGAGGCGGCAGAGGGCGCGGCGTGCGAAAAGCAAGCGCCGGAGTTAACGACCGAGAAAGACGGCGGCGAGGCAGGCATCGGCGATGCTATCGGGGCGGCTGCCTGCGAGCTCGGCCAACGACTCGGGGCGATGGCGCTGTGTTGCTTCACCCGTACCGGCGACACAGCACTGAGACTGGCAAGCCAGCGATCCCGTTTACCGCTGCTCGCCTTCGCTCACGACGAGTCGGTGAGGGCGCGGTTGGCGTTCTCCTGGGGCATCGAGTCCGCGGTGCTGGCACCCGCCATCACGGCCGAGACCCTGCCGACCGAGGTCATCCGAGGGCTGGCTGCGATGGGAATGCGCGATCCCGGCAATCTGGTCGTGGTGGTGTCCGGCAGCACGAGCGGCGTTTCGGGATGCACCGACTCGGTGCGGGTGCTGCGCACCGGGCTATGACTCCGCGCGCAGGCCGTGCCCACCCACGCCAGTCTCCTTCCTAGCTCCGCGGCGCACCGTCTGCCGTGTGATGGCGGGCACCCTCACTGGACATCCAGTAGCAACCGGGGCTAGTATATCGCATAAGGCATACTGCATACAGTTTAGCTCAGGCCGGAAGGTTTTCTCAGATGACCACTGCTTGCATCGAAGACGCGGAGGCGACGGGCGCCGGCGATCCGGCCGCTCTCACCGATGGGATCCACCTGGTCGTCGATGCGCTCAAGCTCAACGACGTGCGCACCATCTACGGACTCGTCGGCATCCCGATCACCGATCTGGCTCGCGTCGCGCAGGCGTCGGGCATCCGCTACATCGGCTTCCGCCACGAAAGCGACGCCGGCCACGCCGCGGCGGCCGCCGGGTTCCTCACGAAGAAGCCCGGCATCTGCCTGACGGTGTCCGCTCCGGGCTTCCTCAACGGGCTGGTGGCGCTTGCGAACGCGACGACGAACTGCTTCCCGATGGTCCAGATCTCCGGATCGAGTGAGCGGCATCTCGTCGACCTTCAGCGCGGTGACTACGAGGAGATGGACCAGCTCGCGGCGGCTAAGCCGTTCGTCAAGGCGGCGTACCGGGTATCTCGGGCCGAGGACATCGGCCGCGGTGTGGCGCGCGCGATCCGCACCGCGGTGTCCGGCCGTCCGGGGGGCGTCTACCTCGACATCCCGGCCGCGGTGCTCGGTGAGGTCGTCGATGCGGACCGGGCCGCCGCGACATTGTGGCGGGTGGTCAACCCGGCACCGCGGCAGCTGCCCGAACTCGAGGCGGTCGACCTCGCGATCGACCTGCTCGCCAGCGCAAAGCGGCCCTTGATCGTGCTCGGCAAGGGCGCCGCGTACGCACAGGCGGACGAGCAGATCCGGGAGTTCATCGAGTCCACCGGCGTGCCGTATCTGCCGATGTCGATGGCTAAGGGCCTACTGCCTGACGACCACCCGCAGTCAGCGGCCACCGCGCGGTCACTGGCCCTGCGCAGGGCCGATGTCGTGATGCTCGTCGGTGCGCGCCTGAACTGGCTACTCGGGCATGGCGATGCGCCCCAATGGAACCCGCACACCAAGTTCATTCAGGTGGACATCGCGGCCGCCGAAATGGACAGTAATCAGCCCATCGCGGCCCCGCTCGTCGGCGACGTCGGTTCCGTGATGGAGACCCTCCTGGAGCGGATCAAGCCGTGTCAGATCACGGTCGCGCCGGGGTGGCGCGAGGAGCTATCGGTTCGATCAGCGCAAAACGTCGTCAAGATGGCGGGCCGCCTCGATGCCGCGCAGAACGCACACCCGATGAAGTTCCTCGGCGCGTTGCAGGCAATTCGCGATGTCCTGCACGACGAACCCGGAGTCTATGTCGTGAACGAGGGCGCGAACGCACTCGACTTGGCGCGCAACACAATCGGCATGCAGGTCCCGCGCCACCGGCTGGACAGCGGGACCTGGGGCGTCATGGGCATCGGCATGGGCTACGCGATCGCCGCGGCCGTCGAGACGGGCGACCCCGTCGTCGCGATCGAAGGCGACAGCGCCTTCGGGTTCAGCGGAATGGAGATAGAGACGATCTGCCGGTACAACCTGCCGGTCGTCACGGTCATCCTCAACAACAGCGGCGTCTACCGCGGCGACGACATTTCCGCATCCGCTGACCCTGCGCCGACCGCACTGCAGGCTCGTCACGAGTTCATGATCAAGGCATTCGGCGGCAAGGGATACCGGGCGACGACGCCCGTGGAGGTTGCCGTCGCCCTGCGGGAGGCCCTGGCATCGGGCAGGCCGGCACTGATCGACTGCCTGCTCGACCCCTCCGACGGCACCGAGAGCGGCAACATCGCCCACCTCAACCCCAAGGGCATCACCAACCAGCGCTGAGCCTGCCCGCACCGACACGATCGACAAACAGGAAAGGAAACATGTCATGACTGAACTGCCGCTCTCCGGAATCAAGGTGATTGACTTCACCGGCGTGCAGGCGGGCCCGGCCTGTACTCAGATGCTCGCGTGGTTCGGCGCCGACGTTCTGAAGGTCGAGCGCACGAGCGGGGGTGACGTGACGCGAAGCCAGTTGCGCGACATCCCTGATCTCGACGCCCTGTACTTCACCATGCTGAACAGCAATAAGCGCTCCCTCGCGATCAACACGAAGTCACCCGAAGGCCTCGAGGTGATGGAGAAGCTGATCCGTGCCGCCGACGTGCTGGTCGAGAACTTCGCGCCCGGCGCGATGGACCGCATGGGCCTGTCCTGGGACACGCTGCAGAAGTGGAACCCGCGCCTGATCTTCGGTTCCGTGAAGGGGTTCAACGACGAGTCACCCTTCAATGACCTCAAGGTCTATGAAAACGTCGCGCAGTGCGCGGGCGGTAATGCGTCCACGACCGGCTTCTGGGACGGGCCGCCCACTGTTGCCGGGGCGGCGCTCGGCGACAGCAACACCGGCATGCACCTGCTGATCGGGATCCTCACCGCGCTCGTCGGCCGCGAGAAGACCGGGAAGGGGCAAATGGTGTCGGTGTCGATGCAGGATGCCGTGCTGAACCTGTGCCGAGTCAAGCTCCGCGATCAGCAGCGGCTGGAACGGGTGGGCTACCTGGAGGAGTACCCGCAGTACCCCAACGGCCAATTCGGCGATGCGGTCCCCCGCGGCGGCAACGCCGGCGGCGGTGGCCAGCCGGGCTGGGTGTTGAAGTGCAAGGGGTGGGAGACCGACCCCAACGCGTACATCTACTTCACCATCCAGGAGCAGAACTGGGCCCGGACGGCTGAGGCCGTCGGCAGGCCGGAATGGGCGAATGACCCCGGCTACAGCACGGCGCTAGCGCGGCAGGACAAGATCTTCGACATCTTTGACGAGATCGAGAAGTGGCTGGCCGACAAGACCAAGTACGAGGCGGTCGACATCCTGCGCACGTTCGACGTGCCGTGCGCACCTGTGCTCAGCATGAAGGAGATCGCCGAGGACAAGGCACTGCGCAAGAGCGGCACCGTCGTCGAGGTGGAGCAGAAGGGGCGCGGGACGTTCCTGACCGTCGGCAGCCCGGTCAAGTTCTCCGCGTTTCAGCCCGACATCAAGGGCGCCCCGTTGCTCGGCGAGCACACCGACGAGGTCCTTGCCGAACTGGGATACGACGCCGACACAATCGCCGGGTGGCACGCCGGCAAGGTCGTCGTCTGATCGCACGGATCCGTCTGCCGGAGGAAGATCATGAATTCCGCGCTAACGGGGGAGTTGGGTACGACGACCGAGGCCCTGGTCCGGGAGATCGCAGCGGACCATCGCGCGCAGCGCGGCGCTCTGCTGCCGATTCTTCACGCGGTCCAGGAGGCGTTGGACTGTGTGCCACCGGAGGCGATCCCGGTGTTGGCCGAGGAGCTGAACCTTTCCCGTGCGGATGTGCATGGTGTGGTCACCTTCTATCACGACTTCCGTGCCCAGCCGGCGGGCCGCACCGTGGTGCGGGTCTGCCGGGCGGAGGCATGTCAGGCGGTCGGCGCCGGACGTCTGGTGTCCTACCTGCAGGACAGGTACGGCATGTCGCTGGGGGCGACCAGCCATGACGGTTCGGTCACCGTTGAGCAGGTCTTCTGCTTGGGCAATTGCGCGCTGGGCCCGGCAGTGCAGGTGAATGGTGAGCTCATTGGGCGGGTCGACGAGGGTCGCCTGTCTTCGATCATCGACGCGGCGGTCGCGCCATGAGCGCGTCGATTTCGTCACCTGTCACGGTATACGTGCCCAAGGATTCTGCGGCCAGATCAGTCGGCGCGGATGCGGTGGCCGATGCCTTGGTACGCGCCGCGGCGCGAACACGGCGCCCGATTCGTCTGGTCCGCAACGGTTCCCGGGGGATGTTGTGGCTGGAGCCGCTGGTCGAGGTGGCGACGCAGGGCGGACGAGTCGGCTACGGACCCGTCGACGCCGCAGAGGTCGACGGCCTCGTGGCCGGGGGCCTGTTGGAGGGTGCAGATCTCCCGTCCCGGGTGGGTGTGGTCGATGAGCTGCCCTGGCTAGCAACGCAGAACCGGGTCACGTTTGCCCGGGTGGGCGTCACCGACCCGTTGTCACCTGATGATTACCTGCGCCACGGCGGCCTCGT
Source organism: Mycobacterium sp. (assembly GCA_025965895.1). Taxonomy (GTDB): domain Bacteria; phylum Actinomycetota; class Actinomycetes; order Mycobacteriales; family Mycobacteriaceae; genus Mycobacterium. The sequence continues at coordinate 104,389 of JAOPWC010000058.1, forward strand.
CGGGCTGGTCCGCGCGCTGCAGATCTCCCCGGCGGAGGTGGTGGCGCAGGTCACGGATTCGGGTTTGCGCGGGCGTGGCGGTGCCGGCTTCCCGGCGGGGACCAAGTGGAAAACGGTACTCGACTGCGTCGACGAACTGAAGTTCGTCTGCTGCAACGCCGACGAAGGTGACAGCGGAACGTTCGCCGACCGGATGGTCATGGAGGGAGATCCCTTCCTGCTCATCGAGGGCATGACGATCGCCGCGTATGCGGTCGGCGCAACGGAGGGCTACATCTACATCAGGTCCGAGTACCCGGACGCAGTGGCCGCGATGCGATCCGGCATTGAGATCGCGCGAGAGCGAGGCTGGCTCGGGGACGGTGTGCTCGGTTCGTCCCTGAGCTTCGACCTTCATGTACGAGTGGGCGGCGGGGCCTATATCTGCGGCGAAGAGACCTCCATGCTCGAAAGCCTGGAGGGCAAGCGCGGCATGGTCAGGGCGAAGCCGCCCATCCCTGCCGTACATGGCTTGTTCGGCAAGCCGACGGTGGTGAACAACGTACTCACGCTGACCAGCGTGCCGACGATCCTCGCCGACGGTGCGCAGGCATATCGGGAGCTTGGCGTGGACCGGTCGCGCGGCACCCAGTTGTTCCAGCTCGGGGGGAACATCCGGCAGGGCGGCATCGTGGAGAAGGCCTTCGGCGTGACGCTCGGCGAACTCGTGGACGGCTACGGCGCCGGAACGCGGTCGGGACGCCCGGTGCGTGCGGTCCAGGTTGGCGGCCCTCTCGGCGCGTATCTGCCGACGTCCATGTTCGACCTGCCGATGGATTACGAGGGATTCCAGGCGGCGGGTGCGATGGTCGGCCACGGCGGCATCGTGGTGTTCGATGACACCGTCGACATGGCGGCTCAGGCCAGGTTCGCGATGGAGTTCTGTGCCGCGGAATCGTGCGGCAAGTGCACTCCGTGCCGGGTGGGTTCGGTGCGTGGCGTCGAGGTGATCGACCGGATCACGGCAGGTGAGCACCGTGACGAGAACCTGGCCCTGCTCGAGGACCTCTGCGACGTGATGACCGAGGGCTCACTGTGCGCCATGGGCGGCCTCACGCCGATGCCCGTACGCAGCGCGATCACACATTTCGCCGACGACTTTCTCACCCGGGAACCCGGCGCAGAAATGCGTACGGCGCACACCAGCGTGAGGACGGAAGGTATGCCATGACGCTGCTCAAGGAACCTGACTACGGCACGCCCGCCAAGGACGGTCCGGCAACGGTCTGGCTCGACGTGGACGGGCTGCGCATTTCGGTTCCCGAAGGCACGTCGGTCATGCGGGCGGCTGGGCTTGCCGGCGTCGATATCCCCAAGCTGTGTGCCACCGACCGGCTCGAACCCTTCGGTTCCTGTCGGCTGTGTCTGGTGGAGATCGACGGCCGCCGTGGTACCCCCGCCTCGTGTACGACCCCGGTGGCCGACGGCATGGTCGTGCGGACCCAGACGCCCAAGGTCGCCAAGCTCCGTGAGAACGTCATGGAGCTCTACATCTCCGACCATCCGCTGGACTGTCTCACCTGTCCGGCCAATGGCGACTGCGAGTTGCAGGACATGGCCGGCGCAGTCGGGCTGCGCCAGGTCAGGTACGGCTACGAAGGGGCGAACCACCTGGACGCGGCCGTCGACCACAGCAATCCGTACTTCGACTTCGACCCCGCCAAGTGCATCGCCTGCTCCCGCTGCGTGCGGGCCTGCGGCGAGATCCAGGGCACGTTCGCACTGACCATCGAGGGCCGGGGCTTCGCATCGAAGGTGTCGCCCAGTGCGGGTGAGCCTTTCATGGACTCGGAATGCGTGTCCTGTGGCGCGTGTGTGCAGGCGTGCCCGACGGCGACGCTTCAGGAGCGCTCCGTGGTTGAACTCGGGGTGCCTTCGCGGTCGGTGATCACCACCTGCGCTTACTGCGGCGTCGGCTGTTCGTTCAAGGCGGAGTTGCGCGGTGATGAGCTGGTCCGCATGGTGCCCTACAAAAATGGCGGCGCCAACGAGGGCCACTCGTGCGTGAAAGGACGGTTCGCCTTCGGGTATGCGACCCATCCGGACCGGGTGCTGCGCCCGATGGTTCGCGACAAGATCACCGACCCGTGGCGGGAGGTCGACTGGGACGAGGCGATCGGTACCGTCGCTCGTCGGATGCTCCAGATCAGGCAGCGGCACGGCCCGGGGGCGATCGGCGCGATCACGTCGTCGCGGTGCACGAACGAAGAGGTCTACGTCGTTCAGAAGATGGTCCGCGCCGCCTTCGGCAACAACAACGTGGACACGTGTGCCCGGGTGTGCCACTCGCCCACGGGATACGGGCTCAAGCAGACCTTCGGTGAGTCGGCGGGCACCCAGGACTTCCGCTCCGTGGCACAGGCCGACGTCATCATCGTGATCGGGGCCAATCCAACGGACGGGCACCCGGTCTTCGCCTCCAGGATGAAGCAGCGGTTGCGCCAGGGTGCCAGGCTCATCGTGGTCGACCCGCGTCGCATCGACCTGGTGCGCTCGCCGCATGTCGAGGCCGACCACCACCTCCAGCTGAAGCCCGGAACGAATGTGGCGGTCATCAACGCTATGGCGCACGTGGTGGTGACCGAGGGTCTCGTCGACCAGTCGTTCGTGGCGGCCAGGTGCGAGGGATTCGACGAGTGGGTCCAGTTCATCGCCGGCGCCGAGAACAGCCCCGAGGCCGTCGAGCCGATCACCGGCGTGGCGGCCGACGGGCTGCGCGCCGCCGCCCGCATGTATGCGCAGGCCGGCAACGCGGCCATTTACTACGGCCTGGGGGTGACCGAACACAGCCAGGGCTCAACGATGGTGATGGGCATGGCGAATCTGGCGATGGCATGCGGGAACATCGGCCGTGACGGTGTCGGCGTGAACCCGCTGCGCGGCCAGAACAACGTGCAGGGCTCCTGTGACATGGGATCGTTCCCGCACGAGCTGAGCGGCTACCGCCACGTGTCGGACGACGCGGTGCGACAGATCTTCGAAAATCTCTGGGGGACGACACTGTTGGCCGAGCCGGGCTTGCGCATCCCGAACATGTTCGACGCTGCGATTGAGGGCACGTTCCGGGGCCTGTTCGTTCACGGTGAAGACATCGCGCAATCCGACCCGAACGTCAAGCATGTCCTGGCCGCACTGAGCGCCATGGAACTGGTGGTGGTCCAGGACCTGTTCCTCAACGAGACCGCGAAGTTCGCCCACGTGTTTCTACCGGGCGCGTCGTTCCTGGAGAAGGACGGCACGTTCACCAATGCCGAACGCCGGATCAACCGGGTCCGTTCTGTGATGAAGCCGAAGAGCGGCAAGCACGAGTGGGAGATCGTGAGCCAGATCGCCACGGCGATGGGCTTCCGGATGCACTACGAGCACCCGAGCCAGATCATGGACGAAATCGCTTCGGTCACACCGACTTTCGCCGGGGTGTCGTTCCGGAAGCTGGATCAGGTGGGGAGCATCCAGTGGCCATGCGACGAGCACGCTCCCGAGGGCACACCGATAATGCACGTGGAGTCGTTCACTCGGGGCAAGGGCAGGTTCCTGCCGACCCCGTTCGTGCCCACCGACGAGCGCAGCACGCGCCGCTACCCGCTGATCCTCACCACCGGCCGAATCCTGAGTCAGTACAACGTCGGAGCTCAGACTCGTCGCACCGCGAACATCGCCTGGCACCAGGAGGATCGGCTCGAGATCCATCCGCACGACGCCGAGGTTCGCGGAATCGCCGAGGGTGACGAGGTCACGCTGGCCAGCCGAGTCGGCGAAACCAAGCTCCGCGCGCAGATATCCGATCGGATGCCCACCGGCGTGGTGTACACGACGTTCCATTACCCGGTCACGGGTGCGAACGTCGTGACGACGGAGAACTCCGACTGGGCAACCAACTGCCCGGAGTACAAGGTGACAGCCGTTCAGGTCACTCTCACCCACCCGATCCCTCGGGAGAACGGTAAACCGGCCGCAGACCGTGTGCTGACCGCGGGACTGGTGGATTGACATGTCGCTCAACAATGCTGCCGAGATCAGGTTGGTCAACAGTATCGCCGTTAATTTCGGCTATTTGCCGACCCAGCAGGCGGCTGCTGCCGTCGCGGACCATGTCAACAGGTTCTGGGACCCACGCATGAAGAGACGGCTGTTCGAGCTGGTAGCCACCCAGACAGAGGACGTCGACCCGGTCGCACTGGCGGCGGCGGCGCTGCTGCGATAACCGTTGCCGCGCAGCAGTGCTGCCGGCACCCCGACTCCGATAACGCCCCATACATGGCGCTGTAGACCAGGCCGAAGTTCCGTACGGCGTTGCGCTGAAACTTCGTCTTTTGCCGTGTCCGTCGCGTCTTAGGTAAGTTTCGATCCAGTTCTGGATTGGTTGCGGCCGACCTGAATGTAAGAGCGCTTGGAACTACCGCCATCTTGAGCCTGCTCATGGCATTCGGCGGACCAACCCTTGCTGCGGTTTCCACTGCCTGGAATCCCCCGGCGGGGTGGGTTGTCAGTCTCGGATACGGATTTCCGCTCTTCGCGCTTGTCGCAATCTCTGCATCGGTTCCGAGTTCGCACTCCAACAAATCGTCAAACTCTGCAGGACCGGTACCGGCAAGCATTAATTTGCGGCATTGGGCAATGACCGGTGTAGTTCTCGCCCTTGTTGTTGCGCGTCTCAAGCACCGCACGTAATCGACCGTTGTGTGGCATTCCACAACTCATCGGCTGAGGTTTGAGGACACATCGACGTGTCAGAGAGCGCGGCGACCGGGCGACCGCGCCTGTGGGAAGTAAGGACTCGTGGGCGCGTGGAGCCAGCGCAGATTCGGCTCAGATGGGATGGGCGGCCAACCATTCGAGCAGCAGGTCCGCTACTGCGTCGGGCTGCTCATCGAGCATCCAGTGCGACCCGTGCAGCATCTTGAAGCGGTACTCGCCGCTGACGTAGCGCTCAGTGTTGCGGGCACCCTTTTCGAGTTGGGCGGTGTCGGCGTCGCTCCACATGTACATCGTGGGGACGGTGATCTTGCCGATGCTAAAAACAGGCGACATCGGGATCGCGCGATACCAGTTGAGGGCGGCGGTGAGAATTCCGGGTTCGGCCATTGCGTGGGCATCGCGGTCAGCAGCTTCACGGGGCTGCTTGGCCTTCGACTGCATAAAGGTCGACAGCCGGGGGACATTCCCGTCCTTGGCCAGGAGGTATCGCTCCGGAACGCGGGGCAGCTGGAAGAACAGGATGTACCACGATGCGAGAGCTTGCCGACTCGTCGCCATCGATTTGAGCGTCGCTACGGGGTGCGCTATGGACATCGTGGTCAGAGAAGCGAGGCGCTCCGGGCTCTCTGCTGCAAGGGCCCAGGCCACGGTGGCACCCCAGTCGTAGGCGACCAGATGTACCCGCTGAGCACCGCTGGCGTCGATCAGCACGCGGACGTCTTCAACCAATTCAGGCAACCGGTAATCCCGGCGGCGAGTCGGCCGCGCGCCGCGAGAGAAGCCCCGCTGGTTGGGCGCCAAGCACCGATACCCCCGACCGGTGAGCCGTGCGATAACGGTGTTCCAGCTCGTGTTGAACTGCCAAAATCCATGCAACAAGACGACGACCGGTGCGTCAGCCGGGCCTTCATCGATGACATCGAAAACAAGGTCACCGCGGCGGTACTGGTCCATGCGCTCAGCATGCCCCCCAGATGCCCGGTGCACTCAGTATTGTGGGCTCTTACAGAACAGACGTGATCCGCAGGCGCGGGGCCGCGAAACGCGCGCTCGCCGGGGTGCCGCCGGGGCGGACCCGCTGGACATCCCACTTACCCTCTGCTGATCTGGGCGAACGCCGCGCGATAGCCCGCCGTTAGGAAGTTTCCGGGAAGTACCGACGGCCCGCCACTTACGTGAGGGGCGCCTGGCTGATCGCCTCGGCCAGCACGGTGGTCGGGTTGTCGCCGGCAGCAGCCAAGTGCATACAGTATGTAATAGTTTTACTCTGACAATCCGAGGGTGGTCCAGAGTTTCTCTGCAGACAGCGTGCAATTGCCACCGAGGTGACCGAGATTGGGACCCATCACTAGTCGACGCCGGGTGATCCGGCTTGTCGGCCCCGGGCGCCCCGTGCGACCTGAAACGTTGGTGGTCGAGGACCCTCTCGAGATTCGTGTCGCGGGACGGCCGCTGACGGTCACCATGCGCACCCCGGTCAGGACTTCGTTCTGGCGGCCGGTTTCCTTGTCAGTGAGGGAGTCGTGCGTCACGAGAATGACGTCGCGGGCATAAGGTATTGCGCGGGTGCCCTCGACGAGGGCGGCAACACCTACAACGTGCTCGACGTGGTGCTTTCCCCTGGCGTCCCCGCACCTGATCCGTCGCTCGAGCGCAACTTCTATACGACGTCGTCTTGCGGGCTGTGCGGCAAGGCCAGCCTCGGCGCGGTGCGTTCTACGGCAGGCCTCTGCATATTTCGTGACCAGCGCCCGTCGTCTCGTCGAAGCGAAACGTCGCCACAACCACGCGGATCCGTCGTTTCCCTGGCGCGCCCGTCGAATCGACATCTTCGTCTTGCCCCGAGATCGGCGGGTCGTGCCAGGCGTGCCGGTCTCGGCGAAGAGCGGACAGCCGGGGAATTTCTACCCGACCGCATCGGGGCAGTTGATCCGGCGAAGTTCTTCCCAAAATCTCCCGTATCACTGGACAAACGATGCTCAAATGATACACACTGTGGTCTACATCATACGGTATACAGTCTGAGACTCAGGTCACCCCAACCGAACGGAGTTGAGATCATGCGCCAGATCGCGACCGTCGTCGACCCCCACCTGTCGGAAAGGTTTCGCGAGCGGCGGGGGAGATGCCGTCTCACGGCGGTTGTCCCCGGAGGCCGTCGTGGGTAAGGCGCTGGACGGCGTTCGCATTCTGGACATGACACATGTCCAGTCGGGTCCATCAGCTACGCAACTGCTCGCCTGGCTCGGGGCGGACGTCATCAAGCTCGAGGCGCCGGGAATCGGAGACGTCACCCGCGGTCAGCTTCGCGACGTCCCTGGCGTGGACAGCCTGTATTTCACGATGCTCAACTGCAACAAGCGCAGCGTCACCCTCAACATGAAGAGCGACGAGGGCAAGCAGGTCTTCACCGATCTCGTGTCTCACGTCGACGTCCTCGTCGAGAATTTCGGTCCGGGTGTCGTCGACCGGTTCGGGTTCACGTGGGAGCGGCTGCAAGAAATCAACCCGCAGTTGATCTATGCCTCCGTCAAGGGATTCGGCGCCGGCAGGTACTCCGACTTCAAGGCTTACGAAGTCATCGCCCAGGCGATGGGGGGGTCCATGGCTACCACGGGATTCGAGGACGGCCCGCCCACCGCAACCGGTGCACAGATCGGAGACTCAGGTACCGGTATCCACCTCGTTGCGGGAATCGTCGCCGCGCTCTACCAGCGCACGAACACCTGCCGCGGGCAGCGTGTCCAGGTCGCTATGCAAGAGGCGGTACTCAACCTGTGCCGGGTGAAGCTGCGCGACCAGCAACGGCTCGCGAACGGCCCGCTCAGCGAGTACCCCAACCAGCACTTCACTGACGAAGTCCCCCGATCCGGCAACGCGTCCGGCGGCGGTCAACCGGGGTGCGCTGTCCGGACCAAGGGTGGCGGACCCAACGACTACATCTATGTGATCATCCAGCCGCACATCTGGGCGCCGCTGGCTGAACTGATCGGTCGCCCCCACCTGGCCGACGACCCCAACTGGTCACGGCCCGAAGCGCGGATCCCCAAGCTGGACAAGGTCTTCGCGCTGATCGAGGACTGGACCGAGCAGCACACCAAGTGGGAGGCCCTGGACGCGCTCAACGCGCTCAACATCCCCTGCGGTCCCGTCCTCGGTGCGAAGGAACTGATCGAGGACGAAACCCTTGCCGATCTCGGCACGATCGTCACTGTCGACCACCCCGAGCGCGGCCCGTTCAAGACCGTGGGCTCTCCGCTGCGGCTGTCGGACTCTCCGGTGGACATCGTCCGCTCGCCGATGCTCGGTGAGCACACCGAACAGATCTTTACGGAGCTCGGCTACTCGCCCGAGCGACTGGAGCAGTTCAGGCATGCCGGGGTTATCTGAGCGGCAGGAGCCGGGCGTGGGCCGGGCACCACCCGGCAGGTGGCGCGCAGCCGCATCTCCCCTCACGCAAAACCAATAGCCCCGACGTCCAACGATGAGCGCTCGCGCGAAGAGGGTCAGGCGACGCGAATACCCGAAGCGAGAGGTCATCGTGGCACCAAACCCCATACCATCTTTAGAAAGAGAGTGACCAATGTCCTCAAAAGCCGCACCGGCAAATTATCTCGAGATAACCGACGCAAACGGCCGCGTATACCGCGTCGGGGAGACCGACCGCGATCTCCTCGGCAGATCCCGGGCCTCGATGGTCTGGCTGCCGTGGTTCGCCATGATGGCCGTCAGTGTCTTCGAATACGGCTACGGCGCCGCCGCACAAACCCTGCGGCACGCGCACGGGTGGAGCCTGTCCCAGACGTTCTGGCTGCTGTCCATCTGGGCGTTGTTCCAGGCGGTCGTCGCCTTTCCCGCCGGCCGCCTCCGCGAGAAAGGAATCGTCTCGGCCAGGGCTGCCATGCTCGCGGGCTCGGTCCTGTCGGCGGTCGGCTTCTTCAGCATTGCCCACACCGGCAACCTGGTCATCGCCTTCCTCGGCTTCGCAGTATGTGGCGGGACCGGCGTAGGCCTGGTCTACGCGACCTGCATCAACATCGTCGGCAAGTGGTTTCCGGAGCGGCGAGGCGCCAAGACGGGGTTCGTATGCAGCGGCTTCGCTTACGGCGCCGTGCCGTTCATCTTCATCTTCAGTTATGCCCTGCATCCGAACACCTATGTCCGGGTCCTCGACCTGGTGGGCCTGTTTATGCTGCTGGTCGTGGCCACGTGCGGCGCATTTTTCCGGGATCCGCCGAAGAACTGGTGGCCGGCAGATATCGACCCGGCGCAGTGGGCGGCCAGCAATTCCGGAGCGAAGGGCCTTCGGAAGAATCCTCCGGCCGTCCGGCAGTACACACCGCTGGCGGCGATCAAAACCGGCATGCTGCCAATCATGTGGTTGTCGCTGGGGATCAGCGCCGGTGTCTCACTGTTCGGCATCAGCTACATGGTTCCGTTCGCCAAGGATCTCGGCTTCGGCCCGTTGATCGCCGCGTCGTCCGCCGGTGTGCTCTCGGTCATCAATGGCACCGGTCGAGCGGTGACCGGCCTCATTTCTGACCGGATCGGCCGCAAGCAGACCCTGCTCATCGTGCTGCTGGTCGAGGCCATCGCAATGGTCGGCCTGCTCTATGCCGGCGAGGTCATCCAGAGTGAGATCGTGTTCCTCGTCTTCGCATTCCTGGTCGGATTCGGCGGCGGCGCCTTCTACCCGCTGTTCGCCGCCCTCACCACGGACTACTTCGGCGAGAACAACAACGCCAGCAACTATGGCCTCGTCTACAGCTCCAAGCTGCTCGGCTCGGTCGTCGGAATCGGAATCGGCGGGAGCGTCATCGAGGCCTGGGATTACACGGGTGCCTACTGGCTCGCCGCAGGGTGCGCTCTGCTGTCCGCCGGGATCGCGACAGTCCTGCGGCAGCCGGGTCGCCCCGGGACTGCGCCGAAGCCGGCGATCGCGGTTGAGCCCCGGGTAGCCGCGCGGATGCCCCTCTCGCCCAGGTTGGCAGCCAACTGAGAAGGTCCGGTCCGGCGGCGACATCGACGATTGCGTGACCGCCGCCGGGCCGCGGCCCCAGGGCAGAACCCCTCAAGCGACCCCCTCGGCCTCCTGCCGTCGCTCATGGTAGAAATCCCTGGTGCGCTCGGTGTGCCGGCGCATCAGATCCCCGGCCCGCCTGCTGCTCCGCCGGGCGATCGCGTCGATCAGGTCGGCGTGCTCATCCCAGGCGTCCTTCCCCCGGGCCCGTGCGATCGGCATGTAGTACCACCGCACCCGACGGTCCACCGACGCGAGGACATCGGCCAGCACAGTGTTGCCGGACATGAAGACCACATGGGCGTGCAGAGCGGCGTTGGCGGCGACGAGACCCTCCTGGTCGTCGTCGGCGAGCGCTTTCACCCCGGCGCGCTGGAGCTCCCAGAGGTGCTCCACCTGCTCGGGCGTCGCCTGCCGGGCGGCCAATCTCGCCGACTCCGCCTCGAGCAGGGTGCGCACGGCGAGAAGCTGATCGGCCTCGGCGTCGGTAGGCCTGTGGACGAACGCGCCGAGAGCAGGGCGCAAGTCCACCCAACCTTCGCTCTGCAAGCGCTGCAGCGCCTCCCGAACCGGCTGCCTGCTCACCCCGAGCTGAGCTGCCAGCTCGTTCTCGACGAGGTGCTCACCCGGTTGCAATTCGCGCGAAATGATCATCTCGGCGAGGGCGTCGTAGACCGCCTGCCGCAGCGGTGCCGGACGCTCCAGGGGTGCCCGCACAGTGCGTGCGGTCGCTTCACGTCGCGCGCCCCCGGCGGAGCGGGTGGATGCAAGGCGCTGCTGGGTCATGGAAAACTCCCGCTGTCGTCATGTCCATACGCGGGCTTAGGCCCGTTCGCAGTTCATAGTATACAGTCGGCAACATCCAATCGCTCGCCGCTGACTCGAGTCGATAGACCGCAGCGACATTGCCGAGGCCGATGGTTGCCGGCGGATGTCGTTGCGATCCCGGCATAATGGGGTTGTATTACGCTCGCACCACCGCTGGGCTGGCCCATTGCTCGCGAGCAAGCTGCTCGGTGACCGTGGTGAGCAGCGTCCCGGCCCGGCGCAGTGACCGACGTTCGTCGGGCTCGGTATCTCGCAGCGTGTAGACCCCCGCGAATCCGGCGGTGTGCGATTCGGTGCGGCTCAACGTCGACACTCCGGCGACGGCGAACGTCGGGACGTGACGAGCACCGGCGCGGCGGCGCACGCCGACGGGGGCCTTGCCGCGCAACGATTGCTGGTCGAGAGATCCTTCACCGGTGAGCGCGGCCCGCGCGCCTTCCAGGTGCCGGTCGAGCTCGACGAGGTCGAGGACCAACTCGATACCCGGCCGCATCCGCGCGGGCAGCACCGCGAGGGCCGCGAACCCGACTCCGCCTGCGGCGCCCGCGCCGGGCGAGGTGCGGCAGACGGCATTGGTTGACCGCTCTACGGTGTCAGCCCAGCCACGTAACGCCTGCTCCAGCTCGACCACCTGCCGCGGGGTGGCGCCTTTCTGGGGCGCGTAGACGGCGGCGGCGCCGAGCGGCCCACACAACGGGTTGTCGACATCGACGGCGACGGTGAAGGTGGCCGCGCCGATTGCGCGATGCAGGCCGGTGAGGTCGATGTCGGTGGCAACGACGAGACCGCCGCCCCCCGGACCGACGGGCACGCCGGTGCGGTCGAGCACCGCGGCGCCCAGGGCGGTCAGGAAGCCCGCACCGCCGTCGGTGCTTGCGCTGCCGCCCAGGCCGATGATGATGTCGCGGCAGCCGTCGTCAAGCGCTTGGGCGACAACAGCTCCGAGCCCAAAGCTCGATGAATTCATCGGATCCGGTGCGTCGTCAGGCAGCCTCAGCAGGCCACAGATGTGGGCCATCTCAATTACGGCGGTGTTGCCGCGGCGGGCATACGCGCTACGGACCGGTCGTGCGGTCGGGCCGGTGGCGGTGACCGGAACCACGCCGAACCCTGCGGCGGCCACGGCTTCCAACGTTCCGTCCCCGCCGTCGGCGACCGGACATTCGACAATGGTCAACGTCGGGTGGGCGCGGTTGACGCCCCGCGCCATCGCTTGGGCGGCTTCCCTGGCGGTTAGCGACCCCTTGAACTTGTCGGGTGCGACGACGACATGGCCCTGCATCAGCGCAAGGCCCCGGGATCGAGGATGTTGCCGAGACGTTCAACCACCGCGGTCATCAACGGTCCCTTCCGGGATATGAAATAACGATTCCAATGGCGATCAAGGATTGCACGGCTGACCGCGGGTGGTCAATCAGTTGCGCACAGCACTCGGCACGGGCCTGGGCGGGCGACCGGCGCCGGGTCGCCGGTCCGATTACCAGTGAGTAACCCCAGTGAGGGATACCGGCTAGCACCCAAACGGAAAAAAAGGGCTAGCGGGCCCCTTGACGGGTGGCTTCCGCACACGGTTGACTGATTCCGCGTACTAAAAGTGAAATTCCATATTACGGAACTAGAGGAGCCTGGCCGTAATGACTGCCACCTACACCGTGAACTGCTCGATACTGTTCACCGAGCTGCCCCTTCTAAAGCGCCCACCAGCCGCGCGCGCCGCCGGCTTCGATGCGGTCGAGTTCTGGTGGCCCTTCGACACGCCCACACCGCCGGACGCCGCAGTGGACGCCTTCACTCGGTCCATCCAGAATGCCGGCGTCCAGCTGACCGGACTCAACTTCGCCGCCGGTGACATGCCGGGCGGCGATCGGGGGATCCTTTCCGATTCGGCGATGACCACCGCCTTCCGGGACAGCGTCGACACCGCGATCGCCATCGCCGAAAAGCTGGGGACTCGTGCCTTCAACGCCCTCTACGGCAATCGCGGCGACGATTCTTCACCGGCGACCCAGGACGAGGTGGCGTGCGAGAACCTCGCCTTCGCCGGCCGGGCCGCGCAGCGCATCGGTGCCACAGTGCTCATCGAGCCGGTCAGCGGCGCACCGCGGTATCCGCTCAAGACCGCATCGGACGCGATCGGGGTTATCGACCGGGTGCGCGCCGGGCACGGCACAAGCAATCTGCGTCTGCTGGCCGACCTGTATCACCTCGCGGTCAACGGCGACGACGTCAGCGCCGCCATTCGCGACTACAGCGACCAGATAGGCCACGTGCAGATCGCCGACGCGCCGGGGCGCGGCGAGCCGGGCACCGGCCATCTTCCGCTCGGCAGCTACCTCGAACAACTCCTCGCCGTGGGCTACCGGGGCCACATCGGGCTGGAGTACAAGCCGACCCGTGAGGGCACCTTCGACTGGCTGCCGCGTGCCGAGCGCGGTGCCCACCGCGTGCGGATCGAATCGCTCCCGCAACAGACCGAGATGAGGATCCAATGAGCACGATCGCTTTCATCGGGCTCGGCATTATGGGCAGCCCCATGGCATGCCACCTCGCCGGGGCGGGACACACCGTCATCGGCTATAACCGCTCACCGCAGAAGGCCGCGGCCCTGGTCGAGGCGGGTGGCGCGGCGGCTGAATCCATCGAACAGGCCGTCAAGGACGCCGACGTGGTGGCGACCATGGTTCCCGACTCCCCCGACGTGCAGAACGTGTTACTGGCCGACAACGGCGTCTTCACCCATGCCCAGCCCGGCACCCTGGTGATCGACTTCTCCACCATCCGCCCCGACGTCACCGCCGAGTTGGGCCGGCTGGGCGCCGAGCGGGGACTGCATCTCATCGACGCACCGGTGTCCGGCGGCGAGCCGGGTGCCCAGAACGCGACACTGTCGATCATGGTCGGCGGGTCCGATGAGGACTTCGCCCGGGCAAAGCCGATCCTCGACATCGTCGGCAAGACCATCGTGCACGTCGGTCCCAGCGGAGCCGGCCAAACCGTCAAAGCCGCCAACCAGCTGATCGTGGCCGGCAATATCGAGCTGCTGGCAGAAGCGCTCACCTTCCTTGCGGCTTACGGCGTGGACATGCCGGCCGCGGTCAAGGTGCTTGGCGGGGGATTGGCCGGTTCCGCCGTGCTCGACCAGAAGGCGCCGAAGATGCTGCAGCGCAACTTCGATCCCGGGTTCCGCATCGAGCTGCACCACAAGGACCTGGGCATCGTCGCGGCCGCGGCCCGCGAGGCCGGTGTCGTCGTGCCGCTGGGTGCCGTGATGGCGCAGCTGATGTCGTCTGCGGTGGCCAATGGCGAGGGGAGACTTGATCATTCGGCGCTGCTGCTGGGTGTCGAGCGGTTCTCGGGTCGCCAAGGTTCGGCTCAGGGGAGTCAAGGAAGCGAGGCAGGAAGATGACCCGGATGCGAGCGGTGGACGCCATCGTCAGAATTCTCGAAATCGAAGGCGCGACTCAGGCGTTCGGCCTTCCCGGTGCCGCGATCAACCCGCTCTACTCCGCGATGCGGGCCCATGGCGGCATCCGGCACATCCTGGCGCGGCACGTGGAAGGCGCCAGTCACA
>JAOPWC010000154.1 GCA_025965895.1 Mycobacterium sp.
CGAACAGCACCTGTGATGGCAGTGCCGCGATTTCGCGCCAGCGGGGACATCGCTCTGTTGCGAGATCGGCAACTCGGCGGCGCTGTGTCCCTCCGTCACACGGGCGGTGATCCCTCCGTGACACGAAAGATGTTGATTTACAGCGGTTTCAGCCGCTAACGACCTAAGCCTCGTCGAGCGACGTCGCACTAGCGAAGGAAGGACACACCATGACCACCCATTTCACCGAATCGATCTATGGCGAAAGCCGGGGCCCACAACGCTCCCGCACCGTCGAATGGTGCGACCCGGGCCCGAGCACCGCTCAAGGAATGTCGATGGCAGGCATCCCCCGAGCACAGCCACTGGTAGGGCGCAACGGCGCGGTTCTGTTCACCCCACCAGGTCGGTCTCGTACATCATGCTCAGGTTCCGCTTCAGGGTCATGTCGGCGGCCGTTCGTGCGGGCAAGATTGACCAAGGACGAACTGACGGAACGATCGAACTGCTCACGCAATTCGTCACATTGACGATTCTCCCCCGCCGGGCGCGCGCCTCAAACATACTGTCCTACAGCTGGTTTCACTCCAACTCCATGACAATGGGGGAATTATGTTGTGGGACAAGTACTTCGACAGCGGCGGCCCGAGAGAAGCGTCACTGTGACGAATCACTCGTTGGCGGCCTGGCGGTTTCGCGAGGCGCGGTTGTTACTGAGCGGTGCCGGATGCTCGCCCCTGAACCTTCATCGACGAAGCTGTGGTGGTCAGGCGCAGCTCAGCTCTTCTCTCATTGTCTGCCCGCGTGCAAACCCCAGCGGATGCCGGTGGTTCGTATGTCCGCTTGTTCCTCTCAGCTTGATTCGATGGAGTAAACAGTGCAACGCAATTTAACGACGGTGCTCGGTGGGTACAAGTACATGGAAGCGCCTCGGTGGCACGACAACCGGATCTGGTTCTCTGACTTCTACGCGCATGAAGTCGTATCAGCCAACGAGGACGGTACCGATGTCCGGGTCGAGGCCGTGGTTCCCAACCAGCCGTCGGGCCTGGGTTGGCTTCCTGACGGTCGCCTGCTGGTCGTATCGATGCGCGACCGAAAGCTCCTGCGCCGCGAGCACGATGGCGCCCTTGTCACGCACGCGGACCTGAGCGGCGAGGTCGACTACCACCTCAACGACATGGTGGTCGACCAGCAAGGGCGAGCCTATGTCGGAAACTTCGGCTTTGATCTCATGGGCGGGGCGGCCGTGCAATCGACGTCGATCCATCGGGTCGATCCCGACGGGACGACTAGACCCGTGGCAGAGGACCTGTGGTTCCCAAACGGGAGTGTTATCACCGGTGCCGGAGCCCTACTCGTCGGTGAAACAATGGCTAACCGGATCACCGCGTTCGACATCGAGGCCGGCGGCACGCTCGTAAACAGGCGAGTCTGGGCCCAGTTCGGCGAGCGTCCCAACGACACCGACGTCGGAAAGGCCCTGGCCGCGCTTGCGGTCGCGAGCGACGGATGCTGCCTCGACGCAGACGGTGCGCTCTGGGTGGCCGACGCGGCGCGCAGACGTGTGGTGCGGGTCAAGGAAGGCGGTCACATCGTCGAGGAGATTCAGTTAGAAACCGGCGTGTTCGCGTGCACGCTCGGCGGCTCCGACAGCCGGACGCTTTTCCTCTGTACCGCACCGGATTTCATCGAGGAGAACCGAGCAAGCGCGCGGGAGGCGATTCTGCTGTCCGTACCGGTCGACGTATCCGGCGCCGCATTGAGCTGATCGCTCGGGCAGACATCGTCGTGCGCGCACGCTTCGGCCTGAACCCATCGGCACCCTGACGACCGAGCGATCAAACCGTACTGGAGAACAGCATGACCAATCTCGCGCATAACCTTCAGGCGACCGCCGGCTCGCATCCTCATCGAGTCGCCCTTCGGCAAGGGGATGTGCTGTTCACCTACGCTCAGCTGAACGGAGAAGTGGCACGAGCCGCAGCGTGGCTCGCGGATAAAGGCGTCAGGCCCGGCGACCGGGTCGCCATCATGATTCCCAACGTATACGCATTTCCCATTTTCTACTACGCGATATTGCGCAGCGGCGCCATTGTTGTGCCGATGAACCCGTTGTACAAATCTCGGGAGATCGAATACTACCTGGGTGACTCGGGCGCCAAGCTGGCGATAATATGGTCGGAGTCTGCCGGAGAGGCATCGCAGGCTGTTTCCACTCTCGGTGTTGAGATGATTGAAATCGACTCCGGATTCATCGCGATGTTTGGGAAACATCCCGACGCATCGCATATCGCTGAGCGGTTCCGCATCGGCTTCCCACCGACGAGTCGATCCCTCGATGTCGGTGAACAGGAACGTCACGACCCCCGACGGTGGGTCCCCCGCGGACACTCGCACAGGATGTCACACAACGCCCTGTTCAACGCCGCAATCGTGACCGAGTTTCGAGACTCTCGAAACTCGTCGTTTCTGAGACACGTCGGTGCACGCGCGAAACTGCTTCGACCGTCAGTGGGCGCAGGTGCTCACCGGAGACTCGGGTTCCGACCGCATCAGCGTGTGCGCCCAACGCGACCCGGTCGCGGACCCACCCGGCCCCAGCTCTTACTAGTTGGCTACACCTGCGTACTGAGCGGCCTGGATCACGCGAGATCATGCCGCGTGCGACCAGCTCGATGGTTGCGGCGACACCGCAGGTCTCAGAGAGCAGCAGTGCTATCAGGACGAGGATCTGCACGGCTCCAGCCTGGGTGGCTGATCCGGTGCTGAGCCGCACGCCGACGAACGCTCCCGGCAGCGTGACGATTGGTGGCTGATTCCCCGATGATCTCCATGCGTGAATCACGTTCGCTCATACCGTGGCTGAGCGCCGCTTCGACCTCCTCAGCGCGCAGCTTAAGGGTGTCCAACGCCAACCGGGCGGCTACCGCAACGGCGGTCATGGTGTTCCCGAGCACATGGCAACGATGGGTACGACTGCCACACCGGTCAGCGGTGCGACGCCGGACAGCAGCAGCAGCGGTAGCACCGCGACCAATCCGGGTGCCAGTGACACCACCAGCAGGGCAGACCCACGGCTGGCCTGGCTGCGCCGAGCGGCGGTCACGCTGGCCACGACGAACACGACTGCTAGGACGAGCATCGATGACCACAACCGGGTCAGTGCGGCGGCCAGCACACCTGCGACGGCGGCCAGTTGCACCGCAGTGCGAAACGCCGCCCACGGTACGGTCCACGGCGAGCCGAATGCTGCCACCCAATAGACCAGCTCAGCAGTGATCGCCATGATCACGCACACGATGATCAATGCCAGATGCAGGACGGGTTGGCCGGAAAGCATGGGCTTCAGTACAGGTAGTTATCGGCGAGCATTGTCCTGCCATGCGAGGAGCTAGCCCACAGTGCGGCACGGTAAGCGGTGATTCGTTCTTGCATGCGGTAGATCGTGCACGCACGGTTGCAAACTCCGGAAGACACAGACGGCGCTGGCCGTTCCAGGAATGCGTCGGCGCAGCGGTGGGGCGCGTCCGCGTAGCTTTGAAACTGCGGTTACGACCCAGCGAAAGGTGAGAGCGGTGCGATGGCGGGTGCGGGTGTTGGCCGGTGTGGCAGTGACCGCCGCTCTCGCAGGATGCTCGACATCAACACAGTCGGGCGAGTTGCCGCTGCGACAGGTGTCGGAGACAGCACTAACTGGTGGTCCAGTTCGGTTCGACTACACCGCGCTGGATGCCGAACGGGGGCGGCTATTCATCGCCCATATGGGTGCCGGTGAACTCATCGAGGTTGACGTACATGCACATTCCGTGGTGCGGACGCTGCCCAATTTGCCCGAC
>JAOPWC010000156.1 GCA_025965895.1 Mycobacterium sp.
TACCGCGAAAAGATGTCCAAGATCACGTACAGGTAGTAGTACGTCCACTTCGCGGGGCCGCGCAGCTTGGTGATATCCCACGACCACACGGAATTCTGCTGGTAGGCAACCAGTTCCGGTTTCACGGTGGCCGGGTGGGTGGCCTGCCGGCGCCGCTCCTGGGTTTCCCCGGCCTGGCGTAGCAGCCGATAGAACGTGGAGATCGAGCCGAGGTAGACGCCTTCGTCGAGCAGCATGGCCCACACCTCGGCCGGCGCCATGTCGACGAACCGGTCGCTGTGCAGAACGTCGAGAAATCGCGTGGCGTTCGGCCTGGCTCAGCGCCCGCGGCTGGTGCCGGTCGGGGTGCGGGATCGGCACCGACCGAGCGGGTGGCGCGCTGGTGCGGTGGCGCCGGTAGTAGCTGGCCTGCGCGGCTCCAACAGCCTGGCATGCCTCCCGGACCCCGACACACCGGACCAGTTCAGCGATCGCGGTGTCGATCACGGCGTCGACCTCGGCTCGGTGTCCGCGCCCTCGGAGAGCGTCTCCAAGAGCGCGTGCAGTTTTGCCTGCACATCCACCACGAAGCGGGTCTTGGCCAGCTCCTGCTCCAGTTGCCGCTTCTCCTGTTCAAGGCGGGCGATCCGCTCGGCTTGCGGGTCGCGCCGCTTACGTCCGCGCGCAACGACCGGCCCAGCCAGTGCGCCCCCGTCGCGGGCCCGCCGCCACTGCACGATGTGGCTGGAGTACAGGCCCTCCCGACGCAACAACGCACCCTTCTCACCATCGGGGGCGGCGTCGTAGGCGGCCAAGATCTCCAGCTTGTACTTCGCGGTGAACGTCCGGCGCCGGGCACGCTCGGGCACCTCAGGGTCGCGACGTTCCCTTCCAGCACCGCTCATCCGACCAGGATCTTCGATCCCGGTCGCTCGGACCAATGTGGTCACCTTGTTCGTCATCTCGGGGAAGCTCTCCATCCCCGCCCTCGGGTCACTAATTGTCAGGGAGCAGGTGCCTCAACCCAGGTTGGCAGACAGGGTCGGCGTCTCGATGAGGTGGCGATCGGGGAGAGAGCACACAAGGGACTGGGACAATGACAACAGGCGAGACATACGCGGAGCTTTCAAACAAGACTGTCAGCGCCGCCAACGGCGTTGAGTATGTGTATCGCGATGCAGGCCAGCGCGGCGTTCCCCTGGTCCTTCTCCAGCCGCGACTGCCGAGGTCTTCTGCAGTGGCGCGCCCGATGCCGCTGGTCGATGCGGTGATCAGAGCGGTTCGACCGCTCAATGATGTGGACATGCGCTACTCACGTGCTAGTGGTTGTGAGGTTCCGTCTTGACCTCGCGGGTCCGTTGACACCTCGATGTCGTCAATCGTGTCTGTGACGGCCATATATCTCGACGCTGTGCGCAGGCTCGCCGCATTCCGTCGGACCTGGAAAACCCCGGTCTTGGCGGGGTAGCGCAACATTGGGGCCAGGCCTCGCAAGCGGTGCCAGGGAATTTCACGGATCCGGGTAGCAATGAACCAGGCAGGGTGACGGGCAGCCCGGAGCTGCGCACGTCGAGGCTCTTGAAGTCCATCGAAGAAGGATCCGGTGAGAAATGCTCATCTTCGTCGCGACGAACAGGGTGCGGCCGGGCCGGCTGGCTGACGAACGCCGGCGCGTTCCGGGGTGGGTCGAATTCATCGAGCGCCACGAGCCCCGTCTGATTGCGTTTCACGAGTTCCTCAGTGCGGATGGAACCGAGGTTGAGTACGTCCAGATTCACCCCGACGCCGCGTCCTTCGAGCATCACTTGGAGGTGTTGGCTGGTGCGGACGAGTCCTACCGGTCCACCCTGGAGGCCACCACCGCCATCCGCATCTACGGAAACGTGACCGAGCAGATTCTGGCGGCATTGCATAAATCTGCGGGAGCCGACGTTCCCATCAACGTCATACCCACTCATCTCGGTGGCTTCACCAGGAGGTAGAACGACATGGCTCGAACATGGTTGATCACGGGGAGCTCGCGCGGGCTCGGCCGAGCACTGACAGCCGCCGTGCTCGATCACGGCGACCAGGTGGTCGCGACAGCCCGACGGCCCGAACAGCTCGACGATCTCGTCCATCAGTATGGCGAGCTGGTCAGAACCTGCCCTCTCGACGTCACCGACGGAGCTGCCGCGCAGCGCGCCGTCCACGTTGCGCTCCGTGAGTTCGGGCGCATCGACGTCGTGGTGAACAACGCCGGCTACGCGGATTCCGCACCCGTCGAGGAGATCTCCGACGAAGACTTCCGGGCGCAGGTGGAGGCCAACTTCTTCGGAGTCGTGAACGTCACGAAGGCCGCTCTGCCCGTACTGCACCGGCAGCGCACGGGGCACGTCGTGCAGATCTCCTCCGTCGGCGGCCGCGTCGGGGGGTCCCCGGGGATCGCCGCGTATCAGGCCTCGAAGTTCGCCGTTGCCGGATTCTCGGAAGCACTTGCCGCAGAGGTCACTCCGCTCGGGATAAGAGTCACCATCGTCGAACCGGGTGCATTTCGAACCGATTGGGCCGGATCCTCCATGGCCGTGGCTCCGGTCGGGCCCGACTACGAGGCCACCGTCGGGGCGATGAACTCCCGCCGCGCGGGGTTCGATCGCAGCGCGACGGGAGACCCGGCCCGGGCGGCTCGCGCCATCATCGAGGTGGTCGGCGTCGACGACCCGCCCCGGAGGTTGTTGCTGGGCTCCGACGCGCTCGCCGCAGCGATCACCAAGTCGCACGAGCAGATCGACGAGGCGGAGACGTGGGCCGAGGTGAGCCGCTCCACCGACTTCCCTGGTTGAAACTGCCTGCGACGCCTCAGGTCTCGGTGCCACCGCGATGCTGGGGCCGCCAGTACAACCTCATTGTCTGCGGCTCGGGCTCTTCTGGCTCGGTTGTGGCGAGTCGTCTCGCGGCGAACCCGGAGGTCAGCGTGCTGCTGCTGGAGGCCGGCGGCCAGGATGACCTACCCACAGTGATGAGAGCACAACAGTGGCCCCTGATCCTGGGCAGCGAGCAGGACCGGAACTTCGCGGACCAACCCAACCCCCAGCTCAATGGCCGCTCCATTCCTTACGACATGGCAAGGTGTTGCGTGGCGGATCGAGCATCAACGCGATGATGTGGGCGCGCGGGCACAAAAACGACTGGGACTTCTTCGCCGCCGAAGCGGGCGACAACGGGTGGAGCTATGCGTGCGTCGGCGCTGAACATCTACCGTCGCATCGAGGTTTGGCATGGCGCCCCCGACCCCGCCTACCGCGGAACCGGCGGCCCGGTTTTTGTCCAGCCGCCCCCCGATCCCAACCCCATCGCACCGTCCTCAATGTGCCTGAGACCGAGTATCAGGTGGTGGATTGCCGCCTCATTGTGGCTGGCCGCTATCCGGGATCGACCGCTGTCGCCCGACTTCAGTTT
The DNA here is from genome assembly GCA_025965895.1 of Mycobacterium sp. Taxonomy (GTDB): domain Bacteria; phylum Actinomycetota; class Actinomycetes; order Mycobacteriales; family Mycobacteriaceae; genus Mycobacterium. The sequence goes on from JAOPWC010000156.1 coordinate 3,418, forward strand.
CTGTGTGCTGGGCCTTGACGATTTCTGCGGCCCGTTCACCGATGATGACGCAGGGGGCCATGGTGTTTCCGGTGGTGACGCGGGGCATGATCGAGCCGTCGGCGATGCGAAGGTGTTCTATTCCATAGACTTTCAGTGTTCCGTCGACCACCGACATGGCGTCGTGGCCCATCTTGGCGGTGCCGGTTTCGTGCCAGTTCATCAGCCGCACCCACGGAGGAGGGCGTTGATTCATCTGATGCAATATGCGGTATTTACACCTGGATATCGGTGATATCAAGTTAGGTCGAATTCATCGACCACGACCGCTCGAGCTATTTCGGATGCTCTGAATCGCATCGGCCGCGCGGCGTTAGCGTTGATCGCCCTCATGGGTTCCGGCGGCAGACACGCTCTATGTGCTCCAAAAGACGTTGTCTGTCGGTCAAGATGTCGAGGAGGTAAACCATGGGCACAAGCACAATGTCGGCCGGCGGGCGGCCGCTGCGCTCAGCGAGGATATCTGCGTTGTTATTGAAGCCATGGGTGGTGTTGCGGCGCGCGTTCCACAGGTGGTGAGTCGCGATTCCGTCGTCGCGTCAGGATTCGGGCTGGAGACAAAGAACTCATCGGCGACCTGCTCTGCTGCGGCCAGAGCACGGTAGGCCGGCGCCATGACGAGGCGCTTGATTCGGTCGGGCACATGTTCTTCTATCGCGGCGATGCGTTTACGGATCCGTGAGGGGGTCATGAGCTGGCCGATGCCGTTGCTCGCGGTGAAGCTATCCCCGACTATGTCCATCGTCGGGAACATCAGCATGAGTTGTGCTGCTTGGTCGCGTGGGTGACGGACGATCGCGCCGATACGGGACAGTAGCTGCTCGAGGTTGAGCATCCACCGCTGGTGCGCCTCTGGAACGTAAACCCGTCGCCGTCGACGTATGTAGTGGGCGAGAAGATGTCGCGAAGAGTGTTGTTGACGCGGACGCCCACCAGTCGACGGCTTCGGAGAACACCGCCTTGTGGAGTGTCGTCTCGTCGAGGACTTTCGTGCCGAAGTCATGGGCGGGGGAGTGGTGCGCAAGCACCTGCAGCGAGTCGAGTTGGTCACGACTAGCACCCAAACCCCTTCCGCCGATCAGTCGGCCGAACGTGTAGACGATGACCTGACCGATTCGAGGTGCACCGAACCCCCACATCGATGGACATAGATTGCCCAGAAGGGGAGCGAAGTACAGCCCGCCGAAGATGGTGCCCTCCAGCAGGGCCCCTGACGACTGGAACAGAAGTTGCCCGGGTGTCGCTTTCGAGTCCGCCCCTCGGCCACAGTGTCGTGTTTGAGCCGCAGAAAGACTTGAGGAAGTTTGGACCACCGGTAGGCGACCTCGTCGACACGAATGTCGTGGACGGAGTGGCGCGGAAACAGGAGCTCGGCGGTTCCGTCGGCGTGTTGCAGGGGTACGGCGGCGAGCACATCGCTGCCCCACCGGATTGCGGTAGGGACTTCATCGTCGGTGACGGCGATCAGTGTGCTGATGATTCGGTCGAGCATGGATGGGAGGGTGGGGTTATCGTCCAGTTGCTGGGCGAGCTTTTGAAACTCGTGCGACAACTCAGGAGCCATGCCCCCAGGAACCTGTGGCGTGGGCACCTTCGAGACATCGAATCTGCTGCGTTTGAGGGCTGGACCATGAAGGGTTTGCGCTTCGACGAGAGCGGCTGGCTTGGCCTCTACTTCCCAGACGGTACCGAGTCCGGTTGGTCGGCGGTGGACAAACAAACCGAGGTAGTCGTTGAGACCTGCGGGATCGTCGCCGAACATTTTGGGGCGGTATATCGACCTTCATCATGTTCCGCCAGACGCGACGATAGTCCCGCCACAAAGTGGTCGAGGGCGGTGACTACGTGATCGGCGATCGCGCCGCCGGAAGAGTGGCCGATGCCGGGCACGATGTGCAGGCTGGCTGCAGGCCAGGCTTGGACTAGTTTCCAGGCGACGTCTGGAGGGCAGCTGAGGTCGAGCCGGCCGTGGACCAAAACGGCGGGAATATGGGCGATACGTGAGACCCCGGCCAACAGCTGTCCCTCGGGGCGCCAGGCGCTGTGGCGCCAGTAATTAGTGACCAAGCGGGCGAAGCACATTCGGAAGCGTGGATCGGCATAGTGGGGATTGGGTCGTGGCTCGGGGTCGAGGTTGACGTGGCTTTCCTCCCAGTCGCACCAGTCCCGGGCGGCCTTCTCGCGGATGGCGGGGTCGGCGTCTGCGAGCAGTCGGGCGTAGGCGTCGACGATGCCGCCGTCACGATCAGCTTCGGGCAGTGCATCCCGGAAGCGTGCCCACGCCGCCGGGAACAGCCGGCCGACATCGCGGTGATCCAGGCGACGTCGCTAGTGCTGGTGGTGGTGATCGCCACCAACACCATCGCCCGCACCCGGTCGGGGTGGGTTTGGGCGTAGGCCAATGCCAGAGTGGTGCCCCAGGACCATCCGACCACCGCCCATTCATCGATAGTCAAATGCTCACGCAGCGCCTCGATGTCGGCGATGAGCTGGTCGGTGGTGTTGGTGCTCAGATCGACAGTCGGATCGCTAGCGTGCGGAGTGCTGCGTCCGCATCCGCGCTGATCGAACAAGACGATGCGGGAGCGGTCGGGGTTGAACGGGCGCCGGACCCCGGGGACACACCCTGACCCCGGGCCGCCGTGCACGGCCAGCGCGGGGATGCCTGTCGGGCTACCGCAGATCTCAAAGTAGACACGGTTGCCATCGGCGACCTCGAGCATCCCGGTCTCGAATGGCTCCACCGGCGGGTACAGCTCACGATGTGTTCCCACGACCTCAACCGTATCTACAGCAGAAGCGATCAGGAGGTTGTGCTTGAGGCCGTCTGATGCGCGATCGTGGTCAGTGTGTATTCCATCGGCGAGTTCGCACAGTCGTTATGAGTCGACAACACGGCGCCTGTGGTGGACGCGTCGTGCTGTCGTTCATGCTGGCTTTTTCTGGCCGGGCAGCCGCGCAGCGGGCGGGCAGCTCATGGCTGCCCGCCCACCCGACGGCCTGTTGGCTAAAAATTAAAGTGAAGGGCGGTAATGGGATTCGCGGCGCTGCTGCAGCATTCGCGACTAGGACGACAATCGTTGCTCCCACAGCTGGGTCGGGGACCCTGACGCCGGGCCGGCGTCGATTGCGCCAAACCGATAGTGGATCGGGTCGGCCGTTGCTGTGTGCTCGTTTCGCCAAACGATTGACTCGCCCGAAAATTGGGGATGGGCGAGCTGGGGATGCTGCTGGCGTCGGTCGAAGCGGTCGAGGCGGTGCATCGGCACGAGCCCGATCAGCATGAACTCCCAGATTTGGCGCAGGAGATTGCCTGGGGTGCGCCGGGTGTCTGCGGCATTGACGTAGCGGCGGGCGATCGTCAGGAAATCCTCGGGTTCGACCCCGGCGACATCACGGACATGGGTGGTCGGGCCGCCGACCTCCCAGGTACCCAGCGCATTCTCGGGCAGGAAGTGGCGCACACCGGACTCGAAGTACAGGTCGGTCCCCAGTCGCTTGGCGCCCACGCGTACCGCTCGCATGAACATCCACGGGGGGATATCGATGTGGCGCACCCGCCGGCCCAACGCCTCACCGACCGCGTCGGCCATGTCGGCGCCAGACAACAGCTTTGGCCCAGTCGGGCGGTAGGCCCGTCCGTCATGGCGGTGCGGGTCGAGCAGTGCACCCACCGCAACGCGGGCGATGTCTTCGTTGGACGGCGGCGCGTTGCGACGCCCACCCGTCGGCCCCGGCAACACCCCGAGTTGAGCGGCAATCGGCAGAACCTGGAGATAGTTGTCGGCGAAGAACCCGGGATCAACCGCGATATGCGCGGTGTCGGGCAGCAATGCAAACAGCTTGTCGGCCAACCAGTGATGGCGGGTCATCAAAGCCGGATGCTCGGGGCTAGCCAGCCACTGGCCCAAAGCCGCGACCGCCTGCACACCCGAGCGGCGCGCAGCCACGGCAAAGGTGACCGCACTGTCGAGAGCATGTGGGTGGTACGGGGGGTTGAAGAACAGCCGGTCCACCCCGTCCATCGCGACCTGAACTTGTTGAATGTCAAACATATCCGCGACGACGACCTCAGCGCCCAAGGCCCGCAAACGGGCGCTGCGCCCATCGTTGCGATGCACCAAGGCCCTGGTCGGCACGCCCTTTTCCAGCAGTTGGGTGGCCACCGCGCCACCGATCTTGCCCGTCGCGCCCGTTACCAACACGCGCGTATTAGCCATTGGAGTTCCTCCCTCAGTCGGACGGCCCGAATGTGACCGCTGGTTACTTCCGCCAGTGTGCGTCCAGATGTGACCGTTGTCAACATGTCGGTTGGCGTGGGATCGTGATGGCATGAGCTCCGTCAGCGCCGACCCCCCTGGCCGAAAGCCCTATCATCACGGTTCGCTGCACTCGGCCCTGGTTGAGGCGAGCATCGAGCTGGCCCGCGAGGGTGGACCCGATCGAGTGATACTGCGTGAAGCCGCCCGGGCGGCCGGAGTGTCACATTCGGCCGCCTACCGCCATTTCACCGACCGCGAAGCCCTGCTGGCCGAGGTGGCGCGCTTTGCGCGCCATGAGCTCGCCGCCGAGATGCGCCGACGGGTCAATCGCACCAAGGACCCTCGACGCCGGTTGCGCGCGGTCGGCACCGCCTATGTCGACTTCGCGCTCACCGAGCCCGGACTGTTTCGCACCGCGTTCACCTCACATCCCGCCACCTCCCGCGGCACAGAGGACGATCCAGCGAGCGGGGGCGAGGAGCCGGCGGACACCACCGCCTGGGCCGACCCCTACGAGGTCCTTGGTCAAGTACTCGACGAAGCCCAAGCCGCCGGTCTATTGGACCCTCGCCGCAGGCCGGGAGCAGAGATCGGCGCCTGGTCAGCGGTCCACGGCGTGGCCGGCCTGCTGCTCGACGGACCGCTACCCACTAGCACCGCAGCCATCAAATTCGCGCGAGAACGAGTACTGGACCTCATCGAGCGCGGACTCCTGAACGGCGCCTAAATCCGATCGCAAACCGCATCCCGATGCGTGGACCGACGGCCGGGCCAGTCGTGCCGCTCCGGGGCGCTAGTGCGGCGTCGTGAGGCGTTCTCGTCGAGACATGCGAGCGGCCCGTCGAAGATTTTCGCCCGTCCCACTTGACCTTTGGCGGTAGCGAGCTGATGAATCGCTACGGCGCCGAGGGCAACGCCCTGCGCACCCGAGCTGGGGAAGGGCCGAGCAGCGCGCCACCGGCATCAGTCCCCCGGCGGGGGAGCGGCGCTACTGACTAGTCTCCCCGCGGCGAAGCGCTCCGGATCATCGACCCAGACCCCATTCACCGAAGAAGGGAGCCCGGGCGTTACGCGAGAAGTCGACCAGTTGCAGGTGCCGGACCTCGTTGCGGCGCAAGCCCCATCCGTAGAGCGTCTTGAAGGCGATCGCGTCTCGCCACGCCGCCAGTGCGCCTTTGCGTCCGGCATTCAGTATCCGCTCGGGCTCCAGGTCGGCCAGGTCGAAGAACTGTTGCAGCTCGGTGGGGGTGAAGGGCCGTTTCAGCGGCCGCGCGTCGTCGGCCTGAACGTGGCGGGCCCTGTTGAACTCGGTGATGACCTGAGAAAACACCGTTCCAAATAGTCGCCCGCAGTGCTTATTCCAGTCGTACGCCGGATCGGTGGCGTAATCCAGGAACAGCTTCACATCGGTCTGGTAGGCACGCACCGTCGTATGGGCGAGGTTACGAACACCGCGCAGGTGGCCGAAGAAATCGTCGGCATCGGCCGCCGTCCACTGCCACGGATAAGAACCCACGAAGTCGCCCATCCGCAACACCGACGCCACGCGGTGTCGGGCGAGAAGTTCTGCGCCAGCTGCGCCCGCCGCCACCCAGTCAACACATCACCAAGAAACGCATCCGGATCCGGGCCCGCCACACCGGGCGGCAGGTACACCAACCGACCCATCGTCGCGTCCACCCGACCTCCTCAACGACTGCAAATTCTGCATTCAGAATGCGAATCCTGCAATCGGAAGTGCCGAACACGCAGGTCAGCGCGACCCCGGCATGGTCGACGAACCCGCCCGACGGGGACGCACCACGAAGGGGGAGACCGCAACCGCCTCCACGCGAATCACCCTGTGAGAAAACGCAAGTCGCTCCACAGCGGGGTGGTATCACAACCCGACGTATTCGCATTACATGCGAATAACCAACTTACTACCGGGAAAGCCGCATGTTCGATTCCCGTGTATTCGCCGGCTGGGCAGTCCCGCACTTAGCGGTCGCGGCAGCAGCGTCCCGAACCTTTGGCTGGCCTGGCTACGGTTCCATTGTCAGAAGAGGTCGCCTGCGGCAGCTAGGGAACGATTGCAGTCGCTGCTCGCAGTGACACCGGTAGATGTTTGAGTCCGTGCAGTCCAATACTGTCGTTGAAGGTCGGTTCACCGGCCAGAGTTAGCTGGGGG
>JAOPWC010000018.1 GCA_025965895.1 Mycobacterium sp.
AACCCAGCCGCTTACCGGACTCATCCATCAAATACACATCGTGATGCTGTTCAGCCCAGTCATCACCGACAAAGATCATCAATCACTGCCCTCCTCGATACGGCTATCGATCAACCTGTTTCGAGCCAGAGGACACCCGGCGGCGAGCTAATGGATCAGTGCTCGAACCGGCACGACATCCCATCAGTGCTACAGGCGACCTCACCAACCGGCCGGGGCACAATCTAGCTGTAGGAATCGACATGCACTCCGGCTCTAACACGGTGCTCACCGACCGGCGGCTCGGTAATCAGCCTCCCTCGACAGGAACCAAATCCACGTCAACGGCACGCCGATCGATTCCCATTAGCGCTGACACGTACTGCCGGTTTCCGCGAAGGCGCGCGGGCATTCATCGACCGGCGACGGCCGAGATTCCAGGGCCGCTGACCTCGGCGTTGCGTCAGTGCCTCAACCGGCACCGTTCGACCAGTATGCGTGCCAACATCTCCGGGTGACTCACCATCACCTCATGGCACGCCGGAATGGTAATCACGGTCTGCACACCTCCAAGCGCTTCGATGCTCCTGCGCTGAGCCTCCGGCGACAGCGCGCGGTCGCGGGTGGTCAAGATCCAGGTCCGTGGTACGTCGTGGGGTAAATCGCTGCGATCGACCGGCTCTCCGGGGATTCGTCCCGACTCAGCATGAAGCCGCGACAAAGTGAACGCCCGCTGCTGACGAGTCATGCCGTTGCAGAATGCATATCGGGCCGCCACTGTCGGAATCTTCATCGGCTTGCCGATGCTGGCGGCACGCCTCGCGAACCAGGCCAACGGACCGTTGAGGGTGTCCACAATGGCTGAGCCCTGTGGCGGAACGAATGCGGTCGCGAGGATCATCTCGCGTACCCGCGCAGACCCGAGCTTGGCCACCACGCCGGGCACGGTCACCCCTGCCATGGAATGGCCGACGATCACGACATCACCCAGTCCGGCCTCCTCGATATCGGCCACCACCGAATCGACCCAGTCGCCGATCGTGGCTGTCGCCAGGTTCCCTGGCTTGCTGCCATGGCCAGGCAGATCCACCGCGAGGATTCGTAACTCGGGGGCTTGCCGAAACAACTCGGCGACGGTGAGATCCCAGCAGTCGCCGGCGTGTTCGCCGCCGTGGACCAGGACGAGGTCGGGCCGCGCGCTCACTCCTGAAAAGATATCGCGTTCTCAGGACAGTTGGCGGCGCCGGTGCGCGCTGCCTCCATGTGCTCTGCCGGCACGCTGCAATCACCGACGACCTGGCCGTAGCCTTCGTCATCGTCGGTATATACGCTGGGAGCCAACGCATAACACATTCCGTGTCCCATGCATCTGGCGGGATCGATGGTGACCTTCACGACGGATCGCCCGTTTCCATCGTCAGGTGCAGTGAGTCCAGTCCCACCGTTCCGCGCGGCCAGTGCACGCGCGGCGTGGTCCCGGGCGTGATGTGATAGTCCGGGATGCGCCGGTGCCACTCTTCGTAGAGCATTTGCATCTCCAACCGGGCGAGGTGCGAGCCGAGACAGCGGTGTACGCCCATGCCGAAGCTGATGTGCCGATTCTCGGGCCGGTGGAAATCGATCTCGTAGGGGTTGGGAAACAATGTCTCATCACGATTGGCGACCGCGAGGTAGCTGGTGATGCGACTTCCTTCCGGCAGGGTGTTCCCTTCCAGCCGCGTCTCCTGCGTCGTCACCCGGGGAATGAACGGAGCCGGCGGGTCCATCCGCAGCAGTTCCTCCATCGCCGCGGGCATCAGCGACGGGTCGTCGATGATTTCTCTGCGCTTGTCCGGGTTCTGGGCCAGTCGCTGCATGCCGAAGCCCAGCGCATCCATGACCGTGTCCAGGCCGGCGAGGATGAAGAGGAAGCACAAGCCGATGACCTCTTCGTCGGACAGCGCGTCGGGAGGCTCGATGTTCAACACGTGGCTCAGCACGTCGTCGCCGGGCACGCCGCGCCGCTTGCCGATGAGCCCGGACAGATAGATGAACAGTTCGGCAGCTTTCTGCATGCCCTCTTGAGCCGCTTCGTCCACCGACGTCTGCCCGGAAGCGGCGCTGAGGTTCAGTACCGCGTTCTTCCATTCGATGAACTGGTCGCGCATATCCAGGGGCAGGCCGAACAGGGTCAAAAAGACCTGAGTCGGAAACACGGCCCCGACCTCGGCGACGAATTCACATGTGCCCCGCTTCGCGATCGGCTCGATCAGCTCGACGACTTGCTTGCGCAGACCCGGCTCGAGCGGCCTTATCGCCTTCGGGCTGAAGAAGGGCTGCAGCACGCGGCGGTAGCGAGCCTGCTCGGGCGGATCGAACGCGATGGGCACGAGGGGGACCGGACTGGCCAGCACGTCGAAGGCCTTCTTCGACGAGAACACCGACGGGTTCTTCAACACCAGTTCGACGAAGTCCCGACTGGTAGCCGCGTAACCGTCTTCGACTTCGACAAGCGGGTGCTGATCCAACGTGTGCCAGGCGTCATCGCGTGCCTCGGGCATCGGAAGGTCATCCGTGGACACCTTGGGAAGGGAGTCGGTGGTCAATCCACTCCTCGATTCTGGCAGGTCACCGGGTGAGCGAGCTCTGATGGGGATACACCGCAGTGTGCCACCACTGTCAGATACAGACAAGCACGCCGGTTTCGCGACACCATGAGCTCTGGTTTCACCTGTCCGCTGTGGTGTTACGAGGCAATCTATTGATCACGACTATGCACATACCGTCAGAAATACGTGCGATCAGTCCTTCTCATCCCGTGCCCAGGGCGACCCTGGACTCGCGACGATGAAGTGAACTAGGTTATAGATCTGGGCATCTTATCCGACTCCGACGGAGGTGGCGTGACCGTGCTGTCAGCCGAGCAGCCCAGCCCGAGCGCGCTGCTGGACCCGTCGGGAACGTGGTTCTTCAACTGGGTCATCCCGCTAGCCGGCGGCATCGTCATCGCCCTGGCGATCGCCGACTCGATCCGTCGCCGCCGAATGACATGGGGCTTGCTATTTCTGCTGAACAGCATGTTCGTGTACTGGATGGAGACGATGGGCGACTGGGGCCAGGAACTGATATACAGCCCGACGTTCCTGCGGCACCATGCGCTGGACTGGCTACCGCTCAAGACGCCGAACGATCCGTTGTTCATGCCGTTCGCGTACGCCGTGTACTGGACGGTGCATGCGCTGGTGGTGCTGTGGCTCGGTCAGTTGCTCGCCAAGCGCTTCGGCTGGAGCATGCTCAAAGCCATTCTCGTGCTGGCCGTTCCTGTCAACTACGCATGGGACTTCTTGGTCGAAGGTGTCGCCGCCGCGATGGGGTGGTGGACGTACGACCCGGGCATGGGCCCAGTACTGAGATTCGCCAGCGGCGGCCAGATCACCCTGCTCTGGACCATCGGCCTGATGTGCTTTTGGCCCAACCTGATTGCCTACTGGGCCGGCAAGCCGCCGGTGCGCGGGTTGAACCACTTCGAACGCTTCTTCGGTCTCGAGCGCTTCACCCGGCCCAAACCTGCCGCGGCGGACGGCGCGCGCGAGACGAGCGGGACCGGTTCCACGGCCACGGCGACCGCGCTGCGCACCACCGCACGTCGCCGCAAGCAGCAGCCTTACGACGATCTTCTGGACTACGAGGTGACGATCCCGCGATGGAAATTTGAACTCGCGCGGTTCGGGGCGTGGTTCGCGGTGTTTCAGGTGAGCTTCTTTCTCTTGCTGATAGTCCCTCTCGTGACGATGCGGTTGATCACCGGCAACGACAGCGTCTACGCCCCGTGACGGCACGACTGGCACCAAGGGGACACAAACGGGAGGGGAACCGTTGAGCTACCTGCCACCACCGACGCGCCAAGGATTGATGTCGGAGACCCTCCGGCTCCTGGGCGGGTGCACCGCGGGCATCCTGCTCCTGGGAATCGTCGTCTACTTCCTCACGGCCTGAACCGGTCGCGCTGAAGCGTTGACAGTATGGCAGTGAACTGTCATCTTTGGGGTGACGTCGACGCGCCGAAGGAGGCTTAGCAGTGACAGATCTCGAAAGTCGCGGCCGCCTGGGGCATGCTGAGCAGACAGTTGCGGAGCCGGAACGGATCAAAACCGTACGGGCCGTGCTTGTTTGGTCCGGCGTGGGCGCGGCCTGCGTAGTCGCGGCCAGCTACGTCTACTTCTCCTGGATCGTTTCCGGCAACGCGGCACCGGTCAGTCCAGGGTCCGACCCGATCCCCGCCGGAACGCGTCTGGCGATGACCGCCTTTCAGATCGCGTGTCCGATCCTCGCCGTGGTGGCCATCGCGTATGTGATCCGGAAGAGCGTGCGCGAACATCAGCTTTGCGTCGAGGCGGCCATCGTGATCGGTACGGCGATCGCGTGGTGGCACGATCCGCTGATCAACTGGTTGCAGCCCGTGCTGTTCTACAACGCCGGTCTGGTCAATTTCGGCAACTGGACCCAGAACATTCCCGGCTGGCTGAGTCCGGATGGCCGCCTGATGGCCGAGCCGGTGCTGATGATCGGAATGATCTACGTCTGGATGCCGCTGACCATGGGATCGATCGCTCGCTGGGCGATGTCCCGCGCCCGCCGTCGCTGGCCGACACTCGGACCCGTCCGGACGTTTTGCTGCGGATGGCTCGCGGTGTATGTCATCGAGTTCCCGCTGGAGATCTTCGCGGTGCGTCACGGCCTGCTCGGCTACCCGGCGTCGATTCCCGGCCTGACGCTGTGGGCCGGCCAGACGGTTCAGATCCCGTTGTACGGCCCCGTGCTGTGGTCACTGGTGCTCAGCTCCAGCGGCGGGTTGATGTTCTTCCGGAACAAGCAGGGCCAGATCCGCGTCGAAAGCGGAATCGAAACCCTTCGATGGGCCGGGTCTCGGACCAAGTCCGTGCTTCGCGTGCTGGCCGTCACAGGCTTCATGCACGCGATGGCGATCGGCGTATACGATCTGCCGGTCAACCTCGCGGGCCTGTACGCCGGGCCGACGCACACGTATCCGACATATTTGCGCACGCAGTTCTGTGGACCTGGCACACCCCGTCCGTGCCCGGACGGTACCCGCTTCGACGATCGCTAGCCGCAGTGGTTACTTCAGAACTGCCGGCAGGGTCGCGAACTCCTGCCGAATCAGGTCGTCAAGCGCCCGACTCGGGGCGGACAACCATTGATTGAGGGCGCGCTCGACCAGCAGCATTCCTACTGACGCCAGCAGTCGGCATTCGTTGTCCGGCGAAGCCAGCCGGCGGCGCTCGGCGATCACCTTCGCCACGGTCTCGGCGTTGGCCTCGTGGTTCTTGCGCTCACGGCCCAGCAGCACAAATGACGAAGCGACCGCCTCGTGATACTGCGCGATGCGCTTCCTGATGCGCTTGAGCCCCGGCGCGAGCAAGGCGAAGGACTCCACCATCGCCTCGTAATCCGACACCGACTCATCACGAGACAGGTAGACCGCACTGAACGCGTTGATGAAGTCGTACTCGCCGGTGAACAGCACCGACTCCTTGGTCGGGAAGTAACGGAAGAATGTCCGTGGCGAGACCCCCGCAGCGTCGGCGATCTCATCCGTGGTGGTCAGGTCATAACCGTTGGCGCTGAACAGGTTCAGGGCTGCATCGAGTAGCGCTGTCCGAGTCCGGTCGGCGTGCTCGCTACGCGGTGAACGGTCACCCCGTGCCATCGTTCGCCCTCCTTTGGCCCTGTTCGGTGGTGCCGACACTACAACGCCGCGGGGGCGTCGGCAGATCGTTGACACCCATTGACACCCAGACGATACTAACCAAGAAATGACAGCCTACTGTCACATTCTACGTCTCCTACATCACCGGACCGGTTACAGAGAGGACCTCCTCCGCATGACTGACGCCACTGAAGCCGCCAGGGCATCTGATTTCAGCGTCGACGACCTTCCGTTCCATGAGGACCGGACACGAGCTTGGCGCGAACTACGGGAGCACGGTGAGGTGGTCAGAGGCCGACAGCAGGTCGTGATGGCCAGCGCGGCGGCGGTCGACTTCGCGGCCAAGCACCCCCAGATCTTCTCGTCGGCCAAGGCTTTCGACCGGATCGGTAGCCCAGTCCCGATGGTGCCGATCGCCATCGACCCACCGGACCACACCAGGTTTCGGCGTCTGCTGGATCCCTTCTTCAGCCCTAAGAAGATGGCCGAGCGCGAGCCGGAATTGCGCAAGCAGGCCGGCGAGTTGATCGACGCGTTCAAGGTCAAGGGACAATGCGAGTTCGTCGCCGATCTGGCTACCCCGTTCCCGTCACAGGTGTTTCTGACGTTGTTTGGTCTGCCCCTCGAGGACCGCGACCGGCTGGTGCAGTGGAAGAACTCCATTCTCGAGTTCACCGATCCGGCCAGCGCCGAGCCGACGCCGGAAGTGCTTCAGCACGGCCTGGAGCTGTACACGTACCTCAGCGAGCACATCACGCAGCGACGGGCCAATCCCGAGGGAGACGACCTGCTCTCCCAGCTGGTCAGCCTTCATGAGGAAGGCGGGATGTCGGACGCCGAAATCCTGGGCCTGTGCTTCCTGTTCGTGCTCGCGGGATTGGACACCGTCACCGCCGCTCTCGGCTTCTCCTTCGCCCGGCTCGCGGCGGACACGCAGATGCGCCGCAAGATCGCAGGGAACTACTCGTTGATCCCGTACTTCATCGAGGAGCAGCTTCGAGTCGACCCGCCGGTTCCCTTTGCTCCCCGGGTGATCACCGAAGACGTCGAAGTCGCCGGCTGCCCGTTGGCCAAAGACACCGATGTGTTGATCAGTTACGGTTGCGCCAACCGCGACTCGCAGCAGTACGACGAAGCCGACACGGTGCACCTCGACAAGCGTCCGCCGCACTTCGCGTTCGGTCGCGGTCCGCACCGTTGCCTGGGCTCGCATCTGGCGCGCCTGGAACTCCGGCTGATCATCGAGGAGTGGCACAACCGCATCCCGGAGTACCGGTTGGCCGACGGGGCGCAGCCGAGGGTGCCGTGGCCGAACGGCACGCTCGGGCTGGATGCGGTGCCGTTGGTGATCGGCTGATGCCGCAACGGGGCGCTTCAGTCCACCTTGGGGATCACCTCTTCGGCCACCCACTGCATGTGGTCGAGGTAGGCGTTGAAATCAGCGAGCGGTGGGGGGTTGACCCAGGTGTCGGTGACGCCGAACTCGGCGAGCTTGCCGCAGTTGTCGATCACCTGCTGTGCACTCTGACCGAATTGCGCGTTGGGGTCGTCGACAATCGCGTGCTCCTGGCCGATGGACAGCACCGCAAGGCTGTAGAACAGCGAGAAGGGCCGGCCGTCGAAGCCGGGCGCAGAGCGCAGGTAGTCCATCTTCGCGGGCAGTTCGTCGGGCTTGGTCAGCCAGGGTGCCCAGCCGTCGCCGAAGCGCGCGGCGCGGCGCAGGACGGCGTCGGCATCTCCGCCCATCCAGATCGGGGGGTGGGGCTTGTGAACCGGTTTCGGCCCGAAGGCCATGTCGTCGAATTTCACGAATTCGCCGTCGTAGCTCGGAGCGTCGCTGTGCCACAACTCGAACATCGCGGCCAGGCACTCGTCGGCTATGCGGCCCCGCTTGGTGAACGGGACGCCGACCGCGTCGTACTCCTCCTTGAGCCAGCCCACTCCCACGGTGACTTGCGCCCGGCCGCCGCTGAACCAGTCCAGCGTCGCGATGGACTTCGCCGCGATGACGGGATTGTGCAGCGGCAGGATCGTCACCATCGAGCCGACGGTGATCGTTGACGTGGCCCCCGCGACGAATGCCTGCGCTGTGGTGGCGTCGAAGTAGTGGTTACCCGACAGCTCGAGGTGCGGGGTGGGCGTCAGGAAGTGTTCGGGCAAGAACACCATCGAGTAACCGAGCTGTTCGGCGGTCTGCGCAACACGGGCGATCTCCCGTCCGGTGAGGCTGGGCTCCCACGGCTGCGTAATGGCCGCGACGTGCATGCAGTTGGGCAGATAAACAGCGAATCTCATTATGCGCCTTCCCGGTTCATCGGCCCCGTACACGCGCGGCGAGTCCGGGCCGACGGCGCCGAGACCGTGATGCGCAACACTATGGCAGTCGACTGTCAATGGTCAACATTGTCGTTTGGAGGTGGCGGGGCCGAGTCTCGTGAATCCACGGTGGCCCTGGAAGTATCGTGTCAGAATTGCCTTAAGTGACAGTAGACTGCCACACGAGTCCAGGAGGCGTATGGACCGCAACGCCGCTGCGCTGACCGATCCCATTCGGGGAAGCAGTGAGCCGAATCGCCTGTGGACACTGACCAACGTAGGCGAGGCGACGCCAGACATCCTCTCGCCCCTGTGCTGGTCGTTGTGGGGCACCGGCGTGGAGTTCGCTTCTCGGGGAGGCCTCTACGACTTTGGTGTGCTGTCCCCGTCGGAGCTGGAGGTTCCCGACGATCCGAACCGGTGGAGCACGGCGTGTTTCTTCGGCAGGCAGGCGATGAACGTGGACCGCGCCCGAGAACTCGCCGGCCTGCTGCCCGGCATGACGGGTGACGACTTCGAGCGTGATCTGCTGGGGTCGGTGCGTCCCGATGCCGCACCCACCAAAAGCGATCCGAAGCGCTTGCCGGTAGTCGCCGTCAAGGCCCCAGTGATGCTGCTGAGGCAACGTTCGGCGCCCCGGCAGATCTACTTTCGGCAGATCGGCTGGTGGCGCACCACGGTGCTGGCCAACACATGGACCGACGCCAAAGCCCTGTTGGCCGAGGCGGCCGATCGGTTCAGCGCCGCCATGCGCGTGCACGTCCGCACCCGCCTCATCCTGAATGCCCTTCGCACGCGGGTCGAGTCGATCGTCGGCAACGCGGGCCGGGCGGATCTGCTGCCAACGCTGCTCGCCGGATGCGGCGGCGTCATCGAAACCGAACTCGCCGACGATGTCTGGTCGCTCGGACACGGCCGGTTGACCATCGAGGAGTTCCTGACCACGCATGGCTTCCACGGTCCGAACGAGGGCAACGTGATCGGCCACTCCTGGCGCGAAGATCCTGACGCGGTCTATCGCGCGGCCGCTGCTCACCTCGGCCGGTCAGAACAGGACCGGCCCCGGGCACGCGCCGCGCGGGCTGTGGCCGCCCGTCAGCGCGCCGAGGCGCAGCTGCTGAGCCCGCTTTCCCCGGTGCGGCGGTTTCTTCTCCGCCGGCTGCTGACGGTCGCCGCAGCGCAGGTGAGGTCGGTCGAACTGACCAAGGCCGCGTTCCTGACGGCAGTTGACGGATGCCGGGCCGCCGCCGGTGCGTTGGGCGACGAGCTTGTCCGTGCCGGAATCCTGCTCCGGCCCGACGACACCGTCTTTCTGACCGTCGGGGAATTGCTGGCGCCGCTGCCGCCGAATGTGCGAGAGCTCGTCGAATTCCGGCGGGCCCGGCGCGAGGAGTACCGGCGTGTCGAAGTTCCGCTGGTGTTCACCGGGATGCCGACGCCCATCGAGCACGGCGACGCAACCACCGGCGACGACGGCATCGTGCGCGGTACGCCGGCGGGCGCGGGGGTGTTCGAGGGCACGGTGCGTGTCGTCCTCGACGCGGAGTCGGAGGACATGCTCGACGACGGCGAGGTGCTGGTGTGCAGGTTCGTCGACCCGGGCTGGACGGCGCTGGTCTCGCTGGCCGGTGCGCTGGTCACCGATATCGGCAGCCCGGCCAGCCATGGCGCCATCGTGGCCCGCGAACTCGGTATCACGTGTGTGGTGGGCACCGGCAACGGCACCCGGGTGCTGCGTAGCGGTGATGTCGTCCGGGTGGACGGGTCAACGGGTCAGGTCGCGGTGCTGGCACGGGCGGCGGGCTGAGGTGGCGCCGTTCGCGCCGGAGGACCTGTCATCGGGGCTACCGGCCTCGCGGGAAGAGACGGTCCGGCAGTGCCCTGATGTTCCCGGGTGGACTGAGAACCTGCTGTTCACGCCGTACGACGCCGCCAACGACATCGGGATGTGGCTGCATCTCGGCACGGTGGCCGAGATGTGGGCGATGTGGGAGGACAGGGTGCTGATCGCGCTGCCGGAGGAGCAGGGCGTTCTGAGCATGTGGGCCTACCACCGCACTGTGCCCGACCGTCAACCGGCGGGTGCCAACCTCGCGTTTCGCTGCGAAAAGCCGTTCCGCGAGTGGCACATCAGCTTTGACGGCTTCTGTGTGCGGTCGTCCTACGACGCGATGCGCACCGGTTTGCTTGCCGATGGTCCGAAGAGCCATGTCCGGCTCGACCTTGAGGTGCAAGGCATCACGCCGGTGTGGGACGGCGAGGCCGGCCCGGTCACCGCATCGGGCGCAGGAATGGCCGAACAGAGCTGGGCCCGGGAGCACTACGAGCAGCTGACCCGGGTGACGGGTGAGGTAACCGTCGATTCCGAGACGGTGGAATTCACCGGCGGCGGATGGCGTGACCACTCCCGCGGGCCACGGGGAGCCGACACGTTGATGGACTGGGGCGGTCACGTGATCGCCGGGGGAGTGATGCCGAGCGGCCGCGCCTTCGGGCTGTGTCGGTACTGGGCGCGCGACACCCGGACGACGCTCGAGGGTGCCTACGTTGTCGAGGACGGAACGCTCAGACACGTACGGCTTGACCAGATTCCGCCGCCCGCAGTGCTCGCCCGCGACGGCGAAGACTTCATCCTGGCGATCGACGGCCGGCAACCCGTGGCGGGCACCATCCGCTCGTCATTGTGGCTCTCGATGGCCGATGGGCTTCCCTACGGCGTCATCGATCCTGCGCGTGCGTACACCGTCAGCTGGGCAGAGGTGACCTGGGACGGGGAGACGGGTCACGCCTACATCGAACGGTCGGACCTCTCCGGCCCCGCCGCGCGTTGACTGTGACAGTCGACTGTCATACGGTGGCTGGGATGGTCCGGCAGGGCCTTGTCAGAAAGGCGTGATCAGTGGCCGACAACCTGTTTCTTGTGCTGACGAATCCCATTGAGGGAGAGGACGAGGCCTTCAACAAGTGGTATGACTTGCAGCACATCCCCGAGGTTCTCGATGTCCCCGGTGTGGTCGCGGCGCAGCGCTACGACCTCTCCGAGATCAAGGTCCCCGATGACGAGGATCTTCCCGCCCAGCTGCCGACACCGACGCACCGCTATCTCGTGGTCTACGAACTCGAGCGCGAACCTGACACTGTCATGCAGGAGTTCCTCTCGCGGGTGATGGCCGGCAAATTGTCGCTCGGTGAGACGCTCGACCTGGGCACGATCTCGATGACCGGCTGGGTGCCGCGTGGCGAACGCCGAACGGTTGAGAAGTAGTGGGCGACCTGCGTGCCGTCATGCACGCCCAGCGTGCCTGTCGGCGATTCGACCCCGACGGCAAGGTACTGGACTCCGATGTCGAGCAGATGCTGCAGGCCGCCGTGCATGCCCCAAGTGCGGAGAACACTCAGCCGTGGGCGTTCGTCGTCGTCCGTGACGGGCGGACCCGATCGGAGCTGGCGCAGTGGTGGACTGAGACGTGGAATGCCGGGGGTGGCGATTTCATCCGGCAAAGCCTCGACGACGAGGCGCTGGTCGCGGATCTCGAATACGGCTTCAACCGAGGGGGATTCGCGGCCGCACCTGTCGTCATCGCGATATGCGCTGACACGGAACGCGTCGCGGAGATCTACGCGCCGTCATCCATCTACCCTGCTGTGCAGAATCTGCTTCTCGCCGCGGCTGACATGGGCTACGGCTCCTGCCTGACGACAGGACTGACCACGTTCGGAGTCGAGCGCGTCCGCCAACTTCTCAAACTTCCCGACACGTTGTTGCCGATGGCGGCTGTCTACCTCGGCGTGCCGGCGAGGAAATTGTCCCCGCCCCGCCGTCGGCCCGCCACGTCGGTGACGTTCCGCGAGCGGTTCGGCAACCCCTGGTGACGAGAACGGAGCGCTGCCAATGCCATTGGCGATAACGGAGGAGCACCGCGCACTCGCCGATGTCGCCAGGTCGATGGTGTCCGGCCGAGCGGGAACCACTGGTGCCCGCCGCGTCCTGCTCGACCGGGAGACGGGCCGGCGTTGGTGGTCCGACGACGGCCTCTGGAAAGAGATCGTGTCCACCGGCTGGCTGGGCCTGCACATCGACGAGGAGTTCGGGGGCCAGGGCTACGGGCTGCCCGAGTTGACCATCGTCCTTGAGCAACTGGGCCGCGCGGCGATTGGCGGGCCGTTCCTTCCGACGGTGGCCGCCTCGTCGGTGATCGCTGAGGTCGGCACCGACGAGCAGCGCCGGCGGTGGCTGCCGCGCTTGGTGTCGGGCGACCTGGTAGCAGGCATCGTAACGGCCCCCACGACAAGCGTTGTGAAACAAACGGATTCGGCGATATCCGCCGAAGCCGCGGCGGCGCTGGGGGAGCCGGGCACCGACGTGTTTCTGCTTCGGGTGGGTGATGACCTGGTGCTCATCGAAGCCGGCGACGCGGTATCCACCCGTGACATCGACTCGGTGGACCGGCTGCTGCGCCCGATCACGGTGCTGAGCCTGTCCTCCGCCCCGGTCGCCGAGTTGTTCGAAGGCGCGGCCTCGTGCGCTGCCCGGACCATAGCGCTGCTGGGCGCCGCCGAGGCGGTCGGTGGGCTGGCCGCGTGCACCGAGATGGCAACGGCCTACGCCGCCACGCGAGAGCAGTTCGGCCGCCCGATCGGATCGTTTCAGGCCGTCAAGCATCACTGCGGGAACATGCTTGTCGACACGGAACTGGCGGTGGCGGTCACCTGGGATGCCGCGCGGGCCCGCGGCCCGGAGGCCGAGCTGGCGGTCACGATGGCCGCCGCGCACGTGCTGCCCGCCTATCAGCGGGCGGCGCTGCAGAATGTCCAGGTCCACGGCGGCATCGGCTACACCTGGGAACACGACGCCCACCTATACGTCAGGCGGGCGACGGTGTTGCTGGCCTTCATGGGCGGTCCGGACGCATTGCGTGACAAGGTTTTCGGGCTGCAGAGCAGCGGACTGCGGCGAGGTCACTCGGTCGAGCTGCCACCCGAAGCCGAGCAGTACCGGCAGGCCGCGCAGGAGTTCCGCGCCGGACTTGAGCGGACCGGGACGGCAGAGCGCCCGGCGCTGTGGGCGCGCAGCGGTTACCTTCAGCCGCACTGGCCGAGGCCGTTCGGCCGGGGCGCCGACTCCGTAGAGCAACTGATCATCGAGGAGGTTCTCGACGGTCTCGACAAGCCGAGTCTCGGACTGGGTGAGTGGGTGGTGCCGACCCTGCTCCAGCACGGAAGCACCGAACAGATCGAGCGTTTGATCTGGCCCAGCCTGGAAGGTGAACTGCGCTGGTGTCAGCTGTTCAGCGAGCCGGGCGCCGGCTCGGACGCGGCGGCGGTGGCCACCAGGGCGAAGCGAGTCGACGACGGCTGGTTGGTGACCGGCCAGAAGGTGTGGACAAGCGACGCGATGAACTGTCAACGCGGTCTGGCCACGGTGCGAACCGATGCGGACGCGCCGAAGCACAAGGGCATTACCGCGATGATTATCGACCTCGCGGACCCCGGTGTCGATATCCGCCCGCTCAAGGAGATCACCGGCGAGACGCTGTTCAACGAGGTTTTCTTCAACGAGGTTTTCGTGCCGGACCACGACGTGGTCGGCGCCGTGAACGCCGGCTGGACGGTGGCGATGGCGACGTTCGGCAACGAACGGGTCTCCATTGCAGGCGGCTCGGTGACGATGGGCGCCGGCGCGCTCATCGACCTGTTGCTGCGTTATCGGCCGGCCGACGGCGGCTTGGCGCGCGATGTCGGTGCGCTACTGGTCGAGGCCTATGCCCTTGCGGCACTGAACCTTCGGCGGGCGGCCAGGGCCGTCTTCGATACCGGCCCGGGGATAGAGGGCAACATCGCCAAACTTTTCGGGGCGGAACACGCTCAACGTGTCGCGGAGCTGGCAATGCGTATCGGCGGGGTAGCCGTCCTCACCGGCCGTGAGGCCGAGGTCGTGCACGACTACCTGTTCAGCCGCTGCCTGACGATCGCGGGCGGCACGTCGGAAATCGTCAGAAATCTCATCGCCGAACGCATCCTCGGCCTGCCGCGCGATCCGGCACCGAAGTAGATCGGAGAACGACATGACTTGTGCCATCGCCGGAGTCGGGCGCAGCACGTATTCGCGGAACTCGGGCCGCACCACCAGGGGCATGGCCGTGGCGGCGTGCCGTGACGCGATCGCCGATGCCGGGCTGACGACGGCCGACATCGACGGTATCTGCACCTACATGGCGAATGATTCCGAGCAGCCGATCTTCATCGGCTGGGCGTTGGGGATCGACGAATTGGCATGGGCCAACGCCATGATCGGCGGCGGGAACCTCGTCGCCGACCAGATCGCCACGGCTGCAGCGGTCATCGAGGCCGGCATCTGTAAAGCGGTCCTGGTGTACCGCTCACTCAACGGCCGCTCCGGATACCGATTCGGGCACATCGAGGGGCCGATGCGCGTGCCGCACCACGACCAGTTCGACACCGCGTCAGGCTTCATGGTGCCCCCCCAGTGGTTCGCCATGTGGGCCCGCCGTCACCAGCACGAGTACGGCTCGACGTGTGAGGACCTCGGCCAGATAGCGATCACCCAGCGAGCCCACGCCGGGCCGAACGAGCATGCGCTGCGTCGTGAACCGCTGACCATGGACGACTACCTGGCAGCACGCTGGATCAACGAGCCATTCCGCGTGCTGGACTGCACGTCGGAGGTGGACGGCGCGGTGGCGATCCTGATCACCGGCGAGGAGATCGCCCGCAACGCCAACCAGCCGCCCGTGTGGCTGGTGGGCTCGTCCAATTCCCAGGGCGGTGCAGGTTGGACCGAGTGGGATGATCCCACCGAGATGTATTCGCGCTCTGCCGGTCCCAAGATCTGGCAAAAGACCGGCCTGAGCCCGACCGACATGGATGTGGCCTGTATGTACGACTGCTTCACCTATACCGTGATGGCGACGATGGAAGGCTTCGGCTTCTGCGAGAAAGGCGAAGTGGGGAAGTTCTTTTCAACCGGGAGGGCCACTTACGGTGGCGACGTGGTAATCAACCCGCACGGTGGCCTGCTTTCGGAAGGGTACATTCACGGATTGAATCACCATTACGAGGCGGCGCTGCAGCTGCGCCACGCCGCAGGGGCGCGCCAGGTGGACAACGCGCACCTCGCGCTGGTCACCGCCGGCGGCGGACCGTTCGGCGGCGCAAACGTCTACAGCAGGGAGCATCCGTGACCGATCCATCACCGGCACCGCAGGGCCGGCGACATTCAGCACCTCCGGCACCGGTTCCGGTACCCGATCCGGACTCGGCGCCGTACTGGGAGGCGCTGAAGAACGGCAAGCTGATGCTGTGCCGCTGCGACGACACCGGCACGTGGATACACCCGCCGCTGGAACGCAGCCGGTTCACCGGCGGTCCCGTCCATTTCGAGGAAGTCAGCGGCAAGGGCTCGATTTACAGCTATATCGTTGTGCGGCAGGCGTTGGTACCCGGTAGGACGCCGCCCTACGTCGTCGGACTCATCGAGCTGGCCGAGCAGCCGGGTCTGCGGATCAACGCGGTTGTCGACGCCGATCCGGCGGATGTCCGGGTCGGCCAGCAGGTGCAAGCCCGCATCGCCGAACTGGGAGACAGTGGATTTTGCATTCCCGAATTCCTTATCACGGAAACCGATTGAGGAGATAGCAATGGGGAGAATGGACGGGCGCGTCGCCTTCATCACGGGTGCGGGTAAGGGACAGGGACGGTCCCACGCCGTTCGGCTGGCCGAGGAGGGCGCTGACATCGTCGGTGTCGACATCTGCCGGCAACTCGACGGTGTGCTGTATGCGATGGCGACCCCAGAGGATCTCGAGGAGACAAAAAACCTCGTGGAGAAGACCGGTCGCGGGATGATCGCGCGTCAAGCCGACGTCCGCGACCGCAAAGCACTGCAGGCCGCGTTCGACGACGGTGTCGCGGAGTTCGGCCACATCGACACCGTCGTGGCCAATGCGGGCATCCTGCTCAACCGCGTCGACGAGCCCGACCCCGAGGCGGCGTGGGAGCTCGGTATCGGCGTGATGCTGACCGGCGTCTGGAACACCTTGCAGGTCGCCAGCGCCCACATGATGGAGTCCGACCGCGGCGGCGCCATCGTCGCCACCAGCTCGATGGCGGGTTTGAAGGCCCTGACCGACGGCAGCGGCGGTGCTGACGCGTACGCAGCGGCGAAGATTGGTGTCACCGGCCTTGTGCGCGCCTACGCGCAGCGCCTTGCCTCGAAGAACATCCGGGTGATGGCCATCGCGCCGACCGGTGTCAACACCTCGATGATTATGGAGAACCCGGCACTGTTCGAGGTGATCGCCCAGCATGAGCATCTCGCGAAGGCGATGACCAATGCGCTGCCCGTCGCGGTGATCGAACCCGCCGACGTCTCGGAGACGGTGTTGTTCCTGGTGTCGGACAGCGGCCGGTACTACACCGGCACCACGCTGATGCTCGACGCAGGTATGAATATGACCTGAGCCGGCCGGATCAGGTCAGCAGTGCGCCGGTGCCGAGGTCCGAGTAGGCCTCGGCGAACCGGCCGAGCACCGCGCTGACGACCTCCACTGAGTACATCTGGTCGGGCGTAATCGCCCACATGCAGAAGCCCCATGCCGGGCTCTGCCGGTACGCGGTCCACATGTCGACCCGGTCGGGCACTGACGCCACACCGGCGTCGAGCAGTCGACCCCGGTAGTTGTCCAGGAGTTCCCGTTCGTGGGTCCGGCGTTCGTGCGGCGGCAGCGCGCCGATCAACGCGTACCCGACGTCGTGCGACCAGGAACCACGCCGAACCAGTTGCCAGTCAAGGACACCCATCCGGGCATCGGGCAGCATGTAGGTGTTGTGGGGGTGTGGATCGCCGTGCAGCAGCGTGATGGGGTCGCGGGCGACGTTCTCCTGGAGCCTCCAGAATGCTGCTTCCATCCCATCCATATCGGTACCCGCGGCGTCGAGAAGCTCCTTCTTGTACGGGATGTCCAGGAACGCGCGGATGATCGTAAAGCCGTTGGCGCGCAGGAAGCCTGCAAATCCGCCTGTGACGGGATGCTGCAGCCACGACAGATCGCCGCCCTCCGTCAGCCGCGGGCTGCCCCAGAACGGCGCGTGCACCTGACTCAAGGTGTATAGCAGCTCATCGACCTGCTCGACGAGAAGACCCGCCACCGCATCAGGAACCTCTGCGCCGCGCAATGTGATGTCCTCGCCAATGATGAGAAACTGCGACGGACCGTCGAGATGCTCGGCGAAGTACGTCGTCATGGTGTCGACGTCCAGATCCGCGCGCAGGTCCCGGTAGAACCTCGTCTCGTCGTCGAGCAGCACCGTTCCGCCGCCGCCTTCAGAGAGCGACACGTCGACGGCCTCCGGCAGGTCGTGCACCGTGCTCAATTGCGTCTTCACGAAAAGGCGCCCCGGCAGCGGCGTGTCGGGATCGGCGTAGTCGACGTCGAGGTGCAGATGCGACGTGGTGCCCTGCCAGGTACGCAGCACGGTGACGTCGGTGACCGTCACTTCGGGATGGAGGCGGCGCAGCAGCGCCGTCAACACGTCAGGCGTTACGTCCTGCGGGGAGCGCAGAATCAACGGCAGGGCTTGGCTGGTCATCGCACATCCTTCACGCCAAAAAACTTATGTGACAGTCGACTGTCACATTAGCATCGGCGAACCGCGCAATCCGCCCGATTACCCAGACAATGGGCGAAACAGCGGCAGCCACACCCGGCTGTTCTCGTCGCCCGACGGCGCCGTCCAGTCCTCGAAGAACACGTCAACCTCCAAGCCGACATGCATGTCTTCAACCGAAACGTCAACCACATTGGTGATGAGGCGGACATCGGGCTCATCGGTGAGTTCCACCATCGCAACGATGTACGGCGGCTCGAGACCGCCAATCCACGGTTGGCGGTTCACGGTGAAAGCTGCGACGGTGGCCCGGCCGGAAACCGGTTCGGGCGCGACCTCGGTGCTGCGGCAGCGCCAGCACGCCGGTTCGGGCGGATGGAAGAAGTGCCCGCAATGGTGGCAGCGGTTAATCAGCAGTTCCCCACGCTGGCCGCCGGTCCAGAACGCTTTCGACTCGGCAGTGGGGCTCGGCGCCAATCGCGTCTGCGGCCGGTGATACGTCGAACCGGCGGCCGGACTTTCAGTCGTCATGCGCGTCAACCTCCTCAATGGACCTTCCCCGACCAGTCGATCCCATCATTGGGTAAGGGAGCGGCTGATGACCAGGCGCTGGATCTGGTTGGTGCCCTCGAAGATCTGCGTGATCTTCGCTTCCCGCATGTATCGCTCGACGCGGTAATCCCGGGTGTACCCGTAGCCGCCGAACACCTGCACGGCATCCGTCGTCACTTTCATCGCGGCATCGGTGGCGACGAGCTTGGCGATGGAGGCGTTGCGGGAGTAGGGCAGCCCGGCATCGCGGCGACGGGCCGCGTCGAGGTAGGTCGCACGCGAAGATTGCACAGCGGCAGCCATATCGGCGAGGACGAAACCTAGCCCTTGATGGTCGATGATCTTCCTGCCAAAGGTGGTGCGTTGCTGCGCGTAGTCAACCGCTTCGTCGAGTGCGGCCTGTGCCAGGCCGACGGCCACTGCCGCGATGCCCAGACGGCCGGAGTCCAATGCGCTGAACGCTATCTGCAAGCCGTCCCCTTCTGCACCGATCCGTCGTTCGGCGGGGACGAAGGCGTCGTCGTAGTGTGCGCATGTGGTGGGCACCCCGTGCAGGCCCATCTTGTCCTCGGGCTTGCCGAATGTCACACCGGCGGTGCCATCAGGAACCAGGAAGCACGAGACGCCGCGGGACCCGTCGCCGGTGCGGGCGAACAGATTGTAGAAGTCAGCGATGCCGCCGTGGGTAATCCAGGCCTTCTCGCCGTTGGCGAGGTAGCCGCCCTCGATAGGGGTTGCCTTACATACGATTGCGGCGGCGTCGGAGCCCGCCTGTGGTTCAGACAGGCTGTAGGCGCCGATCGTCTGGCCGCCGAGCATCGTCGGCAGCCACTTGTGCTTCTGCTCATCTGTGCCGAAGTTCATCAACGGGTGGCAGGAGAGAACGTGGACGCTGACTGCCACAGCCACGGCAGCCCACCGCGCGGCGATCTCTTCCAGCGCCTGCAGATACACCTCGTAGGGTTGGCCGCCGCCGCCCCAGTCCTCCGGGTACGGGAGGCTCAGCAGGCCGGCCTCACCGAGCGTCGCGAACACACCCTCGGGGTAGGTGCCGGATCTTTCGTGAATGTCCACGATCGGGTTGAGGACTTTGTCGGCAACGTCACGGCTGAGCTGTATCAGGTCGCGGGCTTCCTCAGTGGGTAGCAAACGATCTACGGGCACGGTTCTCCCAGCGAAGAAACGGTTGACAGTACTGTGTTTACGTCTTCGAGTACTGCTACTGACAGTACTACAGCGCACTTCGCAGTACTATCAGGCGGTGCCCCAGCCCCCGACCCCTGAGTTGAGAACCCGACGTCGCGCGGAGCTCTTCGACGCGCTGGTCGACCTCTTTCTCGTCGAAGGATTCGCCCGGCTGACCCTCGACGACTTTGCGTCGCGCCTGCGGTGCTCGAAGTCCACGCTCTACGCGCTGGCCGCCAGCAAGGAGCAGTTGGTGACGGCTGCCGCTGTGCATTTCTTCCGACGGGCGGCCGAGGACGTCGAAAAGCGCGTGGCAGCAGTCTCCGGCGCGCGTGCGCGGATCATCGCGTACTTATTGGCGGTGGATGCCGCGCTATCTGCGGCATCGGACCGGTTCATGGCCGACCTGGACGCGTTTCCGCCGGCTCGTGCCGTGTATGAAACCAACACCCGTATCGCCGCCGATCGCGTACGGCAGCTCATTTCCGACGGTGTGGCGGCGGGGGAGTTTCGCGATGTGCACGCCGCTTTCGCTGCCGATCTCGCGAGCACGATGATGGTCCGGATCCAACAAGGTGGCGTGCGGGTCAACACCGGTCTTGATGATGCCCGCGCGTATGGCGAGCTGGCCGCTATTCTCACCGCCGGCATCAGCGCCTGAGTGATGACGTCGATGCCGCGTCGGCATCTCGACAAGCGCGCAGTGCGCTGATACTGTCGCCGCAATCAGTCGCATATGTGAGTCGGTGCGCGATTATAATCGCATCTGGGCACGGTTCGCGACATATGCACGGTGCGCCGCCCACAGCAATTCCGAGGGGGTCTCATGCACAAACCCATGTCGGGCGTCCGTGTCCTCGAAGTCGCCCAGTTCACGTTCGTGCCGTCGGCGGGCGCCGTGCTCGCAGACTGGGGAGCCGACGTCATCAAGATCGAGAACCCGGTCACCGGCGACGCCCAGCGCGGGCTGGTCTCCGTTTTGGGCCGCTCCGCAGGCAAACCGGGATCGTCCTTCTCGCCGATCATGGAGGGACCTAACCGCGGCAAGCGCAGCATCGGGTTATCGCTGACTGCCTCCGAAGCGAGGACGGTGCTGGAGGAACTCATCAGGCGTAGCGACGTCTTCCTGACGAACTATCTGCCCGGCGCACGCGCCAAACTCAAGATCGACGTCGACAATGTCCGGCGAATCAATCCCGACATCATCTATGTCGCCGGAAGCGGCTTCGGCACTCAAGGACCCGACCGCGACGCCGGTGCCTACGACGCCACCGCCTTCTGGGCGCGTGGTGGCAGCGCCACGGGGTTACACCCGCTGACGCCGAAGTACCCGCGTACATGCCCGCGGGGGCCTACGGCGACAACATCGGCGGCATCACGATCGCGGGCGCCGTCGCGGCTGCGCTGTACGGCAGGCGGGCGACGGGGGAGTCCTCGGTTATCGACGTGTCGCTGTTGGCGGTAGGAGCCTGGACCACTCAATTCAGCGTCAATTTGGCGATGCTCTACGGCGGCCCGCTGCCCAAGGTCGACCGTCGCACGCAGGCGCCCGGTAATCCGCTGACTGGGGCATACCGATCCGCGGACGGCCGGTTCATTCAGTTGTCGATGCTGCAGCCCACGCGTTACTGGCCGGAGTTCTGCCGGTTGTTCGGACTCGACGAGGCCGCCGTCGACGAGAGATTCGCCTCGCTCGACTCGCTGGCGGAGCACGCCGATGCCGCGGTGGACATCGTCAGCAGGGCCATCGGCTCGCGCACCTTGGCGGAATGCCAGCGGCTTCTGAACCAGTCCAACGGTCAGTGGGCGCCGGTACAGGACGCATGGGACCTTGCCAACGACGAATCGTTGACGGCCAACGGTCGGATCGTCGACGTTGTGGACGCGGACGGCGCGACGCAGAAGTTGGTGGCCAATCCGGTGAAGTTCGACGCCGAGGACCTCACGCTGACCCGGGCGCCGCAGTTCGCAGAGCACACCGACGACATCCTGCGCGAACTGGGCCTCAGTGACGACGAACTCATCGAATTGAAGATCGCCGGCGCGGTCACCTAGGAGCCCTCGAGCTGATGACGATCTTGGCCAAGGCCTCACATACAGATAGCAGCGTCCGGGGGCGCCTGATCGGGGCCGCTGACGCCGAGATCGCCGCCAACGGGATCGGCGCGGTGCAGATGGACGTGATTGCCAAGCGCGCCGGAGTTTCGCGGGCCACGGCATTCCGACAGCTCGGAAGCATCTCCGAAGTTTTGGTTCAGGTCGCGCTGCTTCGCGCTCGGCACCATGTCGCCCTGGTGGAGGCGCTGATGGCAGAGCGGACCGGAGTGTTCTCCAAGTTGGAAGCAGCGTTGGTTTATACAGCCAGGGAACTGCCCACCGATCCGGCGATCGCGGCATTGATCGCGCGTCACGCCGCTTCGGTGCACGATCCGCGCGTTCATGACGTTGCTGCCGGCATCATCGGTCCCGTTCTGGTAGACGGCCAACGACACGGCGAAGTACGCACCGACCTGCAGATGGCCGAGCTTGTCGACTTTCTGGTCGAGCAGACTTATTTGGCATCGGAGGAATTGGACCGATCTGAAGACGCGGTCCTCCGCCGATTTCGCCACTTCGTGGTACCGGGTTTGGCGGCGCGTGACGATCCCGGCGGTGAATTCCGCTCGCACGCACGTGAAGTCGAACATGCACTGGCCGTGGCCTTGGACGCGCTCGGGAACCTGGCGCGGCAATTGCGCCGGGATCGCGACGGTGATCGAGAGCATCGGTCAAACGTCGGTCGCGGCTAATTGTGTCGTTTGGCGATCGAGGTGTGATTTCAGCAGCGACGCGCGGATGACCTTGCCGGCACTGTTCAAGGGCAGGGCCGCAAGGTCATACCAGTAGGTCGGCACCTTGTAGCCGGCGAGGCGGGCGCGGGTGAACGAGCGCAACTCTTTGGCTCTTGGCGGATGTCTCGTATCGGTGGCCACGATGAATGCGGCGAGGGTTTCACCGAGCCGGGGATCAGGAACGCCGACCAAGCCCGCAGCGGCCACACCAAGGTGCGTGGTGAGCACATACTCGACTTCCAGCGGGTAGACGTTCTCCCCGCCGCGGACCACCATGTCGTAGGGCGGCGGCCGGACAAGTGCAGGTACCCGTTGGAGTCGAAAGTGCCCAAATCGCCGGTGGGCAGCCAGCCGTCGCCGGCTTGGGACGAAAGGTGGGCAGCGGCTGCGTGCACTTCGCCGACTCCCCTGCTGTCCGGTTGGTCGATGCGCAACTTTAGCCCGGGAACGGGCCGGCCGACGGTGCTCAGCAGCTCGGGATCGGCAGCTGCGGCTCGCCGGTGATCGTCTGGCCCGAGGCACGTGATCGGGCCCGGGTGAACCACTGGCACCAGAGCTGCACACCGCCATCGGAGCGGTCGCAGAGCAGGAAGGCCGGGTGCTGCTGCGCTGCCGGCCCTATGCGACTTTCGTGACACCGCCGCGACACCTGTATCGCAACGACCAGGAGGAGCCGCTGACCCACTGGGGTCGGCGTCGCTGCGCTGGGCTGCGCCGGACCCGCCGGGCGCACGGATGATTTCCGATTCGTCGAAATGAAGGCGATTCGACGCCGGACTATGTCGGCGGCCTTGGATCTGATCACGCAGCGTCGATGCGCTCGGCGGTCAGATGACGTTCTCGAGTCACGCAAGGGGAACCTCACTGCTCGTGAACATCTTCTTCGGAGCAAGTGATTGACAACGGCCTACCGCGTCGGCGCTACTGTGCGCACACCTTGTCAGCCGCAAAGTGCCGCGAACCACCCGAGGCGGCCTGAAGGCCGATCACATGAAGAGAGAATCCTTCTGCGCCTTGATCGGCCCTGTGCTGGGCGGCGGCAGGAACAGGTTGCCCCTCAATCCGCCACGCGTGGTGCGAACGGCCACCAAGATCCACGTGCCCAACAACCCGACGTAGGCGGCAAGAGCGGCGACCCGGAACGCCGGTAGTCCGGTATGGACCGCCAACTGGGTAGTGCCGGTGACGAAGGTTCCGACGGGGAAGGTCAAACTCCACCACGTCAGGGCGAATGGCATTCCGCGCCTGAGGGTTCGCGCCGTGAGGGCGGTGGCCAACGCAATCCACAAGACCGCGAAGCCCCAGGTCGGCACTCCGAACAGGACCGCGAATATTGCCAGCCCGCCGACTGTTCCTGCGCTCCACAGCACCCAGTCAAGGTCGACCGCCACTCGTTCTCCGATGAGGTCTTTGCCGACGAGAACCGCCCCCGCTCCGACCGTCAGTAGCGCCATCGGCGCTGCCCCGTAGAAGTGGGCCATTTGCGGGTTCTGAGCATGACTACGAGCCACCGTCGGATGCCGTACCCAATGCGCTGCCGTGGCAACGATGAGGACAGCGAGCAGCAGCGCAGCGAAAACCCACACCACGCGTGCGAACATATGCAACCCGGGAACCCGCGCGGGCAGCGTCGCCGCCGCGGTGGCCACGATGCCGGTCCCCATGACTGATGCGAACCAGTTCGGGCCGAGATTACCGAGCACTTGGCCTGGCGACTCGAGCGAGGACAGCAACCAGGGTTGGTGAGTTGACGAGCTTCGGCCGTGGCTCTTCCCTTGAGTAGGAGCCATGTCTTCGCAATCAGCCGACGGGGGGAGCGGTCGACGTTGACGTTACGGCAGCGATACGAATATCAAGGAAGTATGGCCGGCGTCGTGCGCGGTGTTCACTGTCTGCCGATTGGGATTGTGAACTCCAGCGACGTCCCGCTTCCGGTTGGGCTCTTGATCCGCATGCGTCCGCCGAGGGCCTCGACCCGGTCTCTGAGGCCCAGCAGCCCTGAGCCTTTGCCCACGTCGGCGCCGCCGATTCCGTCGTCGTGAATCGACAGCAAGAGCGTGTGATCCTTGGTTTGTCCGCACACGTCGACCTGGGTCGCGCGAGAATGCTTGGCGGCGTTGGTCAGAGCCTCGGACACGAGGTAATACGCACCTACTTCGACTGGATCGGGTAGGCGTTGGTCAATCGCGAGGTCGAGGGTGACCGGCACGGCCGAGCGGCGGGCCAGCGCCTTGAGTGCGGGACCGATCCCTCCCTTGGACAGGATCGCGGGGTGAATGCCGCGGGAGATCTCCTGCAGATCTCTCGACACGCCGGTTAATGCCGACGCGATGTCATCTAGCTGTGCTTTGAGCCACGGCATGTCGGATGGCACCGAGCCCTCTGCCAGTCGTGCCTGCAGCCCCAGCGAGACCAGCCGCTGCTGGGCGCCGTCGTGAAGGTCGCGTTCCAGACGGCGGCGGCCCTCGTCGGCGGCGGCGACGATGCGAGCGCGCGAGGCGATCAACTCCGAACGCGTCGCAGCGTTGGCGATCGCGGTCGCGACAAGGTCGGCGAACTCGCTCATGCGCGCCTCGGTGTCCGCCGGCATGGGCTCGGGCTGCAGTGAACCGAGCGCTGCCATCCCCCACACCCGCCCGTCGACAATGATCGGCACTGCCACCGTCGAATGCAGGCCAGTTTGCCGTAGCCATGCGGCAATCCGGCCAGCAGCATTCTGAAACTCCGAGCCGTCCAGCCGTGCGGGCCTGCCGGTGTGAAACACCCGCGTTGCGATGTTGTCGCCTTCCAAGCTACGGCGTACGCCGACGAGCGGCGCGCGTTTGAGCCCGGGCGTGAGTGCAGCCACGGCGACGATGGTCACCGTGTCATCGTCGAAGCTGCTCACGGTCGCGTTGGCGGCATCCAGGCATCGGGCAATTTCGTCTGCCACTGCGGCGAACACCTCCGACGGGTTGACACCGCGTGCAACCAGTGTGGCGACTCGCCTTAGTGCGGTCTGTTGCTCGGCGAGAGCACGCAGCCTGTCGCGGCTTGCCTCGACCGTGCGCTGCGCCTGACGTAACTCGTCTTGTTCTCGCCGGCGCTGGGTCACGTCGCGGCCGACGGCGTAAAACATGCCGCGCCGCGGCACGATGTTCCACTCGATCCAACACTGGGTGCCATCGCTGCAGATCATCCGATCCTCGGTTCGCACTGTCTCGGTGCTGCTGGCGGTTAGCTGCGCACGCACATGCTCACGGTCTTCCCGGACGACGAAATCGAGATACGGGCGCGACTGCAGCTCCTTGGTCGAATACCCGAGGGTGCGCTCACAGGCGGGATTAACCCGGATGACGTACTCGCCGCTGGAGATGCACATCAGGTCGGAAGACAGATTGAAGAACCGCTCTCCCACCCGCGCCAGGCCGGCGACGGTATTGGCCAACAACGCGAGAACCAAGAAGATGGCGATAACCATTCCGTTGTGGGGTGCAAAGGGCGCGAAATGACCGGCCGGCCAATTACGGAAGTAGGCGAAGGCGATAGCGCTGCCGACCGACATCGTCGCCGACACGCCGAATCCCCACACCGTTGAGAGCGCCAGGATGCCGAGCAGATACAGCGTGCCGAATCGCCCGGTCGTCCCGGTGGCTTCGTTGAGCAGACACACGATAAGGGTCTCGACCACAATGAGCGACGACCCGACCAGGATTCCCATCGCAGCAGACGGTGGTGTGGGGCGAATCAACAGCCCCAGCAAGCGTGCCTGCACCGAGAGCGGACGTATCCGGTATCGAAGGTGTGGCCCGTGAAAAAAGCGGCGCGGCGTCGTCGACGCCGAGCCGGCTTGCCGTGACCGCTTCTGCGTCACCAGGGAAAACTCACATCGACCTTCGGCGGATTTCAACGAGACGCGCACGCTCAGCATAACGGTGTGCCACACGCAAGGGCGTCAAACTGTTCTGGGCCTTGTTCGGCGGCTTCGCGCCTGAATTGAGAGGCGCGAACTGAACTAGGGTCTGTTTCACCTCCCGTGCGGTCCGGACGCTGTGAGTGCGCGCGCGAATGCTTGGCGGCGTGGGTCAGTGCCTCGGGCACCAGGTAATACGCGGTAATACGCGCCGACTTCAACTGAGTCGGGGAGCTACCGGGGCGAACAGTTTGAGCGGTTAGGTGGGCGGAGTCAGGTGGCGGGTGAAAAACCTCGCAGAGCTGTCCATTTCGAAGGCCGGTACGCTCGTGTGCCGACCGGGGTTCGCGTGCAGGGTTTTCTCGTTGGATCCGAAAGCGTCGTAGAGCGCAAGAGCGGTCTCGCGTTCGACGAATTCGTCGTCCCACTGCATCAGAAATTGCACGGGCACGGTCACCCGGGCTGCGTCCTGTGCCAGGGCGGCATTGCCGGCCAGCCCGAACACCGCGGCGACGATGCGCTGGTCCCCGGCGACCAGGGGCATCCCAACGGCGGTGCCGAGCGAGACGCCCCAGAACCCGATCGAGCTGGTGGCACCGATGTCGTCGCGTCGCAGGAGGGCAGCGACGGCGGTTTGCCATTCCGGGACGGCTTGCGCGGCCAGGCGCCGGTTGTTGTCGTCGATAAGGGGACCGATGTCGCCGCCGTCTCCCACGAGGGCTCTCAGCCTGGCGGTAAACTTCTCGTCGTCTTCTGTCCGTGGCCGGTCGCCATGTCCTGGTGCGTCGATGGCAGCGACAGAATAGCCGCATTCTGTGACGTAGAACCGGGCCCGAGCGGCCACGCCCGGGCTCTTGCTGTGTTGGCCTCCGCCATGGGCGAGGAGCACCAACGCGCGAGGTTCGGTGGTCGCGGTCGGGGTCCACAGGACGCCGGGCACGGCGCCGACCCGGAAATCTCTTGCTGAAACGCCATCTAGGGTCGCTTTGGAGGTGATCTGCACAGGTGGTTGCCTTTCGGGTGCCTATCGGCACTCCGTCGGCCCTATGTCAGAGGAGCCGGATTGGCCACGAGCCGAGGGAGCGCCACGCCTGATCGATCAGAAATGAAACTCACCTCCTCGGGCCGGTAACCAGCCCGCTGAGCGTAGCAGCGCTGCTCGAGACGTTCACCGGTGAGTACCGCACCCGAGTATTTACCCGGCGTCGAGAACGCGTGAAGCTTTGAGGTCTCGTTGCACAAGCTGGCCTAAAGCGGCGACGCGGCTGAGGAGATCTGGACTAAGCGCTGCCGAATCGTCGCCCACCTGGTCACGCAGATTCGCGGTGAGCATCAAGGTTGTGAACCCGTCCGACCACCCATCCCGGGGCGCTCTAGTGTCCTGTGTCATCAGTTCGCACTCGATCTTTGAGCGTGGGCGGCGCCTAGGGTGTGGTCGCGACTGGGGTCCCGTCGGGCATGCGATGAATCGGGAAAATGATGGCGTATGTGATATCAATTTCCGCAAACGCGTGGCAGCTCAAGGGCTGACAGCGTGTACAGAGGCTATGGTTCGATCTCAACGTCCGTCGACCATCCGATCCCTGGCCGACTTCGCGCCATCGCCGGCATCGGTAAACACTACCGACGAATTAATGACTCGCGACACTCGACGGTCGTTGCTGTCGAGGTAGGGCGAAACATCACCTCGAAGTGGACCGCATGCTTGTTGTTTCGGCTGGCAAGCGGCGATCTGGCCACGACGAACATCCGTAGGTCGCCCTGGTCATTTGACGTAAGACAGCGCACGCCGTTGGCAGCGACAATCAACTTCTCCCCTGAACGGAGCGAGGAGCTAGTGACGACTGCAGAGGATTCTGAGCCACACAACGACCACGATGTGGTCACGAAGTTGAGTCCGTGGTCCGTCGCCGACACGGTCGCCCGCGTGCTGGCGGTGGCTGCGGCTCGGGAGTTGAAAGTCTTCGCGGTGATCGACCACAGCGGCGAAGCCGCGGACGTCGGGATGCATCTGCGGGACACCACACTGGTTATCTTGGGAAGCCCTGCAGTGACCGCACGGGTGATATCGGCGGCGCCACTTGCCGCGCTGGATCTGCCGCTGAAGGTCCTCGTGTGGGCGGACGACTGTCAAACAAAACTCAGCTATACGGCGCCGCGTGTTCTGGCGAGACAGTACGGTTTGAGCGCCGAACTCGCGGCGCTGCTCGCCGGTATCGACGCGCTGGCGAGCGCGGTGATAGCCCGGTGACAGCGGAAGGGAATGCACTCGGGGGACTCGCCGTCAGGCCGAGACGTCACTCCACTGCGAGCGGGATCGTGACAAGCAGTGAGGTACCGAGCCCGACTTGACTCGAGATACCGATATGGCCCTCGAGCGCCTCTCCTCAGTGCTTCGCGGCACCCGTCGGTCGACAGCGACGGTCAATTGGACCGGGACGGTGGATCGGCGCGCGAGTGTCTTCAGAGCCGCACCCAGCCCTTCCTTCGACAGAATTGCCGGGTGAATCCCCCGGGAAATCTCGTGTAGATCCTCTCAGGCATCGGCCAAACCCCTGGCGAGCCCGGCAATCTGCTCCTGACCGAGCGCGGATCGCCGGGCAAGGGCCTCCTGCGCGGCGCGTAATTCCAGTGCCAGAGAGATCAGCCGCTGTTGGGCGCCGTCGTGCAGGTCGCGTTCCAACCTGCGCCGGGCGTCATCGGCGGTGAGCTCCGTGCGGGTCTGGGCGTTGCTAATTGCGGTGGCGACAAAGTCGGCGAAGTCCGCCACGCGCGCTTCGGTGTCGGATCGCAGAAGCTCGGGCTGCGACCAACCGACGATGGCGGCGCCCCAGAGGCGTCCCGCGACATGGATAGGCACTCCAACGGCCGTGCGGATGCCTAAGCCGCGCATTCGTGCGGCGGTGGGACCGGAAGCGTCCTGGTACACGATTCGGGCAGGGCGCCCGGTGCACCGCGCCATCGCTGCGAGGTTGTCCCCTTCGGGCGAAAACTCTTCGCCGACCGGCATGTTGATCACCCCTGCCTCGTCGCGCGCCGCGAGCAGGAGGGCAGATTGGTCTGCTTGGTAGCGAAGCAGCGCCGAGACGTATACGCCGAGGAACCGCGCCAACTCCCTTGCCACGGAGCAAAACACGTCTGCCGGATCGGCTCCGTGCGCCAGGTCGGAGGAGAGTTCGAAGAACCGCTCCAGCTCCGTGCGACTGGCCGCGCGCGCGGGTCTCGATCATTTCCGCCATACCCGGCACGTTGAGGGCTTCATCCATGGCGGCATCTTCATCGGTCAGGTCGAGCGGGGCCCGACCGCTAAGTGACCCGCCGGATCGCGTCGCCGTCTCGAAGAGCGTCGAGGGTCGGGAATCCGTCGATGGCCATCAGGAGATCCAGTTCAGCGAGCAATGCGCGCAATTGGGACACGACGGCGTCGCTGCCGCCGGCGGCCAACGCGTAGGCGTACGGCCTCCCGATCCCGACAGCGGTGGCTCCGAACGCGAGCGCCTTTGCGACGTCAGCGCCGCTGCGGACACCGGAGTCGAACAACACCGGCATTCCGTCGGCGGCTTCTACGACGGCAGGAAGCGCATCGAGGGCGGGCAGCCCGCCGTTGGCTTGCCGGCCGCCGTGGTTGGAGCAGTAGATGCCGTCGACGCCGTAATCCTTGGCTCGACGGACGTCGTCGGGGTGTTGGATGCCCTTGAGCAGAATCGGGAGCGTCGTCAGCGAGCGCAGCCACGTCAGGTCCTCCCAGCGGAGCGAATTGCCCCATACCTTCGCCCATTCGAGGGTCGCTGCCTTTGGGTCTTGTTGCGGCGACTTCGACAGCCGCTGCAGGAAGACGTCGTCGGTGAAGTAGTTCTGCAGGCAGTACCCACGCAGCTGAGGGAAGTTGCCGGTGTTCAGATCGCGCGGCCGCCACCCGAGGATCCAGGTGTCGAGGGTGATTACGACACCGAGGTAGCCGGCCTGTTCGGCGCGGTGCAGGAAGCTGGCGGCCAGCTCTTTGTCGTTCGGCGTGTAGAGCTGGAACAGCCCGGGGGTGTTCCCGGCGTGGGGCACCACGTCCTCCATGCGGTCTTGGGTGAGTGTGGATGCGACCATCGGGACACCGGTCACCGCGGAGGCCTTGGCTGTCTGGATGTCGCCGTGAAAATCTTGGGAGCACAGTCCGATGACGCCTATCGGGCACATGAACAGCGGCGTCGGCAAGTGCATGTCGAACAGCGACACTGACAGGTCTCTTTCTACTGCGCCGACGAGCATCCGCGGCACGATGCCGTAGCGGGAGAAGGCTTCGACGTTGCCGCGCTGGGTGGTTTCGTCACCGGCGCCACCGGCGACGTAGGAGTACACCCACGGCGGGAGCACCTCGGCCGCGGTGCGCTCCAGCGCAGCGAAATCGACTGGGAATCTGGGCAATCGACCTTCGAGGCCGTCGAAATAGATCTCGAACTGGTAATCGCCGTACTGCTGCTCAGTCATGGATCACTCCTGGTCGAATTCGCTGCCGGTGGCTTGATTCTGTTGAGCGGCAACCCCCGGGTCTTCGGTCAAAAGACGCAAACTTCGTTGCCTCCGTCGCGTCAGGCATGCTCGCCGGCTGGCGCCGGGGGCGCCGAGGAGAGGGCGTCGCGTAGCGCTGCACGAGTAGCGATGCCGAGTTTCGGGAAGACTCGGTGCAGGTGACTACCCACGGTGCGTGGAGAGAGGAACAGTCGCTCGGCGATCTGCTTGTTGGTCAGCCCCGATGCGGCCAAGGACGCGATTTCGCGCTCTTGGGGCGTCAGTGGCGCCCGCGCGTAGCGGTCGACACGCGGTTTGGTCTGGCCGGTGGCGCGAAGCTCGTTGCGTGCGCGGTGAGCCCACGGCCGGGCGCCCAGGCGGTCGAAGGTCGTGATGGCGGCGCCGAGTTGCACCCGTGCCTCGGCCGTTTTCGGGATCCGGCGCAGCCGCTCACCATAGGCCAGGTGGACGCGTGCCATGACGAACGACCATCGATCGGCGCCGGGAACGGCGAGCGCTTTCTCGAATAGCTCGATGGCGCGGTCATCAGTTGCGGCGGCGATCGCCGCCGACCCGTGGGCGGCCAGTGCCAGGCGCGAGGATAGTGCGGCGGCGTCGGATTCCTGGATCGCGGCGACATGGGCTGCGGCCTCGACTGCGCGGCCGGTGTGCACCGCCGCCTCGACGAGATCGAGCAGGACGTCTTGAACCCCGTGGAGGTGGGAGGGGATTGTGCCGGCGGGACTGATTTTCGACGCGTGCCGATAGGCCTCGTCGAAGTCGCCGCGCCCGATTGCGGCGAGCGCTTGTACCTGCCAGGCGTAGCACTGCACGGCCCCGACGCGACGAGGCGTAGCCCACTGCAGGATCTGTTCGCTCACCCTAAGTGCCGCGTCGTCGTCGCCGCACGCTGCCGCCAGCAATCCCTGTATTGCGCGCGCAGCCATGGACAAGAGCGGGTAACCGTGGGCTTCGCACAACTGGCCGGCCTCGTCTAATAACTGTCGCGCCTCGTCCCACTGGCCGCTCCAGTAGTCGTCGATACCGAGCAGAATCAACGCGACCATGCCGGATGCGACTGCCCCGTCCTCACGTCCGGCTCGCACCACCCGCCACAACGCCTCCCGGCAAGCCGGTACGCGATCAACGAAATTGCAGGCCATCGCGAGCCGAACTATCCGGGTCGGGTCGAGCTCGTGGGTGAGTCCTTCGATTTCGTTGGCCAGCTGCTCCAGGACAGCGGCCGGGGTCCGCATCGGGTCGGCCATCGTTCTACTGCTCAGGTAAAGAGCGGCAGGGATGTTCGGGGCGAGCCGGGTGATAGTGCGGTCGAACGGCTCCCACAGCTCTTCTCGCCCGCCGAAGTAGCACACCAGCAACAGGGTGTGCAGCGCATCTTTGAGTTCTGTGTCCCCGGGGTCGGCGCGTTCGGTGTGGCTCTCGATTGCGCCCACGAGAAGGGCGTGAGCCGTGTCCACGTCCCCATCGGCGTTGAGCAGCACAGCTGCGGCGGTGCCCGCCGTCTGAAGCGAGCCGGTGAGTTCGGGGTCGATGCGGCGCACTTCGTCGAGCAGTCGGGCCGCGTTGCGCAACTCTCCGGTGACATCGGCGCCGATGTACGCGGCGGCGGCCAGCCGCCGGTTGCGCTCCGCGGCGAGTGGGCTCAATTCGGCCGCACGCGTCAGCGCGGTGACGCTGGCCACCACGTCACCGCGGGCAAGGACATGTTGCGCTACCTGTTCGAGGAGGGTAGCGACATCTTCGTTGGGCGCTACTGTAGCCTCGGCGAGATGCCAGGCCCGACGCTCAGGTTGATCGGCCCACAGCTCGGCTAGCGCGCGGTTCGCGTTGCGGCATTCATCTGCCGTGGAGAGCTCGACCACCGCCGAGCGGATCAGCGGGTGCCGGAATCCGAGTCGATGGGTGCGGCGGTCGAGGTAGGCCAGACGCGCACGTTCGGCTGCACCGAGATCGGTAAGCGTGGGCCCGTCAAGAACCGTCAGGACCCTGACGTCGTCGGTACCGTCCAAGGCCATGAGGACAAGCAGTTGGCGGGTGCGGGTGGGCAGCGTGGCTATCCGGGAGGCGAACAGCGCCTGCAGTTTTCGGCTCAGCGGCAGCGTTCGAGGCAGCGCCTGCAGCGCGGAACTCTCGCCGCCGCCGCTGATCCAGGCCGCTGGTAGTTCCAGTAGAGCAAGCGGGTTGCCTTGCGCCTCGGACAGGATGCGCTGGCGGATAGCAGGGCCGAGCGCGGGAAACCGTGCGCGAACCAGTCGGCTTGCCGAATCGTCGTCTAATGGTTTCAGTTCCAGTTCCGGGAGCCCGGCTCGGTCAAAGAAGCTTTCTTCACCGGACCGCGACGCCCCCAGCACGCCGACTGTCGTGCCGACGAGACGGCGGGCGACGAATCCCAACACTTGAGCGCTGGCGCGATCCAGCCAGGGCAGATCGTCGACGACCACGAGGATCGGGCGCGCGGCGGCGGCTTCGCGTAGCAAGGCGAGGGTGGCGTTGGATACGACCAGTCGGTTCGGGGACGGGCCATCGCCGAAGCCCAGCGCCACGTTGAGCGCATTCCGGTGTGTGACGGTGAGGTGCGCGAAATCGCCGAGCAGTGGAAGTAGGGTCTGGTTGAGTGCCGAGAAGCTGATGCCGGCCTCGAACTCGACGCCGCTTACACCCAGCACGCATGTCCCCATCGACCGGGCCATGTCCGCGGCGGCATCGAGAAGCATTGTCTTGCCGACGCCGGGTTCGCCGAACAGCAGGAGGGCTTCTCCGCTGCTCCGGGCGCGGTCAACAAAAGCCTGGACAGTCGCCAACTCCCCGCGACGCCCGATGAGGGCTTCGCCTGCAGCGATACCCCGCTTTGGAGAGTCGAGCTGGTTCAGCCGGCGGCCCCTGACTCAAAATTGGCCCCTTCTGCAACCTACGCTTCCCAATCATGTGAGGTAAGGCCCAGGAGATCATGGCGGGCGGC
Source organism: Mycobacterium sp. (assembly GCA_025965895.1). GTDB lineage: Bacteria > Actinomycetota > Actinomycetes > Mycobacteriales > Mycobacteriaceae > Mycobacterium. The sequence goes on from JAOPWC010000018.1 coordinate 33,570, forward strand.
TTGCGGCGCTGGATCGCGGCACGTGGATCAGCTGCCGCCGCGGACCGTCACGGGCCCTACCTCGAGTCGCGGAAACAGGCGTAGGGCGTTGTTGCGCTCAACACCGAGTAGCTGCTCGGCGGTGAAGCCGTCGAAGCTCGTCAGATTGGCGATGTTGCGCACGACGGTCGGTTCGGGGGCCGCCGGCCAGTCGGTGCCGAACAGGATGTGCTCGGCGGTGGTCACCTCCAACGTCGGCAGCAGCGAGTTGCGGCTGCCGGCCAGGGCGGTCTCGTAGTACAGCCCGCGCAGCACGTGCGCGACATGGGTGGGGTCGATGTCGGCGTCGTGCGGGCCGCGGCCCATCACGGTGTGTTCGCCGATCCGCCAGCCCAGTGTTGGGAGCGCGCCTCCGCAGTGGGCCAGGATGAGCCGCAGATCCGGATGTCGCTGGAACAGCCCGGTGTAGAGCCCGTTGGTGATGTTGCGTGCGGTGTCGAACGGAAACTCCACGATCGAGCTGGGACGGCCGAATCCCAGCACGTCGATGCACGGGGAGTCCACGGGGTGCACGAACACCGGCACCTGGCGGCGCTCCAGTTCGGCCAGCACGGGGTCGAGGAACGGATCGCCAAAGTAGTGCCCCCGCACGTTGGAGGTCAGCACTACACCGTCGAGGGCCAGCTCGTCGAGCGCATAGGCCAGCTCGGTCAACGCCGGGTCGGAACCGTCGGCGGGCAGGCTGGCGAAGGCGCCGAACCGGCCAGGATACTTCGCGATCAGCTCGGCGTTGCCGTCGTTGATCATCCGGCATACACGCGTTCCAAAAGCCGGGTCATCGTCGGTCCCGGCGAACGCCACCGGCATCGACACCACCTGGGCGGCGATGCCCTGCCGATCCATGTAGGCCAACGCCTCCTGCGGCGTCCAGCGCACCGAGATCTTGTATCCGCCAGTCGGTTTGAAGCCCCGCGCCGCCACCTCGGCGGCAGCATCCGCTGGCATCGCGTGGGTGTGGACGTCAATGCGGTGACTCGACATCACGTCACTCGTCGTGGTCATGATTCAGCCCGTATTGGTGCGTCCGCAGTTCGGAACAGCTTCGAAGCATTGTCCCGGAAGATGGCATCAAGCGCCGTGTCGTCCAGAAATCGTGAGGTCTGCAGTTGTCTTGCAAGGTACTGGCAGCCTTGCAGAGGCGTGAACGGGAAATCGCTGCCGTAGTGCAGCCGTGTCGGGTCGGCGACGCCCAGCAGCGCGGCCAGCTGTTCTTCCACCGGGACGCCGGCCAGGTCGTAATGCAGGATCCTCAAGGCCTTCCGCAGGCTGGGCACCTCGGCCCTGTCGCCGGCCAGTGGGGCAAGCATGTCGACACGCCCGGCCAGTATCGGGAGCGCCGCGCCGGCGTGAGGGACAATGATCCGTAGCTCTGGGTGTCGGCGCAGCACCCCGGACAGCACGAGGTCGGTCATTGAGCGGGTGGTTTCGAAGATGAACTCCATTATCGGCGCCGCGAAACCGGGAGGGCCGGTTGGCTGCGGTGGGCTGGTGGGGTGGACGAACACGACACCGTTGCGGGCGGCCACTTCGGTGTAAATGGGTTCGAGTCGTTCGTCTCCGAGGTACACGCCGCGGTGTTTGGTCAACAACGAGATGCCGTCGGCACCGAGTGTGTCCAGGGCATAGCGGGTTTCGGCTACCGCCGGGTCAATCTCGGGAAGCGGAAGCGCGGCGAAGAATCCGAATCTGCCTGGTGTCGCCCCCTTTATCTGAGCGCCGGCTTCGTTGACGGCGCGGGCGAGCGCGACGGCCGCCGCAGCGTCGCCAAAGTGCACCCCGGGCGAGGAGATCGACAGGATGGCCAGGCGCACGTTCAGTTCGTCCATCGCGGCCAGAGCCATCGCCTCATTCCATTCAGGAAGCCCGGGGATGCCGTCGGGATGGACCTGTCCGGCGGCGACCAGCGCGTCAAGGTATGGCTCGGGAATGTAGTGCGCGTGAACATCGATCTTATCGGCAGACATGTCGTTTGCCTCTAAAAGGGCCCGACCATGGTGGCGGGGTCGACGATGCGGTCGAAGTCCTCGGCGGTGATCGCCCCGGAGTCCACGGCGGATTCGCGAAGGGTGCGTCCGGTGCGGTCGGCGTCGTGGGCGATGGCGGAGGCCTTGTCGTAGCCGATGACCGGGGAGAGCGCGGTGACGAGCATAAGTGAGCGGTGCACGTACTGGTCGATCTGGTCGTTGTTGAGTTGGGTTCCGTCGATGCAGTAGGTGCGCAGCTTCTCGGCGGCGTCACCGAGAATCCGGGCCGAGTGCAGGAAGTTGTTGATCACGATCGGGCGCATCGCGTTGAGTTCGAAGTTGCCCTGCGATCCGGCGAACGCGACCGCGGTGTCGTCGCCGATGACCTGGATGCAGACCATCACCATCGCCTCACACTGGGTGGGGTTGACCTTGCCCGGCATGATGGAGCTGCCCGGCTCGTTGGCCGGCAGCTTGAGCTCGCCGATGCCGGTACGAGGTCCTGAGGCCAGCCAGCGGATATCGTTGGCGACCTTCATCAGCGTGACGGCCAGGCCGCGCAGTGTGGCCGCGGCGGCGACGATCCCGTCCAGGCCGCCCTGGGCCTCAAACTTGTTGGGGGAGGTGACGAACGGCTTGTCCGTCAGCTGGGCGATCTCGGTGGCGATGTCGGGACCGAAGTTGTGTGGTGCGTTGAGTCCGGTGCCCACGGCGGTGCCGCCGGCGGCCAGGCGGTACAGCTCGCGTTGTGACTCCGACACCCGGTTGGCCGCGGTGTCGAGCTGGGCCGCCCAGCCCGACCACTCCTGACCCACCGTCAGCGGCACCGCGTCTTCCAGATGGGTGCGGCCGATCTTGACGACGTCGTTCCACTGTGTGGCCTTCGCCGCGATCGCGCTGTGCAGCGCGCGCACCCGCGGCAACAGCCGGGTCGCAATCTCGAGCACAGCCGCGATGTGCATGGCAGTCGGGAAGGTGTCGTTGGACGACTGGCCCATGTTGACGTCGTCGTTGGGGTGGATCGGGTCTTTTGAGGCGAGTTCCCCACCCACAAGCTGAATGCAGCGGTTGCTGATCACCTCGTTGACGTTCATGTTGGACTGGGTGCCCGAGCCGGTCTGCCACACGTACAGCGGGAACTGCTCGTCGAGGCCGCCGGCGATCACCTCGTCACACACCTGGCAGATCAGGTCGGCCTTCCAGTGGGGCAGCCGTCCCGCATGGGCGTTCACGCGGGCGGCGGCCTTCTTGACGTAGCCGTAGGCGTGATAGACCTCCTTGGGCATGTGGTCATTACCGATCGAGAAGTGGATCAGCGACCGCTGCGTCTGGGCGCCCCAGTAACGGTCCGCGGGTACGTCGATCTCGCCCATCGAGTCGGTCTCCCGACGGGTGCCCGAGGCGTTGATGCCGATGGGGATGTGCCGGATTTCCGGACCGGTATCGGTGGTCATTTGTGGTGTCCTGCGTCGTACTCGGCCAGCCACATGGTGTCGGCGATGGCCTGCACCACGTTGTCGGGCTTTCTGGTCGCGACGCCGTCCGCGACCGCGGCGGCGTAGACGGCCTCGGCCACCACCGCCGACAGTGCCCGCAGGTTGCGCACGTTCGGCAATAACGCGGCGCCGGGTGCGCTTGGATCGGCCTCGGCGGCAACGGCTTTGGCGGCATCCGCAAGCATCCGCCTGGTCACCCGCTGCGCGCCGGCGACGATCACCCCAAGACCCAATCCCGGGAACACCAGGAAGTTGTTGGCCTGTCCAATCTGGTAGGTGGTGCCGTTAAACTGCACGGGGTCGACCGGGATGCCGGTCGCGACAAGGGCCTTGCCGTCCGACCACGCGAGCACGTCGGCCGGCATCGCCTCGATCTTCTCGGTCGGGTTGGAGATCGGGAAGATCAGCGGCCGTGCGGTGGACGCGGCCATCGCCTCGATCACGTCGCGGGTGAACGCACCGTGCACCGTCGAGGTGCCGAGCAGGATGGTCGGGGAGGCCATCTTGATCGTGTCGACCAGCCCGACCCGCTCGTTGTCGGGAACGCCGAGCTGTGTGCGGTTCTTGGCGTACGGCTGCTGGAAATCGCGCAGGTCATCCATGTCGTCGAACAGCAGGCCCTGCTTGTCGACCAGCCACACCCGCGCGGTCGCCTGCCCGGCGGTGGCCCCGTCGGCGATCATCGCGTCGCGCAGTTGATCCGCGATACCGACCCCGGCGGTCCCCGAACCGAACACCACCAGTGTCTGATCTTTCATCGCCGTGCCGGTCACCTTCAGCCCGGCATACACCGCGGCCATCACGACTGCGCCGGTGCCCTGCACGTCGTCGTTGAACACGCAGTAATCCGGTGAATACTTGGCCAGGATCGCGCGGGCGTGTTCGGGGCCGAAGTCCTCGAAATGCAGCATCGCGTTGGGGAACAACGCGTGCGCGGTGTCGATGTAGGACCCGATGAACGCGTCGTAGTCCGCGCCGCGGTGCCGGGCGTAACGATTACCCAAGTAGAAGGGATCATTGAGCAGGGTCTCGTTGTCGGTCCCCACGTCCAGCGACACCGCGATCGTGCGCGACGGGTCGACGCCCGCGCCGGCGGTGTAGATCGCCAGCTTGCCGATCGAGATCTGGATGCCGCCCACACCCCAGTCACCGATACCCAGGATCTCTTCGGCGTCGCTGCACACGATCAGGTCGACATCATCCGGGCCCAAACCGAACGTGTTGAACGATTCGGCCATCTCGTCGGGCCGGTCGATCGACAAGTACACCCCGCGCTGACCCCGGTACTCGTCGGAATACTGCTCGATCGCCGCCCCCACCGTCGGGTCATAGACAACCGGCAACAGGTCGGGCAGGTGCTCGGAGAGCACCTTGAAATACAGCACCTCGTTGCGGTTATGCACCTGCTCAAGAAGCAGGTTACGGGCAAGATCGCTGGGCAGGCTCTGCAGCTGTTGCCACAGACGCTGCGCCTGATCCTCCAGCGTCAGGACGGCCGAGGGAAGCCGCCCGGTCAGACCCAGCGCGCGGCGCTGCCCGGCGTCAAACGCAGTTCCGCGGTTCAGGATCGGGGAGGTCAACGCCTCCGGGATGCGCGGGGTTGAGCTTGTCATGACCGATTACCTCTCTGTTGACAGCGCGGATCTCGACCGCGAGTGGCCGAAGTGCGCGGGTGAACTGGCTCAATCCTGCGGCGGCAGGACGGTGGAGGTCTTGGGTCAAATGACTCCACTTGCCGCTCAGCATCACTGCGGCGTTCTCGAAGCGCTTCAGACCTTCCCGAACGTAGCTGCGCGCTTGCGAGCAAGCGAGGTTCAACGGTCGCTCCGCGGCTTCTTTCCAGTTGACGGGTAGCGAGAGGTGGGGGTAGCCGGTAAGCCAACGTGGACGTAACGTGCCGGTCACCAGAACCTCTTAGTCGGGTCAGGTCGGGGCCGTTCGGCCCCTGAGGCCGCCTCAGTCTAGAGACGGCAACAGGTGTCTCGCCGGCGTCGAGCTGCATATCGAAGACGGTTAGCAGCGCGGCAGTCGACGCAGGCATCCCGACTCCGGATCGATCTCCGCGGAGCTCGCCAGGGCCCTCCTTCCATGTCGGACACCGAACGAGCGAGTAGGACGACGCGATAGCGTGGCGCGGAAGAGCCTCCTGCGGTCAGCCGCGCCGCCTCCTCTTGCCTGCTCGCAAGTAGAATGCCAATCCCAAGGGTAAAGGCAAAGGGGCGACGATGGCTGCTGGGAGCCGCAGCAAAACGCGTGACGAGCCTATTGACGACATGGTGGCCAAGCCGCTGCACGGCGAGGCGCCCGGCCGCCGCGAGCAGATACTGCAGGCTGCTCAGAAGCTGTTCGCTGACAGGGGCTTTCGTGAAACGAACCTTGGCGACGTGGCGACACAGCTGGGTTTCCGCAGGCAGGCGGTCTACCACTATTTTCCCTCGAAGGACGACATTCTCCACGAGCTCATCGACCGTGCCGGCCAGTCCATCGCGGCGTCCGCGCAGCCGATCATGGAGGCGAAGACACCGGCCGCGGAAAAGCTTGCCGAGATCGTTCGCAACCATGTCCGTCAGCTGCTGACGAACGTTGACGTCTTCCGCATACAGTTCAGCGAACTGTTCAAACTCACCAGCGATCGCGCCGACATGCTGCGGCGGGACATGTCGGCCTATATTCACGCCATCGCCGACTTGATCAAGGCCGGGCAGCAGGACGGCACATTTGTGGATGTCCCTCCAATGACCCAGGCACTCCTGATCGTGGGCATGTGCAACGGGACCACTGAGTGGTACAGCGCCAGATCGAGGATGAGCGTCGACGAGATCGCCGATTACTGCGCCCGGATGGCACTCGAGGGTGCCAGGGGCTCGAAGCGTCCGAAACGCCCGAAGCGGTAGGCGGCATGAGTGCCTGCCATTGCGCAGGCGTTTGAGGGCCCTCATGGCCCGGCACGATCGGCCGGCTGGGATCCTCGCGCAGGCCCTGCACGCCCACCACGTCGCTGTGGCAGACCCCGCAGCTCCGCGCCCGAAACCGGACCTGGCCGGGCCGCGGCGCGACCAGCTCCCGATCCACCAATTCGAATTCACGCTGGCCCGTCACCTGGACGAGCTGCGGCATTTAGTCTAATGAAAAAACTAACGATGAAAAGCCGGGGCTCTCCCACCTGCCAGCGTCAATGCGGGACTCCAGCTACCACGACCGACATGTCCCCGGGTGGCGGGGATGCGTGCGACACGCATTGCCACAACGCTGTGTAGGTCCGAGTGGCGGCTGCCGGATGTCGGAGAGCCGCCGCAAGCACGAGACCCTGCGTGAGGCGCGGGCCCACGCGTTCTGGCGAGCACGGGTTGAGCGCAGGAGACCGGAGTTGAATGGCGTGGGCGGCAAACAGGACGACGATGCGGCGGGCAGCTGCGTCAACAGGGACTGCCGCGGGGTGATTGATGTTGCGTTCCAACTGTTGGACCAGATCGGCACGTTGGAACCAGTGAGGCTTCTCGACCTCGCGGTGGCAACCGGAATTCCGCGGCCAACCGTGCACCGGCTGCTGCAGCAGCTGATCGCGGTCGGTGCCGTGCGACGGGACGGCACCCGTTATCGGCTCGGGCCGAGCCTGCTGGATCTGGGTGCACGTGTCACACCTGAGCGTCGTCTGCGGGCCGCGGCGCGGCGGCCGATGGCCGAGCTCGCGGCTGCGACCGGGGCCGCGGTGAGCCTCACGGCGATGATCGGCGATCATCCGATCTATTTGGAGACGGTGGAACCTCGCGTTCCGCTCGCCTTCGTTCCGGAACCCGGCGCGCAGGTACCGCCGGGAACCGCTCAGGCGCGCATCCATGCCGAGTCGGGTGGCACCGGCCCTATCATCGATGCCGGCGGAGTGCTGACGAATCTGAGCTGTGTGGCGGTGCCGGTTCCGTTGAGTACCGGCGGGGTCGCAGCGGTCACGACGCTTGTAGCCCACAACCGTCCCCCTCCCGGATTGCTCGCCGCCACGCGCATTACCGCCGCTCGAATTGCGCGATTCCTTGGCGCACCGCCCGCACCGCCTTGGACGGTCCCCGAGAGAAGTCCATCCAGCGGACTCTGAGTGGCCAGCGGCGCGTCGCCTTTCTAGCGTCGGTGATATAACCCCATCTCTCGCAAGTCGCAGCGCCGCCTCTCCAGCGAGTCCAATTTCCTTGAGGTGGCTACGCACCGTGTCGTTACAGAAGGATGGCTTACCGCGCCAGAGTGGGCCATGGGGCACGAACGTTGGCTGCCAGGTCGATCGGACACAGATCATCCACGCTTTGGGGCAATTGTCTGTGCCGCACCGCAAGGTGATCCATCGCGCGTATTACCTTCGCGGGACGGCAGCGGAAATCGCCAAGGATCTCAAAGTACCCGAATATCGGCTGAAGTCGGACCTGCATGATGCCGTGCGCGCGTTGCGGCTCATATTGCAAGGGGTGGAGCCACGTAAGTGACACTTCCCCCGGCTCGCGGCCCACACGAGAAACGGGCTCACGCGGACAGCCTGCGGGAAGCTCGCGAGTTGCTGCACCTCGTGCTCTCGAGCCGATCTTCCTCCAGCGAACGTATGTCGTCGCTGCTGACCGCAATTGCTGCCGCAGACCAACCGGAATCTCTGCTGACCTGCCAGCCGCCAGCAACGTTGAGCCGCGGTGTTGGCGCACCCGTGCCGGTGCCCGGAAAGCGGAGTCGCAAACACCTTGCGGGCATTGACCGATCGGGCAGAGGGCATTGTCAGTGTTTGCCAAGTCGCACTCGTGCCGCTGGATGCTGCGCGGTACGAACAGATTCCGGCTGTGGCAGCGGTAACTGCCCTGCGTCGATGAGGCGTGATGGAGCGAGACCGGCCGCGTCGTAGTGGTTTTCGTCGAGGGTGACCAGCCATGCAAGGCCACCGTACATCGGCCACCGGCGGACGACTGCGGTGTGGCGTTAGATGCTGACGGGTAGGACGAACATTCCGGCTCGCGGGGGCATTGATTAGGTGCCAACGGTGGTGACGCAGATTGGCAAACAGCCCATCCTGGTATAGAGCCCTAACGGCGTCCGCCCTCACCAGCTGGCGTGACGGGTCGCAAAGCCGCCGCAAGGTGCGAGGCGACCTGACGACCCCAGACGGATAAGGAATTTCATCGTGACTTACCAGAGCGGTCGTCATTTCCTCCAGATCCCCGGCCCCACGAATGTGCCCGACCGAGTTCTTCGGGCGATCTCCGCGCCGACAATCGACCATCGCGGGCCGGCGTTCCAGGCCCTCGCGCGTGAGGTTCTCGAGCTGCTCGGCCCGGTATTCCGCACGATCGGGCCGGTGGTGATCTTCCCTGCCTCGGGGACAGGAGCCTGGGAGGCCGCTCTGGTCAACACACTGAGCCCCGGCGATACCGTATTGGCTTTCGAGACCGGGCATTTCGCCACGCTGTGGCGGGAGATGGCCGAGAAACTCGGCCTCGTCGTCGACTTCGTTCCCGGCGACTGGCACCACGGGGTGGACCCCGGTGCCGTTGCGGAGAAACTGGCAGCCGACACCGCCGGGGCCATCAACGCCGTGTGTGTGGTGCACAACGAGACCTCCACCGCGGTGACCAGTCGGATCGGTGAAGTCCGCAAAGCCATCGACAGCGTCGGCCATTGTGCGTTGCTGCTGGTCGACACGATCTCCTCGCTTGGCTGTATCGACTATCGCCACGACGACTGGGGCGTCGACGTGACGGTTGCGGGATCTCAAAAGGGACTGATGCTGCCCCCGGGAATGAGCTTCAACGCGATCAGCGAAAAGGCGCTCGACGCCTCGATCAGCGCGCGCCTACCCAAGTCGTACTGGGATTGGCAACCGATTCTGGCGGCCAACCGCGACGGCTTCTTTCCCTACACCCCACCCACCAACCTGCTCTATGGGCTGCGGGAAGCGCTGACCATGCTTTACGAGGAGGGCCTGCCTCAGGTGTTCGCCCGGCATGCGCTGCACGCGGCGGCCACCAGGGCGGCGGTGCGCGCATGGGGACTGGACCTGGTCTGCCAAGACGACCGCGAGTACTCCGCATCGCTGACCGCGGTGCTGCTGCGCGATGGACACGACGCCGACAAACTCCGAGAGATCATCTTGGACCGCTTCGACATGTCCCTCGGCGCCGGCCTGGGCAAGTTCGCCGGCAAGGTATTCCGCATCGGCCACCTGGGTCATTTCAACGACCTCACCCTTGCGGGAACCCTCGCCGGCGTGCAGATGGGGCTGCAACTCGCCGACGTCGCCATCCATCCCAGCGGCCTCGACGTCGCGCTGGAACTCCTGCGCGCATGACCACCGACCACCTGGATTACATCGACGGGAAGATGTCCATTACAGCAGATGCCGGGCAGGACAACTGGGCGCCACAATTCAGGTCACGGAGTTTTGTCGCGAAGCTGAAAAGGCCTGGGGCTCAAATGCTGGTCGCCGGGGCGTTGGGTGCGAGCGTGATTACCTTCGGCGCGGGTGCGGCACAGGCAGCCGCTGGCGCTCCCTCACCGGCTCCGCATCCTGGGCTCGCTCATAGTTCCGGCTCAGCGTCGCGCCAGGGCTCAGGTCCATGGCCTCAGGATGTCTTCGGGCCTTACATTCCGTCGCCGTGGCCGACGACCGGCTCCGCAAGCGAGGGCCAAAACGGCTCGGGTGACGCCACCTGGCCTCCGACAGGTGCTTCCTGGCCGCCTGGAGGCAATGCAAGCAACTCGACTGCCCACAAGCCGATAGTGATGCCCCTCGGTCAGCCGGCTCCGTAGCTGGCAGCCTGGCACCGAGCGGGAAGCGATCGGCGAGCTCCTTCGAGCCGTCGAAGCGCTGATCACGCCGGTGATCGGCGCTATGCTCATTGCAATCAATCGAGGAGTGATGTATTGGGTTCGCGGTTGCGGGCACTGACTACCGGGGTCGACGTCATCGATGGCCGAATCCGATCCGCTGGCAACCCGGTCTGACCTCAGCCCGGTGATCGCCGCGGAGCTGGCCGCGGCCGGGTTTGACAATGCGCAAGAAATTGGACGGGGTGGTTTCGGCACGGTCTACCGCTGCCGACAGCGCTCACTCGACCGCACCGTAGCGATCAAGGTGCTCGCCACCGACCTCGACCCGGACAATCTCCAACGGTTTCTGCGGGAGCAGCGCGCAATGGGCAAACTCTCCGGACATCCGAACATCGTCAACATCTTTCAGGTTGGTGTCACAAAATCGGGCCGGCCCTACATCGTGATGCAGTACCACCCCCGCAACTCCCTCGACACACATATTCATGATGGCGGCCCGCTCACCTGGGAGGAAACGCTGCGCATCGGAGTCAAGATGGCCGGCGCTCTGGAGACAGCCCACCGGCTGGGAACGCTGCATCGCGATGTGAAACCCGCGAACATCCTGCTCACCGAATACGGTGAGCCGCAGTTGACCGACTTCGGCATCGCACGGATCGCAGGCGGTTTCGAGACCCGTACGGGTGCCGTCACGGGATCGCCCGCGTTCACCGCACCCGAGGTGCTGCAGGGCCGCACCCCGACCCCGGCCTCGGATGTCTACAGCCTCGGCGCCACGATGTTCTGCGCATTAACTGGCCATGCCGCCTTCGAACGCCGCAGCGGCGAGCAGGTCGTGGCCCAGTTCCTGCGGGTTACAAGAGCTCCTGTCCCTGAGCTGAATGAGATTGACATCCCGAAGGACGTCCGCGCTGTCATCGGACGGGCGATGGCGCAAAGTGTTGACGATCGGCCCTCGACTGCGGCCGAGCTGGGCGAGGAACTGCGACAGACGCAGCGCCGCAACGGGCTGACTGTCGACAACATGGCCGTGTCCTCCGCCAGCGCCGCGGAGGATCCGGGTGAGTACGGTCCGGAGCCGACGCAGGACATCAGCTGGATGGCGGCTCCGGTGCGGGTGGTGGTGGCCGAGGATGATGTCCTGCTGCGTGAGGGTTTGGCCAGTCTGTTGGACCGCTCGGGTTTTGAGGTTGTGGGCCAGGCCGGCGATGGGGTTCAACTCCTCGCGCTGGTCCGCGACACCACTCCTGAGCTGGTCGTCACCGACATCCGGATGCCGCCGACCAACACCACCGAGGGGCTTGACGTGGCCCGGGTAATCCGCGAGGAGCTGCCAAACACCGGCATACTGGTCCTGTCGGCGCACGTCGACGTCGAGCATGCGATGGAGCTGCTGGCGAGCGGGCGAAGCATCGGTTATCTGCTCAAGAGCCGGGTGACTGACGTGGCCGACTTCATCGACTCGCTACAGCGCATCGCCAAAGGCGCTTCGATCGTCGATCCCGCGCTGATCTCGGAGCTGGTATCGGCGCGTCGGCGCGACGACCCGCTGGGGGCGCTCAGCGAGCGCGAGCGGGAGGTGCTGGCGCTGATGGCCGAGGGACGCTCCAACGCCGGCATCGCCCACCGGCTGTGGGTCACCGAGGGCACCGTCGAGAAGCACGTCCGCAGCATCCTGACCAAGCTCGATCTCCCCGAGACAGATGACGACCACCGCCGCGTCCTGGCGGCAATAACTTTTCTCGAGGCCCGTTGACCGGTTCAGCGGCGTCATCTGCAGCGAGGGCCGCTGTCACTGCGGCTGATGGGTGTTAGCAGGAAGTTACAAATCCAGCTGGTGGGTAGCAATGACGGCAGTCAGCAGTGACGACGCGGCCGTACGTGGGGGCGATGATTTAGCACAAGGACGTTACAGAAGGACTGCCGCCATGCGCAACAAACTCATTTACATGACACCGCTGCTTGCCGCCGGAGCTGCCGCGGTGACGATCGCGGCGGCACCGGCCGCCATTGCGGCTGCCGCGCCCTCGCCCCGGGCCGGCGTCGACACCTTACCGTTGGCGGGTCCAGATCACGGCGGTGCTTACTGTGGCGATTTCTGCGGCTCCTACAGCCTTTACGGCAATGATCACGGCGTTACGGCCGTACCGGCATCGCCCTGGGGCCAACCGTCGGAGCCAAAAGTCGCCCGGGTGCCGTCGAGCACGATGACATTGCCGGTCGTCGCTGCCTCCGGCATTCCGACAGCCCAACGTTAGGGTCTCACTGTCACAGCTTGTGATGTCAAAGTGCTGAACTGTCAACGCGAGGAGATCCCTGGCATGAGCTATGTCCCTGAAATCGAACTCAACAACGGTGAGCACATCCCGCAGCTCGGTTTCGGCGTGTACCAGATCCCGCCTAACCGAACCGCCGCGGCGGTGAAGGCTGCGCTGGATATCGGTTACCGGCACATCGATACTGCCGAAATGTATGGCAATGAAAGGGAAGTGGGTCAGGGCATCCGCGACGCCGGCTCGGGCCGCGGAGACATCTACATTACGAGCAAGCTTAACAACGGCTTTCACAAGCCCGACGACGCGCGACGTGCATTCGACAGGACGTTGAGCGCCCTCGAAACCGACTACGTCGATCTATTTCTGATCCACTGGCCTCTGCCCACTCTCTACGGTGGTGACTTTGTCTCGACTTGGGAGGTCCTTGCCGAGTTCGCCTGGGACGGACGCGCCCGCAGCATCGGAGTGTCGAATTTTCAGCCCGCACATCTGCATCGGCTGGCAAAGGAAACCGACACGGTGCCGGCGGTCAACCAGGTGGAGGTCCATCCGTACTTCACCAACGAAAAGGTCCGTGCGTACGACCGGGAGCACAGCATCGCGACCGAGGCGTGGTCGCCGATCGCACAGGGGCAGGTGCTCGACGACCCAGTTGTCGAGCGGATCGCCGATGCCGTCGGTAAGTCACCCGCGCAGGTTGTGCTGCGCTGGCACATTCAACGCGGCGATATCGTCTTCCCTAAATCGGTTTCGCCCGAACGGATGAAGGCCAACTTCGCGTTGTTCGACTTTGAACTGAACGGCTCGGACGTGGAGGCCATGTCGGCCCTTGACCGCGGCGAGAGCGGGCGAACAGGCCCCAATCCGGACGAATTCGACTACATACCTGGCTAGCTGATCGGTGGTGAGAAGACCGCCGAGCACGTCCGCATCGCTTGTCAGCGTGTCAGATCGTGTCGAGCTGCTGCTTTTGGATACGAGGCCCAAGTATGCGCACGGCCACTGCCATCGCTATCAGCAGCAGGGCGCAGCACGCGTACAAGCCGGTAGGACCAGCGGCCGCCAGCAGTGGTAGCGCCGCCAGAGGCAACAACGCACTTACGAAGCGGGATGCGGCGTACGGCAGGCCGATAGCGCTGCTGCGATTGGCGGTGTGGAACAGCTCGGCCTGGTAGGTGTGGATGATGTTCGACTGGATGACGGTGCTGATCGTCGTTGCGATACCAAAGGCAATGATGAGCGTCGGCGTCCCAGCAAGCCCGAACGAAACGCCGAAGACGGCAGCTGCAATCGTGGACGCGATAAGCATCGCGCGCCGTTCGACACGCTCGGTCAGGAACACCGAAACGAGCGACCCCAACGGATACCCAAGCGCGCTCAGCGCCGCGTAGGTCAGCGAGTGCGTTAAGTCGAAACCCTTGGCCAGCACAACGATCGGCACGATCGATGCGAACCCGTAGAAGCCGACTGGTTGCAGGGTCCACATCAGCCACATCAGTAGCCTTCGCGACCGGTACTCCTGAGACGACGGCGGCCGCGCCGTGGATAAGGTCGCCGGTGCGTGCTCTTCGGCATGAGGTTCAGCATTTTCGCCGGTTTGCCCGTAGACCTTGTGCTCTATCGTGGTGAGCACGGCATCAGCCTCGTTGAAATCGCCGGTCGCGGCAAGCCACCGCGGTGATTCGGGCAGTCGGCGCCGCACCAGCCAGACGACCAGCCCGCCGCATGCAGCAAGTGCGAGCAACCAACGCCACCCGGCCATGCCGAGAATCGGATACTTCGCCGCACTCGCCAGTCCTGCGGCGACCGGAAACGCAAGCATGCCGAGCGTGTAGCTCCACGCGATGTAGCGTGCTCGGTGCGCCGAGGGCAGCAGTTCGGACAGGTAGGTGTCCACCAACGTCAGTTCGGCGCCGAGACCCACTCCGGAGAGCAGGCGCAGGATCAAGAAGACAGCGAGGTTGGGGGCGAACGCGGTGGCCACAGACAGCCCGGCGTACACCAACAGGTTGATCTGAAACAGGGGGCGCCTGCCTAATCGGTCGGCATACCGCGCCAGCAGTAGCGATCCGACCATCTCTCCGGCGAACAACGATCCGATGATCAACGCCCTGCCGACCGTGGTCACCGACCACTCGGCGCCCAGCAGCACGCCGAGGGAGCTGCTGAGCGCCACCTCAAAGAAGTTGAAAAACGATCCCAAACCGATCATCGCGGTTATCGCGCGATGCCAGCGCGATATCGGCAATCGATCGAGCCGGTCGGCGATCGTGATCAGGGCCGGGTCCCCCACGGGAGCCGACGCGCCATTACCCATTGACACAGGATTGCGCTACAACACGCAAATGTCGTCACCGCTGACGCCTATCGGCGCTGCTGGGCAGCCCCGGCAGTGCACTCCGGCTAGCAGCAATCAACAGTGCCGGCCGAACAGCACCCGAGGATCGGCATGTCACTGGGAAATGAAAGCCGCCACGGCTATTCGGCTAGCCGAGCTGGCTACTCGCTCGACCATGACGCTGGGGAGCGCTGTAGTTCTTTGTCACCCGGCCATATCGCCCGTGCCGCTGCCATGTCGCCAGCGTGCCGAGCCCGCGGGCTTCGTACCTACTGGCAGGTAACGACAAATGGGCGTCAGCATTGACGACATAAACCTCGCCGTACAGAGATTCTGTTTGCATGGCACTCGTAAGCCAGGTCGCACGCGCCGCCTCCGGCCATCTGCAGAATCGACTGCAAAACAGCAATTGTGGCACTCAGTCGTGACGAAAACCATGAGGAATTCCCGCAAGATCGCGCCTTCCGCCTCCGCGTCGGAGCCCATCCGGGCGGCTGCGGGCCGGCCCGACGTGCCCCTCCGGGGCGAATACCGGGCGAGGATGGGCAGGCTGCGATTTACGACAAGCGGGCAGAATGTGCGCGACTTGTTTCTCGTGGCGTTGACAATTGCATCGGGGGCAGTCGACGCGATCAGCTATTTCGGGCTGGGAAAGACGTTCTCCGCGTTCATGACCGGGAACATCGTGTTCTTGGGATTCGGAATCGCGAAGCTCAAGGGACCCGCTTTGCTTCCAGTGATTTGCGCGCTGTCGGCGTTCGCGGTAGGAGCCTACATCGGCCTACGGATTGCGACTCGGCGCTCCGATGAACCCGGTTCGTGGCCCGGCAGAATGTCGGCATTGTTGATTTTGGTCGCGATCTCCGAGGCGGGATTCCTCGCCGTGTGGTCGGCAACAAGTGGACACCCGACGCATCGAATTGGCGACGTTCTCATCGCCCTGTTCTCGCTTGCCATGGGGATCCAGACCGCGGCGGTCCGATCGCTTGGCGTACAGGGCGTCTTCACGACAGCCGGAACTTTCACCCTGGTTGCGTTCGCAGGCACCTTGGCCGGCTCCCGCGAGAAGGCCGAAATACCGCGCCTTGTCGGCGTGCTCCTCGGTCTGGTCGCGGGCGCTGTCGGTGGCGGACTCCTCTTTCTGTACGCGCGGAGCTACGCCCCGGTATTGCCGCTCGCGGTCACCATCCTGGTGCTCGCGGCCGGCCGAACTGTGCAGCGGTCGACGTGACGATGACTGCCCATCCTGCTACGACCCATCCTCCCACGACCCATCCTCCTACGACCAAGGGCACCCGGCCCGTATCGATAACCTTCGGCTATCAAGTGGTCTGCAACCCGTCTTGGACGGGACCGTCCCGACCACGCAATGTCGAAGGTGGAGGCGCACAGCCACAACCGCACCGAGAGGACCAACAGTAATGACCACCGCTTCCACATTGGACAATGCAGCTGACGCCAGCACCACGGCAGAGCTTACCGACGGATACCACCTGGTCGTCGACGCTTTGAAGCTCAACGACGTCAAGACGATCTACGGTGTGGTAGGCATCCCGATCACCGACCTGGCGCGCGTCGCTCAGGCATCGGGCATCCGCTACATCGGGTTTCGTCATGAAAGCGATGCCGGGCATGCCGCCGGGGCAGCCGGCTTTTTGACGAAGAAGCCAGGCGTGTGTCTGACCGTCTCGGCGCCCGGCTTCCTGAACGGGCTCGTCGCGCTGGCCAACGCCACCACGAACTGCTTCCCGATGGTGCAAATCTCGGGGTCAAGCGAGCGGCACATCGTCGACCTGAAACAAGGCGACTACGAGGAGCTGGACCAACTGGCGGCTGCCAAACCGTTCGCCAAGGCCGCCTATCGCGTGGACCGCGTAGAAGACATCGGCCGCGGTATCGCCCGCGCCATGCGCACTGCGATCTCGGGGCGTCCGGGCGGTGTCTACCTTGACATTCCTGCTGCGGTGCTCGGCGAGGTCATCGACGCGGCAGCGGGCGCCGCATCGTTGTGGCAGATTGTCGATCCGGCGCCGCGACAGTTGCCAGCACCCGAGGCGGTCGACCAGGCGATCGGGTTGCTCGCCAGCGCGCAGCGGCCGCTGGTGGTGTTGGGCAAGGGAGCCGCATACGCCCAGGCGGACAACCAGATTCGCGCGTTCATCGAAGCGACCGGCCTGCCGTTTTTGCCGATGTCGATGGCCAAGGGCCTGCTGCCCGACTACCACCCGCAGTCGGCGGCCGCCGCCCGGTCGCTGGCGCTGCGCCGCGCGGATGTCGTGCTGCTGGTAGGCGCCCGGCTGAACTGGCTACTGGGCCACGGTGAGGCGCCGCAGTGGAACCCCGACGCGAAATTCATCCAGGTCGACATCGAGCCCACCGAGCTGGACAGCAATCAGCCCATCGCCGCCCCCCTCGTCGGCGACATCGGCTCGGTGATGACCGCGCTCATTGAGCGCACCGCGCCCGGACAAATCGCCGCCGGTGAGCCGTGGCGCCACGAGCTTGCCGAACGCTCGGCGCAAAACGTCGCCAAGATGTCGGCGCGGCTGGCGGCCGATCCGCACCCGATGGGGTTCTACGGGGCGCTGCGGGCGGTGCGCGATGTGCTGCACGAGCACCCGCAGGCTTATGTCGTCAACGAGGGCGCCAACGCACTGGACTTCGCGCGCAATGTGATCGACATGTCGGTGCCGCGGCATCGCCTCGACAGCGGCACCTGGGGAGTGATGGGCATCGGGATGGGCTATGCGATCGCCGCTGCCGTCGAAAGCGGCGCGCCTGTCGTGGCTATCGAAGGCGACAGCGCCTTCGGGTTCAGCGGCATGGAGCTGGAAACCATCTGCCGCTACAAGCTGCCGATCGTGGTGGTCATCCTCAACAACGGCGGCGTCTACAAGGGCGACGGGCTCAACACCGTCTCCGCCGACCCCTCGCCGACCACTCTGATGCCGCGCGCCCAACACAGTCGACTGATTGAGGCGTTCGGCGGCAAGGGATACCAAGTCACCACGCCTGCGCAGCTTTCCATCGCGCTGACCGGCGCGTTGATGTCAGGTGGTCCGGCTCTCATCGATTGCGTCATCGACCCCACCGACGGGACCGAGAGCGGCCATCTCACCCATCTGAACCCGACCGGTATTGAGCAGAAGTAACACCAAAGACTTTCCAGAAGAAGGGAACTTCATCATGGCCACCCTGCCCCTGACCGGAATCAAGGTCATCGACTTCACCGGCGTGCAGGCCGGTCCGGCCTGCACCCAAATGCTGGCCTGGTACGGAGCCGACGTTCTGAAGGTCGAACGCCCCAACGGCGGCGATGTCACCCGCCACCAGCTGCGCGACATTCCCGACGTCGATGCGCTGTATTTCACGATGCTCAACAGCAACAAACGGTCGCTGGCGATCAACACCAAAACCCTCGAAGGCAAGGAGGTCATGGAGAAGCTGATCCGCGACGCCGATGTGCTCGTCGAGAACTTCGCGCCGGGCGCCATGGACCGCATGGGCCTGTCCTGGGAGCACATCCACGAACTCAACCCCCGGCTGGTCTTCGGCTCGGTGAAGGGATTCAACGACGACTCCCCATGGTCGGACCTCAAGGTCTACGAGAATGTGGCGCAGTGCGCCGGCGGCGCCGCCTCCACCACCGGATTCTGGGACGGTCCACCCACCGTCAGCGCCGCGGCACTCGGCGACAGCAACACCGGGATGCACCTGCTGATCGGGCTTCTCACCGCCCTTTTGGCCCGGGAGAAAACCGGCGTGGGACAGAAAGTCTCCGTGTCGATGCAGGACGCGGTGCTCAACCTGTGCCGGGTCAAGCTGCGCGACCAGGAGCGTCTCGAGCGAGTGGGCTACCTGGAGGAGTACCCGCAGTACCCCCACGGCACCTTCACCGACGTGGTGCCCCGCGGCGGGAATGCCGGCGGCGGCGGCCAGCCCGGCTGGGTGCTCAAGTGCAAGGGGTGGGAGACCGACCCCAACGCCTACATCTACTTCACCATCCAGGAACAGAACTGGCAGCGTACGTGCGAGGCGATCGGTAAGCCGGAGTGGATCGACGACCCCGCCTACAACTCCGCGAAGGCCCGTGAATCGATCATCTTCGACATCTTCGATGACATCGAGAAGTGGCTGGCCGACAAAACCAAATACCAGGCGGTCGACATTCTGCGCAAGTTCGAGGTGCCCTGCGCCCCGGTGCTGAGCATGAAGGAGATCGCCTACGATCCCGCGCTGCGCGCAAGCGGCAGCGTCGTCGAAGTCGAGCACAAGGAGCGCGGCATCTACCTGACCGTCGGCAGCCCAATCAAGTTCTCCGACTTCACGCCAACGATCACCGGGTCACCGCTGCTGGGCGAACACACCGACCAGGTGCTGACCGAACTCGGCTACGACCACGACGCGATCGCCGAGATGCACGCCGATCATGTCGTCTGAATCGGCGACGACTGGTCGGCTGGCCGGCCGAATCGCCGTCGTGACCGGTGCCGGTCGCGCGGGGTCGCGCTGAGGGTTGCCGGCGCGGCGGCGCCGCTCTCAACTGAGAGCCGCAGGATGGGCGTACCTGTCCTCGACCGCACGGCGGTCCAGTGCACCCTTGGCGGTGTGAGGCAGCGCGGCGACCACCTCGATCCGATCGGGAACTTCGAAGGGGGAAAGTTCGCTGCGGCAGTCCCGCAGGATGTCCTTCGTCGTCAAGCTGTCGTCATCCGACACGACCACTGCGCCCACTCGTTCCCCGTACGTCGCGTCGGGGATGGCGAATACGGCCGCCTCGGTGACACCGCCGCACCGGGCGAGGACGGCCTCGACGTGCTCGGGGGAGATCTTCTCGCCACCGCGGTTGATGATGTTCTTGATGCGCCCTGTGATGAAGAGGTACCCGTGCTCGTCCAATGAGCCCAGATCACCGGTGCGGAACCACCCCTCGGCGAAGTTGTCGGCGGTGGCGCGAGGAGCGAGGAGGTAGCCACGTGCGACCGTGGGGCCGTGCACCCACACCTCGCCCACCGTGCCCGTCGGGCCGGGTTGCCCGCTGTCGTCGACGATCCGGATGTCGACTCCGGTGGCCTGGCCGACCGATCCAGGCTTGAGGGGCCCACGTCGCGGCAGCTGCTCGCTGGTCGCCTGGTGGCTGGTCTCGGTCATGCCGTAGGCCGACAGCACCGGCGCGCCGAGGACCCGCTCAATCGTTTGCGCCGTTGCGACATTGAGGGGTGCGCTGCAGCTACGCACAAACCTCAGACGTACGGCTTCGGGGCCTGGGTAGTCGCGCGCTGCGCGGTCCAGAAGGATCTGATGGATGGTGGGAACCGCGCTGAACCAGGTCGCGGCGGCAGCGCGAACGTCATCCCAGAACGTGTGTGCCGAGAACCGTCCACGTTCAGGCAACAACACGCATCCTCCACTTGCCAGGGACGCCAGCAGCACCGCGAACAGCCCGTGGCCATGAAATAGCGGCATGACGGCGACGGTTGCGTCGCCTGGACCGAGATCGTAGGTCCCGCAGATGTTTTGCACCGACGCGGCCACATTGGTGTGCGTCAGCGGGACCATCTTCGCCATATCAGTGGTGCCGGAGGTGAACAAAACCAGCGCGTCGTCGTCCGAGAGTTCCGTTGCAGCCCCCCTGACGTTCCGGTCGACACGCCTCCCGGTTTCGAGCGTGACTGTTGCGATCCCGCCGGCGCAGACGTCCACGCGCAGTTCCCATGTCGGAATCCGGCCCAGCGCGACTCGCGGAGCGTCGGATTTTGGGGGGCCGACGAGAATTGCCTGCGCACCCACCCCCTCGAGGCGGGCGGACATCTGGGACCGGGGCAACGTCGGGTCCAGCGGAGCCACCACGAGGCCGCCTCGGGCTGCCCCCAGGAGCGCGACGACGAACTCGGCGGTGTTAGCACTAATAACGCCGACCACATCGCCTCGGCGTAGGCCGGTGCTTTGCAGGCGAGCAGCGATGTCGTCGACCAACCCGGCAAGGACGCGGTAGGAGACACGCAACCGATCCGCGGTCACGATGAGCGCCGCAGCGTCCGGGCGCTCGTGCACGTGCTGTTCGAGGAGATCAATCAGTCCAGTGATCCGCGGAACCGGAAACCTGTTGAGCGCGCGCGCTGATGCCTGCGGCAGAGCGGCCATTACCAGATCCCCAATCAGTAAAGTTGATACAGTCTCGCTCCCCGAACCTGCTGCGCAAGGGTGAACGCGTCCAATACCCATTCGCGCCTGCCTAAGAACCGGGTTCTATCGACGACGGGCGTTGGACGGCGATGTGGAGTAAACGATCGCGTCGTCACCTTTACCCCACATCGCCTGCCTCCGTGGCTTCGTCAGATGGAGTTACCCGGCGCGGACGGCTTTTTCGATGCGGTTGCCGATGTCGGTGTCCACGTTGCGCCAGTACTCGAAGGCGCGGTCCAGCACCGGCTCGCTGACTCCGTTGAGCAGGTGACCAACGACGTTGTCGACCA
>JAOPWC010000022.1 GCA_025965895.1 Mycobacterium sp.
GCTCGAGGAATTCATTCGCGACGCCGCCTCGACGTACTGGCACCAAAGCTGCACCGCGAAGATGGGCCAAGACGCCACGTCGGTCGTCGACGGCAACCTGAAAGTCTATGGGATAGAACACCTTCGTATCGCCGACGCATCCATCATGCCCCGCGTCACCACCGGCAACACCATGGCCCCCTGCGTCATCATCGGCGAACGCGCCGCCGAGATCCTCAAGGCCCAGCACGCAGTGTGACATCGGCCAAGAAACCGAAATGGAGGTATCTCATGAGCGGACGCGGCACCCAGTTCGATGTCGTGGGCGGCGGATTGCGGCCGCCGGTCGGCGAAGCGCTTAGTGGTTTGGTTCGTCCGCTCGGCGCGTCCGAGCGGATGTTCTACCTGATCGAGCAGAAGAGCACCAAGCATTTTTGCCTGGTGGCCGAGTTGGCCGACGACCTGGATCCGGGCGCGCTTGACGCCGGCCTACTGGCGATGCAGCGCCGCCACCCGCTGTTGAACGTCCACGTCCGGGATCACCCGCAGACGCGGCTGGGGTACTACCGCCCGGCGAGCGTGTTACCGATCCCGCGCACCGTCGTCGACGCCGAGACGGGCCACGCCTGGCGTGATCTTGTCGCCGAGGAGTTGACCCGACCGTTCGACCCCTCGCGCGCGCCAATGATCCGGGTGGTGTTGCTGCGCTCCGGGCCGAGCAACCCGGCCGCGATCGTGCTGACTGTCGACCACGCAATCGTGGACGGGCTCTCGGCCGCATACATGCTTCGGGACTTGTTCTCCTCCCTCAACGGCCACGAACTGACGGCGCTGCCGTCCCGCCGCCACAGGAGGCTCTGATCGGCGCCCTGCGGAGGGGCAACCGGCCGCTGCGCCGGCTGAGCCGGTGCCGGCGCAGCCGCACTGGTTGGCCACCCCGTCGACGATTCGGCCCTTCGACGGCGCCGTGCCCCCTCTGAGCGCCGTCTCCTTCGATGAAGATCTCACTCGGCGTCTGGTCACCCGCGCCCAGGCGGAGCGGACCACCGTGCACTCGGCGCTCGTCTCGGCCATGAGCCAGGTGATCATCGAGTCGCGTCGCAACGAGTTCGTCCGGACGCTAACTCCGATCGGCATCCGGGCCCATCTCGGTGTCGGCGACGACGTCTGCCTGTACCTCAGCGCGGCCCGCACCGCGTTCCTCCGCCGGGAGCTCACCGACCTGTGGGACATGGCCCGCACCGTCGGCGACCAGCTCGCCGGCGCACGGTCGGTACCCGCGCTGTTGGCCGCGTCGGCCGCCAGCGAACAGTTCATCCCCGTCGAAGCGACCACCCAGGACGCAGAAGACTTCGTGATTGGCGGGCTCAGCTTCGAGGTGTTCGCCTCCAACCTCGGTGTCCTGGACATGGGTACGCCCCAGGCGGTGCGGCCACTGGCGATCTGGGGACCGGCGATACTCGGCCAGATCCAAGGCGAGCTCAGCGCCGGCATCTGCACCTTCAACGGCCAGCTCCGCATCGTGTGCGCGAGCCATGACCCGTTCCCGGACTACCTCGACCGCGTCCGCGACGTCCTCGACGCTGCGTGCTAGAGGCCCTGGCCGGTCAAATCGCCTGGTTGCTCAATCTCCTATTCCGTCTCGGTCACCCTCCGGAAGCCGCGCCGGGGCGAGTTCTCTTTCCGTCGTGATCACGCTGTGCCACGCGGGCTTTCAGACTTCATCCTTGCGGCCGATGATCTGTAGGACAGGCGGCTGTTGCTCCTGAACTTATCGGCGCCGTACGTCGAGCGTGACGTGCACACCGTTGCACGAATCGTTGCAATAGACCCGCCAGTGGAGGTCTGACCGTAACCAGCCCGTCGGCATCGGAAGAGGCGCACCCCGCGGCAGGAACAGGGCGCTGGCGCTGCACCCGGACGCATCGCCTAACGTCTTGGATTTCAAATTTTATGTGTTCTACTGCGCCGCGAACATGCACCGCTGACCCGCCAAGGGTTTCGAAGTGCAGCAGCTCCTCTGATCGCGGTCATGCAGCGCATGGTGTAGGCGGCACCTGCCGCAATCAGCGGGCCAGCAGCTCCGCAATGCCCTTGTCGATAAACGCGACATCGGCAGGATTGTCACCGCCGCCGGCGAAATGGCCCCAGGCGCCGGGGATTACGCGCACCTCGGCATCGGGGATGAATTGCGCCGCCCACTGCTCGTCCTCCGGCGGGAAGTACAGATCCTTCTCCGCCGGCATGATCAGGGCCTTCGCCTGGATCGAAGCCAGCGCCCGCTCGGTGTCGCCGTCGAAACCGGGGGTCTTGCCGACATCGCCGTTCTGCCAGGTCCACAGCTGGTTCAGCAGATCATTGGGATCGCGATCGATGAGGAACAACCCCTCCCAGTACCCGATCAGAAAGTCCTCAAGCGAGCTGTATCCCAGCTGCTTGTAGATCTGCTGCCAGTAGAACGCCTGGGACAGACCCCAACCCGCATACACCCGGCCCACCGCGCGCAGGCCCAGCGTGGGCTTCTCGTCGTACCAGCCGTTACGGAAGGCCGCATCGGCGGTCAGTGCGAATTTGACGGCCTCGAGGAACACCTGGTTGTGTTCGCTGGTCACGCTGGAGCCGCAGAACGGCGCGATGCGCTCGACCATATCCGGATACGACACGGCCCACTGGTAGGTCTGGCCCGCGCCCATCGACCAGCCCGTCACCAACGCCAGCCGTTCGACGCCGAAATGCGCTGTCACCAACTGATACTGGGCGCGCACATATTGTCATACACCGTGACCTTCGGAACCACGCGCGATCGTAGGGGGTGGGCGTATTACTGGGCGAGCTGGACCAGGCCGTTGCCGAGCATGTTAGGCACGATGATGAAGTATTCGGCCGGATCCAGCGCCATCCCGGCGCCGATCAGCCACTCGTTATCCGAATGCTTGCCCGTGAACCAGGTCGGGTACACGATCGCATTGCTCTTGTCGGCGTTAAGCGTGCCGTAGGTCTGGTAGGCCAGATACGCTCCGCGGAGCGTGGCGCCACGCTGCAATGTGAAGTCACCCAGGTCGAAGTGGTGGTAGTCGGACATGCAGGACTCCTGACGACCGCACGCCGACCCGATGGCCGACATCCGCAGTATTTTCGTTGTGTACCTTGTTGATCGGCCCGTCGTTCTGCTCGGGATGGCGGGCCGTTCCTCGGGCCGACAGCGCTCTACCAGGCGTCGTCGAGGTCCATCGGCGCCTCGTCAATTGCCTGCTGTTCCTCGGGAGTGATGCAGGTAGAGCAGACAACGAGAAAGCCCTCATCGTCGAGGGCTTCCCACTTCATGAATGCAGGGTCACCCACGTTGGGCGCCGGGGCCAGGCAGCGGGCGCAGTGGCTGTCTATCAGCATGGTGGTCGTTCCTCTGACTCGGTGGCGTGTGCTCGGCTGCGTTGGCATCCGCCTTGTTGTTGCCCTGGTGGTCACAGCACCTGGACTTGCCCGGACTGCGGGCGTACGCGCCGCCGCGAGGTCTCGGTGTCAGGTTCTCGCCGGCGGCGTCGCGGTGGGCTCGCTGATGCCCAGGGATCACAGCGTGCTGCGACCCCAGTTGACAGCCACCTGGTCGAGAGGCGTTCCGGTAGTGACCGCGATGTACTCACGGGCCGTTAGCTCGACCTCACCGGGAAAGCGAGCTTGTGTCAGCCCGCCAAGCTCGGGAATGTGAACCATCCACCAGCCGCCGTCGCGCGTGACGTCGATATCGAAGCTGGACATAGGGTCTCCTCTCTGATTGGGCCGCTGGCGCCGGGATTGACCGGCTACCGGCGTCCGCCCCAACCCCAACCCCCGCGATCGCCACCCCAGCCCCAGCGATCGCCACCCCAGCCGCGGCGATCGCCGCCCCAACCGCCGTGGCCGCCGCCCCAACCGCCGTGGCCGCCACCTCCATGACCACCCCGGACGAGATGGGCGATCGCTGGAGGCTGCGCCGGAGTGGGATCGGCCGCAGCTGTCGGCGCCCCGGCGATAGCTACTGCGGCGGCCCCCGCCGCCAACACCGGTGTGAGGTAGTTCAGTGTGATCCGCATGGTCCGTACTCCTTTGAAAGTCCAATTTGGACTCATTCCAGAGTCGCCATCCTGCGAGCGCATGTCGTCACCGCTAGCACCCATCCATGCTTCCCCCGCTAGCTGGAATCGACGGCTCACGACCACCGCGCGCCGGCACAGGTCGAGAAACTCGACATGCAGCAGGTCCACGCCAAAATCGCTGACCACCCCTTCACTTTCATCGCACCGAACGGGCGCCGAAACGGTTGCAGGAAGCGTCAACTGCCGGCTTGGTCGTTGATCGAGCTGGCCAGCCGCCTGATGGAACTCGGGGTGGCGCACGCCCGGAATACGTCCACTCCGCGAGTGTGCGACACCGTCACCCACGGGCTGGGTCTCGGAGATGGAGGCTGCTCGACGGCCCAGCCCGTGTGCGCTAGCGCAGCGCATCATCCAGGCCGACAGAAAATGGACGACTACTAGACCCTCGTTCGCGAAGCCCGGCTGTCTGACGAAAAACTGCCGATCACGAGTGAACCGGCTGTACGCTTGGTGAATGCATGGCAAAGGGAAGGGATTGTTATGCGAATTCAATTCCGGTACGTGTTAGCAGCCGGTGCGGTCGCTGCGATCCTCGGCGCCCCCGCAGCCGTGGCGGACGATCCCGATCAAGGCTGCACGGATACCACCGGCGCAACGGAGTGTTCCAGCCCGGGCAACGTGCAGATCAACGACTCACCGCCCCCGGTAGCGGATAACGGCTTCGGCGGCGGCGCCTATCCCGGCCCGTATCCGGTGCCTTTCGACGAGGGCAGTAGATAACAGACGGTTCGCTGCTCGTTCAAAGCTCTCACCCGGGCATTTCCTGACTATTGGCGTACCCACGAGCCGTGCCATGCTTGCTCGGGCTGCGACGTAGACCTCTTCGCAGGATGGTAGTTCGAAAAGTTCGCCGCTCCGAAGGGGCGCAATCGCGTGCACGGCCCAACGGTGGGCGACGGCTGCATCCTGCTCGACCGCGTGGCGACACCACTCGGTCCAAGCGCCATGTGTCGTGCTTATCGGCTCGGAAAAACGTCACTTCATCCATCACTTGAATTACTCAACTAACGAGGGTCGGCGCGTCGATGGCCTCTCAGGTGTCCGTCTTCCTGCCCGTGGGCTGGTCAAGAGGTCCCAGATTCCAGCTAGCGGGAGGCATTGCTGGTGCTGGCGGGAACGACGTGAGCTCGTCGGGGCGCAATGCTGGAGTCAGTACAAATCTGGATTGATTCCAGATTGACCCCGATCGAAGGAGTACCACCATGCGAATCAAACTGAACTACATCACACCGCTATTGGTCGCGGGGGCTGCCGCGGCAGCGATCGCTGCCGCACCGACAGCCGCCGCAGCGAGCGTGAACAATCCCGGCGAGGCTCAGCCGGCCTGCACCTACGTGGGCGGCGGCTTCTACGACAACCAATGCCAGACGCCCGGCAACGCTCAGATCAACGACAACCTTCCTCCCGTTCAACCGCCGTACTACGGCGGGTACGGAGGGGGCTACTACGGCGGCTACCACGGGACACACCGGTAACGCTTCGCCGGCACCGGCACCGCTGGGCGGTGTGCACGACCGCGAGAGTCAGCGATGGTCCGGACCATCGCTGACTCCCGTGGGGCCGCAGAAGGTTACCGATGTATCGGAAGTCATTTCGCTGAGTAGCACCCCATCCTGTTGAGGGTTGGGATCCTGTCCGGCCGCACCCGAGATCGACAGTGCGGTCACCTTCGCGTGGGAGGCGCAGCGGGAATGGATGGCACTCACCGTCGATCGGCGCCGCGACCTCCTGATCGCACTTGGCTGATGTGGTCCACTAGCACCTCGACGAGTTGGCTGCACTCAACGTGCACGACTACGCGGTCTCCGTGTCCTTCGCCGGCACCGCCCCGCTACTAGAGCGGTTCCTGCGCCATTTCGCCGGATACGTCGGCAAACCCCACGGTTCGAGCATTCCGGCTCGCACGGACGTCCACAACGAGTAGTGATGTCGACGTTCCCGCCGGCACCACCGTGATGCTTCGGCCCGGGGCGGCCAACCGTGACCGTCGCAAATTCGACCACCCCAACAACTTCCGCATGGACCGCGCCAACGTACGAGAGCAGATTGCGTTCGGCCGCGGCATTCACACCTGCCCGGGAGCCCCCTGACCCGCGCCGAGGGCCGGTTCAGCATCGAGAGCTTCCTACACAGGACCGTCGACATTCGAATCTCGCAAGCACACCACGGAAGCCAACCAGGGCTACGAACGACATGTTCGACGGGTTGAACTGCGCGGGTGGTGATCCCGTCACTGGCCGGCTGCTGCGCCCCGAGCGTGGAGCCCGGGGCGCAGCACCGCCTCTTGTCAGGCGACCGCCGCCTCCTGCGGCTGTAGCTGGGGCAGCGCTGGCTCCGCGGCGTGCTCGGCGTGCGGGTCGTCGACCATGGTCAGCTCGTCGAACGGGTCGTCGCCGCGCAGCACCGCATTGACCTTGCACAGGTCGATGGTCTTGGTCCAGGATCCGACCAGGATGGTCGCCACCGCGTTACCGGAGAAATTCGTCACCGCCCGCGCCTCGGACATGAACCTGTCAATTCCCACGATCAGGCCGACACCGTCGACTAGGCCGGGGCGGTGGCTTTGCAACCCGCCGGCCAGCGTGGCCAAGCCGGCACCGCTGACACCTGCGGCGCCCTTGGACGCGATCATCATGAACACCAGCAGCGAGATCTGCTCGCCCCAGCTCATCGGATGTCCCATCGCGTCGGCGATGAACAGCGACGCCATGGTCAGGTAGATCGCGGTGCCGTCCAGGTTGAACGAGTAGCCGGTCGGCACTACGACGCCTACCGTGCTGCGGTCGACGCCAAGGTGCTCCATCTTGGCGATCAGCCGAGGTAATGCGGGCTCCGACGACGACGTCGCGAAGATCAGTAGGTATTCGCGGGCCAGATAGTGCACCAGCCGGAAAATCGACACACCCGACACGCTGCGCAGCACGACGCCCAGCACCCCGAAGACAAACATCGCGCAGGTCAGGTAGAAGCCCACCATCAACGTCAGCAGTTGGGTCACCGCGCTCCAGCCGGTCTGTCCGACCACGTTGGCAATCGCACCGAAGGCACCGATCGGCGCCAACCACAGCACTATCGCCAACAGCTTGAACACCAGCTTCTGCAGGTGAGCGACGCCACGCCGAATCGGCTCGCCCGCGCTACCCATGGCTTGGATCGCGAATCCGATCAACAGCGCGACGAACAGCGCCTGCAGCACATTACCGTCGGTCAACGCCGAGAGCAGAGATGTCGGGATGATGTGCTGAACGAAGTCAACCATTCCACCTGATTCGTGGGACTTGGCGGCCAACTCGGCGCCCTTAGCCGCCGCACCGGTGGACAGGTGCAGACCGCTTCCCGGGCTGAGCAGGTTGCCGACGACCAGGCCGATGCCCAGCGCCACAGTGGACATCACCAGGAAGTAGATGAACGCCAGGCCGCCGACCTTGCCGACGGTCGCGGCCTTCCGCACCGACCCGATGCCGAGCACGATGGTGCAGAAGATGACCGGGGCGATCATCATCTTGATCAGGCTGACGAACATCGTGCCCAGCACCCCGACGTCTTTGCCAATCGACGGGGTGATCAGCCCGACGGCCACACCGCCCACCACCGCGGCGATGACCGCGAGGTATAACCAGTGCGTGCGGTCGCGACGGCGTTTCGGGGCCGGTGGCTCCGCGCCCGGGGGACGATCGAGGTTGGTGGTCATGAGCGATTTCCTCCAGATGAACATCGAATGTGGTCTGCAACAATGTTCGGCGGCAGCGTGAGCCAGGTCACGCTTTAGTTCATTACGTTCAGGGCGGAGTTGCGATGGCCCGATGGTGGCCGCGGTCCTTAGCTGGGCAGGCGTTCGCACTGCAGGTCCTGGTCATTGCGGTGGTCGTGCTGGCCGGCAGCGCGCTGGCGCTGCTGAATACCCGCCGCGACGGCGACTCCGCGGCGCGCCAGCAGGTCATCGGAATCGCGACCGCGCTGGCTGATTCTCCTTCCACGGCGTCTGCGATCGAATCGGGCAGGGCGACACAGGTATTGCAGCCGGTCACCGAAGCGGTGCGGAAGAACACTGACGTCGCGTTCGTCACCATCATGGCGCCCGACGGGACCCGTTTCACCCACACCGATCCGAAGCAGATCGGCGGCCGCTACCTCGGCACAATTGAGCCGGCGCTGCGCGGCGAAACCTTCAGCGAGGTCTACACCGGCACCCTGGGGCCTTCGATCCGTGCCGTCGTCCCGGTTCGGAGCCAGTCCGGCCAGATCGTCGGCCTGGTGTCAGCGGGCATCACCCAGCAGAGCCTGGCCCAGCACTGGCGGGCACAATGGCCGCCCATTGTCGCGCTTTCCATTGCGGCGCTGGCTATTTCGTTGTTGGGCGTCTGGGCGATCCGGTGCCGGCTGCTGCGGCAGACGCACGGGCTGCGTCCCGACGAGCTGCGGGTGATGTACGAGCACCACGACGCGATCCTGCACTCGGTGTCCGAGGGGCTGATCGTGCTCGACCGCAACGGGGTGGCGCTAGTCAACGACGAGGCGCGTCGCCTGCTCTCGTTGCCGCCCGGCCCGGTCGACAGGTCCGACCTACCCGAGTTTCTACGCAGCTATGAGCCCGGGGCGCGCGACGAGGTGCACGTCACGGACGACCGCGTCTTGGTGGTGAACCGATCCCCAGTCGGCGGCAACCGGACGGCGGACTCGGAGGTGGTCACCATCCGAGATCGCACCGAATTACAGGGCGCACTGGGCGAACTCAGCTCGCTGCAGGTGTTGACCGACTCGCTGCGGTCGCAAGCGCACGAGGCCGCCAACAAGCTGCATACCGTTGTCACGATGGTGGAGATGGGGCGAGCCGACGAGGCCGTGAAGTTCGCGACGAACGAGCTGGAACTGTCGCAGAAGTTGGTCGACCGGCTGTCGGAGGCGGTGGGCGAGCCCGCCCTGGTCGCGGTGCTGCTGGGCAAGACAGCCCGGGCCGACGAACGCGGAATCGCGTTGACCGTCACCGAGGACACGTACTTGCCCACTGCCGCAGACCATGTGCCGCTGACCGCGCCGGAGATGGTCACCGTGCTGGGCAACCTGATCGACAACGCCATGGACGCCTGTGATCGCGACGCCCCATGGGTCGAGGTGACCGTCCAGCAGGACCGCGGAACTCTGCTGATCCGGGTCGCCGACAGCGGACCGGGCATGGACGCCGAGACATTTGACCGAGCCATGCAGCGGGGATACTCGACCAAGACGGGCAGCGAAGCCGACCAACACGGGCTTGGTTTGGCGTTGGTGGCACAGGTGGTGAAGCGCCACAACGCCACGCTGAGCACCGACGTGACCTATGGATCGGTGGTCACCGTGACGGTGGACCGAACGTGATCAATGTGTTGATCGTCGAGGACGAGCCGTTGATTGCCGAAGCGCATCGCACGTATCTCGGACGGATTGAGGGGTTTTCGGTCGCCGCGGTTGTGCGCAGCGCCCGTGACGCCATGCGGGTCGCGGCGGAGGGAGCAAGCACCGATTCGCCTATTGACCTGGTACTGCTGGACCTTGGCTTGCCCGATGCCAGTGGAATCGTGCTGGCGTCGGGCTTGTCTGGGCTGCGGCCGGCGCCGGACATCATTGCGATCACCTCCGAACGGGACCTGGAGATGGTGCGCGCGGCGGTGGCCCACGGTGCTTTGTCTTACCTGCTGAAGCCGTTCACGTTCGCGGCGTTCCGGGACCGGCTCGAGCGCTATCGGCGATACCGGACTGCGCTGCCGTCCGGGACGAGCGCGGCCAGCCAAGCCGAGGTCGATCGGGCACTGGGCGAGCTGCGGATCCGCACCGACAAGTCGGTGACGCCGAAGGGAGCGGCGCCTGGCACCACCGACGAGATCGCCCGCGCCGTGCGCGACAGCCGCGACGGTCTCACCGCCGACGAGGCCGCCACGCGCGTGGGCGTGTCGCGCGTGACCGCCTGGCGCTACCTCGAACGACTTGCCGACGACGGAACCGTCATCCGCCATACCCACTACGGCAATGCGGGGCGCCCCAAGATCCGCTACCAGTGGAACTAAAAACGAGCGGGCGTCACGCTGGGCCTAGGGCGGGAACCGGCGTCAATCTCGGCCTGCCGCACCCACTTACGGACCGTCTCGGCAGTACCAAACCCCGACCCGACGCGCATCACCGATCGCCGCCCACTGCGACTCATGCTGATCACCGATCTCGGCAACGATGCGCACCGCGCGCTGCCTCAACTCCCGCGGGCACCGACGCGACGTGTTCCCTGACATGACTCCATCCTTTCAAGAAGTGGAGTCGGCGGATATGGCGGGGCGGTTCGCGTTCACAATTGCGCATAGCCAGGTTTGATCGGCCCGCGAGCAGGTGGCCCCAGCGGTGGGAGGGCCTTTGTCCAGTGTGGGATGAGCTTGAGGCGGTGGAGAACCGCGCCCGCCGTTCAAACGTGCGCGGTGAGGTTCATCGCGAGCGGGAGCGTTCGTTGCGACGGGAGTTGTATGAGCCGCATCGCCTCGTCGACGGTGTGTACCGGCGCTTCCCTGAGTCCTTCCATAGTTCGCAACCGCGCACCGGGGGTGTCCCTCGATCACCGGCACCCGCTGTCCGCAGATCACCTTTTCGAGCACCAACCCGGCGCGGCTGCGCTCGTGGGGGTGTCAGTCGAGGCGGGTGGCGGTCACGGCCCAAACCGGCAAATGCACCCGGTTGTTTTTCAGCAACGGCGCAATGATCTGGAGTTGTTCTTGCATCGGCTTCATCCGCTCGGCCCATCCCGGGTCGCCGCTCATCTGGGTGGTGAGATGGGTGAACGTCTCCGGGCCGAAGGTGGCTTGGTAGGTGGTGGTTCCCAGGTAGTCGATGCGCCACCCGCCTGCGGACAGCACCCGGTCGAAATTCTCCGCCGGCAAACCTTCGGGCTGAATCCCGTTGACGTTGTGGCGTCCGACTTCGAACATGAACAACCGCGCCCCCGGTTTGGTGGCCCGGTGCAGGGCCTGCGCGTACTGGGTTTGGGTTTGTTCGTCGTCGAGGAACACGTGGTAGAACGCGCTGTCGACGACGGTGTCGAACCGATCCTCCAGCCCCTCGAGTTTGGTGGCGTCGGCTACCTGGAAGTTGACGCTCACCCCGGCGATCTCCGCGTTCCGCTTGGCCCGCTCGATTGCTGCCGGCGACGCGTCGATGCCGGTGGTTGAGTAGCCCTTCGACGCGTAGTAGATCGCGTGATGCCCCGGACCGGTTCCCGGGTCGAGTACCTCGCCCCGCACGCCGCCGTAGGCCACCAACTGCTGCACCACCGGCTGTGGGCCGCCGATGTCCCACGGGATCAACGCAGGAGCACCCCGCCGGGTGGGCTCGGCACGGTAGAGCGCGTCGAAATCTGGCTGGACATTTTGGTTAGGCATACTTAGCACCCTACGTCCAATCGGTGGAATGAATACTGTGACAACACGTGCGTTTGGCGTCGGCGCGACACAGCCCATCTTCGGGCCGGTCAAATTGTGTCAACGATGAGATGAGCGGCGGGCGCAGGTGTGAGGCGCCGATCCCCCGCCGAGGTCTCGACGGGCAATACGGGTGTGCACAGCAGCCCGCTCCTCTCGCCGTACCGCATTTGGGGCTGGCGCCATCTCATCGGCCGGAAGACCACACAGCTGAGGGATTTGGTCTCTGACCAGTGCCCTGCCGGGCACCACCCTGACTGGGTACGGACGTTTCGGTGGTGTCACCCAGGGAAAGGCATAACCGTGTGTGAGGACCACTCGTCACAGCTGCGATTGTCAGTAGCGGGACACACTGACGAGAGGCCGGCGCCAATGCCCCAGCTTCGCTCATCTCTCGGCGGTGGCGGGGACGAGCTAGACCTCCCAAACGACTTCGTCGACCCTCGACTTGCCTCGGGTGATCGACAGGGTCTCAGGCTTGACGTGCTGCCCTTCGACGGTCAGCATCCCGAATCCCTGCTGCCTCCCAGAGAGCGGGCGAGATTCCCATCCATGAGGGTGCCAACTTCCATTCCGGTGACGGCCTGGTGACTTTGCTGCCGTAACCGAAGGAGTGCGGTTGGGAGGGTCAGCATAGGCGCACCGTGCCGGGACTGCCACTAGACAATGAACGAAAACCCATGCACACCAGAACTTCTCACCCGCGCCCCTTCATGGCACCGGGAACGATCCGGTCCAAGATCTCGGTTACGTTCGTAACTTCAGCTCCCAGCGCACAAGGTCTACCGCGTACGGGTTCAATTTTCAGTATGTGACCACCGCTTTCAGTATGTGACCAATGCGGAATTTTTCTTATACCACCTTCGTGAAGCGTACGCTCAGCTAACTCATAGCGGGGAGGGCAGATGAACCAGTACGCAAAACGGGCTGCGGCGGCGGCCGTGGCAAGTATCGCGGCGCTCGGGCTTCCGATGGTGGGGCCGTTGGGACAGACCGCGGTGGCCGACACCACGCTGGTCCTTTTCGAGCACGACACTGAGCAGCACGTCGTCGACGTTGGCGAGCCGGGACCGGGACCGGGAGACCAGTTCATCTTCGCCGGTGATGTGTTCGACCGGCCCGGCGGCATGTTCCTGGGAAGGACCGCCGGCATGTGCACGACGCTGACCGGGAACGACAAGGCCGGCCAGCAAGCCTGCAGCGGCACGATGAACCTAGCCGGCGGTCAGATCGCCGTGCAGGGATTGGTCGACACCGCCGCCCTGTTCGTCCGCGGCGACACGGTTCCGTTCTACATCGCCGGTGGCAATGGGATCTATCGGGACAGCCGCGGCGACGCAACCATCCAGGTGCCCCCGGACGTGCCGAACCTGACCGACGCGAACTTCGTCCTCAACGTGGTGACCGGCTAGCCCCAGCGTTATTACTTCGCTGTCTACCGCGCTGTGATGGCGAGCCGACTATCCCGCCCCGCGAAACCGCCGCCCTACGGGAACGGGGACCAGACCGGAAATAGACCGGAAATAGAACAGTCCGCGACCCCCGTACCCACTAACTCAGTGAGCGTGGCCGTGGTGGTGACCGGCGTGCTCCTCCTCCTCCTGGCTTACTTTCTCGGCACCCGCGTTTGCACAGAAAGCACCATCTGCCGTGAGCGATGAGTTCCCCGACTGCGCGACGATCCACGCGGTGCTGTCGCTGGCCACCCGGGCCCCGTCGGTTCGTAACGCCCAGCCGTGGCGGTGGCGCGTGGACGTG
>JAOPWC010000038.1 GCA_025965895.1 Mycobacterium sp.
TCAGGGCGTCAACAATCTGCCACCCGAACACCTCTCGCGGTTGCACGCGGAGCTCATGGAGGCGCAGCGCCTGCTCGCTGCGTTGAGAAATCGATTCTGGTGACGCCGGTCCAGTAGGGTCGCTTACCTTCCGGGCCGCCGTTTCGCGACCTCAAGACTGCTGCAGCTCGTCTTCGAATCTCGACATCGCGGTGACGAGCGCGGAGAAGACGCGACGCGCCGCTGCCAGATCGCGGTCAGGCCACTCCGCCAAGGCGGCCTGAACGTGATCGACGTCCTTTGGGACACCGTCATGCCCGCGGTGGTCCAGGAACTTCACGGCTGTGGGTAGGTCGTCGACCCGGACATCGCCTGTGAAGCCGTCGACGAACACGGCTTTTGGCTGGTGAGAAGTTCGGCCGCGCGGGCGGGCACGGTGACAAGGACACGGCGTTGTGGCGCCGCCTCGAGGCGCTGCGGGACTCGTTCGATGACGCCTTCTTCATCGCCTCGGAGATCTTCGATCCCGACGACGGGACCGACGCCGCGCCATAGCGCACATAGGGCGCGGGCGCGCACAGGCCGGGACACCGATGACAGGTGTCGGTGGATGCCCCGGTTCACTCTCGGCGCAAGGTAGAAATAGGCCATGACGGAACTGTGGGTTGAACGCACCGGGACGCGGCGCTACACCGGGCGCAGCACGCGCGGCGCGCAGGTGCTGATCGGCTCCGAGGACGTCGAGGGCGTTTTCACCGCGGGCGAGCTCATGAAGATCGCGCTGGCAGCCTGCAGCGGGATGAGCACCGACGCGCCGCTGGGCCGCCGGCTCGGAGACGACTACACCACCACGATCCTGGTGTCCGGCCCACCCCACCGGGAGCAGGAACGCTACCCACTGCTCGAGGAGAAGATGCAGCTCGACCTGTCGAGCCTCAGCGACGACGAGCGTGCCCGGCTGCTCGTGGTCGTCAACCGCGCGGTAGACCAGGTCTGCACGGTCGGGCGCACGCTCAAGTCGGGCACCACGGTCACCTTCGAGGTATCGCCCGATGAGCCGCTTGCGCGAAGAGCGACAGATGCCGATGAGCCGCTTGCGCGAAGAGCTCCTGGTGATGTCGGAGCCTGACGCCCGGCTCACCGCCTGGGTGCACGGCGACGTGCAGGGAGTCGGATTCCGGTGGTGGACGCGATCGCGTGCGCTGCACCTCGGGCTGACAGGCTTTGCCTCGAACCGGCCCGACGGCCGCGTCCAGGTCGTGGCGCAGGGCCCGCGCGATGCGCTCCAGCGACTTCTCGATCTCCTGCAGAGCGGCAACACGCCCGGCAAGGTCGACAACGTCGTGGCCGACTGGTCGGAGGCCGGGAAGCCGATGCGCGAATTCACCGAGCGCTAGTCTGGCACGTCGTGCACCTCAAGAGTCTGACGCTGAAGGGCTTCAAGTCCTTCGCCTCGCCGACGACTCTGCGCTTCGAACCGGGCATCACCTGCATCGTCGGACCCAACGGCTCGGGCAAGTCGAACGTCGTCGACGCGCTCAGTTGGGTGATGGGCGAACAAGGCGCCAAAACCCTGCGCGGCGGCAAGATGGAGGACGTGATTTTCGCCGGCACGTCGTCGCGCGCGCCGCTCGGCCGTGCCGAGGTGACCGTGACGATCGACAACTCCGACAACGTGCTGCCGATCGAATACTCCGAGGTGTCGATCACCCGCCGGATGTTCCGCGACGGTGCCAGCGAGTATGAGATCAACGGCGCCAGTTGCCGTTTGATGGACATCCAGGAGCTGCTGAGTGACTCCGGGATCGGCCGGGAGATGCACGTCATCGTCGGGCAGGGCAAGCTCTCGGAAATCCTCGAATCGCGGCCCGAGGACCGCCGCGCGTTCATCGAGGAAGCTGCCGGTGTGCTCAAGCACCGCAAGCGCAAGGAGAAGGCGGTCCGCAAGCTCGACGCGATGTCGGCCAACCTGGCGCGGCTGACCGACCTGACCACCGAATTGCGCCGCCAACTCAAGCCGCTGGGCCGGCAGGCCGAGATGACCCGGCGCGCGCAGACCATCCAGGCTGACCTGCGCGACGCCCGGCTGCGGTTGGCCGCCGACGATCTGGTCGCCCGCCAGAACGAGTACGCCGGGGTCGGCAGGGCCGAGGCCGCGCTGCGTCGCGAGCACGACGATGCGGCCGCCCGGCTAAACACCGCCACCGAAGAGCTGGCAGGCCACGAAGCCGCGGTCGCGAGACTGACCGAGCGGGCAGAGGCCGCCCAGCAGACGTGGTTTCGGCTGTCGGCCCTGGCGGAGCGGGTCAGCGCGACCGTGCGGATCGCCGCCGAACGCGCCCAGCACCTCGAGACCGAACCGCCGCCGGGGGCCGGCACCGATCCCGACATGCTTGACGCCGAGGCCGACGAGATCGCGGCCACCGAGTCGCGGCTGCTCGAGGAGCTGACCGAGACCCGCGCCCGCGCCGCGGCCGCGCGCTCCGAAGTGACCGAGCGCGAGCGCGTCGCCGCCGAGGCCGAACGTGCGCACCTGGCCGCCGTCCGAGCCGAAGCCGACCGCCGCGAAGGCCTGGCCCGGTTGGCCGGCCAGGTCGACACGATGCGCACGCGAGTCGAATCGATCGACGACACCGTCGCCAGGTTGTCGGCGGCCATCGAGGAGGGCGCCATCCGCGCGCAGCAGGCGCAGGCGGATTTCGAGACCGTACAGGGCCGCGTCGGCCAGCTCGACGAGGGCGAGGTGGGACTCGACGAACACCACGACCGCACTGTCGCGGCGCTGCGGCTGGCCGACGAGCGCGTCGCCGAGTTGCAGGCCGCCGAGCGTGCCGCCGAACGCGAGGTGGCGTCGCTTCAAGCGCGGATCGAGGCGCTGTCCCTCGGGCTCGATCGCAAGGATGGTGCCGCGTGGCTTAGCGAAAACCTTTCGGGCGGTGGACTTTTCGGGTCGGTGGCGAAGCTGGTCAAAGTGCGCCCGGGCTACGAGACGCCGATCGCTACGGTACTGGGCGCTGCGGCCGACGCGGTGGCCGCCGAAGACTCCCGGGCCGCCCGCTCGGCGGTGGCCGCACTGAAAGAGTCCGACGGTGGGCGCGCCGCGATCGTGCTCGGCGACTGGCCTGCACTACCCGATGAGCGCGACTCCGTGCTGCCCGCAGGGGCGCACTGGGCCGTCGACCTCGTCGAGGCGCCGGAGAAGCTGCGCGGCGCGATCACCGCGATGCTCTCCGGTGTCGCGGTCGTCGCGGATCTGGCCGCCGCGCTGCACTTCGTCTCGAACCGGCCGCGACTGCGCGCCGTCAGCCTCGACGGCGACCTGGTGGGCACCGGCTGGGTCAGCGGCGGCTCGGACCGCCGACCGAGCACGCTGGAGATCACCTCCGAAATCGACAATGCCCGTGCCGAATTGGCCACCGCCGAGACACAGGCCGGTCAGCTCTTTGCTGCGCTGGCCGGTGCACTGGCCGAGCAGCGCACTCGTCAGGACGCTGCCGAACAGGCCCTTGCGGCGCTGAACGAGTCGGACGCGACGATCTCGGCGGCATATGAGCAGTTGGGCCGATTGGGCCAGGATGCGCGCGCCGCCGACGAGGAGTGGCGCCGGCTCACTGAGCAGCGCAACGAACTCGAAACCGGACGCACCAGGACCGTCGAGGAGCTGGCCGAACTCGAGCGGCGGCTACACACCGCCGAAGAGACCCAGCACTCCGTTGCGGACGATCCGGCCGAGCGCCAGGCCACGGTCGCCGCCGCCGAGACCGCCCGGGCTGCCGAAATCGAGACCCGGCTGGCGGTGCGCACAGCCGAGGAGCGCGTGAATGCCGTTCGGGGACGCGCGGATTCGCTGAGAAGGGCGGCGGCTGCCGAACGCGAGGCCCGGCTGCGGGCGCAGCGGGTGCGGCAGTCGCGACGGCACGCTGCCGAGGTCGCGGCGGCGGTGGCCGAGTCGGGCCGGCACGTCGCGCTGCTGCTCAACGAGGCGGTCGCGGCCGCGTCCCGAACCCGCGATGCGCTGGCGGCCGAGCGTACCGAGCGGGTGGCGGCGATGGCCCAGGTCCGGTCGGCTGTCACCGAGCTCACAACTCGGATCGCCACCCTGACCGAGGCGTTGCATCGCGATGAGGTGGCCAGCGCGCAGGCGGCACTGCGGATCGAACAGCTCGAGGCGCAGGCGCTCGAGCAGTTCGGCATGGCCGCCGCCGACCTGATCGCCGAATACGGCCCGGAGGTACCGCTGCCGCCGACGGAGCTGGAGATCGCCGAATTCGAGCAGGCCCGCGAGCGCGGTGAACAGGTCACCGCACCGGCGGCGATGCCGTTCGACCGGCCCACGCAGGAGCGGCGCGCCAAACGCGCCGAACGCGAGCTGGCCGAGTTGGGACGCGTCAACCCACTCGCGCTGGAGGAGTTCGCGGCGCTCGAGGAGCGCTACAACTTCCTGTCGACCCAGCTCGAAGACATCAAGGCGGCCCGCAAAGACCTTCTCGACGTCGTCGCCGAGGTCGACACCCGCATCCTGCAGGTCTTTTCCGACGCCTACACCGACGTCGAGCGCGAATTCCGCGACGTCTTCGCGGCCCTGTTCCCCGGCGGTGAGGGCCGGCTCCTGCTGACCGACCCCGACGACATGCTGACCACCGGGATCGAGGTAGAGGCCCGCCCGCCCGGCAAGAAGATCAAGCGGCTTTCGCTGCTGTCGGGAGGCGAGAAGGCATTGACGGCGGTCGCGATGCTGGTCGCGATCTTCCGGGCCCGTCCGTCTCCGTTCTATGTGATGGACGAAGTCGAAGCCGCGCTCGACGACGTGAACCTGCACCGGCTGCTGGCTTTGTTCGAACAGTTGCGGGCGCAGTCGCAGCTGCTGGTCATCACCCACCAGAAGCCCACCATGGAGGTCGCCGACGCGCTGTACGGCGTGACGATGCGCGACGACGGCATCACCACGGTGATTTCGCAGCGGATGCGCGGCCAGGAGTTGATAGGTGCACCTAGCCGATAGCGGTCACCCCGACACGCGTCAGCGCGGCCAGGTCCGCCGCGCCGCAGCCGTGCAGGCAGATCCGCAGCTCCTCGATGAACCGCGCCACCCACTCCCGAGCTGCGGCGGCGGACGCGATCGCCGGGGCCAGCAACGGCCGCGCCACCGCGACCACGTCGGCGCCCAGCGCGATCGCCTTCGCCGCGTCCATCCCGCTCCGGATGCCACCGGAGGCCACCAGCGGCAGAGCGGGCAGTGCCCGTCGCACCTCTGTCAGCGCCTGGGCGGTCGGCACACCCCAGTCGGCCAGCTCCGGGAAACGCAGCTCGCCGTGGCGCACGAACTGCTCCACCCGTGACCACGACGTGCCACCTGCGCCTGCCACGTCGATCGCCGCGACCGGAAGCTCACCCGGCAGGCGCAGCAGTTCCGTCACGGCCGCTGCACCCAGGCCGTGGCCGACCTCCTTGAGCAGCACGGGGTAACCGAGCGAGCCGGCGATGTCGCGCAGCCTGATGATGGACCCGGAGAAATCCGTGTCACCGTTGCTCTGCATGGCCTCCTGTAACGGGTTGGTATGGACCGCGAGCGCGTCTGCGCCGACCCGGTCCAGCGCCTTCACCAGATCGGGCACCGTGGCCTTGGACAGCTGCGACAGCCCGATGTTGCCGATCAGCAGCACGTCCGGCGCGACGTCGCGGACAGCGAAGCTGGTCGCGGCCTGTTCTCCGAGGGCGCTGTCGAGCATGATCCGCTGCGATCCGAGCATCATGCCGATACCGAGCTCCTGCGCGGCGACGGCCAGGTTGCGGTTGATCGTTCCTGACAACTCCGCGCCCCCGGTCATCGCGCCGACGAGCACGGGGGCCCGCAGCCGCTTACCCAGGAATTCGGCGGCCAGGTCGATCGCTTGAAGGCTGGTCTGTGTCAACGCGTTGTAGGGCAGCCGGTAGCGCTCGAGCCCCGTCGTCAGGGCGTGGTGCTCGACGTCCTCGGTCAGGCACACGTCGATGTGGCGGCGTTTGCGGGTTTCCATCCCGCCGGGGTCAATCTTCACGGCCTGAGCCCCTTGGGAGAATGGCCGGGTGGGTGAGGGTCTGTGGGTCGCAATCGCGGTTGTCGCCGTTCTGCTCGTCGCTGCGCTGGTGGTCGGCCTGGTGCTGTACCGCCGGCGCCGGATCAGGCTGTCACCACCCGACACTGCCACACCCGTTGACCGCTCCGGCGGGTACAGCGCGTCGTCGGGGATCACGTTCACAGAATCGTCAGCGCCTCCGGCGCCACCCCCGACAGCCACCTCACCACCTCCGACGCCGCCATCGGCGCCGGCGGGGGAGCGTCTGGACACCTCAGGCCTGCCTGCGGTCGGCGATGACGCGACCATTCCGCGGGACGCGCCGAAACGCCCGATTGCCGATGTGCACCTGCCCGAACCCGCGACGAGGGAAGCTGCGGCCGAAGCCCGTTCCCAGGCCCCGGCGCAACCGCGGCCGATCGACACCATCGCGCCGCCGGAAGGCCGCCTGGAAAGGCTTCGCGGGCGGCTGGCCAAGTCCCAGAACACGCTGGGCCGCGGCATGCTGGGGCTGCTCGGTGGGGGTGACCTCGACGAGGACTCCTGGCAGGACGTGGAGGACACGCTGCTCGTCGCCGACCTGGGACCGCCGGCCACCGCATCGGTGGTCGCGGCGCTGCGGTCGCGGATGGCAAGCGGCAACGTGCGCGGCGAGGCCGACGCGCGCGCGGTGATCCGCGACGTGCTGGTGAGCGAGCTTCAGCCCGGCCTGGACCGCTCGATCAGGGCGTTGCCGCACGCCGACAGCCCGTCGGTGCTGTTGGTGGTCGGGGTCAACGGCACCGGCAAGACGACGACCGTCGGCAAGCTGGCCCGTGTGCTGGTTGCCGACGGACGCCGCGTCGTGCTGGCTGCGGCCGACACGTTTCGGGCTGCCGCGGCCGATCAGCTGCAGACCTGGGCCGCGCGGGTGGGCGCGCACGTGGTCCGGGGCGCCGAGGGGGCGGACCCGGCGTCGGTGGCGTTCGACGCCGTCGACGAGGGCATCAAGGACGGCGCCGACGTCGTCGTGATCGACACCGCCGGGCGGTTGCACACCAAGACCGGCTTGATGGACGAGCTCGGCAAAGTCAAGCGGGTCGTGAGCCGGCGCGCGACGGTCGACGAAGTGCTGCTGGTGCTCGACGCGACGATCGGGCAGAACGGCCTGGCCCAGGCACGGGTCTTCGCCGAGGTCGTCGACATCACCGGCGTGGTGCTGACCAAGCTCGACGGGACGGCCAAGGGCGGCATCGTGTTTCGGGTTCAGCAGGAATTGGGCGTGCCGGTGAAGCTCGTCGGCCTGGGGGAGGGACCCGACGACCTGGCGCCGTTCGAGCCCGGCGCGTTCGTCGACGCGCTGCTCGGCTGACCGCCAAATCGCCGATGTAACACCGGCGAAACGTATACCGGCTATCCGTTCACACGAGCGAAACACCAAAGAGTCTTCCCCGAAACAACCACTCAGCATTGTTTCAGCGAGGTCATTGGTCGTAGTTCCGCGGCCGTGGCATGGGCGAAGGAGGAAACTGCGAGTGGACCAATTCCCGACGATGGGTGTGCCGGACACCGGCGACACGGCGTGGATGCTGGCAAGCTCCGCGTTGGTTCTGTTGATGACCCCAGGGCTTGCCTTCTTCTACGGCGGCATGGTTCGCGCCAAGGGCGTGCTCAACATGCTCATGATGAGCATCAGCGCGATGGGCGTGGTGACCGTGCTGTGGGCGCTGTACGGCTATTCGCTCGCCTTCGGTAATGACACCGCGAACCTGTTCGGCGACCCGACCGAGTATTGGGGGCTGAAAGGCCTGATCAGCGGCAACGCGAAGGCCGCCGACGCGACGACGGGCGCCGCGGCGGTGAACATTCCGCTGGCCGGCACATTGCCCCATCTGGTGTTCGTCGCGTTCCAGTTGATGTTCGCGATCATCACCGTCGCGCTGATCTCCGGCGCGGTCGCCGACCGGCTCAAGTTCGGCGGCTGGCTGCTGTTCGCCGCGCTGTGGGCGACCTTCGTGTATTTCCCGGTGGCGCACTGGGTGTTCGCGTTCGACGGGGTGACCGCCGCCCATGGTGGCTGGATCGCCAACAAGCTCAAGGCAATCGACTTCGCGGGCGGCACCGCGGTGCACATCAACTCGGGTACCGCGGGCCTGATGCTGGCCATCGTTCTCGGCAGGCGAAAAGGCTGGCCCGGTACGCCGATGCGGCCGCACAATCTGCCGTTCGTGATGCTCGGCGCGGGGCTGCTGTGGTTCGGCTGGTACGGCTTCAACGCCGGTTCGGCGACAAGTTCCAATGGTGCGGCGGCGTCGACGTTCATCGCCACCACGATCGCCACCGCCACCGCGATGCTGGCGTGGCTGCTGACGGAGCGGATCCGCGACGGTAAGGCGACGTCGCTGGGTGCCGCGTCGGGCATTGTCGCCGGCCTGGTGGCCATCACCCCGTCGTGTTCGTCGGTCAACGTGCTCGGCGCCATCGTCGTGGGGTTCTGCGCAGGGGTTGTTTGCGCCCTGGCCGTCGGCCTGAAATTCAAACTGGGCTTTGACGATTCACTGGACGTCGTCGGCGTGCACCTGGTCGGCGGTCTGCTCGGAACTTTGCTGATCGGCTTCATGGCCACACCTCAGGCCCCGGCAGCCGTCAAGGGCCTGTTCTACGGCGGCGGGCTCGACCAGCTGTGGCGTCAGGCAGTCGGCGCGTTCTCGGTTCTCGCGTATTCCGCAATCGTTACGACTATCTTGGCGTTGATTGTGAAATACACCATCGGGCTGCGCCTTAACGAAGACGAGGAAGTGTCCGGCATCGACGAAGCCGAACACGCGGAAACCGGTTACGACTTCGCGGTCGCTGGCGGCGCCTCGATCCACGGAGCAGTTCACGGCTCGGTGCTTGGCCGCCACGGCGCGGAGGAATGAGGGGAAATGAAGCTGATCACTGCAATCGTCAAGCCGTTCACCCTGGAAGACGTCAAGACCGGGCTGGAACAGACCGGCATCCTGGGGATGACGGTCAGCGAGGTCCAGGGCTATGGCCGCCAGAAGGGACACACCGAGGTCTACCGAGGCGCGGAATACTCGGTCGATTTCGTACCGAAGGTTCGGGTGGAGGTGCTGGTCGATGACTCCGCTGTCGACAAGGTGGTGGACGTCATCGTCCAGGCCGCACGCACAGGGAAGATCGGTGACGGCAAGGTGTGGGTCAGCCCCGTCGATGCCGTCATCCGCGTCCGCACCGGCGAACGGGGGGCCGACGCACTGTAATGCCGCACGTCCTCTTCTCGGCGGCCGGCCGAGATGAAACCTCAGACACCTGATCCCGCTGCTGGGGCTTCCCAACGGGAGGCTCCGGCGGCGGGATCGCCCCGTCCGGCAAAGGATTTGGTGGCGGCGACTGAGCAGCTGCTCGCCGGCGCGGCGCGTCAATTGGACGCGTCGGCACTGCGCGACGCGCTGCTGGATCTGCACGAGTTCTGGTTGACCACCAAAGCCACCGAGATCGGCATCACCGCAACGAGCCGCTTCGCGATCGTGGCCACCGGCGGCCTGGGCCGTCGGGAACTGATGCCGTATTCCGACCTCGACTTGACGCTGTTGCACGACAACCTGCCGGCCGAAGTCGTCAGCAAGGTTGCCGACCTGCTGTGGTACCCGCTGTGGGACGCCAACATTCGGCTCGATCACAGCGTGCGCACGGTCCCCGAAGCGCTCCACGTCGCCGGCGACGAGCTTTCCGCCGCGCTGGCCATGCTCGAGGCCAGGCACATCGCCGGCGATGGGGAGTTGTCGGCCCTGCTCGTCGGCGGGGCGCGCCGCCAGTGGCGCACCGGAATCCGCTCGCGGTTCGACGAACTCATCGAACTCACCCAGCTCCGCTGGCAGCGCAGCGGGCAGATCGCCCACCGGGCCGAACCCGACCT
Source organism: Mycobacterium sp. (assembly GCA_025965895.1). Taxonomy (GTDB): domain Bacteria; phylum Actinomycetota; class Actinomycetes; order Mycobacteriales; family Mycobacteriaceae; genus Mycobacterium. The sequence goes on from JAOPWC010000038.1 coordinate 9,937, forward strand.
CAAGTCCGGCCGCGGGGGGCTGCGTGATGTCCAATTGCTCAACGCCCTTGCGATCGCGCAGTTGGCCGACCACCATTCCACCGGAACTGCCGACAGCCCGCTCGGTTCCCTGGCCGCGGCCCACCTGGCGCTGCTCAATGTCCGAACCGAACTGCACCGGGTTTCTCGTCGCGGTCGCGAGCTGCTTTTGGCCCAGCACGCCGACGAGATCGGCGCCGCTCTGCGGATCGGGGACCGATTCGACCTTGCGCGCATGCTCAGTGACGCCGCGCGCACCGTCAGCTACTACGTCGATACGGGTCTGCGCACCGCCGGAAACGCGCTGCCCCGCAGAGGACTTGCCGCGTTGCGCCGCCCTGTGCGCCGACCGCTGGACGAGGGTGTTGTAGAGTACGCCGGCGAGGTGGTGCTGGCCCGCGACGCCCGTCCGGAGCGCGATCCTGGGCTGATCCTTCGCGTCGCGGCGGCGTCTGCGATCAGCGGGCTGCCGCTGGCCGCCTCCACACTTCGGAGGCTGGCCGACACGGCGCCGGAGCTGCGCACGCCATGGCCACGACAGGCGCTCAAGGATCTGCTGGTGCTGCTGGCCGCAGGCCCCGCGACGGTCAACACGATCGAGGCGTTGGACCGAACCGGCTTGTGGGGCAGGCTGTTTCCCGAGTGGGGGGCGGTACGCGACCTGCCGCCACGCGACGTCGTGCACATCTGGACAGTGGATCGCCATCTGGTTGAAACCGTTTCTCGGGCAAGCGCTTTCACCACCAGAGTGGCACGGCCGGATCTGCTCGTGCTTGGCGCCCTGCTGCACGACATCGGCAAGGGTCGCGGCGGCGACCACAGCGTCATCGGCGGCGAGCTGGCCGCACAGATCGGCACCCGGCTGGGGATGTGGCCGTCGGACATCGACCTCCTGTCGAAGATCGTGCGCTATCACCTGCTGTTGCCCAGGACCGCGACACGTCGCGACCTGCAGGACCCCGACACGATCTCCGCGGTGGCCGACATGCTCGACCGCGATCCGCTGCTGCTGGAACTGCTGCATGCGCTCGCGGAGGCCGACTCGTTGGCGACCGGCCCCGGGGTGTGGGGAGATTGGAAGGCCATGCTGATCGGCGATCTGGTGCGGCGGTGCCGCATGGTGATGGCCGGCGAGCCGCTGCCCCGCCCCGATCCGATCGAGCCGCGGTATCTTTCGCTCGCAGCAGACGCCGGTGTCCATGTCGAGATGACGCGGGCGGACAGCCCGCACATCTACAGCGTGACGATGATCGCGCCCGACCGCCGCGGGGTGCTGTCCAAGGCCGCGGGGGTCCTGGCGCTGAACTCGCTGCGGGTGCACTCGGCCTCGGTGAACAGTCACGAGGGCTCGGCGATCAACACCTTCGTCGTGTCTCCACACTTCGGTTCGCCGTCGGCCGTCGAGTTGCTGCGCCAGCAGTTCATCAGCGCGCTCGACGACGACCTGGACGTGATCGCGACGCTGCAGCAGCGCGACCGCGATGCCGCCCGGTACGGGTCGACCCGGGCAGGGGAGGTGCTGGCCGCCGTCCCGGCCAATCGGTACACGGCTCCGCCGCACATCCTGTGGCTCGATGGCCACCTGCCGGAGCAGTTGCTGGTGGAGATCCGCACCACCGACCGCGCGGGCCTTTTGGCCGTTCTGACCGCGGTGTTCGAACGGGCCGGCGTGGACATCGAGTGGGCGAAGGTGACGACGCTCGGGTTGTCGGTCGATGACATGTTCTGCGTTGTGGTCCCGGACGGGGCCGCCGACGTCGAGGCGGTACGGGCCGGCCTGGAACGTGACTTGCTTGCCGTGTTGCCGACGCCCGCGCCGGCGAAGCCGGGTGAGGACGCCAGCTAAGCTGGCCACCGTGTTTGAAACGCTGTCCGACCGGCTGACCGGTGCCCTGCAGGGGCTGCGCACCAAGGGCCGGCTGACCGACGCCGACATCGACGCGACCGCGCGCGAGATCCGCCTGGCGCTGCTCGAGGCCGACGTCTCGCTGCCGGTTGTGCGCGCGTTCGTCGCGCGCATCAAGGAGCGCGCCAAGGGCGCCGAGGTGTCCGGGGCGCTGAACCCCGCTCAGCAGGTCGTCAAGATCGTCAACGAGGAACTGATCGCCATCCTGGGCGGGGAAACCCGCCGCCTGGCCTTCGCCAAGACCCCGCCCACCGTGGTGATGCTGGCAGGGCTGCAGGGTTCCGGCAAGACCACGCTGGCCGGCAAGCTCGCCAGATGGCTTAAATCGCAAGGCCACACACCTCTGCTGGTCGCCGCCGACCTGCAGCGGCCGGGTGCAGTGAACCAGTTGCGGATCGTCGGCGAGCGCGCCGGTGTGCAGGTCTTCGCGCCCCACCCCGGCGCGTCTGTCGAGTCCGCCGAAATGGCCGGAGCAGGGCCCGGCGACCCGGTGGCGGTCGCGGCGTCCGGGCTCGTCGAGGCCCGCAGCAAGCTGTTCGACGTGGTGATCGTCGACACCGCCGGCCGTCTCGGCATCGACGACGAGCTGATGGCGCAGGCGGCGGCGATCCGCGGCGCTGTCGACCCCGACGAGGTGTTGTTCGTGCTCGACGCGATGGTCGGCCAGGACGCCGTCGCGACGGCCGAGGCGTTCCGCGAGGGCGTCGGATTCACCGGGGTGGTGCTGACCAAGCTGGACGGCGACGCCCGCGGCGGCGCTGCGCTGTCGGTGCGCGAGGTCACCGGTGTGCCGATCCTGTTCGCGTCTACCGGCGAGAAGCTCGACGACTTCGACATCTTCCACCCCGACCGGATGGCGGGCCGCATCCTGGGCATGGGCGACGTGCTGAGCCTGATCGAGCAGGCCGAGCAGGTCTTCGATGCGCAGCAGGCCGAGGAGGCGGCGGCCAAGATCGGCACCGGCGAGCTCACGCTCGAAGACTTCCTCGAGCAGATGCTGGCGATCCGGAAGATGGGCCCGATCGGCAACCTGCTCGGGATGCTGCCGGGGGCCGGGCAGATGAAGGAGGCGCTGGCCGCGGTCGACGACAAGCAACTCGACCGGGTGCAGGCGATCATCCGCGGCATGACGCCGCAGGAACGTGCCGACCCGAAGATCATCAACGCGTCGCGACGGCTCCGCATCGCGAACGGCTCCGGTGTGACGGTGTCCGAAGTCAACCAGCTCGTCGACCGGTTCTTCGAGGCCCGCAAGATGATGGCGTCGATGGCCGGCCGGATGGGGATGCCAGGGATCGGCCGCAAGAGCTCGACCCGCAAAGGCAAGGGCAAGGGCAAGAAGGGCAAGAAGGGCGCGCGGGGCCCGACCCCGGCGAAGGTGCGTGGCCCGCTCGGCGCAGGCATGCCCGGCGCGTTCCCGGACCTGTCGGCGATGCCACCGGGGTTGGATGAGCTGCCGCCCGGCCTGGCCGAGTTCGACTTGTCGAAGCTGAACTTCCCCGGCAACAAGTAAGTTGGATCTCCACCTCTACGGTCGCACCCTGCCGGATCAGGAGCCCGCCCAGTGGTGGATCGTCAACGGGCTGCTCTCGGCCGAACCCGTCGCGGACGCCGAGACGGTGTTCGGCGGCGGCTGGATTTTGCCCGGGCTCGTCGACGCGCACTGTCACGTCGGCATCGGCGCCGACGGGCCCGCGGACCTCGAGGAGGCGATCAGCCAGGCCGAGGCCGAACGCGACGTCGGGGCGCTGCTGCTGCGTGACTGCGGGTCACCGATCGACACGCGCAGCCTCGATGACCGCCGCGACCTGCCCAGCATCATCCGGGCCGGCAGACACCTGGCGCGGCCGAAACGGTACAGCCCGGGACTGCCCATCGACATCGAGGACGAGTCCCAGCTGCCCGCGGCGGTCGAGGCACAGGCCCGCCGCGGCGACGGATGGGTGAAACTGGTCGGCGACTGGATCGACCGCGAGGCCGGCGACCTCGCCCCGCTCTGGTCAGACGACGTGCTGAAACGAGCCATCGACGCGGCCCACGCCCTCGGCGCCCGGGTCACCGCGCACGTATTCGGGGAAGACGCGCTGCCGGGCCTGATCAACGCCGGCATCGACTGCATCGAGCACGGCACCGGGATCACCGACGACGTCATCGACGCGATGGTTGAGCGGCGCACCGCGCTGGTACCGACCCTGATCAACACCGAAAACTTCCCAGGTATCGCTGAAGCCGCCGGGCGCTATCCGCGCTACGCGCGCCACCTGCGCCACCTGTACGCGGCAAGCCGGGAGCGCACCGCCGCCGCATATGAGGCAGGCATTCCGGTCTACGCAGGAACCGACGCGGGGTCGATGATCGGGCACGGCCGCATCGCCGACGAGGTCGATGCGCTGAAGGGCATCGGGATGAGCCCGACGGACGCGCTGGGCGCGGGCTGCTGGGACGCGCGGGGCTGGCTGGGCCGGACCGGCATCGAGCACGGCGCGCCGGCCGACCTGTTGTGCTACGCCGAGGACCCGCGCGTCGGCGCCGCGGTGCTGAACCGGCCGGATCTGGTCATCTTGCGCGGGCGGCTGTTCCCGTCACCGGGTTAGAGCGCGCCGATGGACAGTGACCGGTCCTGCGCGAATCCCCAATCCAGCAGGCCCGCCGCCTGGTCCCAGTAGGTCGGACCGCCCTCGACCACCAGGCCGTACATCATCGCGATCACCAGACGCCGGCCGTCGCGCTGGGCGGCGGCGACGTAGGTCTTGCGGGCGGCGTTGGTGAACCCGGTCTTGCCGCCGAGCGTGCCGGGGTAGCGGCCGAGCAACTGGTTTTCGTTGACGATCACGGCGTTGCCGTTGGCACCCGGGAACGTCGCCGACGGCTTGGCGGTGACCTGGGCGAACACCGGGTTGTTCATGGCGGCCCGGAAGATGATCGCCAGGTCACGTGGGGTGGTCCAGCCGGTGCCGCCCGGCCCGTCGAGTCCCGACGGCGTCGCGGCGTGCGTGTCCGGGGCTCCGAGCGCAACGGCCTTCGCGTTCATCTTCGCGGCGGCGGTGTCGAAGCCGCCCAGCATGTCGGCCAGGGTGTTGGCGGCGTCGTTGCCCGACACCAGCAGCAGCGCGTCCAAAAGCTGGCGGCCCGAGTACGTGCGGCCTGGCTTGATGCCGACGCAGGAGCATTCGACCTGGGTGTCGGCCACGTTGGCGACGACAGTCGAGTCCAGGTTGAGCTCATCGAGCGCGACCAGGGCCAGCAGTGTCTTGATTGTGCTGGCCGGCGGGTGACGGACATCCATGTCGCGGCTCGCGAGCACTTGGCCGGTGTCCATGTCGGCGACGATCCAGCCCTGGGCCGGACCGACGGGAATCAGCGCCGTGCCCGGCGGCTGGATGTCGGCGTCGGCATGCGCGACCGGTTGGTGCAGGCCGAAGGTACCGGCGATGAGGATCGCGAGCAGGACGAGAACGTTACCCGCACCCGATGAGCGCTTGCGCGAAGAGCACGCACCCGATGAGCGCTTTCGCGAAGTGCACGCACCCGATGAGCGTTTGCGCGAAGAGCACATAACCATGGCCGCTGAGCCTAACCCCGCCCGTCGATCGTGTTCAATCGACGACATGTTGAGCCTGCAAGAGATCTCCGACCGGTTGGAAATTCAACAGCTGCTGATCAACTACTCAACGGCCATCGACCAGCGGCGATTCGACGATCTGGACCGTGTGTTCATGCCCGATGCCTACATCGACTTCTAGGCTGTCGAGAGGAACCGGTTCCGCGCCACGGCGCCGCGGTGCTGAGGATAGCCGCAGTGCTAAGGGGTGCGTCTTCGGTTCGCCGAGCCTCCACCTATGACACGCGATTTGGCGAAAAGCGTGCCGTAACTGGACGTTCGGCGCCTCGTCCAGTCAGCCGCCTGCCATTGCCCCGACCACCAGCAACGGCTCGGCGCCCATGGCGACAGCGTCGGGCAGCGGGTCGTCCGGTGAGTCGTGGGACAGATCCTGTTCACAGGCGAACAACCGGACGAACGCTCGGCGCCGTCCTGTCGAGCGCTCGCGGATGGTGCCGCAGAGCATGGGATAGCGGCGCTCCAGCGCATCGAGGACCGTGCGCTGGGTGACGGGAGCCCCGACCGGCAGGGTCACGACGCCGTCGATGTGGGCAAGGTTTCGCAAGTGGTACGGCAGCACCACTTGGACGGCCGCGGGGTGTTCACTCACGGGTCTGGACCGCGACGGAGAGCACAGCCGGAAGGTCACGCACGACGGGCGTCCAGCTCTCCCCGGCGTTCGCGGAGCCGTACACCTGGCCGCCGGTGGTGCCGAAGTACACGCCGCAGGGGTCCAGCGAATCGACCGCCATCGCGTCGCGCAGCACGTTGACGTAGCAGTGGCTCTGCGGCAGGCCGTCGGTCAGCGCCTCCCACGCGTTTCCGCCCGTCCTGCTGCGATACACGCGCAGCTTGCCGTCCGGCGGATAGTGCAGCGAGTCACTGGTGATCGGCACGACGTACACGGTGTCCGGCTCATGGGCATGCACCGCGATCGGGAACCCGAAGTCGGTCGGCATGTTGCCGCTGATTTCGTGCCATGACTCGCCCGCGTCGTCGCTGCGCATCACGTCCCAGTGCTTCTGCATGAACAGCACCTGCGGCCGGGACGGATGCATCGCGATGCGGTGTACGCAGTGGCCGACTTCGGCGTCGGGATCGGGGATGCCCTCCGAACGCAGCCCCCGGTTGATCGGCCGCCACGTCTTGCCGGCGTCGTCGCTGCGGAACACGCCTGCCGCCGAGATCGCTGCGAACATGCGGTCCGGGTCGTTCCGGTCCAGGACGATCGTGTGCAGGCACATCCCGCCGGCACCCGGCTGCCAGGACGGCGCCGAGGCGTGGCTTCGCAAAGCGGGCAGCTCCTGCCAGGTCTGGGCGCCGTCACTGGTGCGGAACAGGCCGGCGTCCTCCACGCCCGCATACACCGTGTCCGGATCGGTGGGCGAGGGCTCCAAGTGCCAGACGCGGGCGAACTCCCAGGGATGCGGGGTGCCGTCGTACCACTGGTGAGTGCCGGGCTCCCCGTCGTAGCGGAACTCCTTGCCCACCGGGCGCCACGTCGCGCCGCCGTCGTCGGAACGCTGGATCAGCTGTCCGAACCACGCACTGGACTGCGACGCGTACAACCGGTCGGGGTCGGCCGGCGAGCCGGCGACGTGGTAAATCTCCCAGCCCGCGAAGTGCGGCCCGCAGACCTGCCAGTCCTCCCTGTTGCCGTCGGCGGTCAGCACAAACGCGCCTTTGCGCGTGCCCACCAGCAGCCGTACTCCGGTCATGCGCGTTCCCTCCCAGACGTGAATAGTGTCATGACGGTAGAGACCGAGCCGAGAAACCAAACTCATCGCTCGGGAACACGGCGGATCCGAGGTCGACCCTAAGCGTGCCGATTGACTGTGAGCGGTCCTGCGTGAAGCCCAGTCCAGCAGGCCGGCGGCCTGGTCCCGGTGCGTCGGGCCGCCTTGTACGACCAGGCCGTAGATCTTCGTGTTGACCAGTCGCCGGCCGTCGCGCTTGGCCGCTGAGCCAAACTCCGCACGTGGATCGTGTTCAATCGACGCATGTTGAGCCTGGCCGAAATCTCCGATCGTTTGGAGATTCAGCAACTGCTGGTCGACTACTCGACGGCGATCGACCAACGCCGCTTCGACGACCTGGACCGTGTGTTCACGCCCGATGCCTACATCGACTAGTAGGCAGATAAAAGGCACCTGTTCACGACACGGCTGCACCTTGGGAGCGTCCACGCGACCCCAAACACACCAGAATCGCCGATATTGACGGGTGGAACGCGCGTCACGGGATCCGACAACCCGGTGCCACGCTTGTCCCACGCGATGAGCCGAGTTCGTTCGGCAACTCCCTCGATGAACGGTCGAAATGGCGATGCCGGTTCATCAACCAAGTCGACATTGCTGACCCAGCCGGGGATCCAGACAAGCGTGGTGTCGCTGTCGCCCAAGACCCGATACGCGAGACGGACGTCGCCGTTTCGCGCGTAGTGCACTCCCAGGTCTTTCACACCAACTTCATGGCATTCACCAGCTGCCGGAACGTGCTACTTCGGCCGGACGCCCTTGGATGCGCTGGTGTCCGAGCTGGTGTCTTGCTCGACCTACTCGATGGCCCCAGCCGCGCGCCGCGCACAGCTTCAGGCAGTGCTCACACTGCGGTGCGCGACGGCCAGCCTCGTCCCAGTGCGGTCGAGCGACTCGCGAAGGTACACAGCGGCGTCTCGGCGACGTTGAGTGTGCGGTTTCGTACATGACACGCCGTAAGGGTGTACAAAGCCGCACAGTCGCGGCGAATGCCTGGGGCTCCTCCATGTCAGACGAGCCGGTGAGCCCAGCGGGGGCCGTCGATCGTGTTCAATCGAGCCATGTTGAGCCTGCAAGAGATCTCCGACCGGTTGGAAATTCAACAGCTGCTGATCAACTACTCAACGGCCATCGACCAGCGGCGATTCGACGATCTCGACGATGTGTTCACCAGTGATGCCTACATCGACTACCGCGCGATGGGCGGCATCGACGGCGCGTATCCCGACGTGAAGGCCTGGCTGCAGCAGGTGCTGCCGAACTTCCCGGCGTACGCCCACATGCTCGGCAACTTCGCGGTGACCCTAGACGGCGACAGCGCGTCGTCGCGGACGATTTGTTTCAACCCGATGGTGCTCGGTGGCGACCAGAAGCAGGTGCTGTTCTGCGGACTGTGGTACGACGACGACTTCGTCCGCACCCGGGACGGCTGGCGGATGACCCGGCGCGTCGAGACCAGGTGCTTCGACAAACTGCTCTGACGATCCCACCGTGCAGGCGGCGACGCCTGCGCCGGTGTTTCACGTCGCCGTGCGCGCTTTCGGCGTTGACCCGACGGATTTTCGCTGGCCGTCGCGGTTCTGGCACAATGGGCGGCTGTCTGCGTAGCGACCACGCGTCGCGTCGCGGTCATACCCACGCGAGGCAAAACCGGATCCGGGCAGACGGCCCGGCGTCGCTGAATTGCCGCGTGATACCTACAGGAGAAGTTCGACTATGGCTGTCAAGATCAAGCTGACCAGGCTTGGCAAGATCCGCAATCCCCAGTACCGCATCGCCGTCGCCGACTCGCGCACGCGCCGCGACGGCCGCTCGATCGAGGTCATCGGCCGCTATCACCCCAAAGAAGAGCCCAGCCTGATCGAGATCAACTCGGAGCGGGCACAGTACTGGCTGGCCGTGGGCGCTCAGCCCACCGAGCCGGTGCTCAAGCTGCTCAAGATCACCGGTGACTGGCAGAAGTTCAAGGGGCTGCCCGGCGCGGAGGGCACGCTGAAGAGACCCGAGCCCAAGCCGAGCAAGCTGGAGCTGTTCAACGCCGCGCTGGCCGCCGCCGAGGGCGGCCCCGGCACAGAGGCGACCACGCCGAAGAAGAAGAAGGCGCCCGCCAAGAAGGCTGCCGCGCCGCAGGCCCAGACCGAAGCGCCGGCCGAGCCCGAGGCCGCCGCAGGAACCGAAAGCTGAGCACGGCGATGAGTTCTGTGGTTGTTGACGCGGTCGAGCATCTGGTGCGCGGAATCGTCGACAATCCCGACGATGTCCGAGTCGACATGGTGACCAATCGCCGCGGCCGAACCCTTGAGGTGCACGTCCATCCGGACGATCTCGGCAAGGTCATCGGCCGGGGCGGGCGCACCGCCACGGCACTGCGGACCTTGGTCGCCGGCATCGGCGGTCGCGGCATCCGTGTCGACGTGGTGGACACCGACCAGTAGCAGCCGGGGTCATGGAGCTCGTCGTCGGGCGGGTGGTCAAGGCGCACGGCGTCACCGGCGAGGTCGTCGTCGAGATCCGTACAGACGACCCCGATCAGCGGTTCGCGCCGGGCGCCACCCTGCGCGGCAGGCCGGCCCGCGGCGGCGCCGCCCGCGAGTACACGATCGAGTGGGTGCGCCCGCACGGCGGCCGGCTACTGGCGCAGTTGAGCGGTGTCGGCGACCGCGACGCTGCCGACGCGCTGCGCGGCGTGTTGTTCATCGTCGACTCTGAGGAGCTGCCGCCGATCGAAGACCCCGACGAGTTCTACGACCACCAGCTCGAGGGGCTTCGCGTACACACCGCCGACGGCCGCGGCGTCGGTGTGGTCGCCGAGGTGCTGCACACCGCCGCGGGCGAGCTGCTGGCCGTCCGCACGGGGGAGGGAACCGGGTCCGAAGTGCTGATCCCGTTCGTCGGCGCGATTGTGACATCGGTGTCGTTGAGGGACAAGACAATTGAGATCGATCCGCCCGAGGGCCTGCTGGAGCTGGGGTAGCGGTGCGTATCGACGTCATCACGATCTTCCCCGAGTATCTGGCCCCGCTGCGGCAGTCGTTGCCGGGCAGGGCAATCGACGCAGGCATCGTCGAGTTGGGGGTGCACGACCTGCGCCGCTGGACGCACGACGTGCACCGGTCGGTGGACGACGCGCCCTATGGCGGTGGCCCGGGCATGGTGATGACGGCACCCGTGTGGGGCGAGGCGATCGACGAGACCTGTTCAGCCGAAACGCTTCTCGTGGTCCCGACGCCTGCAGGAGCGCAGTTCACGCAGGATGTCGCCACGCGCTGGAGCGGGGAGCAGCACCTGGTGTTCGCCTGCGGACGTTACGAGGGCATCGACCAGCGGGTTGTCGATGACGCGGCCCGGCGAATGCGGGTCGAGGAGGTGTCGATCGGGGACTATGTGCTCCCCGGAGGCGAGTCGGCGGCCGTGGTGATGATCGAGGCGGTGGTGCGGCTACTGCCGCAGGTGCTGGGCAACCCGGAGTCCCATCAGGACGATTCGCATTCCGGCGGCTTGCTGGAGGGACCCGCCTATACCCGTCCACCGACGTGGCGCGGACTTGAGGTGCCGGAGGTGCTGCTGTCCGGGGACCACGCCCGTATCGCCGCGTGGCGACGGGAGATGTCGCTGCGGCGAACGGCCGAACGCCGCCCTGATCTGTTGGACTAGATGCGACCGGCGGGGAACATGGTTTTGACCGCCTCGGTGATGGTGGTACGGGCAGTCGCGTCGTCGGAGGGTTGCAGCGACCCGATCACCATGACATAGCGGCGATCCGGGCCGATCACGCCGGTGGACAGGTGCATCCAGTTGTCGCCGTTCCAGCAGCACATCCAGCCCTGCTTGACGGCCACCGGCTCGGCGAAGAGCCCGTCGGGGATGCCGAATCGCTGCGGATACCCGTCGATGCCTTCAGGCGTGGCCTGCGACAGGTTGTCGACGATGATGCCGGCCTTCGCAGCCGGCAGCCCGCCTGTCCCGTCGAGCAGCATGTCGTAATAGCGCACGAGGTCATCGGCGGTGATCATGGTGTTCCACCATCGGCCGTCGTAGGGCGCCGTCAGGGACACCAGCCCGTATCGGGCGGCCACGCGTGTCGTGATCGCCTGCCCGCCGCCCCGGTCCCAGAAAAGTTCTCCCGCACTGTCATCCGAGGATTGCAGCATCAGGTCCAAGGCCTGGCCGTCGTCCGGTGACAGTTGCGTCTGGCCGGTCGACGCCTGATAGAGCACGTCATCGGCGATGAAGAGTTTCGCGACCGAGGCCGTCGCGATCGCAGTGCTGTTGCCGCTGGACACGGTTTGGTCGGTGACTCGGTCGTGCACCACGACGGAGATGTCGGCGCCGTCTTGGGCCGCCTCGGCAGTGGCCTGCGCCACCCGGGTCCCCAGACCGTCGAGTGCGGCCTCGCTGACAACGGTCGGGGCATCGGCCATCGCCGGCACGCCGGCCGTCTGCGCCGGCCCCGGCACGCCGGCCGTTTGCGCAGACAGGCTCGGCACGGACCGCGGCCGGGGGCCGGTATCGCCGTACACCATCGCCTCACAGGCACTCGTGAGCACGACACACATCAAGGCCCCGGTGACCGTGACGACTGCCGACGGCGCCCGGCGCATGACCCTCCTCGAGGCGTAACAGGTGAGATGGGCAGCCCCCCGGGGTTGCCGCCCGCTAGGTTGGCACCCTAACGGTTAGGTAACGCTTAGCCGCTGTTCGTGAGAGTTTGCCTTTCGTGTCGCCGCGATTTCACTGCCCACTGCGCGATCTGGCACAATTGACCAGTTGTCCGTGTCGCACGGGTCCGTCCCTTTCCCGCGACGCGCAGCACCAATAGGCCAGATTTCAACGGCTTGGGCGGCCGTTCCGCAACTGCGGACGCGCCCGTGCCCGCGACCGCAAGAAAGTAGTTTCTCCGATGAACACGCTGGACTTCGTCGACCAGACGTCGCTGCGCGACGACATCCCGGACTTCGGCCCCGGTGACACGGTAGCCGTGCACGTGAAGGTGATCGAGGGCTCCAAGGAACGCATCCAGGTGTTCAAGGGCGTGGTGCTGCGCCGGCAGGGCGGCGGCATCCGCGAGACGTTCACCGTGCGCAAGGAGAGCTACGGCGTCGGCGTCGAGCGCACGTTCCCGGTCCATTCGCCGAACATCGACCACATCGAGGTCGTCACGCGTGGCGATGTGCGCAGGGCCAAGCTGTACTACCTGCGCGAGCTGCGTGGCAAGAAGGCCAAGATCAAGGAGAAGCGCTGACCGCGGCGCGCCCAGTCTCCGTGGCTACGCTGATCTCGTGACTGACACGACCGACTCGGCCGATCCGCCACCCAAGCCCACGATGGCCACGGAGACTCCGCAATCGGAGGCTTCCCCCGCTGAGGAGAAGCCCGATGCCAACGCCGGCGACGACGCCAAGGCGAAGCGCAAGAAGTCCGCGCTGCGGGAAGCGGCGATCCTGGTCGTCATCGCGGTGGCGCTGTACTACGTGATGCTGACCTTCGTCGCGCGCCCGTACCTGATTCCGTCGGAATCGATGGAGCCGACTTTGCACGGCTGCTCCGGCTGCGTCGGCGACCGCATCATGGTGGACAAGGTGACCTACCGGTTCGAATCGCCCAAGCCCGGCGACGTGATCGTGTTCAAGGGTCCGCCGTCGTGGAACATCGGCTACAAGTCGATCCGCTCGAGCAATCCGGGGGTGCGATATGCGCAGAACGCGCTTTCGTTCGTCGGCTTTGTGCCACCCGACGAGAACGACCTGGTCAAGCGGGTCATCGCGGTAGGCGGTCAGACCGTCGAGTGCCGTGCCAACACCGGTTTGACGGTCAACGGGAAACCGCTCTACCAGCCGTTCCTCGACCCGGCCACGATGATGGCCGACCCCACCGTGTACCCATGCCTGGGTCCGGAGTTCGGCCCGGTCAACGTGCCGCAGGGGCGGCTGTGGGTGATGGGGGACAACCGCACCCACTCGGCGGATTCCCGGGCTCACTGCGCCAGCACGCCTGCCGATGCCCAGCGAGGCATTCAATGCACCGGCGACCCGAACTCGGGGACCGTCCCGGTCGCGAACGTCATCGGAAAGGCGCAGTTCATCGCCTGGCCACCGTCGCGCTGGGGCCTGGTGAGGTCGGTGAACATCCAACAGGGGCAGTAGGCGCCCATGGTCGCCACCTGGCCGCCGCGCGCGGTGATTCGCAAGTCGTCGGGCCTTCGCACCCTCGAGTCGGCGCTGCACCACAGCGGGCTGGGTCCGGTCGCCGGGGTCGACGAGGTGGGTCGGGGCGCATGCGCCGGTCCACTGGTGATCGCAGCGTGCGCGCTTGGACCGAATCGGCTCAAAAGCCTGGCCGACCTCGACGATTCCAAGAAACTCACCGAGAAGGCTCGTGAGGCGTTGTTTCCGGTGATCTGTCGGTACGCGCTGTCCTATCACGTGGTGTTCGTGCCGGCGGCCGAAGTCGACCGCCGCGGCGTGCACATCGCCAACATCGAGGGCATGCGCCGTGCAGTGGCCGGCCTCGGGGTGCGGCCGGGCTACGTGCTGTCCGACGGATTCCGGGTGCCGGGGCTGCCGACGCCGTCGCTGCCGGTGATCGGCGGGGACGCGGTCGCGGCCTGCATCGCGGCGGCCAGCGTCCTGGCTAAGGTGAGCCGGGATCGGCTGATGGTGACAATGGACACCGAGTTCCCGGGCTACGGCTTCGCGGACCACAAGGGCTACAGCACACCTGCGCACGCCGCGGCGTTGGCCGAGCTCGGGCCGTGCAGCCAGCACCGCTTCTCGTTCATCAACGTGCGACGATCGGTGCCCCGCTTTGAGGTGCCCGAGGAGCAGCTGGAACAGGGGTGAGGGAAGATATTGAGCAGACCGACCGAAGGGACGGCTGTGTAGATGAGTGCCGAGGATCTCGAAAAATACGAAACCGAGATGGAGCTCTCGCTCTACCGCGAATACAAGGACATCGTCGGCCAGTTCAGTTACGTCGTGGAAACCGAGCGGCGCTTCTATCTGGCAAACAGCGTGGAGCTCATTCCCCGGAACGCCGACGGTGAGGTCTACTTTGAGCTGCGGCTGGCCGACGCGTGGGTGTGGGACATGTACCGGCCGGCCCGATTCGTCAAGCAGGTTCGGGTGATCACCTTCAAAGACGTCAACATCGAAGAGGTCGAAAAGCCCGAGCTGCGCCTGCCCGAGTAGCGGCAGCCGGACTTGGTGGTCCATGGCTTCACGGCCGCGCCAGGCGTCCTCCGGTGCCGCCAATGTGAGGCCGACGTCGTCCTCCAGCACATGCGGCGGCGGATCGACCTGGACGTGGATGGCGCGCCACAGGGCAACCCGCACCGCGGTGCTGCCGGGCGCGGCTCGATTGTTCATCGCAATATTGCCAATGTCGGCGGTCCGTTGGTCGGGGCGGGCGCCGTCAGGCGATACTGAAAAGCCATGAATTGCCATGGCGACAGAACACCCACGGGGCGGCCGAGCCGATGATTGATGGTGTTCTCTCCGATGCCCGCATCGCGGCGATGTCGCCCGCGGAACGCCGTCAGTTGATTCAGCGGCTGGAGCGCCCCCTCGAGGAGGTGATCCCGGCGACGCTGGCCGGCCACGTTCGCCGGACCCGGCTGACCCTGATGGTGGCCGGCTCGCTCGGATCGATCCCGTGGATCGTCTACCTGTCGGTCACGCTTCCCGCCACCTACGTCGCGCATAACTGGCCGGCGACATGGGTGGGCTTTGACATCCTGCTGGTCGCGTTCATGGCCGTGACCGCATTGCTGGGGTGGCTGCGCCGCCAGCTGGTGTTGCTCACCGCGTTCACGACCGGCATTCTGCTGATCTGTGACGTGTGGTTCGACGTCGTGACGGCCGGAGCCGCAGAATTCTGGGTGGCCGTGCTGACCGCCGCCCTCGCCGAGCTACCGCTCGCGGCGATCATGATCACCAGCGCTCTGCGGATCGTCCGGCTCACCGCAACGCGGCTGTGGTTGCTTGATCCCGGGACGCCACTGTGGCGCCTGCCCTTACTGCCGTAACCGGACCCACCGAACCGTCCCGCACGTGGCCATCACCGCCCAGCGGGAGGCGCAGGCGTGTCAGGCGCGTTCTGGTCACCCTCCTGAACATTGTCCGTGTCGGCGGCCCCGACGGCGTCGGGGGTGTCGCCGGGTTCGGGTTGGTCAACCACTGAGGGAGGTGGCGGCGGCGCGGGTGCCGGCTGCGCGCTTGCCACCGCCGCACCCGCACAGATCGCCGTACCTGCCAGCCCCGTCAACACGGCCGCGATCATCTTGTTTCTGCGATTCACCATCGTCGTTCCTTTCTCGAGCGGTTGGCCGCTTGGCATTCGAATCCAACGTGCTCGAACGACGTTGAGGGGGCGCTGAGAGTCGCTGAGAAACGCTGTCAGCAGTGCGGGGTCACGCCCTGTCCTGGTGGGTGGTCCTGGTGGATGTGGTAGAGGGTGCCCCTCGGTTCGCGGGTCCACAGCCCGCCGTCGCCGGCCGTTGGCCCCTGCGCAGCCAATTCCCGCTTGAGGACCTTGTGGGTCGCGGTGGTCGGCAAGTCAACGGCGATTCGGACATAGCGCGGCCACGCCTTGGGCGACAGATCCGGTTGGGCGGCCAGAAACGCCTGGAACCGCGCGGGCGTCAGCGTGGCGCAGTCGTTGAGGACCAGTGCCGCCATGATCTGATCGCCGGTGTGTTCGTCGGGCACACCGTAGACCGCGACCCGATTGATGTCCGGCAGCCGGACCAGGATCCGCTCGATCGGGGCCGCGGCCATGTTCTCACCGTCAACGCGCAACCAGTCGCCGATGCGCCCGGCCAGATAGATCCAGCCGTCGGTGTCGCGATAGGCCAGATCGCCCGACCAGTACATGCCATGCCGGGTTCGTTCGGTCGTCGCCTCGTCATTTTTGTAGTAGCCGGTGAAAAAGCCGCTGCCCAACGTGTTGACCAGCTCACCGACCGCTTCGTCGGCGTTGATCAACGCACCGTTGTCGTCGAAGCGGGCGGGCGCACACTCGGTGTGGGTGTCCGGGTTGTAGACGGCCACACCGGCAAACCCCTTGCCCAGTGAGCCTTTCGGCGTACCCGGTTCGCGGGTGATGATGACGGCGTTTTCGGTGGAGCCGAAGCCGTCCCAGACGACCGCGTCGAAGCGGCGCTGGAACTCCGCGATATCGCGGTCGCTTGCCTCGTTGCCGAACGCCACCCGTAACGGGTTGTCGGCGTCCTCGGGTCGCTCCGGAGTAGCCAGGATGTAGGCGAGGGGCTTGCCCACATAGTTCATGTAGGTGGCGCCGTATCGGCGGATGTCGGCCAAGAACCGGGAGGCGGAGAACTGCGCCGGTGCCATCGCCGCCCCTGTTGCCACCGCCACCCCCCAGCCGGCCACCAATGCGTTGGAATGAAACAGCGGCATCGACAGGTAGCAGGTGTCATCGCGGGTGATCGCGAACCGTTGCACCAGATTACGGCCCGACATCAGCACCATGAAGTGCGACACCTGCACGGCCTTCGGGTCGCCGCTGGTCCCCGAGGTGAAGATCAACATGAAGGTGTCCATCGGAGCGGCTTCGCGGTACGGCGCCAACTCCCCGGGCGCCTCGATCAGCTGCGCCCACTCGCCACTGGATGCGTCGAGCACCCGGACACCGCTCAGGTCGAGGCCGTTCAGCAGCGGCCGATGCTCGGCGTCGGTGACGACGATTTGGCAGTCCGCTCGTGCGATGTCCGCCGCCAGCGCCTCACCCCGGCGGGTGGTGTTGATACCGCAGAGCACATACCCGCCGAGACCGGCCGCGGCCATCTGGTTGAGAAACTCCGGGCCGTTCGGAAGAAGTACCCCGACATGCACCGGCCGATCATGGTCAGCGAGCGCGAGCACGACGGCGGCGCGCGCCGACGCGTCCCGAAGATGCTCGCGCCAGCTCCAGCATCTGTCGCCGTATTTCACCGCCACGCTGTCACTGGATGCGCGCTCCCGTAGCACCTGCTGGATGGTTTCGCTCACGCTCCCTCCTTAGGTGATCCTCTGCGGAGCAAAAGAATTCGTTATCCTGTGCCCCGTTGTGTCCAAAGTGTCGCGATCACGCCGTTGGAGCGGCTGGCACGTGAACACGCCCCGGCGCCCCGAACCATCGCACTCCTCCGCGTTTCCCGCCGGAACGAAAACTATCATTGTTAAAATGAGTAGATAGCGGGTTTACTGGCCGGTGAAGCGGTCGAGGCGCTGTGCGGTGGTCGGAGTCGATTCGAGGTGCATATGCCGGGTGTTCACCACAGCGCGATCTGTACGGCCGACGTCGAACGATCAATGCGGTTCTGGCGTGACGGAATCGGGCTCACGGAACTGTTCGATCACACTTTCGCCGGTGACTGGCCACCACGGCTTTTTGCTGCTATCCCTTCAAACGCGTCGTCGATGCGACGTTGGCGAGCTTGGCGAGTCTCGGGTTCACCGATGGGGTGCGCCGCATCACGGTTCCCGCCCCGGGCGCAAAGCATGTCCCCATGGTCCCACACCAGCCGCGACGCCGGAACACTCGAGCTGCTCGACCTGGGCGCCCCCGGGTTCGCCGGCCAGCCTGCGGGCACTGGCACACCGGCGCGCGGCGTGTTCTTGCTGTCGTTTCACGCGCCGGTGCATGAGGCGCTGGGTCGCCTTGCGGCCGTGGGGCTCGGCGGGGTGCCGCGGGTGCTGAGCGGTCCAGGACAGCAGCTGACCGCCACGGTTGTCGACCCCGACGGTGTCACCGTCGAGCTCCTCAACCATCCGATGACGCAGTTGTGAAGGCTCTCAACAGTTATGGAGGGACAAATGCGAATCATTGATGCCGACGGACACGTTGCCGAGGGTGCCTCCCTGGTGGGCGAGGCGATGCAACGGTGGCCGGCCCACATCACGGTGAGCACAAACGGGCGGCCGCGGCTGATGATCGAAGGGCGCAGCTATCCCGAGGACCACGGCCCGGGCGCCGGGTGCCCGCCACAGCACGGGCTGAGCACGGCGTCGGGTATCAACTGCTCCTCGGGGGCCGACGGTGTGCTGGGCGACGCCGACCGCGATCACATCGACACGATGGTGCTGTATCCGAGCTTCGGCCTGTGCACCTCCACATTGGCGGACCCGGACTTCGCCGCGGGGTTCGCGCGACTGTACAACGGGTGGATCGCGGACTACTGCCGGCCGACCGGCGGGCGGTTGCGCGGCGTCGCGGTGACGCCGATCGAACACGGGAACGTCGCGATCGACATCATGCGTGAGGCGAAGGACGCGGGGCTGGTCGGGACCGTGATACCGCCGGCGCTCAAAACCCGCAACCTCGACCACCCCGACCTTGATCCGTTCTACGCGGCCGCTGTAGACATCGGTATGCCGCTCGGGATTCACGGCGCCCCCGGCATTCACCTCCCGCAGATCGGCGTCGACCGTTTCACGAACTACATCCAAGTGCACTGCATCAGCTTCCCGTTCGATCAGATGACGGCGATGACGGCGCTCGTCTCGGGCGGTGTCTTCGACCGGCATCCCGGGTTGCGCGTCGCGTTCCTCGAGGCCGGCGTGGGGTGGGTCCCGTTCTTCATCGACCGGCTGCATGAGCATTTCGAGAAGCGCGGAGACTGGATCGAGCACGGCTGGCGGCGCGACCCGCATGAGTACCTCCGGGCCGGGAACATCTGGGTGAGTTGCGAGCCGGAGGAGCCGATCCTGCCGGGTGTCATCGATGTGCTCGGCGACGAGTTCATCATGTTCGCAAGCGACTACCCGCACTGGGACGGCGATTGGCCCGAGAGCACAAAGCATCTGCGCACCCGCACCGACATCAGCGAGGAGGCGCGCGGGAAGATCGGCGGTGTGAACGCACAGCGATTCTACGGGTTCAACTGAATGCCGGTGGCGTCAGGTCGGCCCGAACTCGATGACACCCCGCACGATTTGGCCGTTCAGCAGATCACGGTAGGCATCGTTGATGTTGTCGAGCCGGTAGCGCTTGGTGATCATCTCCTCGAGTTGAAGCTGGCCGGAGTCATACATGCGGGCGAGTCGGGTGATGTCGGCCCTGGGATTGCACGACCCGAACACAGTCCCGACGAGGTTCTTGTTCCAGAGGATGAAGTCCTGCAGATTGATCTTGATGGATCGCGTCGTCTGCGGTGTCATTCCGGTGAGGACACACGTTCCGCCCTTGCGGGTCAGCTTCAACGCTGCGTGGACGTCGTCACCGGAAATCAGGGACGGTGCCACGATTACGCTGTCGGCCATCACACCGTATGTCAGATCGCGAACCAGCGCCGCCGCTTCGGCGGTGGTCGCCACGCTGTGGGTGGCGCCGAACCGCAACGCGGATTTCTGTTTGAACTCAACGGGATCCACCGCGATGATCTGGGCGGCACCGTTGATGCGGGCACCCTGGATCGCCCCCGTGCCGATTCCGCCGCAGCCGACGACGACCACGGTGTCGCCACCGCGCACGCCGGCCCGGTAGGCCGCCGAGCCGTACCCCGTCGGTATCGCGCACGACAGCAGCGCGCTCGGGACCAGCGGCAGGTGAGTCTCGATCTTGACGAGCGAATTCTCCGCAACGACAGTGTGTTCGGCGAAGGCTCCGATCTTCGAAATGTGGCCCAGCTGACGTCCGTCGCGGGTGTGATGGCGGAACGTCCCGTCGGTCGGCATGCCGGGTGTCATGGTCTGTCCACCGTTGTCACAGAGGTATTCCATCCCCGACGCGCACCAGCGGCACTGACCGCAGACCGCGATGAATGACATCACGACGTGGTCACCCGGCCCGAAATCTGTTACGCCGTCGCCCGCTTGCACCACGACGCCCGAACCTTCATGCCCTCCGATCAACGGGAACATAGTGGGCAGGCCGAGGGCGCGCAGCACCTCGTTCGGCGCCGACATGTCCCCCTTGAGGACATGTTCGTCGGAGTGGCACAGTCCGGCCGCCGCCATCTGGACAAGAACCTCTCCGGCCCGCGGGGGATCGAGTTCGAAGTCCTCGACAGACCACGGCCCGCCCACGTCGTGCAGGATCGCGGCGCGGCTCCTCATGTCATCGGACGGAACGTCACCGGAAGCTTGTTTGGCGAGCGGAACGTCAAACCGACGATCTTCGTGTCGTCGTCGGGCACGAGCGCAAGGTCGGCCACCCGATCGAACAGGCTGTTGAGCATCGAGCGGGTCTCGACCCTGGCCAAGTGCATGCCAAGGCACATGTGGATGCCGCCGGCGAACGCGATGTGCGGCTGCCGCGGCCGGTGGATGTCGAACTTGTTCGGCTCGGGCCACCGCGCGTCGTCCCGGTTGGCGGAGCCGGTGCACAGGTTGACAGCGGCGCCGGCCGGGATGGTCACGCCGCCGATTTCGATGTCCCGAGTGGTCGTGCGGGTCACGCTGGTCAACGGGGTCTCGTAGCGCAGGCCTTCCTCGATCGCGGCGGGCATCAGCGATCGATCGTGCTGAATTGCCTGCAGCTGGTCGGGGTGCGTCAGCAGCAGGTACAGGAGATTGCCCGACGACCGGTACGTGGTTTCCAGACCAGCCGGAAGGAGCAGTCGCAGGAAAGAGATGATCGCGTCGTCGGTGAGCTTCTCACGGTCGATCTCGGCGGCGACCAGGTCGCCGATCACGTCACTGGTCATCTTCCTGCGGCGCTGCTCCACCTGGTCCAGAAAGTAGTCGTGCAACTCGACCGACGCCCTCAGCCCGGCTTCGATATCGAAGGGAATCGAGATCAAATCCATCGACAACCGTCGGAACAATTCGAGGTCCTCGCGGGGGAGTCCCAGCAGCGCGGCGGTGACTCGGGTGGGGAATTCGAAGGTCACCGCCGTGACCAGGTCCGCCGCGCCGCGGTCCTTGATCTCGTCGACGAGTTCGCGGCAGATCGGGTCGATGACTCCGGGCTCCCATCGCTGAAGCGCGCTCGCCCGAAACGCCTTCGCGACGAGACTTCGATGGTCGTGATGCTGCTTGCCGTGCATCGCGAGGATCGTGGGACCGAACACCAGACCGATGGTTTGGTCATAGCCCGCAGAGCTGAACACTTCGTCGTCGCGGAAGGCCTGGAAGACGCTGTTGTAGTCGAACAGCGTCCACTCCTCGTCGGGTATCAGCTCCGGCGGTGCCTTGGAGTGGTCCATCACCGTTCCGCGCCAGACAGGCTCCGTCTTTCGCTTGTACTCGAAGAAGGGATATGGATCGCTCGATAGATCCAGACTGATCGGCTGATCGTACGGACCGGTGCTGATCGTCACCCATGCCTCCCGAGCAGCAGAGCAGGGCTGACCTGAGGAACTCGGGACCCAACTCTTCAACGACGCTGTCGTCCTATCTTTACTATTTTAGGTAATCTAGGTCAAGAAGTCGTCCGAACGGCAGCAAAGGGCCTGTCCGCGGACGGGCCCGAAACTGTAAGGTTGCGATGAGATCCAGGTATCGAGCGGGAAGTGTGTCCGACGTGCGCATCCGCGACGTGACGATCGCCCACGGGGTCATCGATGCCGCACCCCGGGTGGGGGCAACACCAGCCGGCCGGTTCGGTATGCACAAAGATCTCGAGGTGGTGAGCACGACGTGATGCGTCGCCGGCCGGTGTGCGCGATCGAGGACCTGCCGCCGGGCACCATGAAGTTGGTGCCGGTCGGGAAATTCGGTGTGGGCGTGTACAACATCAACGGATCGCTGTATGCGATCGCGAACTACTGTGCGCATGAGGGCGCGCCGCTGTGTGCGGGATTCATAGGCGGGACAAACGAATTCGACCCCGACGCACCTGGTCGGCTTCGCTACGTGCGTGAAGGGCGCGTCGTGCGATGTCCATGGCACCAGTGGGAGTACGACATCACCACCGGGCAGACCGTGGCGGACCCGCGCAAGCGCGTCCGCACTTACGCGGTCGACGTGATGGACGGGGAGGTGTATCTGACCGCGTGAACAACCCGTATCCCGTCATCGACGCCGGCGTTCAGCCGCATTTCCGGTACAACGCCGAGGTCCGGCGTTACCTGCCGCCGTCGTACAAGCTGCGCGCGATCCCCGACGTCGAGCAGCAGTGGTATCAGGCACCCGGCGGCGACTACCGCCAGGATCTCTACGGCGACCACTACCCGGGCTCCGACCGGGAAACGCTATGCCGGCATTTGTTTGACGAGGCGGGCGTCGGCTACGCGGTCCTCAACCCGTTGACCCGCGGCAACATCGCGGACTATCTGCTGAACAGCAGAATTTGTGCGGCGGTTAATGATTGGCTGTTGGATCGGTGGCTGGACGCCGACACGACCGGCCGGCTTCGGGGCACGATCCGTGTCAATCCCGAAGACCCGAAAGGGGCGGTCGCCGAGATCGAAAGGCTCGCAGGCCAACCGAAGATGGTACAAGTGGGTGTTCCTTTGCAGTCGCGAGAGCCGTACGGCAAGCCGATGTTCGAGCCGATCTGGGAGGCGGCCGCCGCGCACGGTCTGCCGGTCGCCGTGCACATCAATGGCGGTAACGGCCTCGACCATCCGCCCACGTTCGCCGGGCACGCCGACACCTATCCCGGATATGCGGCGTTCATGCCGTTGAACTACTTCGTGCACCTGGCGACGCTGATCATCGAAGGGGTTTTCGGGCGAAATCCGGATCTGCGGTTTGTGTTCGCCGACGGCGGCTCTGACATTCTCACCCCGCTGATGTGGCGCCTCGACACCTTCTGGGTGTCCATGCGTGACCAAACACCCTGGGTGGACAGGTATCCGAGCACGTACCTGCATGACCACGTGCGGTTCTGCTCGTCAGGGTTCGACGGACCGACCGAGGAGAATCTGGCCGAACGGTGGATGGACTTCACCGACAAGGCAGACCTGCTGATGTATGGCTCGAGCTACCCGCACTGGTCCGCGTCGGTGCCGGCCGCCGCCGTGGCGGGACTCAACAGCGAGCAGCGCCAGAAAGTACTGTGGCAAAACGCAAGTGACCTGTACGGGGTCGCGTTGGACGTTGAAGGAAGTGTCTCATGACCACCATGGAACGCGCAGAAAAGGGCGCCGAAGAAGGCGCCGCACTGCGAGAGATCGCGGTGACGATTGTCGACACCGACGTGCACCCGTTGCCGGTGTCGGTCGACGTGCTCAAGTCCTATGCGCCCGCAAAGTGGAGAGACAAGGTATGGCCGACCGGCAATGCCGTCACACCGATCCCGCATTTCTACGACACACCGGACTCGTACAAGACGATGTCGCTGCGGGTCGACGCCACCCCGCCCAACGGTGGCATGGCAGGAAGTGATCCCGACTTCGCCACAAAGCAATTGCTGCTCGACGCGGGGGTCAGCATCGCGACCCTTGAGCCGATGTGCGACGCGCAGTTGCCCCAGGCTGAGCACGTGCTCAAGTCCACCTACAACGACTGGCTCGCCGATGTGTGGCTGGGCGGGAACAATTGGCACGGACGCTGGCGCGGATCGATCAGCGTCAGCGCGCAGGTTCCCCAGCAGGCGGCAAAGGAAATCGAGCGGTGGGCCGGTCACCTATACATGGCTCAAGTGTTGATGACCCCCCAGACTCGCGGCATCCCTTTTGGCAGCCCACATTTCGATCCGCTGTACGGCGCCGCGACGCGGCATGCATTACCCGTCGCCACCCACCTCATGGGTCAGACACCATTCGAACTGGTTCCGCTGTACCCGGTCGGTAATCCGGCCCACTGGCACGACTTTTTCGCGTCCTGGCCGCTGCTGTACGTATCGCACCTCATGAGCCTGGTGTTCGACGGCGCGTTCGACCGCCATCCCGAACTGCGGGTCGTGTTCGTCGAAGGAGGCTTCACATGGGCGCTGCCGGTGATGTGGCGCATGGACCGCATCTGGGAGCAGCGCAAGGGCGACCTGCCGCATGTGCGCCGGCGACCGTCGGAATATGTGCGCGAACACGTCCGGTTCACCACCCAGCCGCTGGAAGACGTCAAACTTGGCGATTTTCGCGACTACCTGCAGATGATGGACCTCGGTGACAACATCATGTTCTCCACCGACTACCCGCACTGGAGTTACGACTCGCCGGCCTGGGCGGTCAACCGGTTCCCGCCGGCACAGCGCGAGCGCATCATGCGCGGCAACGCCACGGACCTGTACGGGTTACCGTCCACAGTCAAGGCACTCCCCGGAGAGCAGCCGGGCCTCGGTGTCCGGGCGGGATGAGGATGACGCCGTCGCAACGGCGTTGGCTGAATTCGTATCAATCCACGATAAGCGGTGGTCCTGCCTGGATTTCGGCGGAGTGGCGCAGCTTTGGGAGCACCAGCGTCCTCTCCCGATCTATCTGGGTGACGAGTACCCGGCGCCGCTGATCGGTGCGGACGAGCTCGAGCGGCACTGGGCCCGGGTGAGCAGCAGGATCAAGTCGGCGTCAGTGTCGTCGACTCTGCACGCGTTCGATGTGGTGGACGAGGCGATCGTGCGTGCTGTGGTGTGCAGCCGCTGGCGCTTGACGACCAGGGAATCAGAGCTTGAGCGCACCGGGGCCAGCTGGATCACATGGCTGTTGGTTCACCGCGGCGAGCGGTATCGGATCTTCCATCAGATGGAGTCGCAGGTCTACCTGGCTGGAGCCGACGCGGCGCCGGGCCGGTAAAGAGCCCGTAGAGAACCCGTAAAGACGACCTGACCCGCGGTCGTCCCGGGCCGACTATGGACGTGATCGTCCAGGAACGCCCACTCGGGCGCCCTGGCCAACGGAGGTTGGCTGGGCGTAAAATGTACGGTTTCCGCTGAATGACTAGACGGTTAACGCAGCAGCGCAGGGGGCGTCATGAACCTACTTCACGACACTGGTCGGGTCATTACCCGTGTGGCGGATGCGACGACGGCAGCGGCCGGGGCGGTGGGGGGTGCGGCGGTCAGTGGCGTTGTCGGAGGCGTTCAGGGAACCGCGACAGGGGTGAGGAACGGGCTGAGCAACGGAAGCCGTTCCGGCCCCGCGGCCGTTTTGACATTCGCCGCGATCGGTGCGGCCGGACTTGTGGAATGGCCGCTGCTTCTGGCCGTCGGCGGCACCGTTTTGGTTGTCCACCTACTCCATCAGCAGTCCAACCGCAACACGGGTACCGCGGCCGCGGCAGCCCCGGCGCCCAGTGCCGCCCGACCAGCCAAGTCCTCGCGCACCCCGGCCAAAACGGCCGCGCGTACCTCCACCGCGCGTACCTCCACCAGGTCAACTCGTCGCTCACCGGCTCGTCGCGCATCCCCCCGTTGAGCGGTGCGTTGGACGACGCGAGAGGGCCGAATTCACTTCACGCCAACCGGCATTAGCGCTGAATTTTCCATCGCCGTCGGCTGCGCGAAACCGACGCGGGCTACGGTGAGCCCTGGTATGCGTCGGGTTTCGGTAGAACGCAACCGTATGCCAGAAACGGAAATAGAGATGACGAACTACGTCAGCGGTCCGATAGTGGCCGCCTTGGGAACAGCCGAGGGCGTCGTGGTGAAGACGACGGAGCTCATCGGGACGGTTTTCCGGCGCGGCACCACAGGTGACGAGGGTCAAGACGAGGGTGAAGCCCAAGACGCGCTCTCCGAGGGAGAACCTGAGCCGGTGGACAGCTAGCGACCGACCTCCTTCGATGCGCGGGCAGGCGACGCGCTCAGTCCCGCACAAACCCCTTGGTGCGCATCAGGAAATCGGCGGGGTAGCCGTCGTGGGGCATTTCGGGTGTCGTGTAGTCGGTCGCGTAATGGCCGCTGTACACGTTGGTGATGGTCGGCTCGTCGATCAGCGTGTCCAGCAACTGCTCGTCGGTGCTGATTGCGTTCAGCACCAGTGAGTTACGCAGCGGCGCAAGCCCGTCGGCTCGCGACCAGGGCGATACCCAGACGCAGGGGAAGGGGAGCTCGGTGTTGAGCTGGACGAGATTCGGCTCAGCCAGAAGGTGAACCGAGGGCCGCATCGCGGAATATCCCTGGCCGACGTCCACCACCACTTGGTCCGCACCGAGCAGCGGCGTGGCATCGCGGGCGCAGCGGGCCAGGTGCTCGGCCAGCGCCAACGCTCGAACAGTTGGCTGAGTCGGCAAGATCGCCGCCGGATCGGCTGGCGGCAGCGGCGGGATCCGGGACAGCCGTTGGGCGATGGCCTCTGCCAACGGCGCGGCGTCACCTTCGTACAGCACCGCGGTCGTGTTCATGCACCCCGTGCCGCCGTGCGCGCTGATCGAGTGCACGATGACGTCGAGGTAGTCGCGCCAGTCCCGCTCGGCGGTAATCAGGATTTTCGTTCGACCCGGGCCGTTCGTGAACACCCTGGGGTTGTCGGCGTATTTGTCGACCACCTCCTGGCTCCCGTACACCATGCTCGGATCGGCGGACTTGATCAGCTCGTCGGCCCCCCCGTAGTCCGTCGGCAGATACACCGCGTCCACGGGTCGCAGGCCGGCCTCGCGCAGCGCCAGCACCAAGCGGTGCGCTGTGAACGGCTGGCGCCGTGACGGCCGGATCGCCACCCGATACCCCAGTAGCAACGCCTCAATCCAAAAGCCCAGTAAGCCAACGGTATTTCCGGAGGCGTGCACGCTGTAGACCTGACCCCGACGTGCCCACACGGCGCCCCCCGTGCGGGTGCGCTCGTCTCGCCAGTCGAACGCTGCGCCGCGCGGTTGGGCCGCGCGAATCGCCGCGCCCGCGCTGAAGCACTGCCGGGGCACCTCGCGGGCTGCCCGGGCGCTCGTGCTTACCGGCAGACCCGAGACCCGTGCGGCCAATTCCACATAACTCTGAAAGGTGAGGCCGGCGATCGTCGAGTGCACGAATCGTTGCGCTGCCTCGTCGATGATCCGCGCGCGTTGCTCGAACGGCAGCGGTGCGACTTTGCGTTGTGCATCGATGGTGCGCCCGACGAACAACCGCGGCACCAGGCTCAGTTGGGCAACCGCGACTCCGGCAGTGTCTGTTATCACGTCTGTTCTGCGTGGTCGATACGACCCGTGGGGGCCCAGTGCATCGAGAACGACCAGATCCGTTGACTCCTCGGCCCTTTCCTTGCGGTGAACCCCCGGCACGGTCAGTACACGCCTTCGATGACAGACTCGCCCTCGAACATCGTGACGGGCTCGACCTCACCGAGGGAATCACCGATTTGCCGTTCGGGTCCCGCCATCCGGATTGCGCTGTCGCGCTCGAGGTTGTTCGGTACGAACATTCCCTTGCTGAGGTGGTTCATCACCACCTGGCCGCGCTGCCCGTATGGCACCGTCTCGCCGGTGTCCGGATCAACCACCCAGAAGACGACGTAGGGCGTCCGGGGGTCGAAGATGAACGATCCAGTGGCGGCATTTGCCCGCGTGACCGCCTGAGAGAGAATCATGGTGCTGCCGAATGCCATCGTGATGGCGGTGCCAGGGAAGATGTCGCGAAGTAGATCCAGCGTGTCCGTGTCCAGATGAGCGCCGCTGAGCAGTATGTAGCCGACCTTCTGGTTGATCAACTCCACCATCGCGTCGTCGCGGGCGATGGACTCGATCAACGGGGGTGTGGTGTGCAGGTTCCCGATGCTCTGGGTCTGCAGGACGAATCTGGCCTGCTCGATGATGTGGTCGAGGTATGCCGACATTTCTGTGATGGCCGTGCGGGCGGCGATCTTTCTGACCCAGCGGGGATCGAGGTCAATCGGGTAGAAAACCGAGCCGAGCCGGTTGGCAACCAGACGTGAGAAGTATCCGACTCCGTGTGGCCCACTCGGCATGACACACAGCAGCCCGCGACCTGGCACAAAGCCCCCCGCAGTGAAGTCTTCGGCTTGCCAGTCGACGACCTGCGCGATCCAGTCCGGCAGTTGAGCTGTCCTTTTGGGCGCACCGGTCGTTCCACCTGACTCGAATATCTGCGGCACCGGCGGCGGTGATCCGTAGCCGCGGGGGATCAGATCTTCGGCCGGCGCACGTCGAAGGTCATTCACAAGATTGGGAAACAGCCGCAGATCTGCGAACGCATTGATCTCGGCCAACGGGTCGAAGTCCAGGTTCTTGGCTGTGCGCAACCAGTAGGGCGATCCGGTGTCCTGGCCGAAGTGCCATGCGATCGCGGTGCGTAAGTAGCTCTCCGAGTCCTCGACCGGCACCTCGCGCGGGACGTCCAACAGGGAAAAGTCGAAGTCGGCCATGCCGGCGATCCTTTCGAAGCCCCGACCCCGCCGGAGCGCAATTCCTGGGCGTTCACCCAGCCATCACAACAGCTGTACCGAACTGCGTCCTGCGGGAGCGAACCCCGACTCACCAGTGTCCGCGATGGACGACCTCCTCAAACGGGCGCCGATTGGGCTTGAGGATCGGCTTGAGCGGGCGGTCGGCGGGATATCCGAGGCCGAGAAGGTAGGCGACGAGATGGTCGTCGGGAACGCCGAGGATGGCGCGTGCCTTTTCCTGGTCGCCGACCGAGGAGTGCCCGGTGCCGATGCCGAGGTCGGTAGCCGCGATCATCATCGCCATCGTCGCCTGCCCGAGGTCGTACTGGTCGATCAACCTCGTCCGATCATCGGCCGGCTCGGGGATAACCAAGGCAATCGCAGCCGGTGCCGACGCGATATGGCGCGCGCCCTGCCAGACCGTGGAGAGCTCCTGCAACTGATCCCGGTCGGTGACGATGACGAAGTCCCAGTGCTGGCGGTTCGAGCCGGACGGCGCTCGCCGGCCCGCCTCTGCGATTCGGTCCAGGTCGCCGTCCGGAATGGGGTCCGGCCGGTAGCTGCGTACGTTGCGTCGGGCGCGGATCGCATCCCAGGTTTCCATCTCGTCCTCCGTGAACCAGCCAACCACGAGGGTAACCTCCACCTGCCCGCACCCTGTTCACCACCACCCGCGACGCCCCGACCATCTGAGCGATCTCCTCCTGCGTGCGGTCGTGTGTCACCCGCACAGCGCCGCCCTCCTGGCTGCTCCAGAGAGTCGCCCCCGCCGTCCTGCTATGTCACCCGCCGCGGGCTTTGATCATCTCCGACCGATTGACTTTGGTTGCGGCGGTGCGGGGAATTTCGTCGACGAATTCGACGGTTTTGGGAACCTTGTACGCGGCAAGCCGGCTTTTCGCGTAGCGGATCACCTGCTGCTCGGTCGGGGGATCGGACGGGTCGACCGGCTGGACCACCGCGTGGACACGCCGGCCCCACTCAGGGTCCGACAATCCCACGACGACGACGTCGGCGATGCCGTCGTATTCGGCGAGCGCCGATTCCACCTCAGCGGGATACACGTTCGCACCGCCTGTGATGATCACGTCGGTGCGCCGATCGGCGATATACAGGTAGCCCTCGGCGTCGAGACGTCCGATGTCGCCGGCGGTGTGAAACCCGTCCCGCGTCGACGACACCGGCGGTGCGCCACCGACATAGCGGTACGCCGCGCTCATCGGGGCACGAAGGTAGATCTGGCCGAGCTCGCCGGTCGGCACCGGTTCGCCGTCGTCGTCGAGGATCCTGATCTCGGTGTCGCGGAACCCGCGACCGACGCTTCCGGGATGCTCGAGCCACTCGTCGCCCCGCAGCGCGGTCAGGCCCAGGTTCTCGGTCATCCCATATGCCATCACGACTCGCCGCGCACCGAGCAGCTCGAACCATTTGAGGAGCAGCGCAGGAGGCATTACCGCGGCCCCCTGCAGAATCCACTCCACGCTCGAAAGGTCACGCTGGTCCAGGTCGGGGACGGCCGCGATGCGTTTGAGCATCGTCGGTGTCGCAGTGAAGTTGGTCACCCGGTGCCGCTCGATGGCACCGAGAACGGCTTGTGCGCTGAATTTCTCGAGGACGATGAGGCGGTCCCCGCCGAGCAGGTAGAGCAGCGGGCTGAAGCCGTTGGTGTGATACATCGGTCCCGGCACCAGAATCGTCTGCGGCCGCGACACCGTAGCCCAGTGCGCGATGAACGGCTCACTGTGTTCCGGGGTCCACAGGGCCGGCTGAATGTTGAGTATGACCTTGGGAAAACCGGTCGAACCGCTGCTGCAGATTCCGTTCACTGCTGGTGACACCACCTGCGGGAGTGGTTCATCGGGCAGGCCTGCCGCACGGGTCGCCAGGGCTACCCGATTTCGGTCCTCGATGACGACCGCGGCCTGGATGACGTCGAGCAGCCTGCGTCGTTCCCAGTCCGGGATGTCCCATCGCATCGGGACGGGCACCGCGCCGATCTTCCAACAGCCCAGGATGCTCAGAACGAGATCCTGCGAGTTGGGGATCGCCATCGCGACCAGCGAGCCGGAGACGGCGCCGCCTTCACCGAGCGCCCGGCCCCACTGGTTGGCGCGACGGTCCAGTTGGTCCCAGGTGAGTGCTCGCTCCGAGCCGTCGGCTCCGACGGTGACCAGGCCGACGCCGTCCGGCTCGGCGACGGCGCGGCGGTGCAATTGTGAACCGTACGCCAGCCCGCTGTCGGGCGGGGCGCCCGCGCGGAGCTCGGCTTCAGACACGCGCAGCGAAGAGGGGGCGTGGGGGTGCATCGAGCAACATGGGCGGTTCCGATTCCGTCGCGGCCGGCTTTTCGATGAAAATAGTAAAGTAGCCAGGCACCGTCAAGCAGGCTGCCCTCTCCGAACGGGTCAAAATAGCTGGGAGACAACGAATTCGCCGCCGGCGGCCAACTCAAGCCGCGCTACGTGGGGTTCGTGGACTTCGCTGTGCGGCGCTGAACCTCGACCGGGACCACCGGTCCGCGCGCCGCGGGTCCGCGCGTGACCGCGTGCAGCCGGATTTCCGGCAGGTCGACGGACGGGTCGACGGTGTCCAACCACGCCACGGCCTCGGCGACGTCGGTCGCGCGTATCGCATACATCTCGAACGGAACGTCTTGGAGCATGTCGGTCTCCACCGGCCCCGGCGTGACGATGTGGACATTGATGCCGTCGCGGTCGACCTCGAGAGCCAGCGCGCGCGCGAACGCGTTCATTCCGGCCTTCGATGCCGAGTAGGCCGTGCGCGCGCGCATGGGTTCGTGGGCGGCGGACGACGAGATGAACACGAAGCGCGAGCCCGCCGTCATGCGGGGCAGCGCGGCCGACGTCACGACGAAGCATGAGTCCAGATTGGCCGACATCGTCTCGCGCCACTGCTCGAATGTCTGCTTGCGGGCGTAGGTTCCGCCGAGAATGCCCGCGGCGTGCACAAGCAGGTCGATCACACCGGCCGCGCGCACCGCCGGTTCGAACATCTCGGGCACTGTCGCATCGGCGACGACGTATCGCGCACCCATCTCCTCGGCCGCCGCGCGCAGCGGTTCCTCACGGCGAGAAGTCAGCACAACGTCATAGCCGAGCCCGATCAGCTTTCGGCCGCAGGCCATTCCGATACCACCGCTGCCGCCGGTAATCAACGCAGTTCGCACAACAAGCACCTGTCAACGGTGGCGCGGCGACTGGGCCTGCGGCGACAACGCGAGAATCCGTTGCTCGGGATCACCGGACAATACGTATGTGCGGGTGTCGGCAAGATGCCGCGAGGCCTGCCGCCGGGCACGGTCGGCGTCGCCTGCGTCGATCGCCTGGGTCAGGCGAACATGCGTGTTGAGCGCGGTGTGTCGTTGTCTCAGCGTCGGGTAGGCGCCCCGCGCCGTGGTCTGCTGCGCCCACTGCTGCAGGTGGCTGCTCCACAGCGTCTCCAGGCTGCCGACGACCGCGATCATCGTGTGGTTGCCGCAGCCGCGCACCACCTCGTCATGGAACTCCCGTCCGATCTGCGTGAAGCGCTCGCCGTCGTCGATGTGCGCTGCCATCGAGTCGTTGATCCGGTTGAGCTCGGGGATGAGCGCATCAGCCCGGTCCGGTCGCTGCGCAGCGAGGGCGGCGCAAATCGGCTCCAGTTCCTCCAGTGCCATGCCGAGATCGGCCAGCCGGACATAATCGCTCTGCAGCAAAAGCCCCAGCATGTACGCGGCGCTCGCCTTCGCCGGCGCGTGCACCACAGCGCCTCCGCGGTTGCCCCGGCGGACCGACACCAGACCTTCGGTCTCGAGAATCCGCAGGGCCTCGCGCAAGGACACCAGGCTGACGTTGAATTCCTCGACAAGGACTTCCTGGCGCGGCAGCAGGTCGCCGTCGGACAGCTCGCCGTCGATGATCTGCCTGCGCAACTCGTCGGCGACGATCTCGGCTATTCTTCGCGCCGACAGCCGGCGTCGAGCCTCCGGGCCAATTCCGAGTGTTGTCATCGAATCCAGCAGCAAAGGTGGACGAGTGTGGCGGTGCTGCGGCCGCGACGCCGTGGTTGTCTTAACAATTTTAACAGCGACTGCGCCGTCTGCCGTCCCCACAGCGACCCTATCCGTCAAAATTTACTAAGATGGCGAAGAAACCGCGGAGGTTGTGCGCGTGAGCGACGTAGCACGCACCCCACTGGAGGATCTGCGCGTCCTCGAAATCAGCGACCGGATAGCGGCCGCGTACTGCGGCAAGCTGCTCGTCGACGCCGGCGCCGACGTTGTGAAGGTGGAGCCAGCGGACGGAGACCCGTTGCGCCGCTTCACCGTTACCGGTGCCGAGCCGGCGGAGGGAACTGATTCGCCGCTGTTCAGCTACCTCAACGCCGGTAAGCGCAGTGTGACAACAGCTTGCCGAGATCTTATCGGCCGCGCCGACATCGTGATCATGACCGGGACGCGGTCTGCCGCGGCCGGGCGCGGCATCGACCCGCGGCAGCTGTTAAAGGCCTCTCCCCGGTGCGTTGTCGTGACGATCTCTGATTTCGGTTGGGCCGGTCCGTGGTCGGAACGCGCAGCGACTGAGTTCACGCTGCAGGCGTGGTCGGGTTGCACCGGCTTCCGCGGCGACCCCGACGGCCCGCCGATCTCGATCGGTGGCGAGTTGGGGGAGTACATGGCAGGCGCGTTCGCCGCATACGGCGCGTTGGCGGTGCGTCAGCGGGTGCGGCGGGGCGGCCGTGGTGAGCACCTCGACCTGTCGATGCTGGAAGCGATGACGCTGATGCAGAGTTGCGAATGGCTGCATACGCAGCTCATGGGGGTGCCACCGATCAGGCGCTCCGTTGAGGTCCCGTCCATCGAGCGGGCCAAGGACGGCTATGTCGGCATCACCATGGTGACCGGTCAGCAGTGGCTCGATTTCGCGGCCATGGTCCAGTGCCCCGAACTCACCGGGCTGCCCGAGTTGCGCTTCCAACTGGGCCGGTGGCAGCACCGCGACCGGATAAGGGAATTGATCGGCCCGTGGCTGCGCGAGCGGACCGTCGCCGAGATCGTCGACCTCGGCCAGCTGTTCCGGTTGCCGATCGCCCCGCTCGGCAACGGCTCGACGATCCCCGGCATGGACCACATCCGCCAACGGGCAGTGTTCGTGCCCAACCCGGCCGGTTTCCGCCAGCCGCGCACCCCGTGGCTGATGTCGGTTGCGGAACCGGCCCCGGTCCGCGCGGCTCCTGCCTTGGGCAACGGTGATGACGACATCGATTGGCGGCCGAGAGAATCAGCTGGGCCCTGGTCGCCGCAAGGGCTGCCGCTCGACGGCATCAGGATTGTCGATCTGACCGCCTTCTGGGCGGGACCATCGGCCACGCACAGCCTCGCCGCGTTCGGGGCCGACGTCATCAAAGTCGAATCCATCCAGCGTCCCGACGGCATTCGATATTCCGGGGGAATGCGCACCGACGTCGAGGACTGGTGGGAGTACGGCTGGCTGTTTCAGGGCGTGAACACCAACAAGCGGTCGGTCACCCTGAATTTGCAGTCCGGCGAGGGCATCCGGCTGCTGATGAGCCTGGTGGATCGGGCCGACGCCGTGATCGAGAATTTCTCGCCGCGGGTGATGGAACACTTCGGGCTCGGCGCAGACACTCTGCTCACCCGCAATCCCCGGCTCGTCGTCGTCCGGATGCCGGCGTTCGGGCTCGACGGTCCGTGGCGCGACCGGGTCGGCTTTGCGCCCACGATGGAGCAGATCGCCGGCCTGGCGTGGGTGACCGGACTACCAGGCGGCCCCCCGGTCGC
This sequence comes from Mycobacterium sp., assembly GCA_025965895.1. Taxonomy (GTDB): domain Bacteria; phylum Actinomycetota; class Actinomycetes; order Mycobacteriales; family Mycobacteriaceae; genus Mycobacterium. The sequence goes on from JAOPWC010000038.1 coordinate 44,173, forward strand.
GCCCCGCGGTGCCTGCGATCCGCTGGCCGGGGTGCACGCCGCGTTCGCGCTCCTCGCGGCGTTGGAGTTCGCCCGGCGCACCGGGCGCGGCCAGCTCGTCGAGCTGCCGATGATCGAGACCGTGCTCAACGTCACCGCCGCGCAGACGATCGAATACGAGGTCTTCGGGCGGACGCTCGAACGGCGGGGTAACCGCGGCCACACCGGCGCGGTGCAGAACGTCTACCGGTGCGCGGGGGACGACAACTGGGTCGCACTGACGGTCCGCACCGACGGGGAGTGGCAGTCGCTGGTGCAGTTGATGGATCGCCCCTCGTGGGCCGACGCCCCAGGTGTCGCGACGGTGCGACAACGACAGGAGCGCGCCGACGAGATCGATCGCCACCTTCAGGAGTGGTTCGGCGTGCAGGAACTCGGCGCGGTTGTCGACCGTCTCGCCGGCGTCGGTGTGCCCGCCGCAGCGGTCGTGACGCCTTCGGCGGTCACGGACAACCCGCAGCTTCGCCACCGGGGCTTCTTTGAGCGGCTCCGGCATCCGCGCACGGGTCCCGGCTGGTATCCCTGCCCACCTTTCGCCCGGTTGGCCGGTGCGTCCGGGTGGCTGTTCCGCCCCGCGCCGACACTCGGCGAGCACAGCAGGGAAGTCCTGAGCAGCCTGTGCGGATTGACGGATCATGACCTCGGGCGGTTAGCCGCCCAAGCGGTGATCGGGAACCGTCCGAAGGGTCTGTGAGCAGATGCGAGCCGAAGCGCTGCTGTTCGATGTGCAAGGGACGGCGACGGATTTCCATTCCACCGTCCGCGACGAGGCGCAGCGGATGGCCGGGGGGCGTCACCCGGATATCGATTGGGCGGGATTCGTCGAGAACTGGCGTGCCGGCTACTTCGCCGCGGTCAAGACGGCGACACCTGGCCGTGCGGCATGGCTTTCCGTGCATTCGGTGTACCGGGACGCGCTCGACGCCGTGCTGGACACCTACCGGATCACGGACTTCTCGGACACCGAGCGTGACGAGCTCACCTCGGCCTGGCAGCGGCTCAGACCGTGGCCCGATGTGGTGCCGGGGCTGACCCGGCTGAAATCCGCGTTCACGCTGGCCACGCTGTCGAACGCCGATGTGTGCGCGGTGGTCAACATCTCCAAACGGGCCGGCCTGCCCTGGGACGCCGTGTTCACCGCCGAGATGGCCGGAGCATTCAAGCCCGATCCGGCGGTCTACCGCATGGCAGCGAACTACCTCGGCCTGGCCGCCACCCGGATCATGATGGTGGCGAGCCACAAGTACGACATCCGCGCCGCCGGCCGGCTCGGATTTCAAACCGCCTTCGTCGCCCGCCCGCTGGAGTTCGGGGTCGGCGGGGTGACCGACGTGCGCTACGAGGAAGAGTTCGACGTCAACGCGTCGGACTTCCTCGATCTTGCCGACCAGCTCGGCTGCTGAGCTACCCGCCCGACCTCGCGTAGAAGTCGAGGTGGGCCTTCGCGGCGTCGGCCCACCGGAAGGAAGTGGCGAGCCGGCGACCGGCGTGGGCCCGTCGCGGGTCGGGCGTGAGGGCATCACATATCCCGGCTGCGAGCTCCGGCGGTGTCCGTGCGTAGCTGACCGTGTCACCGAAAACTTCACGCAGCACCGGTAAGTCGCGGGCGACGACGGGACGCGACGCGGCGAGGGCTTCCATCGCGGCCAGCCCGAACCCCTCCTTTGTCGAGGGAAAGGCAAAGACGGTCGACGCGGCGACCAACGACGGCAGATCGCCGTCGGCGACGGGCCCCAGGATGTTCGGGGTGATCCTCAGGTCGGCGAGTCTGGCGTCGAAGGCAGAGCGGTAGTCGCGGTAGTCGAACAGGGTCTCGCCGCCCGCGAACACCAGCGCCGTCTCCGGATATCTCCGCAGCACCAGGGAGTACGCGTCCAGAAGGTCGATACTGCCCTTCCGCGGCTCGATACCGCCCACCGCCAGGATGTATGTGCCGAGTCGGCGGCGCCATTCGGCGCGGAGCCGTCGCGGTTCAGTTTCTTCAGCGGACGCGGCGATGAACCGCTCCGCATGTACGCCATTGGCGATCACGGTCGGCGCCAGGCCCCATCCCTCGCACACCTCCCGGGCGACGGCCGCAGACACGCAGATGTGGGCGTAAGGCTCGACAATGGCCCTGTCGTGGCACTGCGCCAGCACAGGGGTGGTGAACTGCTCGAGATGGTGGATGGTGCGAATGCAGCGGCCCGCCGCGTTGGCGCTGATGCAGTCCTGCGCGTGCACGATGTCGGCGCCGGCGTGGTCAAAGTTGCTGCCCAGCACTTCGATTGACCGTACGATGCGGTCGGCGACCGACTCGCCGTCACGGTCGACGAAGGGAACAAGACGCAGGGCCACCGCGGGATCGACGGCCCGGAAGAAGGCGTTGTCACCGCCCCGCGCCAGCGACCACACGGTCACGTCGGCTCCCTCGGCGGCGAGCGCCTCCGCGAGGTTCAGGGTGTGCACGACGCCGCCACGGGGCTTCGTGGAGTAGGTGAGCAGGGATATGCGCATCCTCACCGCCCCGCAGACACCGCGGAACCTGGCGCATCGAGACGCGGGCCCGTTGTCTGATAGGTGTCGATTCGTCGTTCGCGCAGATGGTGCAACACTTTTCGGGACCGGCTGGTCTCGCCGAGCACGTCGATGCGACAGCTGGCCATGCCGCCCTTGGATCCGGTTTTGGCGAGCACCTCCCCGCCGGGACCGACAATTTTGGCCTGCCCCAGAAAACGCAGATTGCCGAGCACGCCTGTCTGATTCGACGACACCAGGATGACCTGGTTCTCCGCCGCCCGGGCGCAGTCGTACAAGTCGAACAATCGTGACTGCCGGTCATTGGGCAGCCGCGACGCGCGATCGGTGATGCTGGCAGGCCAGGCCGACAACGCGGCGATGATGTTGGCGCCGTCCAGGGCCAGCGAGCGCGCCGCCTCGGGGAAGGTCTTGTCGTAGTCGATCAGCATCCCCAGACGTCCCACTGGGGTATCGAACGCCGCGAAGGTGTCGCCGGCCGCGTAGGCAAGAGATTCGCCTGCGGGCTGATGAACCTTGCGGTGGGTGCCGAGAATGCCGTCACCGTTGACGCACGCGGCCGCGTTGTAGACCACACCGTGCGCCGCCTCGGCATACCCCAGACACACGATCATCGACCCGGCCGCGGCCCTGACCGCGGCGATCTCGGGCCCGCGCGGGTCCAGCGCCGGGGGAAGCTGTGCGAGGTCCGGGGACCGCAGATCTCCGATGTAGCCGCCCAGGCAGGCGTCCGGCAACACCAACAGGTCGACGTCGTCGCGGTGGCCGACCTCGATGATGCCGGTGATTTTGGCGACCGCACGGTCGACGTCGCGCCCAAAGTGACCGGCCAGCGCGGCGACGGTGATGGCGGGCATGGTGGCAGGTCAGCGGTCTGCGCCGGACTGACTGCCGTGACGGGCCGGTTCCGGTGCAGGCGCCGGTTCCCGCGCCATGAGCTCCAAACCCAGTTGGTCGACAAGGTACGCCGCGTCGCGGGCCACGGCCGCGAACCGGCCCGAACCCCAGGTGTGCTGCCACGGAAGGCCGATGAAGTGCAGACCGGGAGACGAGGTGATGCCGCGGTTGTGGGTCGGCATGCCTTCGCCGTCGAAGACCCCGACCTTTACCCAGCGGTAATCGGTGCGGAAACCGGTCGCCCACACGATCGAGGTGATGTTGGCGTCCACCAGATCGATCTCGGTCACCTCGGTCGGGGGGTGCCAGACCGGGATATAACGCTGCTCGGTCGGCGCGTCGATGCCTGCGCGTTCGATGTAGGCGTCGATGTCGTCCTTGATGCTCTCGCTGACCTTGTCCGCGGCATCCAGGGCCGCACCGAGGGTGCGGGCGAAACCAACACGGCTACCGCTGATCTGGGCCAGCCGGCCGTAGAGGCGCATTCCCTGCAGTGCGAACGCGCGCAGATCGATGTCGCGGCCGCCGTCACGACCCGTCACGTAGTGATTGGTCTTCTCCCGCTTGGACAGACCGCCCGGGTGATCGGCGATCGACACGTCGTAGACCCCCATGTCGTTGAGCCATGCCACGCAGTCACGACCGCGGTAGAACCGGGCCACCCGTGGCGCGCTTCCGGTGACCAGATGCACCGTCCGACCGGCGATGTGGAGGTCCTCCGCGATCTGCGCGCCGGACTGTCCGGAGCCCACGATCATCACGTCACCGCCGGGCAATTGCCGCGGGCTGCGGTAGGTCGACGAGTGCAGCTGGCGGACGCTGTTCGGGATCGATTCGGCGGCGCGCGGGATCTTCGGGAGGTGGTAGCCGCCCGTGGCGATCACCACGTGGCCGGCGTGCAGCTCTCCCGCCGAGGTCTGCACGTCGTATCCCCAGGCCGGGTTGTTGGTCATGCCAGTGACCGAAACATGCTCGCACACGGGCGCATTGAAGGTATCGGCGTAGTTGCGGACATAGGTGTAGACGTCGTCGCGGGTCATGAAGCCGTCGGGATCGTCTCCGCCGTACGGGTAGCCCGGCAGCTGGCATTGCCAGTTCGGCGTGACCAACGTGAAGTTGTTCCACCGGGAATCGCGCCACGCGTGTGCGATGGTGTCGCGTTCGAGAATGACGTGCTCGATCCCGCGGCGCTGCAGGTGCCAACTCACCGACAGGCCTGCCTGCCCGGCGCCGACGACCACGACCGGAAAGTGCTCTGCACAAAACGTCGTGGCGATGCTCATGATTTCCTCGAGACAAATTGGGCGCCGGTCATCGACACCAGGACGACGTCTCCGACCTCCCCGGCGGCGTCGGCGTGGATGCGGCGGACGGACTCGGCGGCGGACGTGCACCCGAAGCCGTACTTTTGCCGGACCCGGGAACTGGCGATGTGGAGTGCTTCGGTGGCGCGCCGGACGAATTCGGGCACCGGGTAGGCCATTGCTTCGCCGAGGTAGTCGTGCACCACCAGCGAGGGTGAGTAGTAGGTCCGCTCGCCCGCGGCGGCCCAGCGTACGGTGAACGTCATCTCAGGCATAGGCGGGCTCTTCGGTGATCGTGCGGTACGCGCTGGGGCGACGGTCGCGCAGGTTGTACATGCCGCCGCCGCGGGCCGCGCTGATGGTTTCGCCGACGTCGAGAGTCGTGGTCGCCATGCCCGGTTGCGTACCGGTGCCGGCCAGGATCTCACCGCCGGGGCCGACGATCTTGGCGCTGCAGACGAACCGCAGCGAGCCGAACATGCCGGCCTGGTTGGAGGACACCCAGATGAGCTGATTCTCCAACGCGCGGGCCTGATCGTAGATGTCGAAGCGTCGCTTCCACCGGTCGTCCTCGAGGTTGGCGACGGTGTTGGTGCGGGCTGTGGGCCACGCGGACAGTGAGGCGATGATTTCGGCTCCGCCCAGGGACAGTTCGCGCGCGGCTTCGGGAAACGCCTTGTCGTAGCAGATCTGCATACCCATCGGGCCCACGGGCGTGTCGAAGCAGCCGTACGCGTCGCCGGCGGAATAGCACAGGTTCTCACCCAGCGGCTGGTGCACTTTCCGGTAGGACCCGAGGATGCCGTCGCCGCTGACCGTGACGGCGGCGTTGTAGCGGGTTTCGCCGTCGGCCTCACAGAACCCGAACGCCACGGTCATCGCCTTGGCCATCGCGGCCACGCGGGCGATTTCGGGGCCGTCGAGGTCCAGTGCCGGCGGCAAACTCCGCAACCGGCGCTGGCGCACCTCTTCGGTGTCGTCGCCGTTGCCCAGGCTGGGCAGGTAGCCGCCCAGGCACGCTTCGGGCAGGACCAACAGCTGGCTGCCGCGTTCGCGGGCGGTGGCGATGAGGTCGCCGATCGTGGCGTAGGCCTGTTCCATGTCGCGGCCGAATTCGGCGGCGACCACCGAGATTGTGGTGTTCACGCTTTTCCCAGTCCTGTCACTGTGGTCTTGATCGCTTGGGTGAGGGCGCCGTCGGGCCATCGAAGGGTCACGCCGGGCCGGGTGGTGAGCTGTCCGCACACGGCGCTGTCGGCGGGCACCGCGCTGGCGGGCGCCGCGTCCGCAGGCTCGGCGGTGATCATCGCGAACCCGGGAAAGCAGGTGAGCCAGTCTCCCATCGCGGCGTCAGCCGGCCGGGGAATACGGGCGACCTCCAGCTCGGCGCCGATGCCGCAGGCCTCGGCGAGCATGCCCGTCGTGCCGACGATGCCGGCCATGCTGATGTCCTTGGCGGCCTTCGGCCGGGTCCTGGCCACGTACGACGTCATCGCCGCCAGTTCGTCGGGTGTGCGCCGGCTCGTCGAATCCCATTGCCGCCCGCGGTAACCCGGGCGCCAGCCGCCCCCCAGATCTGCGGTCAGACGCAGCCGGTCACCGACCCCGCCGCCTCCGGCGGGTATCGGGTCGGGGGTGCTGCCCAGCGCGGTGACTGCAAGGGACGCGGGTACGCCCACCTGGGTGTGTCCGCCGAGAACGGGCACGTTCCACGCCTGGGCCGCCTTCGAGACGCCACGGACGATTCTGGTCAGCTGCGATGCCGTCGGGGCGCCGACCGCGTCGAGCAGGCCGACGGGGTGGGCTCCCATGGCCGAGATGTCGTTGATGTTGACCAGGACAGAGCACCAGCCCGCCCACTCGGGGTCACGCTCGACCATGGCGGGGATGATGGCGTCGCATGCGGCGATGAGGTCGAAGCCGGGCACGGGTGATCCGTCGTCACCGCGAAAGCCACTTGGTCCCAACCCGAGCGGATGGTTGCGCAGCGGGCCGAGGACGTCGGACAGGATTGACTTGGTGACCTCGGCCAGCCGCTGGATCGGGTTCAACGGCCAGCGCATTGACGCGTGCGGCTGCCCGGAGATGGTGCAGTCGCCGATCCGTTCCCAGCCGATGCGGGTGAACATGCGCTCGTGTCGGCTCTGCACGGTCGCCTCGAAACGCAGCACCCCAACGGATTCGGCGTAGGCGCAGGCGGCCCGGATCAACGCCGGCCCGACTCCGGTGGTCCGGCAGTGCGGGTGCACCACCAGTCTGCTGCCCGTCCACCAGCCGATATCGGTGCTGCCCACCGGCGCCAGTCGTACTCCGCCGAGGACCCGGCCGTCACGGTCGGTGGCGACGAGCGCGATCGTCCGGGGGTCGTCGTCGACGGCGTCGCGGTCGGTGGTGGTGAACAGCCCCTGCGATTCGACGAAGATCTCGTGGCGCAGTCCCCGGTAGGCGCCCAGCGCCTGGGGGTCCGCGACGGGCGCGATGAGGTAGGCCGGTGGCGACTCCGGTTGAGGCCGTGGGCCTGTCAGGATCGACAGATCGTCGATCGCAGGATGCAGTGCTGTCATTGTCAGCCCCCCAGGTTCTTCAGCACGCTGCACGCACCACACGCCGCGCACCCTGCCTTCTGCCCATTGCTGAGCAGTCCCGCCCTGCGCAGATGCTCGGCGACGTCACGGCTGACCTTCTGCACGCTCGCGGCTTCGGGCGCCACCGCCCCGTCGGCGTCGACGGCCAAGGTGCCGGGGTGCGGACGAAACGGGACCACAAACGGATAGACCCCCATGTCAATCAGCTCGGCGGCCCCCCTCACCAACTCATCGGGCTCCTCGCCCAGTCCGACGAGCAGATACGTGGAGACCTGGTTACGACCGAACACCCTGACGGCTTCACGCCAGGCGGCGCGGTAGTCATCGAGGGGAACCGTCGCCTTTCCCGGCATCCACCGCCTGCGCACCTCGTCGTCCATCGATTCCGCGTGAATACCAATGGAATCGGCGCCGGCCCCGCGCAGCTCGGTGATGGCGGACAGATCGGCCGGCGGTTCGCACTGCACCTGGATCGGCAGCGTCGGGACGGCAGCCTTCACGGCGCGCACGCACCGGGCGAGGTGTCGTGCGCCCCGGTCGTTGCCGGCCGAGGTGCCGGTGGTCATCACCATCTGGGTCACCCCGTCGAGCCGGACCGCGGCCTCGGCCACCTCGGCCAGCTGATCGGGTTTTTTGACCGCGATCGTCGCGCCCGCGGTCAGCGACTGCTCGATCGAGCAGAACCGGCACCGCGTTGCTTCGTCGTAGCGGATACACGTTTGAAGCACAGTGGTGGCCAACACGCTACGGCCGTGAAGCTTCGCGAGCTTCTCATACGAGACGCCCTCGTCGGTCGTCAGGTCGTAGAACTTCGGCCGGCCAATGACGTCGACGTCGACATCCACCTCCGCGCCGTCGAGCAGGATCCGGTCGCCGTCGAACACGTACGGGCTGAGCGGGTTGCGGGGAATTGCCGCGGCCAACCCGGCGATCATCAGATGCCCGTCCGCGCTGGGCCCCGCGCCCGCCGATCTGGTGACCGGAGGCTCACCGCGGAAACCCAACAACGCCAAATCAACTCGTGTGGAGAGCGACATCTGTGCTGCCTCAGAAGTTGTAGACTGAATTGATGATCGCGCCCTTGCGGGCGTAGTGAATAATCGCGTCCTGCACGTCGAGGGGATGTGCAGGAATGACCCCCTCGATCAGGTCCTCTTCCCGGCCCCCGTGCAGGGCCAGACCGAACCGGCAGCAGAACACCGTCCCGCCTTCGCCGATAAACGACGACAGCGCCTCATTGATGTTTTGCTCACCCGGGAACGCAGAGTCGCCGGTGGCCGGAAACCCCCGGGTGGCAAGGCAATTGATGGATCCGGGGCCGTAGAAGTAGATCGCGCTGTCGAAGCCCTTGCGAAGCGCGCGCGTCGCCTGCAGGATCGCGACCAGGCTGACCGAGGACTCGTGGGCGATCCCGTGTACGAGGGTGAAATAGCTCTCGCCGTCTTCTGCTTTGTAGTCGGGAAATATCTTGGTGCCGCCGTAGATCTTGGATCCCTTCGGCAACGAAGGGTGCGGAATCTCCGAAAGCGAGGCTTCGATGTTCTCTTTGATGGTCTGGTCGACGTCCGGCACGGCCGCCCTCTCTATTCGAATCTGTCGGTGTACACGCGGTGGGACCAATGCTTGGTGTCAGCGGGAGCACCGATGTGACGGGGGCGACATTGCCAGGCCCGGTGCGATACCTTGAACAGCCACCGGCCCAACCCCTCTGGGGAGGGCATTGACCGGATTGCTCCGCGACGACCTCCAGTAGACGAGCGCAGTATTGCCGAATGGTTTCCGCTGGAATAAGTCGCTGTTTCACCAATCCGCTGTTATTGCGGATTGGTGAACGGCTCGGCCCCGGCCCGTCAGCGGCGAGCTGAGACTCGGGGCCCGACACAAGCCTCGAAGCGACGCCGACGCGGACACGGCGGGATCGAGAATCGGCAGGCTGGCCCCTCCGGGCCTGGCTGCTTGCCGTCGCACGGCGGCGCCCGGCCGCCTTGACCCAGAACGCCTAAAATTATAAAAATAGGCAGTGAGGGGTCGTCGAACCGCGGGGTTCTGCGCAGGCGGCGCGTACGCTTCGGGTGCATCGGCGCGGGGCCGATGAGCGAAGGAGCCGCGCCGAGGAACGGAGAGGGCAGTGACGGAGACGGGTTCGTCCTCGACCATGGATCCGTCGGAACGCGAGTTCGGGGCAACCGGGATCGGGTTGTCGCCATATCGGTTCCCGACCGGCTGGTTCATCGTCGGGTTCGCGTCGCAGCTCGTTCGAGGGCAGGTGAAGCGCGCCCATTACTTCGGGGAAGAGCTGGTGATCTTCCGCGCCGAGTCCGGGCGTATCAGTGTGCTCGACGCGTACTGCCAGCACCTTGGGGCGAATCTGGGTGTCGGCGGCACGGTCGAGGGCGAACACCTGGTCTGTCCCTGGCACGGGTGGCACTGGAACGGCGACGGCACGAACGCGCTGATCCCGTACAGCAAGATCGGCTGCAAGCAGAACGTCCGCATCCGCGGCTACCCGTGCGCCGAGTGGTACGGCTTCATCCTGGTGTGGCACGAGCGACACGGCCGTGCGCCCTACTGGCAACCGCCGGTGCTGCCCGAACTCGAGACCGGTGAGTTCTACCCGCTGCATCCGCACAGCCGCATGCTCAACCGGGTCAAGGTGCACGTCCAGATGATCATCGAAAACGCCGCCGATCCTTACCACGTGCAATACGTGCACAAGGCCGACAGCCCCGCGAACACGGCCTCCTTCGAGGCCAATGGCTATCACCTGCACGCGACCGTCAACGCGAATTTCGGCGGTGGACGCCCCAGGACGTGGTTGACACCCGACGGGCCGGTGGACGCAAAGATCATCTACGACAACTATTCCCTCGGCCTGGGAGTCGTCCGCTTCCCGTCCGACCTCGTCGCGACGGTCCAAGTCACCGGTCAGACCCCGGTGGACGAGGACTACACCGACTACTTCTACACCCAGGCGTCGGTTCGCGAGCCCGGCGACTCCGGCGACACGCCTGCCGGCCGTGCAGCGAGATTCTTACAGCTGCAGCAGGAAGTCATCAAGCAGGACTTCTTCACCTGGGAGAACATGAAGTACCTCGAGAAGCCGAACCTGGCCCCGGAGGAGGCGCGGGACTACGCCGCGCTTCGCCGCTGGGCCCACCGCTTCTACCCGGGCGCCGAGCCGTCACCACAGGATTTCGGGTACACCGCCGACGGGGTGCCCGACCCGGCGGCGGCGAGCGCGTAATGCCGGCCGGCCGCAACGGCGCGACGGGCCCGGCGGCGTTCGGTGTTGAGCGATTCACGCCCGCGGCGGTGCTCGATGTGCGCGCCGAGCAGTTCGCGGACCGGGTCATGATGTCGATCGCGGGTACCGCGGTGACATACGCGCAGATGCGCGACCGGTCCTGCGCCGCGGCCAGTGTGCTGGCCGGCCTTGGCGTGAAGCGGGGCGAGACGGTCGCCCTGTTCGCCGGAACGAGCCCCGAGTGGGTGTATTTCTGGCTTGGTGCCGCGCGGATCGGGGCGGTGACCGCCGCGGTCAACACGGCCAACAAGGCCGAGTTCCTCTCGCACGCGCTGCGGTCGTCGCGTGCGAAGGTCGTCGTCACCGACCCGGGCCGCCGGCACTGCCTGCAGGAGGTCGCAGACGGCGTTGACACGTTGACTTCCGTTGTGGTAATGGGAGATTCGCTCGACGGGCTGTTGAGCGGCGCATCCGGTCGCGTTGCGCAGGTGGCCGCGTCCGACCCTGACGACGTCGGCGTGCTCTTCTTCACGTCGGGAACCACCGGGCCCGCGAAAGCGGTTGCCACTACTTGGCACTACCTGTTCTGCGCGGCCGCGACCGTCGCCTCGGCCTGGGAGTTCGCCACCGGCGACGTGTTGTGGACGGCGATGCCGCTGTTTCATCTGAGTGCGGCACCCACGGTTCTGGCGCCGATGCTGGTTGGCGGGACGAGCGTGCTCGCGCCCGGCTTTCATCCAAGTCAGGTGTGCGATGACATACGGGCCTGCGGTGCGGCGGGGTTCGCCGGCGCGGGTGCCATGGTGTCGATGCTGTGGAATCAGCCACCCGATCCCCGAGACGCCGAACTTCCGCTGCGATTCATCTCCGCGGCACCGATTTCGCCGGACTTATCCCGCAGCGTCGAGACACGCTATCGTTGCCGCATCGTCACGATGTACGGGCTCACCGAAGCATTTCCGATCGCGTTCACAACGGTGTCTGATCACCGCGTTGCGGGAACATCGGGAAAGGTCAATCCAGCGTTCGACGTGCGCATCCTCGACGAACGAGGACGGGGCGTGCCGGTGGGCACGGTAGGCGAAATCGCTTGCCGGCCAACGACACCACACGTGATGAGCGACGGGTACGTGTCGGCGGCGTCCGGGGAAGCGGGCCTGCGGATCGAACCGCACCCCGAGTGGTTCCGCACCGGTGATCTCGGCCGGCTGGACGCCGACCAGAACCTTACCTATGTCGACCGGGTCAAGGACTCGTTGCGCCGGCGAGGCGAGAACGTCTCGTCGGTCGAGGTGGAGGCCACCGTGATGCGCCATCCCGCCGTGGCGGAGGCTGCGGCGGTCGGCGTACCCAGTGAGCTTGGCGAAGAGGATATCCTGGTTGTCGTCACCTTGCGGCCCCACACAACCCTGGACTATGTCGAGTTGCTGGACTTCTGCTCGGCCCGCATGCCGTACTTCTGTGTGCCCAGGTACCTCGAGGTGCTCGACGAAATCCCGAAGAACATCATCGGACGCATCCGCAAGGACGTGCTCCGCAGCAGAGGCCTGAGCGCCGGCGCCTGGGACCGGGAAGCCCACGGCTACCTGCTTAGTCGCTGAGACTGGAGAACGCAATGACGATGACGTATCAACAGCAGTACGTGCTGAACGGCCTGGCGGGGCGGGCTGACATCCTCGACCTGACCGCGCGCCAGAACCGTCTGTATTCCGCGGGAGACCTCGTCGGCTGGATTGCCACATTCCGGCACGCGGGAGCGACCTTTGTCCGTGCGGGGGAGACGTTCACCGATCTGCGCGCGGCTTTCGACGGCGGCAGCGGGCGGCGACTTGTCACCCTCGATCACGACATCTGCGTCGACGGGGTTGAGGCGACGCAGCGCTGTGTTGCGCTGCTGTTCAGCGGAACGGATCTGCGGGCCACCGGAATCTATGACGACAGCCTGATCTACGAACGGGGAGGCTGGTACTTCACGTCGCGCGCACTGGACTGGGATCCCGCACCACGCACAAACGCGCTTCCGGTGTGACGTCTGAATCTCCACGTGAGCGCAGAGATCAGTTACGAGTTCGCCTTCGGCAGTTACGCGGACGCGTTGCAGATGGTGGGTGTCTGTAGTGAACCCAGATTCGCGGGCACCGCGGTCAGCGCATCGCGGATTCAGCTTTTCGCGTCCCTGGTCCGCGACGGCAATCCGTCGTACTGGGACGACGAATTCGCTCACCGCGTGTGGGGCGCCTTCGTCGCGCCGCCGGGAATGCTGATGAGCTGGCTGATCCCGCCGCCGTGGCTGCCGTCCGGTCAGCCGCCGGTGCCGTCGATCGCGATCCGGGTACCGCTTCCCGGCACCACATTCATCAACGCGTCCAACGATGCCGAATTCCTGACGCCGATCCTCGAGGGCGATCGGCTCAGTGTCGTGGAGAAGGTGGTATCGGTGTCGCCCGAGAAGCAAACCCGGCTCGGCGCAGGGCATTTTGTTGAAACGGAAGACACGTATCGGCGCGCCGACGGAGCAGCGGTCGCTCGCAACAGGAACACGTTGTTGCGCTACACCCCGATCGGGCAGCCATGATCGCCGGCGGCTATCAGAGGGTGGATTGGCACGAGATCAGCGTGCCGGTAGATCTGCCGGAGGTTATCGACGAGATCAGCTACCAGCGCGTGGTGATGAATCCGGCCGCCACATGGGACTACTTCCCGGGCCATTACGATCCTGCCTACGCCGGACACCACGGGCATCCGACGATCTTCGTGAACACGATGCATCTCGCCGGGTTCGTCGACCGGATCGCGACTGACTGGGCCGGCCCCTACAGTCGGGTGGTGCGGCGCAAGGTCTCGCTGCTCGGATCGATTTACGCCGGTGATTGCATGGTCGGCCGTGGCCGAGTGGTCGACAAGCGCTGCGACACCACCGCGGGCACACCGCGATATCTGGTGGACCTCGAGATCACCGTCGTCAACCAGCGGGGCGAGCTGTGCTGCCCCGCGCAAGTCACCCTCGACCTGTCACGCTAGCTCGGGCAGCTTGCCGGCGCTCACCGTCGATTGCAGCTCGACGTATTCCGAGAGACCCTCGGCGCCGAACTCGCGCCCGATGCCGGATTGTTTGAATCCGCCGAACGGACAGCTCGTGTCGAGCGTGTACATGTTGATGCCGTAGGTTCCTGCGCGGATCTCTGCGGCGATCTCCAGGCCGTGCGCGACGTCACCGGTCCACACCGAGCCGGCCAGGCCATAGTCGCTGTCGTTCGCGATCCGCACCGCGTCACGCTCGTCGGAGTACTTCAGCACCGTCAACACCGGACCGAATATCTCCTCGCGGGCAATCCGCATCTGGTTGGTCGCGTCGGCGAACAACGTCGGCTGGACATACCAGCCGCGGTCATGGGGTTTATCGGCGCCGCCGACGACGATCCGCGCACCCTCGCCGAGCCCGGCCCGGATGTAACCCTGCACGCGATGCTGCTGCCGTTGCGCAACCAGGGGACCGATGTCCGTCTTCTCGTCTGAGGGGTCACCGACCTGCAGACCCGACATCATCTCGGCGAGCGCGTCGACGACCTCGTCGTGGCGTTTGTCGCTTACCAGGATCCTGGTCTGGGCCACGCACGCCTGCCCGTTGTTCATCAGGCTTGCCATCTTCAGGCTCTTGACGGTGTGGTTCAGGTCGGCGTCGTCGAGGATGATCGCCGCCGATTTGCCACCCAGCTCGAGGCTGACCCGCTTGAGCTGTTCTCCGCACAGGGCCGCGATCCGCCGGCCGGTCGCCGAGGAGCCGGTGAACGAGATCTTGTCCACGCTCCGATGGCGGACCAGGCTCTCCCCGGTCTCCCGTCCGCCGGGGAGGATCGACACCACACCTTCGGGCAAGTCGACCTCTTCGAGCATTTCGGCCAGCCACAACGCATCCAGCGGCGTCTCCGGCGCCGGCTTGATGACGATTGTGCAGCCGGCGATCAGGGCCGGGATCATCTTCGGCATGATCAAGAACTGAGGCACGTTCCACGGCACGATCGCGCCGACGACGCCAACCGGAGCCCGTCGGACATGGACCTCGCCGAACAAGCCCTGACGCCGCTCGGCCCACGGAAACTCACGGGCGGTGGCCATGGTCAGGTACATCATCGACGCGGCCCCGGCGGCCTGTCCGAGCCTGCTGAAGCTGCGCGGAGAGCCCATCTCCGCGGTGATGAGGTCGGCCATCTCGTCCATCTGACCGGAATAGACCGCGGTGAGCTTCTCGATCTTCTCCATTCGCTCGAACGGCGACAGGCGCGGCCACGGACCATGGTCGAAGGCTTCGCGGGCCGCGGCGACGGCCTTGTCGACGTCGGCGGGCGCCGCCTCCGGAGCCTCGCCGATCAGTTCCTCGGTGTGCGGAGAGATGACAGACAGCCGCTGCCCGGTAGCGGGGGCCTGCCAGCGGCCTCCGATGAAAAGTTGTTCGTACCAACGGGATCTCATGCAAGCCACCGCCCTGTCGCCCCGCGAAATGCCGCTATTGCTGCTAACATAGCAAAAAAGCGGCCTGGTGGGCAGAAGGGTGGGCCGGCTCCTCGCCGATCTGTCCAACGCTCTGCTTCAGCCAGTGCCAGTTGCGCGCGACCACGTCGAGTGACGGTGCTGCAGCCCGGGTTCGTTGCGGCCGAACACCAGATGTCCGCGCGCGCCCGACTGGAGATTGGCCTGCAATTCTGCGACAAGACGGTAGTCCTCGTCCCGGACGGTGGCATGGGCGTAGCTGAAGACGGCGTGGGCGCCCGCGGCCACGGATTCGTCCGAGAGGTCGAGCGGCGTCGAATTCTGGTGCACGGTGATCGAGCGTCCCGGCACATCCGTCGGATAGATCCGGAACAGTTCGCCGTTGGCGATCGTCGCCGACAGCACGATGTTCGGGAACAGCGCGTAGATGACGACCATGTTCTGCAGCGGATGCCACTGTTCCTCGGGGATGCCCTCCAACTCGCAGATGCCGTTGAGCGGAAACACCAACCGGTGGTGCGGTCCGAACGCGTCGAATACGGTGCAGTTGCTTCTCGCGATGGTCGCGAACGTGTTCTTGTGGACGGTCGCGAAGTGGTAGTTCTCGGCGAAAGTATCGAGCGCCAATTTCCAGTTGATCGGCGAGTCCAGCACCTTCTCCCCTAGCGGCGACCAGTGGCCGATGCCCCAGGACTCGAGTTCGTCGGCCAACGGCCCCAGGTGCGCGGCGACATCGAGCCTTGCATGGGAGTCGAGTGCCAGCCACAGGAACCCGGCGTACTCTGTGGCCGGCAGTTCAGTGAGTCTCGTTGAGCGCGAAATTGTTTCGGGAAAGCCTTCCTTTCCCGGCACACCGACCAGATTGCCCTCCAAGTCATATGTCCACGCATGGTAGGGACAGGCGAATCTGCGGGCGGTGCCGCAGCCTGACACGATCTGTGACTGGCGGTGCAGGCAGACGTTGTCGAACGCCTTGACCGACCCGTCGGAGAGGCGGGTCAACAAGATCGCACGACCCATCACCGTCTTCGTGCAGTACGCCCCCGGCCCGGGTAGTTCGGATGCATAGCCGACAAGTTGTGGGCTCGCTTCGAGCATTGCCGTGTCCAGGGCCAGACGTGCGGCCGAGGTGTAGCTGTCCGCGGGAACGGTGTACTCCGTCGGCGCAAGGTCGGTTGTCTTGTCTCTGGCCAACTTCAGTGCGCGGCGGGTGAGGTCGATCAGATGGTCGCGGTCCATCCTTGGTCCTCCATCGGGCTCCTGTGCTTTGTAGTACAGACCTTGCGACGGTTGTAAGGTCAAGCCGTGGCTGAGCAGTTGCTGATTGGCGAGGTCACGGCGCTAACGGGGATTGCCGCGGGACGCATCCGGCACTACGAGAAGATCGGGTTGCTACAGGCTGACCATCTCCGTAACGGATATCGCGTCTTCGACATTGGACAGGTACTCGACCTGCTGCGTATCGATCTGCTGCGAAGCCTGGGCGTCGCAATAAAGGACATTGGCCGTTTGCTGGAGGATCAGCAGACTTCGCTGGTCGATCTGCTCGCAGAGCATCGGGCAGTGCTGGTGCGGGATCGCGACGGGCTGGATCGGCTGATTGCTGCGATCGACACGGCAACCGAAACGGGGCTGGTCGGCCCGCGGTTGGTGAGGCGCGGTCGCGATCCCGATGAAAGCGACGAGGTTCTGCGCCGGCTTGCCACCACGCACCGTGACAGCATCGGCGTGATCGGCAGGCTCAGCACGCCGCTGTCGCCGGCTGCCGCCGCGCTGTATGGCGAGCTGTTCAGCGATTGGGAGCTACCGGTACCGCCGTTGTTCGGCCAGATGGTGCTGCCGCCCGCGTCGAGCACACTGCTCGAGGAGCTTGCCGGGACGCCGGGCCGTGCGGTGTTGTTCGAGCGCCTGCGTCGCCTCGCGGCCCGTGTGGCGGCATTGAGCGAAGATGACCGTGACGGTGACGCCGCAGCGGTGCGCCTCGCCCACACGTGGATCGACGAGCAACTGCACGATCCGCTGCCGCCCGATGTGATGCGAGCGCTGCAGTGCGTTGAACCCCTGCTGAAGCGCGATCCCGTCATCGTGGCGGGCTTCCGGACATGGGCGGCGTCGATATCGCCGGCGGCCGCGCGATTCCTCGACGAGGTCGCGAACGTCGCCGCGCGTCGCGGTCTGGACGCGGTCAGCGTCATCGTCCTGCCGCCGGCCGACTGACCGCTGCGGGCTCAGGGTTCTCACCGGATCTTTGATGCCATTGTTGTTTGTTTTTATGTTATTCCGACACACCGGAACGCCACTGCCCCTGATCGGCCGGGAGACAGGCCTGACCTGCGAGGAGACATCTTACTGGCACGCCTCTGGCACAAGAATCGAGCATAGGGTGGAAAGGGTGAGTACCTCCCGGGGCAAGAGCAATCCATTGCCTCGATCACCGCCAAGTGGAACTCTTTGCGCGGGTGGGGCTGGCGGAGAACCGGGCCAGGGAGTTGTGCTGAGCCTGCTGGTGGAGCGTCCCGCGCTCCTCAAGCCGGCGGGTTACTCCTCGATGAACCACCTGACATGACTCCCACCCCCCGAAGGAGTGGAGTCTCCGAACATGCCGGGATGGTTCAGCTCGGCATAAAATGTGGGCGGCTCGGGGCTGGCTTACGAGTCTGGGAGATTACTTCGGCGGCTCTGAGAAATCACTTCGGATTGTCTACTCTTAGCCTCGGCGGGGACTTTTCCCGGGGATGGTGGGGGACGGTGGAGTTTGACCATCCCGTCGGGATTGCAGCCAACGTGGTTCGAGACAGGGGCTTGAAGATGGCAATCGTCAAAAACCCGCTACTCCGCGTAGCCTGCGCTGGTGCGTTCGCGGCAGCGATCATCATCGCTGCGGCGGTCGCGATCTCCGCAGGTGCGGGAGCCGGTTCCCGCACCGTCGCGGACCCCAGTTCCTCCGGCGGTGGCGGCGGTTGTACGCAGGTCAACACGAACGGCTCTTTCTCTCTGCAGTGTGGGGTCGGCGGACCGCAAGGTGTTGGCGGTTACGGCGGTTACGGCAGCGGCTGCCGTACCCCGTACGGCACATACCAGAACTGCGAAGTTCAACGACACTGAAACAGAGGACTTCGCCACACCGCTCGGCGACACCCTGCCGCCGGCATCGGCCGCAACACTGTCCACGCGGGCACCGTCTGCGGGCTGGCCGGAACCTCGTCGGCTCCACCGCCTGGCGTGTGGCGGCACATCACCTGGTGCTGGGCTGAGACAGTAATTTCTGAGACGAGATTCGAGACACATCGACGTGGGGGATCAGCACGGCTTGCGCGCTGGCGCGACACATCACGCGGGCGGTCGGCACACGCCATGCGTCCTTCGAAGTCCAGCGATGTCGGCAGGGCGCAGGAGCGGTCCCGACAGTCTCGGAATCCCACCTGCTGGACCCGACCGGGCCAAAGCGGGCGACTATGCCGCGGCTGGCGACAGCACGTGGATTACCTCGCGTAGCGGTTCTGGGGATGTCGCAATTTCGCCGATGTACGGGTGCGAAAGTTCCACGACGAGAAACAGTTCGGCGGCTACCAGCATCCCCAGGGTCGCGACCATCGTGTAGTGCATGGCGGGTTTCGTCACGCCGTACACGATCGCGCAGCCAAGGAGCAGCCCGCTAGTCAAGAAGATGACCGCCCACAACGACCAGGGTGGGCCAACGTCGGTGCGAGCTTGGAGTACCCGTTCTGTGCGCGCCTGGCTCATCTTGTCGAGGTTGCTGAAAGACGTAGCCAGGAGCTTCGTTTGGGCATCGGTGCGCGGCTGGACTTGCGTGTATGCGGTGTAGAGGCGCTGCAGAGCGTTATCGGCTTCAGGGAAGGAGCCGCCGCTCGCGGCTACCGGCCACTCGGTTACGGCTGCGCGTTCGTACTCCAGCAGGCTCTGGTGAATCCGGTCGCTGTCGGCCTTATCGAAGACGGTGAGGTCCCTGGCCAGCTGCACCCCGGCCGCGCCCTCGATCCGGGACTTGCCGTCTGCATTGTTGATCTGACCCCACATCGCGGAAACGACGAAACCGACGAAGAACGCGAACACGAATCCGATAACGCCGAATGCGAACCTCGTGGCATCGTTGTGCTCGTCCCCCCTGAGCCCGGGGAACCGACGCCGGACAAATAACTGGATGAGCATTGCTCCACCGGCTACGACGACGATGAGTCCAAGCAATAGCAGCCACGACGGGACGTTGCTCACCAACCAACGACTCACAAGTCGAATTCCTTCCGAACGTCGCGCTGGTGACCCAGCCGGGGTTTGCCCAATTGCGCTCGGCGGCCGTCGCGGATGAGCCTTTCGACTTTAGGCGCGAATCCTCGGTCTGAGATCCGCTTCGTCCACATCTCGCCAGCACCTCGGGAACGGGCGCTGGGTGTTGCAAGCAACAGATGACGCTTGCCGATCCCGCCCGCGTCAAGATCATGTCCTAGTCTGTTCAGCTCCTCGTCCGGGGAGGAGAACAGCGGCGACCTCGCCGTCGCATTGGGGTTGACCGAGTCCACGGTCGGCCACCATCTGACCCAGCTCCGGCGGGCGGGACTGGTCGAGTCCGAACGCCGCGGCATGAACGTCTACCACCGA
>JAOPWC010000143.1 GCA_025965895.1 Mycobacterium sp.
AGCTGCTCGTCGGCAACTGCGAGTCCTTCGCGGCTGGTGGCCACAAACTTCGTCGTGGCCGAGGCCGCGAGGATGGCCTCGATGAGATCGGCGGCCGCGTCCAGCACGTGTTCGCAGTTGTCTAACAGCAGCAGCCGCACCCTGCCCTCCAGGGCGGCGGCCACGGACTCGGCCACGTTCCTGCCGGGTTGTTGGGTGATGCCCAGCACCGCGGCCACCGCGTCAGGCACCGCCGATGGCTCAGTGACCGCGGCCAGTTCGAAAAGCCAAACACCGTCTGGGAACTCATCGGCCAGTTGTGCCGCGACTTCTAATGCCAGGCGGGTCTTGCCGACCCCGCCTACCCCGGTCAGCGTCACCAACCGGTGCGACCTTACTGCGGTCGTGATCGCGTCGACCTCGGACTCGCGCCCAATCAATTGCGTGGCCGCCGGACGCAGGTTTCCTGGAGTCGTATCGAGCGCCCGCAGTGGCGGAAACTCCCCACCGAGTCCCGCTGACCGCACTTGAAACACCCCAACCGGCATCGGCACATCCCGCAGCCGTCGCGGCCCCAGATCCAGAAGATCAACCCCGCTCAGCAGTCCGGCTGTCGAATCGGCGACCAGGATCTGACCACCGTGCCCTGCGGCCATCACCCGTGCGGCGCGGTTGAGCACCGTGCCGAAATAATCACCGTCTCGAAGCTCAGCCTCCCCGGTCGCAACACCCATGCGCACCGGCAACTCAACAGCTAACTGGGCCTTAACAGCCGCGTCGACAGCGGACCGCGGTGACGCGAACGCGGCGACCACACCGTCACCGGTGTGACTGAATAAGAAGCCGTCGTGCGATTCGATCGCGGTTTGAAGCACCTGGTCGTGCTTGGACAGAGCCGCCCGCATCGCTTCCGCATCGGCTTCCCACCGACGAGTCGATCCCTCGATGTCGGTGAACAGGAACGTCACGACCCCCGAAGGCGGGTCCCCCGCGGACACTCGCACAGGACGTCACACAACGCCCTGTTCAACGCCGCAATCGTGACGAACTTTCGAGACTCTCGGAACTCGTCTATTTCGAGACCGTGTTGACGGAACCCACGCCGAGGCCCCGGCGCCCCGCCGCCGCCGCTGCCAGGCCGTCCGCGAGGTGTTGGCCCCGATTCTCACTTTCGTGTCATTTATGACATCGCGATGATATTGAAATTGAGACGATGACATCCAGTTTGAGAACTGACACCGCCGTTGTAGGTTCCCGAATTCGTTGTCATGCTGCGAGGCTTTGATCAGAGATGATGCCGGTTGTCTCACAACGTGTCATCTGAGATCTGTCCCAGATTCGTGTCATTTCTTCAACGCGAGCGCCGGCCCCGGTGGCCGGGGTGCGGGCCGCATTGTCGTCGTGACTGCAGTCGTCCACCGAGACGACATCGGCGATGACGGGTGCCTCGTTGAAGGCGAGGACGATGATCCATACACCGTCGTAGCGCGTGACGAGCATCCGCAGGTCACGCGTACACAAAGCGGCGAAGCGTATCGGCGGGTGTTGCTGCGGCGGCCGAGCGTTAGTGTGCTTCGGTCGGCCTCTGTGAACAGGCCGATAGAAGAGTTGAGCAATTCATGACCGCAGCACCAGAAGCATCAGCGATCGAATCGCGGGTCGGCCACTACTACATGGCGGACGACACCTACGTGGTCGGCCGCGAGAAGGTACGCGAGTACGCCCGTGCAGTGCAGGACTATCACCCCGCACACTGGGACGTCGCCGCCGCCGCGGAGCTGGGTTACTCGGGCCTGGTGGCACCACTGACGTTCACGTCGACCCCGGCCATGGCCTGCAATCGCCGCATGTTCGAATCGGTGATCGTCGGTTACGACACCTACCTGCAGACCGAAGAAGTCTTCGAGCAGCACCGCCCGATCGTGGCAGGCGACGAACTGCACATTGACGTCGAACTGACATCGGTGCGCAGGATCGCCGGCCGAGACCTGATCACCGTGACCAACACCTTCACCGACACGGCCGGCGAGCTGGTGCACACCTTGCACACCACCGTCGTCGGCGTCACCGCCGAGGATCTCGATCCGACCATCAACACAGCCGTGCACAACGCGATGATGCACGACGTAAACATCCTCGCTGTCGGCGAATCCGATGCCTCCTACCAGAAGACGGTGCGCCCCGGAGGCGAGGTTCGGATCTCCGAGGGAGGCACGACCCGCACGCCAGGAACGCCGTCCTTCGACGATATGAAAATCGGCGACGAGCTACCGGTACGCCACGCCCGACTGTCCCGCGGCGACCTGGTGAACTACGCCGGCGTGGCCGGCGACGCCAACCCGATCCATTGGGACGAGGACATCGCCAAGCTGGCCGGGCTGCCCGATGTGATCGCCCACGGAATGCTCACCATGGGTTTGGGTGCCGGATTCGCCTCCGCATGGTCGGGTGACCCCGGCGCGGTGACCCGGTACGCGGTGCGGCTGTCTGCGCCCGCGATCGTGTCGGCCACCGAGGGCGCAGACATCGAGTACACCGGCAGGATCAAGTCGCTGGACCCGGCCGCCCGCACCGGTGTCGTCATCGTCGCCGCGAAGTCCGGTGGCCGGAAGATCTTCGGCTTGGCGACGCTAGACGTCCGCTTGCGCTGACCCCATCTGGTCAAGAAGTCGCTGCGCACTGAGCCCGAAACGATCCTGCCTAGCCTGACCGTCGACGCCGGCGCCATCCTCGATTTCGCCACCGACTACTCAGTTGCGTGGTTGCGGACTGAGCTCTACGGCACGACCACCACAACGCCCGCCCAGGAGCGCCACCTGCGTACCGTCGCAGAGCTGCACACCCGCCTCACCCTGTCGTTCATCGTCACCCCACACACCAGCATCGATCTCGCCACCATCGACGACGTGCGCGCATACGTGTGTGGCTACCTCCTGGCCGATGATCACCGGGTCCGGCCGACCCGCGAGGTTGTCCGCTAGCGCTAGCCGGGCGTTCGACGCCGGTCATTTCCGCAGCTCACGGAGTCTCGTTTGCTGTCTCACTTGGCGACCCGATCCAGGGTCGTCCAGGTTCGGGACTGACGTAGCTAGGCCGCCTCGCACAGCGGCATCGGAAACCTGAAATTCAGTTCATCGGTTTCTCGTTCACCGATGCGCACGGTCGGAGATGGTTGCGAACCGGGCGTACGCAGCCGGTGTCTTCAAAGGTCATGTCACGCGCGGGGCGGTGGCTGTATGAGGTACTCGCCGGCGAGCAATCAAGGGACTAAATGCGACGGGGCGGATCGGCAGGCCGGTGTGGCAGCTTGGTGGCGGATCATCAGACCGGCGGTGGCTCAATGCGCTCGATCGTGTTGATCCGGTCGATGGACCGGTCGAAGGACGCCACCTTGCTAACCCCGGTGCTCTCGGCGCAGGCGACGAGGTATGCCTCCGCGAAGTCGATCCGGTCGGTCTCGTACACCTCGATTGCGCGCAGGAGCAGTGCCCGGTCCACGCAGAGGATCGAGGCGAAGCCAACAAGCGACCGCACCGCTTGGGCAACTTGGTCGCGCGGCGTTTCATAGAACGACTCCAACACGTAGACCGTCTCGGCGACGACCAGGTCGGTCAGCAATAGCTCGCGCTCGGTCCCGAGGTAGGCAGTCGCGCGTGCCGCCATGTCCGGCGGGTCGCCAGTCAGATGACGGACCAGAACATTCGTGTCAACGAACGCGCTCAACGCCGATCCGCAGCCCGATCCGACCTGGTGCGCCGGATCACCTCATCCCACGCGACATTGCGCTTGGCTGCCGGCACACGGATCGTCCTGGCTAGGGAGAGGAAGTCCGGTGTCCGGGCAAGCACCGCTCGGTTGCCCTCAACTCGGAAAATGACTTCGTCGCCCTCCTTCAGGCCGAGCGCATCACGCACCGCCTTGGGCACCGTCACCTGCCCCTTCGACGTCAGCTTGGCAGCAGCGTCCATGGCATCTCCTTACTTATCAGTAAGAGTAAGGATACCACGTTCCAGCGCAGGCCTTGGCGCCACACATCGGGCTGGGACTAAAGACGACCACACCCGTGACGACCAGTTCGAGGGATATCGGGAGGAGCTTCCGACTGGCGTTGCTGATGACCCGTTGATCCTGCGGACGTACCGGTTTGGCTAGGGACGCGGCGAACTGGATTCCGGGGGCTCTTTGACCAACTTGGCTACGGGAACGCCGAGCGCAGCGGCGATATCGAACAGACGCTCGTAGAGCAGTCCCCGGTGCCCGTGTTCGACGTCGATCAATACGTTGCGGGTCACGCCCGAGTGCAAAGCCAGTTCTTCCTGAGTCATTCCGCGCTTGATCCGCAGCGCGCGGATGTTGCCGCCCACCATGACGCGCCATCGTTCCCATTGCGCCACGCGCTGCGGGTCGTTCTGACTAGGTCGGGTCGGCACGCCCCTCAGGCTGTCGGCGCGCCCCCTCAATATCTGCCCTACTAGTAGGGCCGCCTCATGGTGTGGTGGGCCGCCGCAAGGGTCGTGACGACACCCGCTCCGGTGCTGAGTGTCGGACCATTTGCGCCCGCTCGAGCCGGTGGCGATGACGTTGCGGACCGTCCCTATCCGTCTTGCCCCGGTCGAGGGTGAAGGTCTCGACTCCTATCTCGAGGCGTTGGCCTGCCGAACCGATGCGGCGTGGGACGATGTGATCGATGCGGTGGGCCTTGGCGCGCCGATGACGCCTTCAAGACCAGGAATTTATCCTTGGGTGAGGCGGCCTACGGGTTCGCAATCAACGGCATTGAGCCAATCAACGGGTGTGGATATTGCGGCGTTAGCGCAGATGACGCTGCAGTGATTTGGGTTGTCTCACTTAGTGTCATCTAGGTTATGTCTCAAATTCGTGTCATTTTCAGCCACCCCGCACCGTTGGCCGTTCGCTTCAACTGCACGCCACTCCCGCGCCGGGAGCGCGGCTAGGTTCTGTTACGTCACGTGACGCCTCGATCGAGGCCGCTCCAAGCTCCAGCGCTAGCCTCCCGACCGCTCAGGAAGAGTTGCAGGTTCGGCGCGGAGCATCACCGTGCCGACCGGGTGTGGGGCGGTAGTAACAATGCCGCTACTGCGCCGCGACGCTGAAGTCGGGCATGTAGCTGCGCTGCGCCCACCGGAACACCTGGCCACCCGACGTTCGCGGTGGCCGTCGCCGGCCCTGTCAGCTGGTGTCGTACCCGGCTATCGATCGCCGAGGGCCGAGGCCGCCATGGCATAGATCGCCTTGGGCGCCTTCGACGGGGAACCTGCGTCGAATGGGGGCTGAGGGTCGTACTCGATGGCCAGCT
>JAOPWC010000009.1 GCA_025965895.1 Mycobacterium sp.
CAAAGCAGGAACTGGCTCCACCAGCGCAAACATCGAGGATGTCGGCATAACCACCACATCGGAGTAATGCACGTTATGTCGATATCGACATAACGTGCACTTGATTCGCAACACTTTTCGGCTCACCTCCCGCAAGTACTGGGACGAGATCAAACGAGACGTGAAACTGATCTACACAGCGGTCAACGCTGCTGCGGCGCGGTCGGCGTTCGACGAGCTCACCGAGAAATGGGGACAGCGTTACCCGGCGGTGATCCGCCTGTGGGACAACGCCTGGAACGAGTTCATCCCGTTCCTGGACTATGACGTGGAGATCCGCCGGGTGATCTGTTCCACGAACGCCATCGTTATCTTGAGTTCTGCGAACAGCGTCCTCAATGTACGACACGAGGTGTCGAGGTCCCGGGTTCTGTGTGCTGGACGTGGTTATCTGCAGTCGTCCAGGAAGCAGAGTCTGCGGAGGGACGATGCTCGTTCAGCGGGTTGTTTCACCGGTCTCGTCGCGTGAGTCGTGGACTGTGCTCGGCGTTGACGACGCCCCGGTCGAGCCGATCGAGCGGTATCTGGCGTACCTGACCGACATCGAACGATCACCGAACACGGTCAAGGCGTACGCGCACGATCTGAAGGACTGGTTCGTCTTCCTCGCCGATCGTGGCCTGGGTTGGCGGCGGGTGCGGCTCGACGATGTTGGTGAGTTCGTCGCGTGGCTGAGGTTGCCACTCCCGGCGCGGGATCGACGGGTGGCGGTGCTGCCGTCGGTGGAACATCAATGTGCCGAGTCGACGGTCAACCGGAAGTTGTCGGCGCTGGGTATGTTTTATACGCACGCTGCCCGAGACGGGGTCGATGTCGGCGAGCTGCTGGTGAGCTGGCAGCGGGGCGGTTCGCGCGGTGGGTGGAAGCCGTTTCTGCACCACATCAGTAAGAGCCAGCCACGGCCGCGCCGGGCGATCGCGTTGAAGGCGCCGAAGAAGCTGCCCCGCGTGCTGTCTCCGGCGGAGGTGCAGACCATCTTGGACGGGTGCGGCCGGTTGCGGGACCGGCTGTTATTTGCCCTGCTGTACGACACCGGCATGCGGATCGGTGAGGCTCTCGGGTTGCGGCACAACGATATTGCCGCCGCCGAGCAGGAGGTGACGGTGCGGCGGCGGGACAACGACAACGGGGCCCGGGCCAAGTCTGCGACATCAAGGGCGATCCCGATCAGCGCCGAGTTGATCCGGTTGTATGCCGATTATCTGCACGACGAGTACGGCGATCTGGACAGCGACTACGTGTTCGTCAACCTGTGGGGCAGGCCGCGCGGGCATCCGTTGACCTATGCGGGGGTCTACGACCTGGTGCGGCGGCTGCGCCGCCGGAGCGGGCTCGACTTCGATCCGCATTGGCTGCGGCACACGGCAGCGACCAGGATGCTGCGCGACGGTATCGGGATCGAAGTCGTGGCGCAGCTTTTGGGTCACGCGAACGTCACCACAACGGCCGCGATCTACGGGCATCTGACCGTCGAGGACGCCCGCCGCGTGATGGAGCAGGCGGGCTGGTTCACCGGTGGGCAGGTGTCGCTGTGACGGCACCGGCTCGGGTGCCGGGCAGCGAGGCAACTGGCTTGCTGGGCACCCTGATGGTGACGGTCCGCAACGAATTCCGCAGCGATATAATGGAATTCGACGCTGATGACCTGGTGTTCGGCACCGGCTGCTGCCGGGTGGCCGGATGCGAACGGCACTCCCGCGGGCAGGGGCTGTGTCAGGCGCATCGGCTGCGGTGGGTCCACGCAGGCCGCCCGGATCTGGACGTCTTCGCCGCGACCACCGATGCCCGGTGGCATCGGCTGCAGCCCAACCAACGCTGCCGCGTCGACGGCTGCGGCTACGGGGCTGCCCGCCGGGGACTGTGCGCGCTGCACGCCCGGCATTGGATCCGTGCTGGCCGGCCCGAACTCGACAGCTGGCTACACAACCCTCCGGCAGTGACGCGGCCCGAACCGGGCCTATCGTGTCGTATCCCGCATTGCGCGTTGTGGCCGCAGGCGGCGGGTCCGTTCTGTCTCTCGCATGCCAACACCTGGAAAGTGAACGGGCGACCCGACATCGACGAATTCGTCCGGCGGTTCACCGATATTCCGGCGCCCACCGACGAACTCATCCGGTTCGACCTGCTGGGCTCTGGGCTGAAGCTGGAGATGCAGTACGTACTGCAGCGTCGCCATGACGAGCGCCGCGGCAAGCTGGCGCCGCATGTCGCGATGCGGGTAATCCGGTTCCTGGCCAAGGAGTCGGTGATGTCGCTGCTCGATAACGACGACGACACCTGGCGTGTTCTGGGGCGGGCGGCATTGAACGACTCGCTGTCGCGGTCCTTCCTCGGCTACGCTTACCGGCAGGTCGCCGACCTGGCCGAGGCGGGCGGCTGGGAAGCCGAATACCCCCGCGATGTCTGGCATATGCGACGCCTCGGATTCGACGGCGACCGCACTCTGCGGTTCACCGGGATTCCGCAGCCGTGGCTGCGGGAACCGGCCAAACGGTGGGTACGGTGGCGGCTGTCGACCGGGCTGGGCCTGGAAGCCGGCGGAGGCAGACCGGTCGTTGCGATCACACGCTTCGCCCGGTTCCTCGCCGAGATCAGGATCGATCGGATCGACCAGGTCGACCGGCCGGTGCTGGAACGCTACCTGGCCGACCTGAGTAGCGACTCCGCCAGCGCCCAGCGTCGCGGCACCCACATCGGATTGCTCAACCACTTCTACGCCGCGATCCGCCAACACCGGTGGGACACAGCCCTTCCACCCGATGCGATGTTCTTCACCGAGGACTATCCGAAACGCGAGGAACGGTTGCCGCGCGCGTTGGCCGAGCAGGTTATGGCCCAGCTCGAACATCCGGGCAACCTCGCCAAGTTCGACGATCCCGCCTACCGGCTGATCACAATGATCCTGATGCGCTGTGGGCTGCGGGTCACCGACGCGTTGCGGCTGCGCGCCGACTGCCTCGTCACCGACGCCGACGGCGCTCCCTACCTGCGCTACGTCAACCACAAGATGAAACGCGACGCACTGGTCCCGATCGACGAGCAACTCCGCGACCTGATCGCTGAACGCCGCCAACACACCACCGCACGCTGGCCCGCCGGGACACCAGGACTGTTCCCGCGCCCGACCAAAAATATCGACGGCACCCACCCGATCGCCAGCCCGACCTACCGGATGGCGCTGTTGCGCTGGCTGGACGTCTGCGACATCCGCGACGAACACAACCGACTCGTGCACCTGACCCCGCACCAGTGGCGCCACACCCTAGGCACTCGCCTGATCAACCGCGACGTCCCCCAAGAGGTCGTGCGCCGCATTCTCGATCACGACTCCCCACAGATGACCGGCCACTACGCCCGACTGCACGACACCACCGTGCGCCGCCACTGGGAAGCCGCCCGCAAGGTCGACATCAACGGCCGCACAGTCACTTTTGACCCTTCCGGCCCCCTGGCCGAAGCCGCGTGGGCCAAACAACGGCTCGGCCGCGCCACCCAGGCCCTACCCAACGGCTACTGCGGCCTGCCCGTCCAGCAGAGCTGCCCGCACGCTAACGCCTGCTTGACCTGCCCGATGTTCCTCACCACCCCCGAATTCCTGCCCCAGCACCGCGAACAGCGCGAGCAGACCCTGCAGCTCGTCGCCGCCGCCGAGACCCGTGGCCAGCAACGACTCGCCGAGATGAACCAGCAGGTGCTCGCCAACCTGGACACCATCATCACAGCCCTCGACCCCCCAGCAGCCGAACCGAAGGACACTGAACATGCGCGCTGACAACAGCATTCACCTTGTCACCGCCGCCCAGCAACGCCACGAACTCACCCGAGCCAAAGCGATCGCGGCGATGCACGAGCTCGATCGGGCCGGTGCCGTGATCACCTTCGAATCCGTCGCCCGCCACGCCGGCGTCTCCCGCTCCTGGATATACACCCAGCCCGACATCAAAGACGAGATCCACATTGCGCGCACAGCATCGCGGCCCGACCGCGCCGATACCCTCCCCCCAGCGCGCCAGCGACGAATCGTTGCGCCGGCGCCTCGAAATCTCGAACCGCCGCAACCGCGAACTCGCCGACGAAAACCAGCAGCTACGCCGCCAACTCGCCAACGCGCTCGGTCAACTCCGCGACAACGGACGAACCCGACCCGCCGCCCGGCAATCAGTCGCACATCGCAACTCGGCAACAATCAGCCCGTGCTGACCGACAAGCCAGCCAGTCACGCCGCCGCGCCGTAGACATCCTCCACGAAACAAACCCCCAGGTCACAGCGATTCTCAGTCAATGAACTCAAGATAAC
>JAOPWC010000021.1 GCA_025965895.1 Mycobacterium sp.
GGACACAGCCCGCGTTTAGGGTCGAAGCGGGTTTTGTCCGCAGCGTGAATCGGTTTCGGCCGCACAAATCCGGGCACTGTCGCCGCACGAAGGGCCTGTTTTGGTCAATCGAGGCTTGGCCACCGCAGGCGGCTTCGACATTCCGCGTCGCGCACGGCCTCGAGTTCTTGATCGTCACCGCTAGCATGTGGGAGAGGTCTGGGGGCTTCCGAGAGAGGTCCAAATGTGCCTGACCTAACCAGACTGCCCCCCGACCTGCCACAGCCCACGAACGACGGTGCCGCCGCCCACCTGCCTGGCCTGCCCGTCCCGAAAGTGACACTTGAGTCCACGACCGGGTCCCGGGTGCACCTGGACTCTCTCGGCAGTGGCCGCACCGTGATCTACGTCTATCCCTTGACAGGGCGTCCCGACCAGGTGCTACCGACCGGCTGGGATGCCATCCCTGGCGCTCGCGGCTGCACTCCCGAGGCGTGTGGTTTCCGCGACCACCAGCAGGAACTCTTGCGGGCGGGCGTCTCTCGAGTGTTTGGGTTGTCCAGCCAGGACTCGGCGTACCAGCGCGAAGTCGTCGATCGGCTCCAGCTGCCCTATCAGCTCCTGGCAGATCCCGCACTCGCCCTGACCGATGAAATGCGTCTACCGACTTTTGAGGTCGACGGTCGACGGCTCTACCGGCGCTTGACCCTCGTCGTTCGTGACGGTGCGGTCGAGCATGTCTTCTATCCGGTCTTTCCTCCAGATCAGCACGCCGAAGAGGTGCTGGAATGGATGGAGGAGCAAGGGCACTAGGCAAGCACAGACCGAGCGCCCTCCCGGTTGCAGCTAAAGCCGAACCCGCGGCTATGCCGGGTCGGCGGCGCGCGGCCGTGCGGGCGGGACCGCCG
This sequence comes from Mycobacterium sp., assembly GCA_025965895.1. Classification (GTDB taxonomy): domain Bacteria; phylum Actinomycetota; class Actinomycetes; order Mycobacteriales; family Mycobacteriaceae; genus Mycobacterium. The sequence continues at coordinate 888 of JAOPWC010000021.1, forward strand.
CCAAAAGCATGCGCGTGTACTCCTGTTGAGGTACAGCGAACAACTCGGCTGCAGGCCGATGCTCCACCGCTTCGCCAGCCCGCATGACAAGCACCTCATGGCTCATCTGCTGCACGACCGCGAGGTCGTGAGCGATGAAGAGGTAGGTAAGCTCCAAGTCGCGCTGCAAGTCACCCAGCAGGTCCAGCACTCTGGCCTGCACCGAAACATCAACTGACGCGGTGGATTCGTCCAGGATCAGCAGCTCTGGTTCCACGGCCAGCGCCCGCGCGATGCTTACCCGCTGGCGCTGGCCTCCCGAGAGTTCATGCGGATATCGCGAGGCGAAAGCAGGCGGCAGCCCAACCATGTCGAGCAGTTCTGCCACTCGTGCATGGCGTCCGCGCTTTCCCTTCGCCAGCCGGTGGACCAACAGCGGCTCACCGATCGCTACCCCCACGCGTGTACGCGGATCGAGTGACGAGAACGGATCCTGCAATACCAGGCTGATCCGTCTTCGCAATGCCTTCTCGTCGGCTCCACGCACGCCCAACACGTCGGTCCCGTCCAGCGATGCCGTTCCCGCGTGCGGTTTGACCAATCCCGTAAGAGCACCGGCCACAGTGGACTTGCCCGATCCGGATTCGCCAACCAGCCCGAGGGTCGTCCCGCGACGGACCTCGAACGAAAGGCCCTTCACCGCACGCACGATCGACCTGCCGACTGGCGTGGTCACCGGGAACCGGACATCCAGTCCGTCGACCCGTAGCAACACCGGGGCATTCCCGCTCGCCGGGGGCGGACCACCCCGACCGATCAGCGGCCGCGCTTCCAAGAGCTGACGTGTGTAAGGATGCTGCGGTCGATCGAACACGTCGATAATGGGCGCCTGCTCCACCGCCTCGCCCCCCTGCAGCACCGTCACGTCGTCGGCAACCTCACCGATCACCCCCAAGTCGTGGCTCACCCACACCACCGCGGTGCCGAAACCCCGCTGCAGATCGCGGACCAGCTCAATGATCTGCGCCTGTGTCGTCACGTCGAGCGAGGTCGTCGGCTCGTCGGCGATCAGCAGCTCCGGGTCACAGGCCAATGCGATCGCAATCATCACCCGCTGCCGCTGCCCACCCGACAGCTGATGCGGGTAACTGCTCAGACGCGCCTGCGGGTCGGGCAGCCCGACCGCCTCCAACAGCTCCAGCGCACGCGCACGGGCCTGCCGGCGCGTCAGATGACGGTGCGCCTCAAGTGATTCGGTGATCTGCCGTTCGAGCGTCAGCAACGGATTGAGCGACGTACCCGGGTCCTGGAACACGAAGCCGATCCGACCTCCGTGAACGGTGCGAAGCAGGCGTGAGGAGGCCCCCACCAGCTGAATAGGAGCCGAATCGGCCCCTCCCGCAAGAACACTCGATCCGGCCACCACCGAACCCGGGGCGTCCAGCAATCCCGTTGCGGCCAGTACCGTCATCGACTTGCCCGATCCCGACTCGCCGACGATGCCCAACGTCTGCTCACGCTGCACGTCGAACGAGATGCCGTGCACGATGTCGTGTCGACCGATCGCTACGCGCAGATTGCTGATGCGGAGAGCAGGCGAGGTCACCGCTTCCTCCTGGCCTCGATCAGCGTGCGTTGCTTGGGATCCAGGATGTCGCGCAAGCCGTCGCCGAGCAGGTTGAATACCAGCACCGTGACGAAGATTGCCGCGCCCGGGAAGACGCTCATCCACCACGCTCGCTGCACGAAGCCCTGCGCATCGAAAAGCATTCGCCCCCAGGACGGCTGCGGTGGCTGGATGCCAAGCCCCAAGAACGACAGAGCCGCCTCCGAGAGGATCGCGAACGCCAACGATAAGGAAGTCTGCACGATCACCGGACCGGCGATGTTGGGCAACATGTGCCGACCCAGGATATAGAGGTGCCCCGTGCCCATCGTGCGTGAAAGCTGAACGAATGGCTCGACCCGGACACCCAGCGTGCTCGCCCGGGCCACCCGGGCGAAGATCGGGGTGTACACGATCCCGATCGCCAGGATCGTTGTCGTCGTGCCGGGGGCGAGGATCGCCACGATGGCCAGGGCCAGCAGAAGCACGGGAAACGCGAACATCACGTCGACGAGGCGCATCAGCACCGCATCGAGTGCACCGCCCCGGTAGCCCGAGATGACGCCGATCGTCACCCCGACGACAAACGCGAACGCCACACTTGCGACGGCAACCTGCATCGAGGCGTGCGTCGCCACCAGCACCCGCGAAAAGATGTCGCGACCGAGTTCGTCGGTGCCGAACCAGTGCGCGGTGCGCGGCGGCTGCAGCGCATCTGCCACGTCAATCTTGTTCACGCCGTAGGGCGCAATCCAATCGGCGGTCACCGCGACGAACACGATCACGAGGAGAACCACAGCGCTGATCATCGTGACCGGGTTGCCCAGCAGCAGCCGCCAGGACGCCACCCGTGTGCTCTGGTCCACAGATGGGTCCGTCATGAGAGCCGGATCCTCGGGTCGACCACTGCATAGAGCACATCGACTGTCAAGTTGATGAGCAGAAACAGTGCGGCGATGAGCAATACCGCACCCTGGATCAGGGGGTAGTCGCGGGCCGCCACGGCGGTGTACACCAGCCGTCCGATTCCCGGCCATGCGAACACCACTTCAATGACGATGACACCGCCGAGGATCGCCGCGAGCTGGATCCCGGTGATCGTCAGCACGGGAATCAACGCATTGCGCAGGATGTGCCGAAACGTGACCACACGCGGCGGAAGGCCTTTCGACCGGGCGGTGCGGACGTACTCCATCGAGGCGACGTCAAGTACCGCCGAACGGATGTAGCGCGTCATGATGGCGCCCGCGACGATGCCGACGGTGAAGCCGGGCAGGATGACGTGCCGCAACCATCCTGCCGGGTTGCCGATGAGCGGTTGGTAACCCGAGGTCGGCAGCCAGCCGAGCGTCGCGGCGAACAGCCCGATCAGCAGAATGCCCATCCAGAAGTCGGGGATCGAAACGCCGAATTGGCTTGTGATGCGCACGATCACATCGCTGAGCCTGCCCTCGCGCAGCGCCGCCCAGATGCCCGCGGGGATGGAGATGAGCAACGCGATCACGATGCCCACGGCGGCCAGGGACAGAGTCGCCGGCAGCCGCTCGAGCAGCGTCACTGTTACCGGATCGCCGTTGCGGAAGCTCACGCCGAGATCACCGGTGAGCGCCGAGCCGGTGTAGCTGAAGAACTGCTCGACGATCGGGCGGTCCAGCCCGCTCGCCGCGCGTAACGCGTTGTAGGCCTCGGGCGTGTAACGCGTGCCAAGGGCAATCCGCACAGGGTCACCGGGCACCAGATGCACGAGAGCGAAAACCACGACCAGGACACCGAACAGCACGACCACCGAATAGAGCAGCCTGCGGGCGAGGAACCGCACGATCGGGTGGGTGAAGAAGGTCCGCGTCATCGCTCAGTTCAGCCTCGCGGTCCGGAAGCGGATCGCCCTGTCGGGTCGTGCCTCGTAGCCCGAAAGCCGTTTACTCCAGGCCTGAATCACCGACGGGTTATAGAGATAGATGTAGCTGACGTCGTCAGCGATGGTCGTCGCGGCCTTGACGTAGAGATCGGCGCGGGCATTCTGATTTGTCTCGGTGCGCGCGGCATCAAGCAGCCCGTCGACCGTTGGGTTTGAGTACTTCTGAGCGTTGCTCTTTCCGCCGGTGTGCTGTTGTGAGTAGTAGAAGTCGTCGGGGTCGATGTTGCCGAGCCATCCCATCATCAGCATGTCGAACTGCCCGCTGTTCTGCTCGTCAAGCCACGTCCCGAAGTCGACGGTGCGAATCTTCACGTTGATGCCAAGCGGCGCAAGGTTATCGGCGATGATCTGGGCAGCCGTGACGGTCTGCGGATAGTCGCTCGTCGCCATCATTTCCAGGGAGACGTGTTTTACTCCGGCTTGGTCGAGCAGGCTTTTCGCCTTCCCGATGTCGCGGGTATAGCGGTGATAGTCGGTGTACCACGGGCTGCTTTTCGGGATCGCCAGCTGGTTGGCCACCGCGGTGCCGTAGCTCGTGGCCTGCACGATCGCATCCCGGTCGATGCCGTACGCGATCGCCTGGCGTACCCGTACGTCGTTCCACGGCTTGCGCGCTTCGTTGAGGGTCAGATACCAGTAGTCGCTGCTCGGCGTCATGCCCAGCGTCATCGAGTCATCGCCCTTGAGTTCGTCGACGCGTTGCGTGGGGATGGAGTCGGTCCAGTCGACCTCGCCCGCCTGCAGCGCCGAGAGCGCCGTCGACGACTCGGGGATGAAGCGAAACGTGACACCCGAAATCGCCGGCGGACCGCCCCAGAAGTTCTTATTCGCCGTCAGCGTGATCGAATCACCGCTCTTCGCATTCTTGAACGCGAACGGGCCGGTGCCGATGGGGTGCGTCGCGATGGTGCCCGCTTCGACGTTCTTGCGCTGCACGATCGCCATCCCTTTGAAACCCCCGATGTTGACAAGCAGGTTCGGCGTCGGCGCCTTCACGGTGATCTTGACCGTTGACGGGCCGGCGGCGGTCACGTCGCTGACTGCGCTGAACCGGTAAGCGTTGGAAAGCTGTTGGTCGATGATCCGCCGATACGAGTACACGACGTCGTCGGCCGTGAAAGGGCTGCCGTCGTGGAACGTGACGCCCTTGCGTAGGTGGAAGGTCCATGTGAGCTGGTCTGGGCTGACTTCCCATGATTCGGCGAGCGCCGGCCGCATATCGAGGTGCTCGTCCGGCTCCACGAGGGTGTCGTAGACGTTCTCCAGGACCTCGAAGGAGAAGTAGGCGCTGGTCTTCTGCGGGTCGAGCTGGTCCGGTTCACCGGCGATGGCCGCGACGAGGTTCGCTGAAGACCCACCGCCGAGGTCGACCCGTTCACCGGTCGAGCAAGCGTTGATGCCGAGGGCGGTGATCACGCCAGCCGCGATCAGGGCCGCTCGTCGTCTCATCAGAATTCGTCACTCCACGATCGGTCTGCGTTCTGTCACCGTATGCGGCGATGCTGCCGGACGTTAACTGGGGGATGATTGGCGGCTCGATCGCCGCCTTGCGTGATCGCGACACGATCCCGGGTGCATATCAATCGACACACCACGGTCACAGCATTCACACAGGTCACTATCGTCAGATCGCCAGATTGTGGGCGTCGACCCGCCGACGTCCTGCCCAAAGCGTGAGCTCTGGAAAAGTGTGTCGTGCCGGCATTGCCTCGACTCGCATCGGTGTCGGCTGCGTCCTGCGTCGGCCGCCGCCATCGGACTCGTCGTGCTGGTGGTCGCGGCCCCTCCCGCCACCGCCGACCCTTGCGCGCAGACGGTTTCTGCCGCTGCACCGAAATCCGCAGCGGCACCGCGGGCCACCGCGGGCCAGCGTGCCGGTGGAACACGTACCGACAGGCCGTAAGCCTGCCGGCGCACCAAACCAGGCGCCGCCCCCGCGCCGGGTCCGCTGCCGGCCGCTGCGCCCGACCCGACGGCTGCCCGTGCGCCGAGCTCCGCGCCTAAGCAAAATCAAGCCGCGGTAATACCCGGGCCCAATCCTCCGGGCGCAGATGACCAGCCAGGCCCGAACTCTGCCAACCGGGGTCCAAATGCAGCAGCCCAGGGTCCGGCTGCCGCGGCCCCAGTTCCAGCGGCCGCGGCCCCGACAACGGTCGCCGGCTGGCTGGACCGACCGAAAACCGACTCCGTCTACCGCTTCCGCATCTCGGGGGCCGATTTTGGAATCGTGTGGGACAACGGCGACGCTGCCAACAAGCAGGTGCTGATCGCGTTTGGCGACACGTTGCGCGACTGCAGCGTCCCGGGCAGGAATGGCGGTCCAACACATTGTTGCGCACTGGTGACAGCATCCTTTCCGACGGAATCACGGTGCCGGATCCGACAGTCGGTGATGCATACTCCGGCTCTCCTGTCGCCAATCGCACCGTGAGCCCGCTCACCGGGCGCCCGAACTTTTCCAGACAAATCGTCGACAGTCTGGGCCTCGTGCCGACCGAGGTGACGGTCATTCCGACCGCTGGTGTCTCGGTCGCGCCCCACTCAGTATGTGAACTTTATGTCCGTCAAGCAGTGGGGCAATCCAGGGCACTGGACGACGAACTTCTCGGCAATTGCGGTTTCCACAGATACGGGCAGAACTGGACGGTTAATCGTTCCACCATTCGGCCGGCCGGACAAAATAGCGTGCCCTGAGTGAAATACGTTTCGGGAAACCAGAATCCCAGCAGGGCGCGTTCGTCCGCAACGGCGGTTACGTCTGTTCGTTCGGCCCCCCGTCCGGGCGCGGCGGTGGGCCCTATGTGTCGCGTGTCCCCGAGGCTTCGGTGCAAGGACTTGTCAAAGTACGACTACTGGAACGGCGGATCGTTCTGGAACGGATTCCGGGATCGTGGGTCCGAAACAACCCCTCGTCGGCCATCTCGGTGATCTCGGCGCCGGTGAGTGAAATGTCGGTCCAATACAACGATTACCTCAAATAGTTCGTCGTGCTTTACTGCAACCGTTCCAACAATGTCGTGATGCGAACAGCGCCAAAACCCCCAGGGACCGTGGAGCTCCGCGCAGACGCTCGTGACGTGGACACAGATTCCGGGCGGCCTTTTACGCTCCGATTATCCATCCACGGTCGACGGGTGAGGACCTGTACTTCAATCTGTCGTTGTGGTCGGCATACAGCGTGATGTTGACGCACACCACGCTGCCCTAGCGTCGGCGTCAGGCGAGGTTCAGGGTCGACGCATACCATCCAACACCATGGGCCAGACCGCGATACGGTTCGAGAACACTGAGCCGGTAGCCAGTGCACCCGCCCGGCGGACCTGGTACCAGAGGTCGCCCATGTCAGTCGTCGCCGGTGGACTGGGCGTCTTCCTGCTGGCCGGGATCGTGTTCGCGGTCGTCACGGTGTCGAATGATTCGACGCATCGGCCGGGCGTCGTGCACGGCACCGGCACGTCGCTGCGGCCGGTCCCTTCGGTCACGACATCCTCGACACCGACCGCCGTAGTAGCCCCGCCGTCGGTGCCCATCCCTGAGCCGGCCCCGCCGACCGTCACCGAGACAGTCTCAACTGAAAACGCGACCACCGATGCGCCTGCCCCCGGCTGGCCCGACGAAACGCGTTGGCGCCACCTTTTCCCTCACCTCCACTTCGGTGGTGAATGAGCCGTCACCTGTTCACGCACACCACGTTCTGCTGGATCGGGTGCCGGCCCCGGATGTTGTTCGCGGGGAAGTCAGGATCGGCGTAGCCGACCGCGAGGCCGCACGGGGTCGTCAAGTCAGCCGGGATGTCCTACTGTTCGCGCACGATGTCCGGGTTACCGGCGATCGACACACGCAGGTGCCCACGCCGCGCGCGGTGAGCGCCAACGGCAATGTCTGAAGGAACATCCCCACACCGATGCAGTTGACCGGGCCCAGCTCGCGGTCGATGGAGACGATGCCGGCCAACGGCGCACGAAAGAACTCCCAGTTACGCAACACCGCCTCCCGCCTGGCCTCTGCGCCGTCGCGGGCGATGCCCATCGATCCGTAGACCTGCGCACGAGGTCGTGCCGAATCTGCGCGAAGGCCTGCGGAAGTGGCGGGACATTGGGCGGCTTGCGCCGCGCCTCGTCAAGCAGTGCGGCAACCAAGGTGTCCTTCGCCGTTCCGGACGCGAACACCATGTGCCACGGCTGAATGTTTCGAGTTGGACGGCGCGCGGATCGCCAAGTCCAGAGCCTCGTCGATCGACTCCCGCGCCACCGGCTGCTGAGCCAGGAACATCCGCGTCGCGCGACGCTCACGGATAACTGCGTCGAGGTCGTACATCTGCGGCCCTCCGGCTCGGTCACTGTGCGAATTGTGACACCGCCGCGGCGTGTCGCGGACGAAACCGCACAGTCGACGCGAGGTCGGTGTGAAACGACCGTGAGCGGTGTGGCGATACCAGAAATGCGAGCTAGCGCACTTCTGCGATATGTTCGCACCGCAGACACCCCACATGGAGGTCATGTGAAAAAGCTTGTCGCCTTTTCCGCGGGAGCGCTTGCGGCGGGCTCGATGGCCCTGATCACCGCGGGCCACGCCAGCAGCACCGGTCCGCTGGATGTCTCGGGCCAGACGTACGGCCAGGCGGCCGCGCTGCTGAGCAAACAGGGCTATATGCCCGTCTTCGGTGGCTCGGTGGGCAGCGACGTCCAGCAGAGCCAGTGCATCGTGCAGAGCCAGAAGATGCTGCCCAACGGGCGTGTTTCGCTGATGCTGAACTGCACCAAGGCGGCACAGCCCGCTCCGGGCTCGAACGTCGCACCCGGGCAGCCCGGGCCGCCGAAAGTCGGCTCCAACGGCGTCACCACCGTGACCCCGACGCCGGTGGGACCCCAGCCGGGGATGAATATCCCGGGCACCTGAGCCCGAGCGCGAGCTAATGGGAATCGATCGGCGTGCCGTTGACGTGGATTTGGTTCCTGTCGAGGGAGGCTGATTACCGAGCCGCCGGTCGGTGAGCACTGTGTTCGAGCCGGAGTGCATGTCGATTCCTACAGCTAGATTGTGCCCCGGCCGGTTGGTGAGGTCGCCTGTAGCACTGATGGGATGTCGTGCCGGTCGAGCACTGATCCATTAGCTCGCCGCCGGGTGTCCTCGGGCTCGAAACAGGTTGATCGATAGCCGTATCGAGGAGGGCAGTGATTGATGATCTTTGTCGGTGATGACTGGGCTGAACAGCATCACGATGTGTATTTGATGGATGAGTCCGGTAAGCGGCTGGGTT
>JAOPWC010000065.1 GCA_025965895.1 Mycobacterium sp.
ACGGGATGAACCCGGCACCGGCCGACCAGTTGCCGGGGCCGACGCCGCCGACCAGTGACCCGCTGAGCACGCCGGGGCTGGGTACTGTCCAGTGCAGTGGCCAGCAGCCCAACCCGTGCATCTACACGCCGATTTCGGGTCCCGTCGCGATTTACAGTCCGCAAAGCGGCGAAGTGGTGGCCCCCGACGGGTCGAAATTCACCGTCGCGAATTCAAGTGAGACGGGCGACGACGGATGGAAACAGATGCTTGCACCGGCAGGCTGAGTCTTCGCTAATGGCCGATAGATGATTGGATTGCTCTTCTGCATAAGCCAGCCCGAACCGACCGGACCTGGATGATCAACTGGCTGCGCGCCGCGCTGCTGGAGTTCTTCCCACCCTGGGAGAGCTCTGGCTTCTGATGCGGTAGTTAGATTGAGCGGCAACGTCTGCGTGCACCGCGACATTGAACGTCGTGCGCGGTGCATGCACCGCGACATTGACCGTCGTGCGCGCACCGCTCCGGTTCGGTTCGCGGTAATTGGCAGTTCCACAACGCTCCGGTAGCGGTCCGAGCGATCGAAAACGGCTCGAAGCGCTTGGCAGCAGATTGACCGGCGGCTGTCGAGGACCGGTGTCATCTTGAATGAGTGCAGCTACTCGGCCCGGGTGGTGCGCCACGGATTCGCCCCGCGCACGTATGCCGCCAGGTGGGTACCCGTCTTGCGACTGTTGGCGATACGAGAAGAGCGATGAGCAATGGCGGCTGAGATTGGGACGACGAAGCCACCTCTGGTGGAGTCAAAAGAGGGCGCCATGGCCGAAACGGCCCGCCGCCGGCGGCGGGTGGACCACGAGCACCCCGATTACAAGTGGGTTGCGTTGTCCAACACCACACTGGGTGCCCTGCTTGCGTCGATCAACTCCTCCATCGTCCTGATCTCGCTGCCGGCCATTTTCCGCGGTATCGGCCTGAACCCGCTGGCCCCGGGCAACGTGAGCTATCTGCTGTGGATGTTGATGGGCTATCTCGTGGTGACCGCCGTGCTGGTGGTTCCGTTCGGTCGCCTCGGCGACATCTTGGGCCGGGTGCGGATCTACAACATCGGGTTCGCGGTGTTCACCGCTGCGGCGATCGCGTTGTCGTTCGACCCGTTTCACCTGGGCGGCGGCGCGGTGTGGCTGATTGGCTGGCGGGTGATCCAGGGCGTCGGCGGCGCCATGCTGATGGCGTGTTCGGCGGCGATCCTGACAGACGCGTTCCCGAGCCGGCAGCGCGGCATGGCGCTGGGCGTGAACCAGGTTGCGGCGATCGCGGGGCAGTTTCTGGGCCTGTTGATCGGCGGGCTGCTGTCGGAGTGGGACTGGCGCGCCGTCTTCTGGGTGGGCGTACCGCTTGGCCTGGCGGGCACGGTCTGGAGCTTCCGCTCGTTGTTGGAGGTCGGTGTGCGCACCGTGGCCCGATTGGATTGGACCGGAACGATCCTGTTTGCCGTCGGCTTGACCGTGCTGCTCGCCGCGATCACCTACGGAATTCAGCCTTATCGCGGCCATCCCACCGGATGGACCAACCCCTGGGTACTGGGTTCGATCGGCCTCGCCGTGGTCGCACTGGCCGTGCTCTGCATCGTGGAGCTGCGGGTGCCCGCCCCGATGCTCGATATCCGGCTGTTCCGGTCCAAGCCCTTCGCGCTGGGCAATCTCGCCGGGCTGTTGGCCTCGATCGGGCGCGGCGGCCTGCAGTTCATCTTGATCATCTGGCTGCAGGGCATCTGGCTGCCGCTGCACGGCTACAGTTTTGAGCACACACCGCTGTGGTCGGGCATTTACATGCTGCCGATGACGCTGGGCTTCCTGTTGGCCGGTCCGCTGTCGGGCACCCTGTCGGACCACTTCGGTTCCCGCCCATTCGCGGTCGGGGGCATGGTGCTGATGACGGTCACCTTCGTTGCCCTGACGGTGATCCCGGTGAACTTCAAATTCGGCGTGTTTGCCGCGCTGATCTTCCTCAATGGCCTGGGCGGGGGCATCTTCACGTCCCCCAACACCGCGGCGATCATGTCCAGCGTGCCGGCCGCCGAGCGCGGCGCCGCCTCGGGCATTCGCGCGACATTCACCAACGCCGGCATGTCACTGTCGATCGGCATCTTTTTTTCTTTGATGATCGCGGGCCTTGCCCGTTCGCTGCCTGGCACCCTGAGCGCGGCCCTCCAGCAGCAAGGAGTGCCGGCCTCGGTTGCTCACCAGGTGGCCACCCTGCCGCCGGTGGGAAGCCTGTTCGCGGCGTTCCTGGGCTACAACCCCATCGCTGAGCTGTTGAGCCCGTCAGGGGTGTTGCAGCTGCCGGGTGTCAACGCCGCGGTGCTGACGAGCAAGCAGTTCTTCCCGCAGTTGATCTCCGGGCCCTTCCACAGCGGCTTGGTGGTGGTGTTCACCGCGGCCGCGGTGATGACAGCGATCGGTGCGGCAGCGTCGTGGGTCAATCCCGGTCGCGAGGTCGACGACGGTGACTGACGCCACGCCGGCTCGCCATCGACCCCATGCCAACGGTGCAATCCCCACGGGTGCCGCCGATGCGAGCCGGCCCAAGCCGGGGTCTACGACCTTGCGGTCCCCACCCACTCACCGATGGGAAACGATGGGTCGGCAGTCTGGATCGAGTTGCCGCGGTGGATTGGAGGGTCGGACGATTTCCGGCGAGCCCCTGTCGGGCGGATGTGAAAGGTCATCTAGGCGGGTCCGGGTATCCCTCGACTCGCGACCGCGGATAAGGGTTTGCGAATCGCACCAGCGGATAGTCGGTAGTCGGCCGTACGTCTATCGGCCAGGCTGGCCGAGCGAGAGATCCAGATCTAGCCAACCGCCACAGTGAGCGGTCCGCCAGTGAGCGGCCGCCAGCAAATCGCCATCGCTTGACCGGAGGTTAGTCATGACCTACGACCCGCCCGTGGGAGAACGTTCGCAAAACGTAGCCGCCGACGATCGGCCGCGTCGAGGGGGTGCATCCGCCCCCGCTGGGGCGCTTCTGTTGACCTGTGCGGTGCTCACGGTTCTGCAAGGCATCTCAGCGCTAGTGAACGATGAGTTGCTCATCGTCGGTCCCGACTGGGTGTACAAACTCAACTTGACCGGATGGGGCTGGATCCATGTCGTCGTTGGAATTCTGCTGGGCATCGCAGCTATCGGGCTCCTTATCGGCACTTCGTGGGCACGGCCGGTCGCGATCGCCATGGCGTGCGTATCGATTGTCGTGATGTTCCTGTGGCTGCCTTATTACCCCGTGTGGTCGATTGTGGTGATCGCGCTCGACGTCGTGGTGATCTGGGCCGTCGCAACGTGGGAACCGTCCGCGCCGCGACCCTGATACCGCTGACCAGAGCCCGATTTTCATCAACTGGCTCGGCACGGAGCTCCTTGGTCTCACACGCCATGTTCCTTGCGTGACACTTGTCGGTCGAAAGCAGCAACTCGGCTACGACGGCCGGGTGCTCATTGTTGAGGTGATGGGAAGCGTCAGTCGCGTTTCGTTGTGACTGATGGTGTTTTCGGCTGCTTTCAGGCCGGTCCCGCTCCACTCGGTTTCCCGGTGCCAAGATTTCGGGCGTACTGGGGGTGGGCGCCACCTGGAGAGTTAGAGCCGTAGGCGGTCGCCCTCCAGCAGCCGATGGGCGCAGGGTGACAGTCGCGCGGTGATGTGTTGGTTCTCATTGGCGGGCACGGTGTCGTCGAGCCGGACCAGGCTATCGGTGATGTTTTCGGAGCGGCCCTTGTGGTCGACATCGCAGATGCGGATGAAGATGTCGGCGTATTTCGATGGATATCGAGTGGGCGAACCCGCTCTTGCCGGGAACCGGAGTGCCGTCGGTGACGATGATCGACCGTCCCACTGCATCTACGGCCGCCTGTTGGCGGCGTGCGCCCACATCGGGGAGTGAACACGATGGCCCCCGGCGAGAGTGCCGCGTACCGGATAGCCAGCCCAACCGGGCTTTGGAACATCCGCATGCCGACCGCATCTCCTGCAGAGATCCGCATCTCGTGGCCCATCACCTCGGCGGCGTACTCGACCAGCCCGAGAAACTCGTAGCCTGAGAGCCTGAGGGCGTCGCTGGACACGGTTTCGTGATCGGCGCGCTCGGCGACACGCGACAGCAGCGCGGGGGTCACATACCGGCGCAACTATTTCGCATCGCGCGGCGCGAGCGACACAACTGGACGCCCGCAAGGTCAGAGTGACTCAAACCTCTGGGCGGTGATCGGATTAGCCCTGTGACGGAATTAGTAGGGCTGATCGGTCGGGGTCGGGTTGGCTGGCGGTGCGCCCGCCATCGACGGCGATGTTGGTGCCGGTGATATACGACGCGCGGGGCGAAGCCAAAAAGCCGATGAGCTCGGCGATCTCGGACGGCTCCCCGGCCCGACCCAGCAGTGTGGTCTTGCCCGAGGCATCGAACAGTTCCCGTTTGGCTGCGCCCGTGTAGACGGGTCCAGGTGAGATGGCGTTGACGCGGATACCCTCGGATCCGTATTCGGCGGCCCAGGAGCGGGCGAAGGAGGCCAGTGCGGCTTTGGTGGCGCCGTACGCGGCGCTGTCGGGCTGACCGATGGTGCCGGACCGGCTGGCCAGGTTGATGATCACGCCGTCGCCGCGGGCCACCATCTTCGGGGCCAGCACCGACACCAGCAGGTAAGGGGCCTGCACATTGGCGGCGAACAATCGATCCAGCGTCTCGGTGTCCAGCTTTGCCGTCGGGCCGAACCAGGCGAATCCGGCGTTGTTGACCAGAATGTCAACGTCGCCGACCTCCTCGGCCAGACGTAGCGCCTCCCCGGGTTCGCCCAGGTCGGCGCCCACGAACCGGGCTGAGCCCCCACCGTTTTCGATCTCGGCCACTACCGCAGCGCCCCGGCTGGCATCGCGGCCGTGCACGATCACCGTGGCCCCCTGCGCGGCCAACTGCGCCGCGGCCGCCTTACCGATCCCCGACGTCGCGCCGGTCACCAGCGCAACCTTGCCTTCCAGATCCCGAACCACCGTGGGGCTTGTCATAACCACTCCTCAACGTATTTGCACCGATCTGTCTGATCGGGTTGAGTAACGCCCGTCGGTCATCAAAATATTCCGGCAATCGCCGCCGCGACACCGCGCAACCCGGGTCGCCAGACCGTGCCCGCCGCCACGGCGCACCAACCTGCTCAGGTCAAGTTCGCGCCGCCGTCGGCGACGATTTGTCTGGCCGTTGACACAGGCGCCGTCGTCGGAGAACAAGAAAGCAACCATCGCAGCAAGCTCCTCCGGCACTCCTGGGCGAGGCGACCGCAGTCGCCTCATAGCTCTAGCCCCTTCTCCCTCATTGCACGGTCCGGTTGTGTGCCGTCGCGTCGCGCGTATGAGGCACGGCGTTGCAAACCCATTTCCACGCATGTAGAGTTACTGTATTCCACAGCTGTGGAGCACGACGACGGCAAAGCCCCTACCTCACCATCGCAGGGAGGCAGCCGCAAACGAGCACGCGCACAACAGCACGGAGAGCGCCCATATCAACGACACCGGAGTCGCCGGCTCACCCCTAGACCGGCTCGCCTCGGCGAGGCCAGGGCTTCGATTTGTCGGAGCAAATCTGAATCAGTGCCCGAGAACAAACAACAGGAGTAGATGATGACCGACGAGAAAATCATTGCGGTAGTGGGCGCGACCGGCGCGCAGGGCGGCGGCCTGCTCAGGGCGATCCTCGCCGACCCGGACGGTCCGTTCACTGCGCGGGCCCTCACCCGCAACGCCGAGTCGGAGCGGGCGCGGGAATTCGCCTCGCAAGGAGCAGAGGTCGTGGAGGCAGATCTCGATGATGAGACCAGCCTGGGCAAGGCCTTCGACGGCGCCTACGGCGCCTATGTGGTCACCAACTTCTGGGCCCAGCGCACCCCTGAACAGGAACGGGCTCGCACCCGCGCCCAGATGGAACTCGATCAGGCCGCCGCGGCAGCCCGCGCCGCCAAGGACACCGAACTGCGGCACGTGGTGTGGTCCACCCTGGAGGACACCCGCCCGCACTTCGCCCGCCTGGGCAGCAACGTGCCCAATGCGCTGGGCAACTACAAGGTTCCGCATTTCGACGCCAAGGCCGAGGCGAACGCGTTCTTCACCGACCTTTCGGTGCCGACCACCTTTCTGCAGACCACCATGTACTACGAGGCTTTCCTGCAAGGCCAAGGCCCGCACCGTGCCGCCAATGGCGAGCTGGTTCTGTCGCTGCCGATGGCCGACAAGACGTGGGCGCTCATCGCCGCCGAGGACATCGGCAAGACCGCGCTGGGTGTGTTTCGTCGCGGCGGCCAATTTATCGGCAAGACGGTCAGCATCGCGGGCACCATCGCGACCGGGGAGGAACTCGCCGCGATGTTCGCCGCGGCGCTGGGCGAGAAGGTCGTCTACCGACCGCTGACCGCCGATGCGATGCGGGCGTCGGACCAGCCCGGCGCCGTCGAGGTCGCCAACATGTTCCAGTTCTATTCCGACGCATCGGAATACTTCACCGCAGTGCGCAACCTCGACCTGGTCCGCGAGCTCAACCCCGAACTGCAAACCCTCGACTCCTGGCTGGCCCAGCACAAGAGCGAGATCTCGCTCGACTGAATCCCCAGTTGCCCGAACCGATTCCGCGAGATTCGCGCCGCGTACCGCGTGGCGCGAATCAAGGAGGTCAATGCTGAGTGACTTGG
Source organism: Mycobacterium sp. (assembly GCA_025965895.1). Classification (GTDB taxonomy): domain Bacteria; phylum Actinomycetota; class Actinomycetes; order Mycobacteriales; family Mycobacteriaceae; genus Mycobacterium. Next base: position 6,702 of record JAOPWC010000065.1, read on the forward strand.
CGAAGCCTGAGGAGCAGCGTACTTCGACGGTAGCGACATGCTGATGATGCACGACATGTTCCGCCGCGCCCCACCCAATCTTTGAGCTGTAGCGCAGCGTTGAACCGGTAGTAACTCTACAGTTGTGGATATGAGCACTCCGCAAACTGGTCCAGAGGCCTCGATTGCCCCCAAGCGCCACCGCAACGCCACCGCGACCAAGGACGCGATCCTGCAGGCCGCGT
>JAOPWC010000072.1 GCA_025965895.1 Mycobacterium sp.
CGAGTCGGCCAGCGCCACCATTCAAGACCTGGAAGCTCAGGGCTATGACGTCGCGATTAATTGGGTCCGCGGTTACAGCACTGTCTCGTTGTCCCAGTGCAGCGTCGATGCGATCCACAACCCCGACCGGCCGCCGGGCAGCCAACGGACGCCCGCGACGGTCTTCGTCGATGTTTCGTGCCCGAACGACTGGAACTGAGCCGACTGTGCCGGCGCCAGGTTGCCCAGGGCTGGATTGCTCGATCCGAAAGCGGTTTTCCGCCGCTATCCCACACCTGGTGTGACTTTGAAGCTCAACCCGGATCGCCTCCGTTCCCTGCCGACCGGCGCCTGTTACCGGTCGTGTCAAGTATCACCAGACCAAGGCTTGCGACGGCCGCGCGTGCCGAGCAGTCTCGAGGCGACAGCATCTAGCTACTTCGACCTGAAAAAGTCTGGGTGTGGCGATGCGCGTGGATAGGTTCTGAACTGGGACGATGGTCTCGAACCCTTGGGATAGAAGGGATCGAGACCATCGTGTTTCGTACTGTAAACGACCAGCCGACGTTGTGGGACGCGATTTTACCGCCGGAGCTGTTGGTGTTGCCCGACGAGTTGGCGCGGGTGGATGCGCTGCTGGATGATCCGGTGTTCTTCGCGCCGTTCGCCGCGTATTTCGATGCTCGGATCGGTCGTCCGTCAATCCCGATGGAGACCTATCTGCGGTTGATGTTTTTGAAGTTCCGCTACCGGCTGGGCTATGAGTCGTTGTGTCGGGAGGTGGCCGATTCGATTTCCTGGCAGCGGTTTTGTCGCGTCCCGTTGGATACCAGGGTGCCGAATCCGACCACGTTGATGAAGATCACCACCCGGTGCGGGGATGATGCGGTCGCCGGGCTCAACGAGGCGCTGTTGGCCAAGGCGGCCGCGGCCAAGTTGCTGCGCACCGACAAGGTCCGCGCCGACACCACCGTGGTGGAGGCTGCGGTGTCCTATCCGACCGATTCGGGTCTGTTGGCCAAGGCGATCGGCACGATGGCGCGCACTGTGGCGCGGATCAAAGCCGCCGGCGGCGCGACCCGCACGCGGGCCCAAGACCGGCGCCGATCGGCGGGACGGCGGGCCCGCTCGATCGCCGCCAAGCTGCGGCTGCGCGGTGAACAACAACGCGATCAGGCCCAGGCCGTGGTGCGCCGGATCACCGGGGAGCTGGCCGGGATCGCCGAACAAACCATGGGTGAGGCCACCGCGGTGCTGCGCAACGCCACACGTGCGCTGCGCTGCGCGACGGGGCAGCGCAAAGGCCGGCTGCATCGGGCGATCAACGACCTGCACACCCTGATGGGACGCACCGGGCGTGTGGTGGCCCAGACCCGTAGCCGCCTGGCCGGGGTGATGCCCGAATCGGCGCACCGACTGGTCAGCCTGCACGATGTCGACGCCCGCCCGATCCGCAAGGGACGCCTGGGCAAGCCCGTCGAGTTCGGCTACAAAGCCCAGATCGTCGACAACGCTGATGGGGTCATCCTCGACCACAACGTCGAGATCGGAAACCCCCCTGACGCACCGCAATTGGCACCCGCGATCGAACGGGTCACCGCCCGCGCCGGGCGCACCCCACGCGCGGTCACCGCCGACCGCGGCTACGGCGAGGCATCGGTGGAACGCGACCTGCACGACCTCGGCGTACGCAGCGTGGCGATCCCCCGCAAGAGCAAACCCAGCCCCGCGCGCCGCGAGTTCGAACACCGGCGAGCCTTCCGCGACAAAGTCAAATGGCGCACCGGATCAGAAGGACGGATCAACCACATCAAACGCAGCTACGGCTGGAACCGCACCGAACTCACCAGCATCCACGGCGCCCGAACCTGGTGCGGACACGGCGTCTTCGCCCACAACCTCGTCAAGATCGGCGCCCTCGCAGCATGAAACCGATAACCGGGCCACACGCCGCACCCGACCTACCGCTCCCAACCCAAAGCCGACCACCACCGCCAGGCCATCACTACCGGTTTTTCAGGTCGAAGTATCTAGCGGCGCGGCGATCGCGATCGCGCCGCCACACGGCTGTACGGGTGTGATTGTCCAGTCGCGTCAATGACCACGCCTGGGTCATTGCGGCCAAGGTGCGTCCACAAGCTTCAGCACTGGGGTCGCCACGCAACTCATCGCACCAAGTCTTGCTCAAAAACGAGCTAACCTGTCTATGCGCCAACACTTTCGAGTAATGCACGATGCGCAACCTCGACGAGCGATGACGTCTCGGCACTGCCGCCTGCTGGATCGTGGGGTCGGGTCGCCCCTCAGACAGCCACCCCGCGTAGTATCGATATATCGGTGATATTTCGTATCCGGCCGTTTAGAGGTCGGGTCGTCCTGATTGCAATTGATCGACCGCACTCCGCGGCCAAGGCAGGGACGTCACCATGACGCTATGGCACGAACGAAACCCAGTTGAGTACCGCAATCCGGGCCCCGTGGCGTCATCGCGGTTGCGCATGAAGCCCACATTGTCAGGTACCGGTCACGTCGATGGGGCCTGGTGGCCCCCGACTGATGAGTTGGCAGTCGCGCTACCGGATCTGGTCGCACTGCTCCCACCTCGACTCGGGCCGATTACCCAAGTTTTGTACCACCCACACGGGTGGGCCGCCGGCGTCCCCAGACGAGTGTCGCGTGGAAAGCAAGCGGTGCGGCTCGACGGCTACCACTACCAACCCGCCGACACGATCGACCTAATCAGTGAGGACGGCACACGGCTGGTCCTACTTGTGGTGCCCGCTACCACCGACCCCTGGGTCGCCGAGTTCATCCTGAGTGCCGCGGCCGACAATCACGACGTATCAACGACCAGCGAACTGTTGGCGCTTCGCACGGAAGACACTGTTGAACCCGACGCCTCCATTGCAGCACACCAAAATTGGGAATCCGAGGGCGGAAAGTCGATCGGTGTACCGTCGCTACCCGATCCGTGAGGAGCAGAACCACTACCGCCTCGATCAGCCGATCCTCGTCAGGAAGACATCGGGTCCTAGCACCCCCAGGGAGGAAAGGGACGGTCTGATAGGGCATTCTCAGCGACTGCCATCGTGGTGTGGTAGCCGGTGAATTGGTTGCGGTCAATGGAATGAATCGCTGTCGGCGCGGATGTGACCCGGTTTCGCCATCCTAAACGGGTCGATGCACTGGTCGGATGGCGTCAGCGGCCCTGCCAGTCGGGCTTGCGCTTCTCGCGCCACGCCCGACGACCTTCGGCCACGTCCTGGGTCGCCGCGGCCACCTTGCGCATGGTCTCACCGAAGCGGACCGACTCGATCCAGCCCATGTCCGCGGTTCGCCACGCCACTTCCTTGGTTGCCCGTTGGGCCAGGGGTGCGGCCTCGGTGAGGGTCCGGGCCCACGCCCGAGCCTCCGCCTGCAGTTCGTCGGGCTCGACCAGCTTCCACACCAGACCGATCTCCTTGGCCCGCTCGGCGCTCATCGGCTTCCCGGTCAGGAGCAGCTCCATGGCATTGGCCCAGCCCACCCGCTGGGGGAGCCGGATGGCCCCGACGACGGTGGGGACCCCGATCAACACTTCGGGGAAGGAGAACATGGCCTCGGTACTGGCGATCACGAAGTCGCAGAACAGCACACCGGTCAGCCCGTAGCCGATACACGGACCGTGCACGGCGGCGACGGTCGGCTTGAACAACTCCATCCCGCTCTCGAAGGAGTTGATCGTCGGCTTCTCCCAGAACGTGCCGCCGAAGGTGCCGACCGCCCCCTCGCCGTCTTTGAGGTCGCCCCCGGCGGAGAACACGCTGCCGTTGGCCGTCAGGATCCCGACCCAGGCGTCCTCCTCGTGGCGGAACCGGTCCCAGGCCGCGTTCAGGTCCTGACGGAGCGCGCCGTTGATGGCGTTGCGAGCCTCGGGACGGTTGAGAGTGATGGTGGCGACGTGGTCTTCTAGCTCATAGGTAACGAGGCTCATGGCTGCACCCTAGTTTCGCTCGGGCATAGGGCGTAACTGTTCATCTGAGCGAACCCCCGCCAGAAGCGCGGTCAGGATGCTTGGCAGGGTCGCGTTCAATCCAGTCGGTACGCAGGTAAGCGTGTCGCGCCGAGGGCGTTCCGATGACCGGTACGGCAGCAATCGAACCACGCACATTGTGTAGGAGCCGCTGATACCATTGCCCGGCAGCAATACTCACTCAAAATGGCAAGAGGGCGGGGAGTTGATTCATCTGATGAAATATGCGGAACTCTGCTGGTAACCCGCCGTATTCGGCCGTATTCGGCGTGATTCGACGGCGTTGGCCAGAGGCGGGGGAGTGGCGCCTGGCCGGCAATCCGACTACGGGTTGAAGAGGGGCAGGCGGGGCGCGCTAACTCACCAAGAGAGTCGCATGAGTTTGCTGCAGGCGGTGGCTAGGGGTCGAGGGGCACCGTTGACCAGACCGTCAGTGGCTGAACCGCATTCACGGCGATGTCCGCATCAGAGTCGTCTTGCTCGGGGCATTGGCGTCAAGATTTGTCGCTGCCCTGATTGCTGTCGATGGCTGTCGCGGAGGCCATTAGGCCGGCACAGGTGGCTGTCAGGAGTCGGGCGAGCGCTGGCAGGAATTCGAGGTTCCAGTCCGGTGGTATGGCTTGGCCCTCGGCGTAGGCCTGGGCCAGCGCTTCTGGGGGGTGGGTGACCTGCCACAGGGTGGCCGCCAGTGCGTTGGCGGCGGTGAGGGTGTCCAACGCGCCCTGACGGCCGAGTGCGGGCAGCGCGTTTTCGATGGAGTCGGCAATAGACATGATCGCGGCACGGGTGACCTCTTTGAAGTCGACGAGGCGGTCCATGTTTACGGCGTGCTCGAGATGCACGGGAACGTTGGCGAGCAGGTCGCAGAACAGCGGGTCAGCCGCCAACCCGTCGGCCAGGGCCTCGGCGACGCGGCGCGGAGTCATCGGTCCGGGGCCGCGCACTCCCTCGCTTATCGTGACGGCCCAGCGGGTCCAGCCCTCGGCTGCCAGATGCAGTAGCACCTCCTGGTGGGAGCTGAAATAGCGCCGCACGGCCGAATGGTGTACCCCCGCTCGGTGAGCGACGGCGGTCAACGTCACCGACGCCACCCCGCTCTCCAGGGCGATCGCGCGGGCGGCTTCCATGAGCGCCTCGGCTCGAAGGCGCTTGTGTTCCGCCGAGCGGGCGCGCTGAAAGGCCGGTTCTTGCACCCACCCAGGATAACGCACATCTTGTGCGTTGTGGAATAACGGTCGATCGCATACCGTTTATGACAATAACGCACACCATGTGCACTAAGGTACGCAGGTTGGGATCAGATGAAGACAGTTGTTGTGGGTAGCGGGGTGTTGGGTACCGCGGTGCAGGAAGTCCTGGTCCAGAATGGGCATGAGGTTGTCACGGTGGGCCGCACCTCGGGGATGTATCAGGCCGACATTTCTGATATGGCCAGCCTGCAGGCCCTATTCGGGAAGCTCGGATCGTTTGACGCGGTCGCCAACGCGGCCGGTGACGTTTTTCCCGCGCCGCTACCGCAGACCACCGACGATCAGTGGGCGAGATCGATCGCGGCCAAAGGGATGGGCCAGATCAATCTGGTTCGTGCGGCCCTGCCCTATATCGCGGACAACGGATCGTTCACCTTGGTGTCCGGCGTGTTAGGCGACGAGGTCACCCCCGCGTCCACCGTCGGGGCGACCGTCAATCGGATGGTGGAGGGGTTCGTCAAGGCCGCGGCCACCGAGCTGCCCCGTGGGGTTCGGATCAACTGCGTCAGCCCGACCGTACTGACCGAATCTGTTGCCTATCACGACTTCTTCCCGGGCTTCAGCCCGGTGCCGGCCGCTCAGGTTGCCCAGGCCTACCGACGAGCGATCGCCAATCCCATCACCGGGCGAATCCTCAAGCTGCACAAGACCGACAGCTGACTCGGCGCGAGCACGATGACGCCAAGGTCGAGGACCCGGAGACCTGCTAACGGGGATTCTGATTCGCATCCTTCGGCGAGGACCTTCCACGACTGTCCTGTGACCGAGGTCGTCCTGGGTGAACACGGAAAGATCGGCTTTCTTGTGAAGATATCGCCCCACCATCCGGTTCGTAATCTCGTTGGCGCCACACTGAGAGGTTCGATCCGGGATCGCAGAAGAACAGCACTGTTTCGGTGGCCGGGTGATCAGGTCGACCGACGTCATCTCCCGGGTCGGTCCGCTCTGCCCTGCAAGCGGTGGTGCCCCCAGCCCTCCGCCTGTCACGCGCTCACCTTCCGCGCCGAATAGGCGGCCGCGGCCTGCACGACGGCGGCGAACAGCCGCACGTCGTCGAGCCGCTCCTCGGGATGCCACTGCACCGCGAGCACGAACCGATTCCCGGCCAGCTCGACTGCCTCGATGACGCCGTCGGAGGCCAGTGCACTGACGATGAGGCCACGACCGAGTTCGGCGATGGCCTGGTGGTGGTAGCACTGCGCGTCGGAGCGCTCGCCGATCAGCGCGGCCAGCTGGGTGTCCGGGACGGTCCGTATCGCCGACGTGCTGAACACCGCGTTGCCGGCCTGGTGTCTGCTGTGCCCGACGACATCGGGCAGGTGCTGGTGCAGCGTTCCACCCAGCGCGACGTTGAGCACCTGCGCGCCGCGGCAGATGCCGAGGACCGGCAGCCCGCGCCGCAGCGCCCCGTCCAGCAGGGCGAACTCCCAGGCGTCGCGGTCGCGACCCGGCTCGTCTGTGGTCGGCTCCGGCGCCTGTCCGTAGCGGGCCGGATCGACGTCCTTGCCTCCGGTGATCACCAACCCGTCGAGCCCGTCGAGCACCCGTGCGACGATGTGGGCATCGATCGGCTGAGGCGGCAACAGCAGCGCGATGCCGCCGGCCAGCGTCACACCGTCGATGTAGCTGGCGGGCAGAAAGCCGGCGCGGACGTCCCAGATGCCGGTCTGGGCCTGCTGCAGGTACGTGGTCGTCCCCAGCACCGGCCGCGGGCGGTCAGACGCGCTCAAAACCCCTCACTCTCTCCCAGTGGGTCACCGCGGAATTGAACGCCGCCAGTTCGACACGCGCGTTGTTGAGGTAGTGCTCGACGACCTCGTCGCCGAACCCCGCCCGTGCCACCGTCGACTTCCCGAACAACCTTGCGGCCTCAGAAAGCGTCGTCGGGAGCCGCTCGGCGCTGCCGACGTAGGCATTGCCAGTGCAGGCGTCGGGCAACTGCAGTCCCCGCTCGAACCCGTGCAGGCCGCCCGCGATCAGCGTCGCCACCGCCAGGGACCCGTTGACGTCTCCACCGGGCGCCCGGCACTCCAGTGGCATCACCGGGCACCGCATCGGCCGGGACTGCCGCTGCGCCGGCGCCGGAATGCGGCATCCCCACCGGCTCGGGCACGAGGGCAGACCGCGAATCGGCGTCTGCGCGCCCGCTGGGTTGGTTTCGATGAACGCAAACAACGCGCCGTGGTCGCCAACGCGGCGATCGCCCCTGAACTTGCCGGCTGGTGCTGGTCGCTGGCGGTCCTCGACCACTGACACCCCACAACTGTCCAGATGGAAACTACATGGGTTGGCGACAGCAAGCGTCTGCGAGTGACCCGCGTCACGACTATGAGCAATCACGTTGCAAAACAACTGATCACGCTCGATCTTTAGACAAGCGGCCCACCCCGAACCCGGAAGTCCCGTCCTGCGGAAACCAACCCGCGCATTTCAGACTGACCCGCGTCGACACGACACGCTCGACACCACCAAGGCCTTCACCCAGCCCACTTGACAGGACGCTCCCCATATCAGTCGTGAAAGCTGGTGAAGCTACCGATGCTGTCGTACCGGGTGCTGCTGCGGATCAACTACAGCCGGGCGACCGGCTGATGGCCGAGCGGGAACTCGCCCAGCAACTCTCGGTGGGCCTTTCGTCAATCCGCGAGGCGATCACCGCCCTGCGTGCCCAGGGGCTGGTCGATGTGCGGCATGGCGAGGGAATCTACCTGCTCCGGCGGCCCGAAGACCTCATTTCGTCGCTCGCCGCCGAGCTGGTTGAGACCCACGTCGATCACCCTTACATCTGGGAAACCCGACAGGCATTGGAAACCCAGTGCGCGCGCCTGGCCGCAACCCGCGCCACGCCGGGAGATCTCACTGAGCTTGAGCAGTCGCTCACGCTGATGGCCGCAGAGATCAAGGATGGCCAACCTGGTCTGGAAGGCGATCGGCGCTTTCATCTCGGCGTCGCCCACGCCTCCCATAACCCCATCCTGATCCAGCTCCTCACGGGAATTCGTGGATCGCTCGACCGGACATCGGAAACATCGTTAACCCGGAGCGGTCAACCAAAGAAGTCGCTGCGCGATCACCACACGATCCTGACCGCGATCCGCGCGAGCCAACCCACCAAGGCGGCCGATCAGATGCTACGCCACCTCATGGGCACCACCGATAGCCTCCTGAAAAACGACCGGCGCCCCCAAGCCCGCTGACCCAGATTAGACCTGCCTTCTCATGATCGATGGTTTCCTGAACCACTTTGTGACTACACTGCCCCATCCACAACTGAATACGCCGTCGACTCATCACGGGAGAACCTCCACCACGGAGGTGCCGTAGGAGCAAGTTCCTCCCCGGGAATCTCTCAGGCCCCTGTACCGCGATGACGAGGCATCTCTGGAGAAGCGCCCCGGGGCGCTACCGAAGGTGAAGAGCCCACCAATTGAGCGGTGGTAAATCTCTCAGGTTCAACGGACAGAGCGGGGAGGGTCCATCAAGGACAGCTCGGCTATCGAGCACGAACCTGGAGAGACCCTGTGCGACCCAACAGTTTTCCTGCACCCGCCACGACGACCCGGCCTACCGGCCATGCCGAACGGGAAGAGTCGGGCGTCTTAGCGCTTTGTCGGCTTCGACTCGCCGGTGCAGACCACGGTGTCGTCGGCCGTCGATCCGGCGCCAGCGACCACACCACCGGCCCGCACGCACCGGTCGTGCCTGGTCTCCGTCGGTTCCCCAAGAGCGGTCAACCGCACGCGACGATCATCAACCTGGGCTATTCCAAGACCATCACCCCGCCGTTCGTCCGCCAGCGGGCCGGTTCCCAAGCCGGTATCCACCTGCCCCGCATATCAACCCCGGATCAACGTCCGCCCCCTCGCCCCGATTTGCCGGCCCTGATCGACGCGCTCACCCAGTTCCCCGTGGCGCCGCTGGAGAAATCAACCACTTCGCTCGTGCCCTACCACCAACACGTGCCGCAGACTGCGGCGGTGGTCCGCGCCACCAAACCGGCATAACAAAATACGTCGACACCGTTGGCGCCCCCGTTGAGAACACCGCCTCCCCTTGGCTTCTACCAGCGCTCCTCGCCAGAGCGACACCCCCGGAAGGGACTATTGAGATGACTACAGACCCGTTGCCCTTCAACTGTTGCTACACTGACGACCACGAATGGGTTCTGCTCGGATCAGCAACCGAGCTTCCCGATCACCCCGTCCGCGTGGGCATTACCCGACTCGCAGCGGACAGTGTCGGCGAGCTCGTCTTCCTCGACCTGCCCGAAGTCGGCGTAGAGGTCCAGATCGGAGAGGCGTGCGGTGAAGTTGAGTCCACCAAGACCGTCTCCGAGCTGTTCGCGCCGGTAAGCGGACGGGTCACGGCGGTAAACCAGGCCGCGGTCGAGGATCCGGCGCTGGTATCGGCTGACCCCTACGGCAAGGGCTGGCTGTTCGCGGTGCTGGCCACCGCCGCCGGGGGACTGCTCAGCGCCACCGAGTACGCCCAGAAGAACGGATTCACCTCATGAGCATGTTGAACCAGTCGCTGGCCAGCTTCGACCCCGATATCGCCCGCCCGATCAGCCACGAACTGATCCGTCAACAAACGGGTTTGGAGATGATCGCCTCGGAGAATTACGCACCCTTGTCGGTGATGCAGACCCAGGGTTCGGTGCTGACCAACAAGTATGGCCTAGCGGATGGATCGGACAGACGGCGGGCGGTTGCGCGCTAGCTGCGCCACGCACGCAGTTCGGCGTATCCAAGCGCTCCATGTCGGCTGTAAACGCGGAGCGGATCATTCAAACTGCTTGCGGAGACTGACGACCGTAAAGAGTTCGTACGCGGCTTGCAGCGTCTCCTCAGGCCAGTCCTTCACCGGCGGCTCTGCGGCTCACCGACCACGAGGTGCGCGGCGGCGTCGGCACCATTGCGAACATGACTGCAAACCGCTATAGTGACTGCATTGACGGCAGACGGGAGCAACGCCTTATGGCGATTCTCACAGTGCGTAACCTACCCGAAGAGGTACACCGGGCTCTTCGCATGCGCGCGGCCCTGCACGGCCGCAGCACCGAGGCTGAGGTCCGCGCGATTTTGGAAGAGGTGGTAAAGCCAGAGGGCCGCATCAAGCTCGGCTCGTTGCTGGTCGACATTGGTCGTGATGCCAAACTCACTGATGAGGATGTAGCGCTTTTCGAGCAGCGCGACAAGACACCGGCCCAGCCGATGCGCATCGAATGATCCTAGTCGATACGAACGTCATCTCTGAACCGCTGGGCAAAGTTCCGGACGCGCGGGTCATCGATTGGATCGACGGCCAACCGCTGGAAACGCTTTATCTCTCGGCGATCACTGTTGCCGAACTGCGCTACGGGGTCGCCTCGCTGCCGGCGGGCAAACGGAGACACCGGCTAGACGAGGGCTTGGAAACCCGCGTGCTGCCCTTGTTCGCCGGACGCGTGCTTGCGTTCGACCTACTCGCCTCGCAAGCCTACGCAGACCTGATGAGCCGTGCCCGAACGGTCGGCCAGTCTATCGGTGCAGCCGACGGATATATCGCAGCCACCGCTGCCGCCAACAGGATGGCGGTTGCAACCAGAGACACCGCAGCCTTTGAGTCAGCCGGCGTACCGGTCATCAACCCCTGGCGTAATACCCGCCAATGACTTGTCCTGTCGGGCTGCACGTTCATACTCGGCAAAAGGACCGCTAGTCGGTTTCCTGCGTGCCGATTCGACGTCGACATCCGTTGGGTCCAGGACACCGGTGCGAAGCCCGCGGCTTCATCGGCCAATCAGCTACTGATGTCCTTTTCGAGCACGGCGGTGACTGCCGTAGTGCCGGTTCACCGCCAGCAGCCGGGGCTCGCGGTTAGTCCAGGGCGACCGGGTCGCCGGTGTGGATAGTACCCTCAACCAGCACCTGCAGGTAACCCCGGCGCGGGGCAGCACTCCGAAACCCGGTGCTTCAACGCGGTTTTCGGCCGCTGATGTGCGGATCGAGTGCGGGGCTCGGGGCAGCGGACCGTGCTGGAGCGTGGGCACCGCACAACGCGGCGTGGGACCCAGAGCACGCAGCCGCGCCTCACCCACGGTCAGCGCCGTGGCAATCCACTCGTTTTCCGCATAGGCCGGGTACCCGGGCGGCGTCGCGATCACCAGGTTGGGGCGATAACGCACCGCCTCCGCGCCGACGCGCTCCACGGTAGCCGTGGTGATCGCGTGCAGCGGCGCGACATCGGCGAACGCGTCGCCGGGGGTCGCCTGTGCGATCTCCAGGATGCGGGCGTCGAGCTCGGCGTCCACGCCGAGCTCGAGCACCTGCTCAGGGTCCGGGCGTTCCACCGCGGCTCCCCGCGGGCGCTGGTCGTACACCACTCTGCTGGACGCAACCCACCAAACCGTCGACACACCGCCAAGTGCAACTCGCCAACACCCGCGTCCATCCCAGCGATCATGCCGCGAGGGTCGACCCGATCAGCGCTCCCATCCCGACGCAGGTGGGGCCAAAGTCACTGCAGAACCGTGGACCAATTACTTGACGAAAAGCGCGGGTCACTACCCCGGCCACGTCATAATGCTCAACAGCATTGTGCGCAATGCACATTCACCGCCTAGCGAAGTGCCGACCCGATAGCAATCCGCCGCACACCCACGGCTGCGGCAATACCTGTGTGCACAGGTCGCCGGAAGGGCCTCGATCACCCTGTGATCCGGTGATCCGATCACGGCGGCTGAGGAGATTCGAGCAAGACGACGACCTGGTCTCTCGACCCCACCGACGATGACCGCCGGTCGGCCGGCATCACCCACCAGCCTGACCACAGGACCCGGGTTCTTCAGTTTGCACTTATCCGTCGCGGGAACCACGCCCCCGCGCTGGCGTAACACACGCCAGGTAACACGAACGCGCGTCGTATGCCCGCCCCGGGATCGATCGAATCAGCCTGCAGTGCACCGTAATTGTTGAATGGATACGTGGGTGGCCGGTGTTCTATCGCGGGCCGCGAGGCCGGTATCGGCGATGTCGAGGGCCGTCAAACAGCCAGGTCATCGGTGACGAAAAGCCGGGTTGCCGCTGGCGCCACCACGGCGATCGACCCTGCTGAGCTCCCAATGCTTCGACGAGGGCCAAACACCGCGCCAGGTGGCCGACCAAGTCCACAGGATCGCCCGCAGCTGTGGTGTAGCCGCGCGTGCCAACTGCTACGCGGGCATTAGTCGGGACTTCGAAGCCGTCCCGCTGGCTGTCCAACGACTACTCAAGGTACGCCATCGCTCGCGGTTATTCCCCATCCGGATGCAGATGCGACCGGGCCGCGTCGCCGGCCTCCCCCAGTGCGGGCCTTCGCTTCAGAAGTCCAGTGTTCGCAGGAACATCGCGCCGAGGCCCGTTCGAAGCAGGTGCGGAAACACCAAGCGCCAGCCATCCGCGGCGGCGGCGTAGGCCAGCGCGCGCGTGCCAGTCGAAACCGGCTTATGAACGGCCGCCGTTGAATTTGCGGCGGTTTGTGCAAAATCCAGACCGCGACGGGCCGGCTTTCAACGTCAGTGCATCGCGGAGGTTCTCTGCCGGCCGAGCGCCGCTCGCAGCATCAGCACGGTCGCCGAGCGGTTGGGGTCATAACGTGCTCCGCACCCATCGCAAACCACGGTCCGGCTCAGGTAGCGGTCGTCGGCCGGGTTTTGGTGACCGCACCGGGCGTGGGTGCGCGACAGGCCGGCGGCGGGCACCACCTCGACGGTGACGCCTTCGCGGGAAGCGGCGGCGACGACGGCCTCGCGCAGCGATCCGGGGGCGGCGTGATCGCGGCGGCGGTCGATGCGTGCCTGGGCGTCGTGGGGCAGCTCGCTTCGGACGCGTGCCCGCGCGGCCAGCGCGGCGACCCCGGTGTCATCGACAACGACTCGGCCGCACTGCCGTGCCAGCGCCGCGGCCACCTGCCGGTAGAGGTCGTTGCGGTGACCCTGAGCGCGCCGACGGCCGTGTGCTTGGCCTTCCCACAGCTTTTATCCGCGGCGCCACACGTCCAGGGTGGCGGCGATGTCACCGGGTGCAGCGTCACGCCAGGCGATGGCGAGCGCGGCGAGCTGCGCTGGTGCTTTCCACCGCCGCACGTCTGCCGCGCTGAGCTGTCCGTCCCGGTATGGCTGGGGTCCATGCTCCTCGAGCCAGTCGATGAGCTTGGCGTGGATCGCGTTGTAGGACAGGGCGCGCACGGACGCGGTCTCGGCGAGCCGGTCGAGTCGCTGAGTGATCGCCCCGGGCTGGATGATCTGGCCCACATTGCGTCGCGATCGCTGGTGATGACCCCAGCAAGGTGGGCCGGGATGGTGAGGGGCTGGTCGGCGCGCCAGTCGGCGACGACCGTGCCCTCGGCGACCGATCGCCAGCCCAGGTGCACGACAACGGTCGGGCGTGCCGATGCGGCCGGCTCCGGGTCGTCGATGCGGGCGGTCACGGTCAGACGCGCGGAAAGGTGGCTGCCGACCCGGATGACGGTCAGTCGGGCGCCGGTGATGTCGGCGTCCTCGGGCAGCCAGCGGTGGGCTTGCACGGGGATGTCGATCCAGTCAGGTTGCCCGTCGGTGGCACCGCACCGCATTCGCACGGTGATGCGCCCGGCCCGGCGCCGCTCGGCCGGTGACATGCGTTGCCACTGGTCAGGATCCGGACGCGGAATGTGCAGAGCATTGCAGTATCTGCCGGCGGGGTCGGCCAGCACAGCGGGGGTGCGCGCAGGTGCCCCCGCACGCCGCTGCAACTGCACCGCGATCGTGCCGGTGCCGTCGAACCGGCGGTGGCGCAGGCTGCCCGGCCGGCCTCCTGCGCGTGCTTTGGTGATCCGCGCGACGGCCCGGCGGTGGTGCTCGGTCACGTCGTTATAGGTGGCCCAAAAGAGGTCGCCCTGTTGACAGTAACGGGTGTAGAGCGCTCTCTGGTCGGCGCGCAGTTGCTCGCGCCGCGCGGCGCGGCCCGCACTGGCCTCATCTTTTACCGTCCCGATGGCGTCGCGGCGGTCCTGACGGGCCGACTTGACCGCAGCGCGTGCGTCACGCAGCCGGGCTGATAGCTCCACGCTGTTACGCTTGCTGCGCAGCCGGATTCGCTCTGCGGAAGCTCTCTGCGTGACTGTCGCGAGGTGCGCCTCGGCGCGCGATAACGCCTCTTCGGCAGCGGCGACCCCAGGATAGGACGACCAGATCGCTTGCAGCTCATGATCATAGGCCAGCGGCAAAGACACGAGGTCTTCGCGCAGATCTGTCGCCAGCCGCAGCTGGCGGGTGAGGCACTCCGGGATCGGCCAACGGTAGTGCACACCCATCGTTTGGACAGTAATCACTTCCTGAGCCCGCTCCCCGATCATGTACGTCTCATCGTGTCGACGCCTCTCACGATAACCGTGGGCCGCTGTGTCTCTACCGGCACGGGAGGCTCATCAGTCGTGAGTGCTCACCAACAGGTGAGATGTGTTATGCGCCTCCAGGTCAGCCGCGGTAGTGCCCGGCCGATGTGACCCAGCCCCACGGCGCGACCACGTCCCGTCAGTTCTCGATACCGAGAACCTCGATGCGGCAGGTTGGCCCGTGCGCGCGGGCGAGCCGTGCGTCCAACGTCAACAACGTCACCCACACCTCAGCCGTGGACACCGTCGGGGGGTCCGTGCCAGCCACTGCCCGACGGACGGCCGCGCCGCCAAGCGAGCCGCCTCGCGGCGCAGCAACTCCGGCACCGTAATCCCCTCCTCCCCGGCACGGCGGAACAACCTGGCATACACCTCATCGTCGATGTCGCGGATTTGAACAGCCTTAGGCATATATGCATGAGGCGGCTGCGGATAGGTGTTGTCAGCACCGTCGGTAAGGCGCGACCCGCTTGAGATTGCGCCGTCGATTCGGACCGACGGATGCCCAACCCACGGCGCACACCCGCCGGACGCGCTGAAACCCCAGACTCACGAGTTGGCACCGGTCCGTGCCGACATCCTCCGGCACGCTGCGCCACGATCCGTCGCTTGTGATCTATACTGTGATCGGAGGTGGTTTCTATGTTGACATCGGCGCGTCCCGACCTGGATGCCTACAACGCTGCCCTGACCATGAGCACCGCCGAGCTGGTGACCGCGCTGCGTGAGCTGTTAGGCGCCAAACTGGTCGCCTACCTGGGCAAAGTCAAGGAAACCCGGGCTGTGCGGCAATGGGCGCAGGGCAGCCGGGGGATCGCCAACCCCACCGACGTCGACCGGCTGCGGGTCGCATATCGCGCCGCCCGGATGATCGCCGAACGTGACAACAAGAGCGTTGCCCAGGCCTGGTTCCAGGGTCTCAACCCGCTGCTCGATGACGTCGCCCCGGCCCGGCTGCTGCGCGACGGCGAGTTGGAGGTCGTCGGCCCCCGGGTGCTCTCGGCCGCCCGACAGTTCGCCGCTGTGGGGTGATGGCGACTCCGTTTCTTCTCGGCACTTCCGAGGGCTCCCTGCACTGCGTGCGCGATGACGGCGTGTCCGTGCACCGGGTGGGCTACCGGCCCGATCCGTGGGTCTGGACGCCGTGGATGTACGCCGGCTCCGACGGGCGCTTCCACGGCCGCTGGGACGACCCGCACGGCACGTGGCGCACCCTGTATGTCGGCGAGTCGGAGCTGGCGTGCTATTTGGAGGTGCTGGCCCGGTTCCGCCCCGATCCCCAACTGCAGCAGGCGATGGCCGATATCGACGACGATGACCGCCACTACCCCACGGCCCCGGCCGGCGCGCTGCCGCGCAGCTGGTGCGGGCCGCGGCTGCTGGCCTCCGCACGCCTACACGGGTCCTTCGCGGTGCCCGGACACCAGGAGTCGCTGCCTACCCTGCGGCGGCGATTCCTGGCGATGGCGAAGGCGTTCGGGCTGGCCGGCCTGGACGCGGCGGCGATCCGCGAGAGCAGACCACGTGCCCTCACCCACGCCATCTCGGCGTGGATTTACACGCTGCGCACCCCAGCCGGGGTGCCGCTCAACGGGATGCAGTTCAAATCCCGCCACGGCGACGAGCTCACCCTGTGGACGATCTACGAGCGCGGCCACGCGGGTAACAGCCCACCGGAGCTCGAACCCGAGAGTGCTCATCACATTGCGCCCGACGACCCGAACCTGCGTGAAGCGATGCGGCTGCACCGCCTCACCTGGGCCGACTGATCGCGCCATCACCCTCAGCCATTGCCGTATGTCCTTCGAAGCCAAGCCATGTTGCCAACGATGGCGCGGTGGGGTTCGGCGATCAGCCGGCTACGGGGGTGCTTGCGCGACGACCGAATGTGCACCCGACGGGGCCCGCAGCATGCCGGGGGTCCACCTGAACAATCGCGCCGTGAGCATTTTCGAGCGACTCGTCTAAACATTCGCGATACGCCTCGATGCCGCGCCACAATGATTGCTCTGCAAAACCAGTCTGCAATAAACGGCACCCTCATACCACCATGCCGGCAATGCGGATGATCTTTAACAAAGCTGCGAATCCAGTCCGTTGCGGCGGGGCCGTCTCGACGGAAATCCGTACCAGCGCACCGGGAACCGCACCGGCAAGCTCAAACGGCGTTGATCGGAAATGGTGCAGAGCGGTCCAATGGCGACAAATCGTCGCTGTGCCGATTCACGACGAATTGCGGCTCTTGTGACTGTTCCGTGGGTGGGGTGTTGATGTAGGAAGGCGCACGTCGTTGTCGCTTAAGGTTTCTGGCTTGTCAAGGGTCAGGAACCAAGGGAGCGGGCAACGACGTGCGCAATGTGAGGT
>JAOPWC010000082.1 GCA_025965895.1 Mycobacterium sp.
GGTGACGACGACGCTGTTCGAACCGGCTGACGCGGCGAGCGTGCCGGCTCACACCAACGGCGCGACGGTGCGCATCGGCGGTGATGACGACGACGACGTCGATGTGCCCCCGTTCATGCGTCACTAGATACTGGGCGGCGTGAGCGTTCGCATCCGCCGGGTGACCACCACCCGCGCCGGCGGCGTCTCGGCGCCTCCCTACGACACCTTCAACGTCGGCGACCACGTCGGCGACGACCCGCATGCCGTCGCCGCCAACCGTAAACGGCTGGCCGCAGCGATCGGCTTGGACGAGGATCGCGTGATCTGGATGAACCAGGTGCACGGCGACGGAGTAGTCGTGGTCGACGGACCCCGCGACACCCCGGTCGACGACACCGACGCGATGGTCACCACCATGCCGCGGCTCGCGCTGGCCGTCCTCACGGCCGATTGTGTCCCGGTGCTGATGGCCGATGCCCGCGCAGGCGCGGCCGCGGCCGTTCACGCCGGGCGCGTCGGAGCCCAGCGCGGCGTCGTGGCGAGGGCGGTCGAGGCCATGCTGGGCGCGGGCGCGCACGTCGAGGACATCTCGGTGCTGCTGGGCCCCGCGGTGAGCGGGCCCAACTATGAAGTTCCTGACGAGATGGCTGCTGAGGTCGACGCGGCGCTGCCCGGCAGCCGCACCACGAGCGCGCGCGGTACGGCGGCGCTGGACTTGCGAGCGGGAATCGCGCGTCAGCTCCGTGATTTGGGGATCGAAGCGGTCGATGCCGACCCGCGCTGTACCGTCGCCGACCGGACCTTGTTCAGCCACCGGCGCGACGCACCAACGGGCCGGCTGGCGTCGTTGGTGTGGATGGAGCCGCGATGAGCGCTTGCGCGAAGAGCATCAGCGGGCGATGAGCGCTTGCGCGAAGAGCATCAGCCGATGACCTCAAGAGAAGACGAATTAGGCGACGCTTTGGCTGCGGTCCGACGGCGGCTCGATGACGCCGCGGCCGCGGCCGGACGCAATAGCAACGAGATCGAACTGCTGCCGATTACCAAATTCTTTCCGGCCACCGATGTCGTCATTCTGTCGGGGCTGGGTTGCGAGTCTTTCGGCGAAAACCGCGAACAAGAAGCGTCGGCGAAGGTGGCCGAAGTGGCGTCGCTGGTCGACGCCCCGGTGCGATGGCACATGGTCGGCCAGATCCAGCGCAACAAGTCAGATTCGATCGCTCGATGGGCGTACGCCGTGCACTCCGTCGGCAGCGAGCGGCTGGTCGCTGCGCTGGACCGGGCGGCGAGCGCGGCGCTTGACTGCGGCGAGCGCGCCGAACGCCTGCGGGTGTATGTGCAGATCAGCCTCGACGGCGACGTGTCGCGCGGTGGCGTCGATGTGACCCGGCCGGAGTTGGTGGACAAGATCTGCGCCCAAGTGGATACCGCCCACGGGCTGACATTGGTCGGGTTGATGGGCATTCCGCCGCTCGAGAGCGACCCCGACGAGGCGTTCGGGCGGCTGCAGGCCGAGCACCGGCGGGTCCTGCAGGACCATCCGCAGGCGACGGGGCTGTCGGCGGGAATGTCCGGTGACTTGGAGGCCGCGGTGAAACACGGGTCGACGTGTGTGCGTGTCGGTACCGCGCTGTTGGGACCGCGACCGCTAACGTCACCCTGAGTAGTCACTCCTGTCACATCTTCATCAAGCCAGCAAGCCACCAGCGTCCGGAAGGGTCATTCGATGAGCACGCTGCACAAGGTTAAGGCCTACTTCGGCATGGCGCCGATGGAGGACTACGACGACGAGTATTACGACGACGACGACCGCGGTTCCGGCCGCGGGTACTCTCGCCGTCCACCCAGTGACCGCTTCGACGACGGGTACGGCCGTGACTACGAGGACCGGGACGACCACGGCGACTATCCGCCGGGCTACCGCGGCGGGTACGCCGACGAGCCACGATTCGACGGCAGATTGAGGGGCCCACGGGACTTCGACCGCCACTCGTCGCGATTCAGTGCGCTGCGCGGGTCGACACGCGGTGCGCTGGCGATGGACCCGCGCCGAATGGCGATGCTGTTCGACGAGGGCAGCCCGCTGTCGAAGATCACCACACTGCGGCCCAAGGACTACAGCGAGGCTCGCACGATCGGTGAACGGTTCCGCGACGGCACCCCGGTGATCATGGACTTGGTCTCGATGGACAACGCCGACGCCAAACGCCTGGTCGACTTCGCGGCAGGACTGGCGTTCGGGCTGCGCGGCTCATTCGACAAGGTGGCGACCAAGGTGTTCCTGCTTTCGCCGGCCGACATCGACGTGAGCGCCGAAGAGCGCCGACGCATCGCCGAAGCCGGGTTTTACGCGTACCAGTAGCGCCCGCGTCGGCTGAGCCCACCAACTTACTCGGTAGGCTGGCGGACGCCATGCTGCCGACGATGGCAGCGCGGCTATGTCGTCAAAGTCACACAGTGAGGGTCAGTTGCGGCTGTTCTTCGAAATTCTGGGTTTTGCCCTGTTCATTTTTTGGCTACTGCTGATCGCGCGCGTGGTAGTCGAGTTCATCCGCTCGTTCAGTCGCGAGTGGCACCCGCGCGGGTTCACGGTGGTGATCCTTGAGGTCATCCTGACCGTCACCGATCCGCCAGTTAAGCTGCTGCGCCGCATCATTCCCCAACTCACCATCGGCGCGATCCGGTTCGACCTTTCGATCATGGTGCTGCTGCTCGTCGCGTTCATCGGGATGCAACTGGCGTTCGGCGCCGCGGCGTGAAAATGGTCCGTCGCCGCCGGCAAATTGACAGCGGAAGATTGAAAGAACTTCTTAATTATCGGGCACTCATGCAACCGACGGTTCAGATGTGACAGGATGGACGCCAGTTACTGCACAGCGAGGGTCTATACAGCTAGGGTCTACACTTCGAGATCAGCCTCGACCGTCAAGACTTGAGGGGGCAGACAATGCCGCTAACACCCGCGGACGTTCACAACGTCGCGTTCAGCAAGCCGCCTATCGGCAAGCGGGGTTACAACGAAGATGAGGTTGACGCATTCCTCGATCTCGTCGAAGGCGAGCTTACTCGGCTTATCGAGGAAAACTCGGACCTGCGCCAGCGCGTCAATGAACTCGAGCAGGAACTCGCGGCGGGCGGCTCCGGCGCCGGCGCCACTCAGGCGATGCCGGTCTACGCGCCGGAGCCCGAACCCGAGCCCGAGCCTGCGCCGGTCCAGCGCGTGTACGAGGCGCCGCCAGCTCCCCCAGGTCCCGTCGACGAAGAGCACCACGTCAGGGCCGCCCGCGTGCTGGCGTTGGCGCAGGACACCGCCGACCGGCTGACCAGCACGGCCAAGGCGGAGGCCGACAAGCTGCTCTCGGACGCCCGCGCCAACGCCGACCAGATCCTGGCGGAAGCGCGACACACCGCCGAGACAGCGGTGGGCGAGGCCCGTCAGCGGTCGGATTCGATGCTCGCTGACGCGCAGATGCGCTCGGAAACGCAGTTGCGGCAGGCGCAGGAGAAGGCCGACGCACTGCAGGCCGACGCGGAGCGCAAGCACTCCGAGATCATGGGCACCATCAACCAGCAGCGCACCGTGCTCGAGGGTCGCCTCGAACAGCTGCGCACCTTCGAACGCGAGTACCGCACCCGGCTCAAGACCTATCTGGAATCCCAGCTCGAAGAGCTGGGGCAGCGGGGTTCAGCCGCGCCGGTCGATTCGAGCGCCAACAGCGAAGGCGCGGCGTTCAATCAGTTCAATCGGGGTAACAACTAACCGCACCCTGTTTTTTGAGCGCCCCTTCGGCGAAGGGAATGATCGATGCTGATCGTCGCACTGGTGATGGCCGTCATCGGCCTGGCGGCGCTGGTGACCGCGGTCGTCACCAGCAATGAAGTCATCGCATGGGTCTGCATCGGCGCCAGCGTCATTGGCGTTGTACTGCTGATCGTTGACGCAGTACGGGAACGGCAGCGCAGCGACACCACGGTCAGTGACGCAGCCGGGACGGAACCGGCAGAAGGGCACCTGGCGCAAGACGAGGAATTCGACGCCGAGTACCCCGAGGACGCGGCGGCTGACGAGCCCGAGCACCCGGCCACAGAAAAGGCGGAGCGCGCGCAGGCGGCCGATCCGGACGCCCGCACCCAATCCACTGCGGCGGAATCCGAGGGCGGTCCGGCCGATCGCTGATGCTCAGCAGGTCGGCGTGGCAAGCAGTCTGCGCACCTCGTCGTCGCCGGTCTGGCTGAAGTCGCCGTAGTACTCGCCGACCGCAATGAACGACGCCGGAACGGTCACGCACACCACCTCGTCCACCACAGCCGCGATTAGCCGTCGCGCCGACGGCGGTGCCACCGGCACGGCGACGACGATCCGCGCCGGGTTGGCCGACCGGACGGCGCGAACCGCGGCCAGCATGCTGGCGCCGGTGGCGATTCCGTCGTCGACGAGAATCGCCGTTTTGCCGGTCAGCTCCATCGGCGGGCGCCCGTTGCGGTAGGCGGCCTCGCGGCGGGCCAGTTCCGCGCTCTCGCGTTCCATAACCCGCTGTAGCTGCTCGTCACTGATTCGCAGGCTTCGGACCACGTCGTCATTGAGCACGAGGCCTCCACCGCTGGACAACGCGCCGAGCGCGAGTTCCTCGCACCGCGGAGCGCCGAGCTTGCGAACGACGAACACGTCCAGCGGCGCGTGCAGCGCCGCGGCCACCTGCCATGCGACCGGCACGCCGCCCCTCGGCAGCCCGAGGACGAGCACATCGGGTTGCTCTCGATACCCGTTCAGAGCGTCGGCGAGCACCCGGCCGGCCTCGTGGCGGTCGGAGAACGCGCGCCGGACCCCGCTGCGCGCCAGGCTGCTGAATCGCCCCATCGTCGTTGCTCCTGGGGACAGTCTAGGCGCGCCATCCGGAACGGCCGCCGCTCCGAATCCCTCGCATGACGATCGAACACTCCAGCGTGACAGTCACCCACAGGTGGAGGTGTTCGCCTGGCACACGCGGCCGGGCGCGATGCCGCGGCTGGTGCCGCCCTGGCAGCCGATGAACGTCCTGGTCGAGACCG
The DNA here is from genome assembly GCA_025965895.1 of Mycobacterium sp. Taxonomy (GTDB): domain Bacteria; phylum Actinomycetota; class Actinomycetes; order Mycobacteriales; family Mycobacteriaceae; genus Mycobacterium. The sequence goes on from JAOPWC010000082.1 coordinate 5,032, forward strand.
ACTCGTTGGCAGCGGGCCGTGCCGTGCTGGAGCTACCCCGCCAGGATGCGGTGGGTCGCGCAGCACAACCCGGCCGAATACCACCGCCGCGGCGCTTCGTCGACGAATTGGCCTTCGATGGGCCGTTGTCGTGGCCGCCGCGCGTGATCGGCTGGTGGCGGCACACCCACGAGTTCGGGTATGCGGTGCCCGGCAAGACGCGGGTGCTTGACCGCGTTGACACGCCGGTGCCGGCGGCCGCTCTGCGCTCCACGTTCGTCTACCGGCACCGTCAGCTCGCCGACGACCTGGCGGCACACCGGTTGGCCGCCGAGCACGGCGTGCGCCCGCTAGTCGTCGCGGTGACCGGATCTTCCGGCTTGGTCGGCTCGGCACTGACCGCGTTCTTGACCAGCCGGGGGAATCAGGTCATCCGATTGGTGCGCCGGCCCGACCGTTACCCTGGCGAAAGGCGTTGGGAAGCAGCCAATCCCGCTCCCGATCTGCTGACCGGCGTGGACGCGACGATTGACCTGGCCGGTGCATCGATCGCGGGCCGGTTCGCGGCCGGGCACAAACGCGCGCGCGACAGCTGGATCGAGCCGACGCGCGGACAGCAGGCTGACCGGACCCCTCAACGCGGTTGCGCCGCACCCTGATCACAACGTTGACTACACCGCCGCGCTGGCCCGGGTGCTTCACCGGCCGTCTTGGCGGTCCCATCCATCGGGCCGCGACTATTGCTGGGCGCGCAAGGGCGCCCGCGAACTCGCCGAGGCCAGCCAGCGGGTGGAGCCCACCAGGCTGGCTCAGGTGCGCCACCGGTTCCGGCAGCCGACGGTCGCATCGGCCCTGGCACACCAGCTGGGCCACGTCGACCGTTAAGCGATGTTCGCGACGTTGTCGAGGAAACCACGCACCAGTGTGGCCGTGCGGCATGTGGTGCTGTCCCGCAACGTCACTGTGCTGGAAAGCAATTCACGAGCCACTACGCCGAGCTGATCGGCTTCGCCATCCCGGTCATCATCGATCCACAACTTCAGCAGGGCGGCGTCGAGCTCCGGGTGAAACTGCAGGGCCAGCGTGTGGCCGAGTACGAAAGCCTGTGATGCTTGCGCATTCCGGGCGATCTCAGTTGCGCGCGGCGGCACCGTCCAGCGGTCCAAGTGCCACTGAAACCACGGCCCGTCGGGGACCACGGACCGATCGACGCTGTCGACGTGATAACAACCGATTTCGGGTGCGCTAGAACGGCGCACCGATCCGCCATGGGCCTGCGCGACGAGTTGTCCGCCGAAGCAGATTCCCAGCACGGCCACACCTGCGGCGTCGGCGTCGCGCACCAGACGCATTTCGTCGTCCACCCAGGTTTTACGCAGCTCGTCGTCATACACCGGCCAACGGGCGCCCAGCGGCACGATGACGTCGTAACCGCAGGCGTCGGGGAAAGTCACGTCGACTGCCGGGTCGTCGATCCGCTCGGGTGGCACCACCTCGAACGTCGCTACCTCGAATCCGCAGTCCGCGAACGCGTGGCCCAGCAGGGCCTCCGTCGCAATCGGGTCGTTGACGACAAACAACACCCTGCGAGCCACGCGCGCTACGTTACTTGGCCGGCGCGAGCGGGGGCGCGTCGTCGGGCGCGAGCTGGGCAGCGACGCGGCGGAACAACGTGTCGGCCTCGTTGGAGTAGTTGCCGCTGTTGCCAAACGCGGCCTGATCGAACGTGCAGGCCACCGCGATGGCGATCTTTCGCGACGGCAGGTAGGCACCGACCGCGGCATACCCGGCGAACATGGGGTTCTGCAGAAGCCAGTCGCCGGAGATCACGATACCGAGCCCGTAGGTGTAAAAGTCGTTGAGTGCGGCACACGTCGGGCAGCCCGGCAGCGCGTGGGTCTTACCGCGCAGATCGGTCGACACCATCGCGTGGTAGGACCCGGGTGAGAGCAGCTGCCCTGAACCTATGCCTGACGCCGTTGTTGCCAGGTCGTCGATCGTGGTCGTCTGGATCGCGCCGTGAGTGATCGTCCACGACGGGTTCCAAAAGGTAGTTTCTTCGTAAAACGGTGTGTGGGCAGGAATTTTGAGCGTCTCACGTCGCTCCGAGGAGAACGCGTGCAGCACCGGCGCGGGAATTTCGGGAGTGTCGGCGTTGGCGGTGTGCGTCAGGCCCAACGGGCCGAGGACCTTGTCACGCAACAGTGTCGGCATGTCCTGCCCGGTGGCCCTCTCGAGGGCCAGCCCAAGCAGCACGTAATTGGTGTGCGCGTAATTCCAATTCGTGCCCGGCGAATAGAACAGCGGCTTCGAAACCACCTGCCCCAGAATTTCGTCCGTGGTCCACTGCCGGAACGGGTTCGCGTAGAGGGCCGCGTCGAATTCGGCGTTGCCGAGCACGTAGTCGGGATATCCGGACGTCATCCGCGCAAGTTGGGCCAACGTCACCTGGTCGGCGTGGGGGACATTCGGCAGCCATGTCGACAGCTTGTCGTCGAGGCGGACCTTCTTCTCGTCGACCAGCTTCAGCAGCAGCGTCGACACATACGAGATCGCGACGGCGCCGTTGCGGAAATACATGTCGGTGGTGGCGGGCGCGCCGGTCATCGATTCGCCCAGCGCCCTGGTCACGACCTCCTTGCCGGCCACGGTGACCCTGACGATGGCAGCCCGCAGGTGTGACTTCGCCATCGTGTCGCGGACGACGTTCATCACTGCGTCGGCTTTCGCGGGATCCGTCGACGGGGAGGGCGGCTGACCGGGGTGCGATGTGTTCGGCGATCCGCACGCCGCCAGCAGGAGGCCGACGCAGAGCAGCGAGAGGATCGGTCTGCGTGTGTAACGTGCCAAAGTTGAATAAGACACAGCACCTTCCGTCGAGCGGGGGGCGGACGAAGGACTTCTCCATCATGGTGGTCGCGGCCGTCGTGGTCGTGCCTTTCGCGTTCCTCGTGTACCTGGCGAGCGGCGGATTCCTGGCGGTGGTGTGGTGCGGGATCGGCAGCGTCGCGCTGCAGGACCCGTGCCCGCTGACCTGGCTCGAGCACTGGGCACCTGCGCACGCCGGGATCGGCCAATGCCGACTGATCGATTCTGTCAGTGCGCGCACGTATACTCGAAACTATGTTCGATAAGAAGCTGGTCGCCGACCTCGCGGCGGTCGACGGGTACGCCGACGAAGCGGCACTCGTCGCGCGAATAGCGCTGCTGGAGCGGGTTAAGCCGCTGCCGCAGCCGGCCAGGCGCGTGCCGCGGCGGCGCTGGATGCCTCGCGCCGCACGGCGGAAGCCGAAGCGGGGGTACCGGCGCGCCAACGCGGCCGCGGGGTCGCCAGTGAGATCGCTCTGGCCCGTCGCGACTCGCCGGCCCGTGGCGGCCGGCACCTCGGGTTCGCCAAGGCCCTGCCGCACGAGATGCCGTACACGCTGACGGCGTTGGAGGCAGGGGTGCTGAGCGAATGGCGCGCCACGCTGATCGTCCGCGAGTCCGCATGTCTGGACGTTGAGGATCGTCGCGTGCTGGATGCCGAACTATGCGCGGATGTCGCGAATCTCGAAGGGCTGGGCGATGCGCGGGTGGCCGCGGCGGCCAAGGCGATCGCCTATCGGCTCGATCCAAGGGCAGTTGTCGACCGGGCCGCCAAAGCGGAGGACGAGCGCAGGGTGACGATCCGTCCCGCTCCCGACACGATGACATGGCTGACCGCTTTGCTGCCCGTGGCCAAGGGGGTGGCGGTATACGCCGCGCTGCGCCGGACTGCCGACACCACGTTCGACGGCCGCTCCCGCAGTCAGGTGATGGCCGACATGCTGGTGGAGCGGGTGACCGGCCGGCCGGCCGAGGCGCCGACGCCGGTGATGGTGAACGTCGTGATGTCGGATCAGGCGTTGCTGGGCGGTGAGGCGGAGCCGGCTGTCATCGACGGGTACGGGCCGGTCCCGGCCGCGGTGGCGCGCGGGCTGGTGGGCCTGGCGGCGACCGACAAGCGTTCATATGCCGCGCTGCGGCGGCTTTATGCGAGGCCGCAGACGGGCGCGCTGGTGGCGCTCGAGTCGCGGTCGCGGCGATTTCCGCGGGGGCTGGCAGAATTCATCGGATTGCGCGATCAGCGATGTCGCACTCCCTTTTGTGGTGCCGCGATCCGGCATCGCGACCACGCCAGCCCCCGCGCCGGCGGCGGACCGACAAGCGTTGCGAATGGCCTCGGTCTGTGCGAGCAGTGCAACTACGTCAAGGAGGCACCCGGCTGGCGCGTCACTACGCGGACGGACGAACAACGAAGGCATACAGCAGAGTTCGCGACGCCTACCGGAGCACGCTACCGTTCCACAGCGCCGCCGCTGCCGCGGGCGCGGGAGGTGGAGGTGAGCGAAGTGGAGGCCAGAATCGGCATAGCGCTGATCGACCTGCACGCTGCCTGAGGGCCGGGGGTCACGCGGTGTCCGAGGGGGGACTTGAACCCCCACGCCCGTTAATAGGGCACTAGCACCTCAAGCTAGCGCGTCTGCCATTCCGCCACTCGGACCGAGCCCAACCGATGTGAGCTGGGCAGCTAAGGCTATCGGATTCCTGCACCGGGGCCCAAACCTGACAACCCACTCCAATGGTAGGAAAGGGGACTGTGACGACACCCGTCGACGAGGTGGTTGATCTCGTCAGCTCGCTGATCCGGTTCGACACCTCAAACACCGGCGATCCCGAGACCACCAAGGGCGAGGCCGAGTGCGCGCAGTGGGTCGCCGGCCAGTTGGAAGAGGTCGGCTACCAGATCGAATACCTCGAAGCCGGGGCGCCAGGGCGCGGGAACGTCTTCGCGCGGCTTCCCGGCGCCGACCCGGCCCGCGGCGCGCTGCTGATACACGGGCACCTCGACGTCGTGCCCGCCGAAGCGGCCGATTGGAGTGTGCACCCCTTCTCCGGAGCGGTGGAGGACGGCTTCGTCTGGGGCCGCGGCGCGGTCGACATGAAAGACATGGTCGGCATGATGATCGCGGTGGCGCGGCACTTCAAACGCGAAGGCATCGTCCCGCCTCGTGACCTCGTCTTCGCGTTCGTCTCCGACGAGGAGCACGGCGGCACATACGGCGCGCAGTGGCTGGTCGATCACCGGCCGGACCTGTTCGACGGCGTCTCCGAGGCGATCGGCGAGGTCGGCGGCTTCTCTTTGACAGTGCCCCGGCGCGACGGCGGCGAACGCCGGCTCTATCTGATCGAGACGGCCGAGAAGTCGCTGCTGTGGATGCGGCTGACCGCGCGCGGCCGTGCCGGGCACGGCTCGATGGTTCACGACGACAACGCCGTCACGATGGTGGCCGAAGCCGTCGCCCGTCTGGGGCGCCACCAATTTCCACTGGTGTTGACCGACCCGGTCGCGGAATTTCTGGCCGCTGTGAGCGAGGAGACCGGTGACACCTTCGACGTCCACTCGCAGGACCTCGACGGAGCGATCGCCAAGCTGGGCCCGATGGCGCGCATCATCGGCGCGACGCTGCGCGACACCGCGAACCCGACGATGCTGAAGGCCGGATACAAAGCCAACGTCATCCCCGCCACCGCCGAAGCGGTCGTCGACTGCCGCGTGCTGCCGGGCCGACAGGCAGAGTTCGAGCGGGAGGTCGACGAGCTGATCGGTCCGGACGTCACCCGCGAGTGGATCCGGGCGCTGCCGTCCTACGAAACCAGCTTCGACGGCGAACTGGTCGACGCGATGAACGCCGCCCTGCTGGCCCTCGATCCCCAGGCGCGCATCGTGCCGTACATGATGTCCGGCGGCACGGACGCAAAAGCGTTCAAGCGGCTGGGTATTCGTTGTTTCGGCTTTATTCCGCTGCAGCTGCCGCCGGACCTGGATTTCGCGGCGTTGTTCCACGGCGTCGACGAGCGGGTACCCGTTGATGCGCTGAGGTTCGGCTGCCGGGTCCTCGAGCACTTTCTGTTGCACTGCTGATCGAAGAAAGGACCACCATGGCGTTCCCGTACAACCCGTACGACTTCCTGCCGAAACTGCCGACGTTCAGATTGTGCTCGCAATCGATCTCCGATGGTGAGACTCTCCGCAACGAACAGGTCAGCGGCATTATGGGAGCGGGCGGTCAGGACATCTCGCCGCAGCTGAGCTGGTCCGGCTTCCCGGAGGAGACCCGCAGCTTCGCGGTGACGGTCTACGATCCCGACGCGCCGACGGTGTCGGGGTTTTGGCACTGGGCCGTCGCCAACCTCCCGGCAACGGTCACGTCCCTTCCGGAGGGCGCCGGAGACGGCAGCGAGTTGCCCGGCGGGGCAATCACTTTGCGCAACGACGCCAGCCAGCGGCGCTACATCGGGGCGGCGCCACCGGATGGCCATGGCGCTCATCGCTACTTCGTCGCCGTTCATGCCGTCGACGTCGAAAAGCTCGACATCACGGAGGAGTCGACGCCTGCGTTCCTCGGGTTCAACCTCTTCCAGCGCGCGATCGCCCGGACCCTCATCCACGGCATCTACGAGGTGCCGTAGACCCGCTACCGACGCGCTGCCGAACCCACCGCGTCGGCCAGGCTATCGAACCCGCCGGCGTGCAGGCGGCGGGCGAGCCCGTCGTGAATCCGCTTGGGCCACAAGCCGCCACCGTAGATGAACCCGGTGTAACCCTGCAGCAGTGACGCCCCCGCCGTGATGCGCTCCCATGCGTCGTCGGCGGTCTCGATGCCGCCGACGCTGACGAGCGTGAGCTTGTCGCCGACCCGGGCATTCAGTCGACGCAACACCTCGACGGAGCGGCGCGCCAGCGGCGCCCCAGACACGCCTCCTGCCCCCAGGTCGGCGACGCCCCCGGTGGTGAGACCGTTACGCAAGACAGTGGTGTTGGTCGCAACGATGCCGGCCACGCCGAGCTCGACGGCCAAATCGGCGATGTCGTCGATCTCGGCGTCAGACAGATCGGGCGCGATCTTCACCAGTACTGGCGTCGACGTCTCCGACCGCACCCCGGTCAGGATCGACCGCAGCGACTCGACGGCCTGCAGATCGCGCAGTCCCGGCGTGTTCGGTGAGCTGACGTTCACCACGACGAAGTCGGCGGCCGGTCCGACCATCCGCGCACTGGCCTGGTAGTCGTCGGCCGCCCGCTCGGGCGGCGTCAATCTCGTCTTGCCGATGTTCGCGCCGACGGGGACGTCGGACCGCCGGCGAACCAGCCGCAGCGCCAGCTCGGCCGCGCCGTGGTTGTTGAACCCCATCCGGTTGAGCAGGGCGCGATCGTCGGGCAGCCGGAACAGCCGCGGCTTTGGATTGCCCGGCTGCGGCTCGGCCGTCACGGTGCCCACTTCGGCGAAGCCGAACCCGAGTGCACCCCACGCGTTGAGCCCGGTGCCATCCTTGTCGAAGCCCGCGGCCAGCCCGAGTGGGCCGGCAAATCGCACCCCGAACACCGTGACGGCCAGCGCCGCGTCGCGGGGGGCAAGCAGCCGGTGCAGCAGCCGCCGCAGTGGTGGTATCGCGGTCAGCACACGCAGCCCAAAGAACACCCAGGTGTGAATGCGCTCTGCCGGCACTCTGAACAGCAGCCGCCGCAACGCGCGGTACATCACAGCTCGGGCTGGTCAGCCAGACTGTGGGACTTCTTGCGGCGCAGCAGCACCCGTCGACTGCCGTCGGTATAGAGCCGCACCCGCGTCAACTCCCAGCCGCGATACTCCGCCTCGATGGACAGCCGCGTCGACGCGCTGAGCCGCGTCACGTCCGGCGGCAGCCGCAGCGGAACCCACTCGTAGTCGTCGGACAGGTCGCTGTCCCAGTCGCGCGGCATCCGCCCGTGTGCGGCCGCCGTCACGCCGAACCCGCCGCGTGGTCGATCGCCTGTACGCCGTCGCCCGTGCCCGACACCACGTAGAGCGTGCCGCGGGCCTCGTCGAAGGCCAGCGAGTTCGGTTGCCTCACGGTTGGGTATCGCACCTTCTCAACAGGTATTCCAGTGGCCAGATCGTAACCAACGACCATATTCGCCGCGGTCTCTGACACCCAAGCCAGGGTACGGCTTCCTGCCAGCCCGTACGGCGCTTCTCGCACCGGATACTGCTGACGCAGGATCAACGGATCGACGCCGAACACCAACAACTCGTCGCCCCGGGTGTCGGCGACCAGCACCCGCCCGGCCGGATCCGCGGCCAGCGTTGTGGCGCCCTCGCCTGCGCGCAACGCGTGCTGTGGGTGGGCGCCGCTGGCGTCGAGGGTCGTCACGGACGTCTGCCCGCGGTCCAGCACGACGGCCGTGTTACCTTCCGTCGCAAGTTCATCCACATGCGCGAAAATCTTGACCTGCGCGGCCACGTGGGATGCCGAATCGAGTGTGTAGACCGCCCCGTCGGCGCTGCCGAGGACCAGTCGGCCGTCGGCCCTGCGTGCGACCGCGGTGAAGTCGGTGGCGTCCTGGCCGTCGACGCCGACCCTGTCCACCCGCCCCGCCGCGAGATCGACCCGGTAGTACCCACCGTGCGTGGTTAGGTAGGCCGCTCCGCGATCGTCGCAGGTCAGCGCCGTCGCTGGCCCGGGTAGCGCGACGTTGCGCGGCGGCCCACCCATCGCGGGAAACAGGGTGACGATCGCGGGCGATTGCCGGTCGGGGCCGGGGCTGAACACCACCAGCGACGACGTGTCCGCGTCGAACGTCGTTGCCTGCGCACCGCCGGGCAGCGGGCGCACAACGCCGGCGGGCGCGACCGTGACAGGCGGTGACGCCGCGGGTCCGCCAGGTTCGATCGTCGGGGGCGGTTTTCCGACCGGATTGGACGAGCAGCCTGCCGCCGCTAGCGCACACGCCAGCAACACCGTCAGGCCGAGAATAACGGCGCGACCTGCGTGGTCCATCGATCGCGGCAAAGGGTGACTTCCTCAAGTTACGGGTGTGACTTCCGACGGCGGCAAGTCTAAGCAAAGTCATCGGTACGAATCGCGCGCTCGGGCTTTCGAATCGACAGCGCGGCGGTATGGTCCACTCATGACCCTCGCGCCCGACCGAGAGTGTGCCACCCCGGATTTCGTCGTCGAAGACGTGTACACAGGCGCGTTCGCCAGCGGATTCGGCCACGTCGGTGACGGCCGCAGCTTCGCGTTTCACACGGAGAAGAACCTGCTCGTGGTGGAGCTGTACCGGCCGCGACTGGTTGGGCCGGTACCTCACGCGGAAGACGTCGTCGCGGTCGCGACGCGTCGGCGCACCGATATCGACCTCACCGACGAGCGCAGCATCGTCGCCGCGGTGCGTGATCTGGTCGCCGCAGCCCAGCCGGTGACCCGCCCGGGTTCGAAACGATCCCGCTAGCCACCGACCGGGTACGGTCGTCGGCGTGAATGCGGCGACCATGTCCTGGTGGCAGGTGATCGTGCTGGCGGTGTTGCAAGGATTGACCGAATTCCCGCCGGTCTCGTCCTCAGGTCACCTGGCGATCGCGCCACGGCTGTTCTTCAATGGCGACGCAGGCCCGTCGTTCAGCGCGGTCATCCAGATCGGCACCGAGCTGGCCGTGCTGGTGTACTTCGCGAGGGACATTGGCCGCATCGCGAAGGCCTGGTTCAGCGGCCTGTTCGTCACCGACCATCGCGGGCTGGACTACCGCGTCGCGCTCGGGGGCGCGGTGATGACCCTGCTCGGCGCCGGGGCGGTCCCCGCGGCATGACCGTCATCCTGCTGCGGCACGGGCGTTCCACGTCGAACACCGCTCATGTGCTGGCCGGCCGGGCCACCGGCATCGACCTCGACGACAAGGGTCGCGAGCAGGCCGACGGGCTGGTGGCACGCATCGGATCTCTGCCGATCCGCGCGTTGGTCACCTCGCCGCTGTTGCGCTGTCGGCGAACGCTGGAACCGTTGGCCGCCGCGCTGGGCCTGGAGCCGATTGTCGACGAGCGGCTCTCGGAGGTGGACTACGGCCAATGGACCGGGCGCAAGATCGGCGAGCTGGTCAAGGAGCCGCTCTGGGCCGTTGTCCAGGCTCAGCCCAGTGCGGCGGTGTTTCCCGAAGGGGAAGGGCTGGCCGACGTCCAGGCACGGGCGGTCGCCACGGTCCGCGAGCGCGACCGCCGCCTGGCCGAAGAGCACGGCGGCCAGGTGTTGTGGCTCGCGTGCACGCACGGTGACGTGATCAAGGCCGTGGTTGCCGACGCGCTTGGCACGCATCTGGACAGCTTCCAGCGCATCACCGCCGATCCGGCATCGATGAGCGTGATCAGCTACACACCACTGCGCCCGTTCGTCGTTCATATCAACCACACCGGCGCCCAGCTGGCTGCGGGACTCGCGGCCAAACCGTCCGAGAGCGACGGGGCAGCCGAGGTGCCGAAGGGTGATGCTGTCGTGGGAGGATCGACAGACTGAGGAATTACGGCCAAGGTGCAATAACCGGTATTTTGGAACGTGCAATGGCCCGAGCAATTCACGTCTTCCGTTCGCCCGACCGTTTCGTGGCCGGGACCGTTGGCCAGCCCGGAAACCGAACCTTTTATCTGCAGGCTGTGCACGACTCCCGGGTGGTGTCGGTGATCCTGGAAAAGCAGCAGGTTGCCGTGCTCGCCGAGCGGATCGGCGCGTTGCTGCTGGAAGTGCACCGGAGATTCGGCACGCCGATCCCGCCTGAGACCGGTGAGGTTGACGACCTCAGCCCGCTGATTACCCCGGTGGATGCCGAGTTCCGGGTCGGCACGATGGGCCTCGGCTGGGACTCAGAGGCCCAAACCGTGGTCGTGGAGCTGCTGGCGGTGACCGACAGCGAATTCGATGCCTCTGTGGTGCTCGACGACGCCGAAGAGGGCCCTGACGCTGTGCGCGTGTTCCTGACACCGGAGTCCGCCCGGCAATTTGCCAACCGGTCAAACCGCGTGATTTCGGCCGGCCGCCCGCCATGCCCGCTGTGTGACGAGCCGCTGGATCCCGCAGGTCATATCTGCGTGCGCACCAATGGCTATCGACGCGCGGAGCCGTTCGAGTCCGCCGATGACGCCGAGGCGTGAAGTCCGGCGGGCAGAAGCGCGGCGACCGGGGGACGAGGTGCGCGAAGCGCTACGCAGCGGCGAACTCACGGTCATCGGGCGCATCCGCTCGGCGAGCAACGCCACCTTTCTGTGCGAGGTGGAGTGGGCCGGACACCGGACGCACTGCGTGTACAAGCCGATAGCGGGCGAGCAGCCGCTGTGGGACTTCCCCGACGGCACGCTCGCCGGCCGCGAACGCGCCGCCTACCTCGTATCCGAGTCGCTCGGCTGGAACATCGTGCCGCATACCATCATTCGCGACGGTCCTGCCGGCCGCGGGATGCTGCAGCGCTGGATCGAGGAGCCTGACGACTCCTCGACGGCGGACGAGAAGACGACACCGGATCTGGTCGACCTGTTCCCGGCGGGCAAAGTGCCGCCGGGGTATCTGCCGGTACTGCGCGCGTACGACTACGCCGGCGACGAGGTGACGCTGGTGCACGCCGACGACGCGCGGCTGCGGCGGATGGCGGTATTCGACGTGCTGATCAACAACGCCGACCGCAAGGGCGGCCACATCCTCACCGGGCTGGACGACAACGTCTACGGTGTCGACCACGGCATCTGCCTGCACGTCGAGGACAAGCTGCGCACGGTGCTGTGGGGGTGGGCCGGCAAGCCCGTCGACGATGAGAACCTGGCCGCGGTGGCTCGGCTCGCGGCCGCCCTGGAGGGCCCGCTGGCCAGCGCGCTACGCGGACTCATCACCAGCGCTGAGATTACGACGCTGTGGCTGCGGGCCGAGGCGCTGTTGGAAAACCCGGTGATGCCGACCCCGGACCGGCGCCGACCGATCCCGTGGCCGGCGTTCTGATCCAGCCGTCGGCAATACTGGCAGGTGTGACCCCTAACGATGCCGAGCTGGCCGCCCAGCTCGCCGAGGACGCCGGAAAACTGCTGCTCGAAGTCCGCGACGAGCTCGGGTTCGACGACCGACGGGCGCTCGGCGCGGCCGGGGACAAGCGCGCCAACGCGCTGATCCTTGACCGGCTCCGCGACGAGCGGCCCGGCGACGGGCTGCTCAGCGAGGAGGCTCACGACGACCTCAGCCGGCTGAAGCGTGACCGCGTGTGGATCATCGACCCGCTGGACGGCACTCGGGAGTTCTCGACACCCGGGCGCGACGACTGGGCCGTGCACGTCGCGCTGTGGCAGCGCGGTGCCGAGATCACCGACGCCGCCGTCGCGCTGCCGGCCCGCGGCGAGCTGTACCGCACCGACACCGTCGGCGCACACACCCCGCCCATCGCCGCCGACGGGCCGATCAGAGTGGCCGTCAGCGCCACCCGGCCTCCGTCGCTGCTGTTCCGGATCAGCCAGACCCTTGCGCTCGAACCGGTTCCGATCGGCTCCGCGGGCGCCAAGGCGATGGCCGTCGTCCGGGGCGACGTCGACGCGTACCTGCACGCGGGTGGGCAATGGGAGTGGGACTCGGCCGCGCCGGCCGGGGTGGTGTTGGCCGCCGGGCTGCATGCGTCGCGGCTGGACGGGTCGCCGCTTCGCTACAACCAGCCTGACCCGTACCTGCCTGACCTGCTGATGTGCCGCGCCGAACTGGCCGGCCCGCTGTTGGACGCGATCCGGCGAGCCGTCTTCTAAGCCGCCGGTCTTAAAGTCGACAGCATGCAGTCCTGGCCTGCGGCACCGGTTCCGGCACTGCCGGGGCGCGGCCCCGAGTTGCGGTTGTACGACACGTCCAACCGCCAGGTGCTGCCGGTGACCGCGGGGCGGACGGCCACGATGTACGTCTGCGGCATCACGCCCTACGACGCCACCCACCTCGGCCACGCCGCCACCTACCTGGCGTTCGACCTCGTGCAGAGGGTGTGGCTGGATTCAGGTCACGACGTGCACTACGTCCAGAACATCACCGACGTCGACGATCCGCTCTTCGAGCGCGCGCAGCGCGACGGCGTGGGCTGGCGCAAGTTGGCGGACCGCGAGACGGATCTGTTTCGCGCCGACATGGCGGCGTTGCGCGTGCTGCCGCCGCGGGAGTACGTCGCCGCGACCGAGGCCGTCGACGAGGTCGTCGAGCTGGTGGAGAAGATGCTGGCCTCCGGGGCCGCGTACATCGTTGACGATCCCGCGCACCCCGACGTCTACTTCCGCGCCGACGCCACCAGTCAGTTCGGCTACGAGTCCGGCTATGACCGAGCGACGATGGAGCGGCTGTTCGCCGAGCGTGGCGGTGATCCCGGTCGGCCAGGGAAGGCGGATCCCCTCGACGCGCTGCTGTGGTATGCCGCCCGCGACGGGGAGCCGAGTTGGCGGTCGCCGTTCGGTCCCGGCCGCCCGGGTTGGCATGTCGAGTGCACGGCGATCGCGCTGAGCCGGATCGGCACCGGTCTGGACATTCAGGGCGGCGGTTCGGATCTGATCTTCCCGCATCACGAGTTTTCGGCCGCCCACGCCGAGTGCGTGACAGGGGAGCGGCGGTTCGCCCGTCACTACGTGCACGCCGGGATGATCGGCTGGGACGGGCACAAGATGTCGAAGAGCCGCGGCAACCTGGTGTTGGTGTCGCAGTTGCGGGCGGACGGGGTTGACCCGGCCGCGATCCGGCTGGGTCTGCTCGCCGGGCACTACCGGGCGGACCGATCGTGGAGTGCGGCCGTGCTCGGGGAGGCCCAGTCCCGGCTTGCACGCTGGCGGCAAGCGGTGGTCCTGCCCGCGGGTCCCGACGCCGCCGATGTCATCGCCCGCCTCCGACGCTACCTCGCAGACGATCTGGACACTCCGAAAGCTCTTGCAGCACTCGATGGTTGGGTCACCGATGCGCTGGAGTACGGCGGCCACGACCCTGACGCGCCCGCGCTGGTGCGCACAGCTGTCGACGCGCTATTCGGGGTGGAACTGTAATCGGCGCGCCGGTACTACCCGGCATGGAGGAGCCTGATCAGCCGCGAAAGCCCGGGCCGCGCCGGCGCAGGTACCGCTCGAACTCGGCGGCCAGCGCGTCGCCGTCGACCTTGCTCAGCGCCTCGTGCATGTCGACCTCGGCGTCGCCGCGCTGCTCGAGGGTCTGCACGTACTCGGCGATCTCTTCGTCCTCGGAGGTCATCTCGGTGACCGCCGACTCCCACTCCTCGGCCTGCATCGGCAGGTCGGACAGCGGAACCTCGATGTCGAGCACATCCTCGACGCGCCGCAACAGCGCGACCGTCGCCTTCGGGTTCGGCGGCTGCGACACGTAGTGCGGGACCGCGGCCCAGAACGTCACCGCCGGTATGCCCGCCGCCACGCACGCGTCCTGGAACACCCCCGCGATTCCCGTCGGCCCCTCGTAGCGGGTCTCCTCCAATCCGAAGAAGCGCGCCGACTCGGGGGAGTAGGCCGCACCCGAAACCGGCACCGGCCGGGTGTGCGGCGTGTCGGCCAGCAGTGCGCCCAGGATCACGACGGTGCCGACGTTGAGCTTGTCCGCGATCGCCAGCAGCTCAGCGCAGAAGGTCCGCCACCGCATGTTGGGCTCGACGCCGTGCATCAGCACGATGTCGCGGTCGCTGCCCGGCGGCCGGCAGTGGGAGATGTGCATGGACGGCCACACCAGCTCCCGGGTGACGCCGTCGACCTGTCGGATCACCGGCCGGTTGACCTGGTAGTCGTAGTAGGCCTCGTCATCGATCTCGATGATCGGCTTGGCCTCCCAGATCGCATCGAGATGCTCCAGCGCGTCACTGGCCGCATCGCCGGCGTCGTTCCAGCCCTCGAAGGCCGCGACAACGACCGCGTCGTGCAGTTCGGGCAGGTCGACGCCGTTAGGTTTCGACGGGGTCATTAGTTCAGCGTAGAGCCTGTTCGGTGCCCGTGAGGCTTCTGGCGCGATCCCCATTTCGATAGGCCGACTATCCTATTAACGTGACCTCTGCGCACGCTCGTGACTACGACACCGACCTGCTGACGACCCTCTCAAAACGGGTGGTGGTGGGCGACGGTGCGATGGGCACGATGTTGCAGGCGGCTGATCTGACGCTCGACGATTTCCGCGGGCTCGAGGGCTGCAACGAGATCCTCAACGACACCCGCCCGGACGTGATCGAGCACATCCACCGCGCCTATTTCGAGGCCGGCGCCGACGCCGTCGAAACCAACACGTTCGGCTGCAACCTGTCCAACCTCGGCGACTACGACATCGCCGATCGGATCCGGGAGCTGTCGGAGAAGGCGACCGTGATCGCGCGCCGCGCGGCTGACGACATCAGCACGCCCGATCGCACGCGCTACGTGCTCGGCTCCATGGGCCCCGGCACGAAACTGCCGACGCTGGGGCACACCACGTTCGCCGCGATACGCGACTCCTACATCGAGGCGGCGCGGGGCATGATCGACGGCGGCGCCGACGCGATCCTGATTGAGACGTGCCAGGACCTGCTGCAGCTGAAGGCCGCCGTGCTCGCGGCCCGGCGGGCGATGGTCCAAGCCGGGCGGCACATCCCAGTGTTCACCCACGTCACGGTGGAAACCACCGGCACGATGCTGCTGGGCAGCGAGATCGGCGCGGCGCTGACCGCGGTCGGACCGCTCGGTGTGGACATGATCGGTCTGAACTGTGCGACCGGGCCCGCCGAGATGAGCGAGCACCTGCGTTACCTGTCCAGGCACGCCCGCGTCCCGGTGTCGGTGATGCCCAACGCCGGCCTGCCCGTGCTGGGCGCAAACGGGGCGGAGTACCCACTACAGCCGGATGAACTGGCCGAAGCGCTGTCCGGGTTCGTCTCCGATTACGGGCTGTCACTGGTCGGCGGTTGCTGCGGCACCACCCCGGAGCACATCCGCCAGGTAGCCGCCGCGATCCCGGGCGTGCAACGCGCCGACCGCCACATCGAGGACGAGCCGGCGGTGTCGTCGCTGTACTCGGCGACGCCGTTCGCGCAGGACGCGTCGGTGCTGATGATCGGCGAGCGCACGAATGCCAACGGCTCAAAGGCTTTCCGCGAAGCGATGATCGCCGAGGACTACCAGAAGTGCCTCGACATCGCCAAGGAGCAGACCCGCGACGGCGCGCATCTGCTGGACCTCTGTGTCGATTACGTCGGGCGCGACGGCGCCGCCGACATGACCGCGCTGGCCAGCCGGCTCGCGACCGCGTCGACATTGCCGATCGTGCTGGACTCCACCGAAACCGCCGTGCTGCGCGCGGGTTTGGAGCATCTGGGCGGGCGCTGTGCGGTCAACTCGGTCAACTACGAAGACGGTGACGGCCCCGAGTCGCGGTTCCACAAGACGATGGAACTTGTCGCCGAGCACGGCGCCGCCGTGGTCGCGCTGACCATCGACGAGAACGGGCAGGCCCGCACCGTCGACACGAAGGTCGAGATCGCCGAACGGCTTATCGCCGACATCACGAGCAACTGGGGGGTGGACGAGTCGTCGATTCTGATCGACTGCCTGACGTTCACGATCTGCACCGGCCAGGAGGAGTCGCGCCGCGACGGCATCGAAACCATCGCGGCCATTCGCGAATTGAAGAAGCGGCACCCGAACGTCCAGACGACGCTGGGGTTGTCGAACATCTCCTTCGGTCTGAATCCCGCCGCCCGGCAGGTGCTGAACTCGGTGTTTCTGCACGAGTGCCAGGAGGCGGGTCTGGACTCGGCGATCGTGCACGCGTCGAAGATCCTGCCCATCAACCGGATCCCGGAGGAGCAGCGCAACGTGGCGCTGGATCTGGTCTACGACCGCCGCCGCGACGGCTACGACCCGCTGCAGGAACTGATGGGGATCTTCGAGGGCGTGTCGGCGGCGTCGTCGAAGGAGTCCCGGGCCGCAGAACTGGCCGCGCTGCCGCTGCTGGAGCGGCTGGCCCGGCGCATCGTCGACGGCGAACGCAACGGCCTGGAGGCCGATCTCGACGAGGCGATGACGCAGAAGGCGCCGCTGGACATCATCAACGAGGACCTGTTGGCCGGCATGAAAACCGTAGGTGAACTGTTCGGCTCCGGCCAGATGCAGTTGCCGTTCGTGCTGCAGTCCGCCGAAGTGATGAAGACCGCGGTGGCCTATCTGGAGCCGCACATGGAGCAGTCCGAGGACGATGCGGGCAAGGGCCGTATGGTGCTCGCCACGGTGAAGGGCGATGTCCACGACATCGGCAAGAACCTGGTCGACATCATCCTCAGCAACAACGGATACGAAGTGGTCAACATCGGCATCAAGCAGCCGATCGCGACCATCCTCGAAGTGGCCCAAGACAAGAGCGCGGACGTGGTCGGGATGTCCGGGCTGCTGGTGAAGTCGACTGTGGTGATGAAGGAAAACCTCGAGGAGATGAACACCCGCGGGGTGGCCGAGAAGTTCCCCGTGCTGCTCGGCGGCGCGGCGCTGACCCGCAGCTATGTCGAGAACGACCTGGCAGATATTTACCAGGGTGAAGTGCACTACGCGCGCGATGCCTTCGAAGGTCTGCGTTTGATGGACGTGATCATGAGCGCAAAGCGGGGTCACGTCCCGGATCCGGACAGCCCCGACGTCGTCGCCGCGCGGGAGAAAGAAGCCGAGCGTAAGGCCCGCCACGAGCGATCGAAACGGATTGCGGCCGAGCGAAAGGCAGCCGAGACGCCCGTCGAGGTGCCGGCCCGGTCCAATGTCGCGGGCGACGTCGACGTGCCCGTTCCACCGTTCTGGGGAACTCGCGTGGTCAAAGGTGTCCCAGTGGCCGAGTACTCCAGGCTGCTCGACGAGCGGGCACTGTTCCTCGGACAGTGGGGCCTGCGCGGTGCCCGAGGCGGCGAGGGGCCCTCCTACGAAGATCTGGTGGAAAGCGACGGACGCCCACGGCTGCGCTATTGGCTGGACCGGCTGTCCACCGACGGCATTCTCGCCAACGCCGCGGTCGTGTACGGCTACTTCCCGGCGGTCTCCGAGGGCGACGACGTCATCATCCTCGCTGAGCCCAGAGCCGATGCGCCAGAGCGGTTCCGGTTCACGTTTCCGCGTCAGCAGCGGGGCCGGTTTTTGTGCATCGCCGACTTCATCAGGTCGCGGGAGCGTGCCACCGAGCTCGGACAAGTCGACGTGCTGCCGTTCCAACTGGTCACGATGGGCCAACCGATCGCCGACTTCGCCAACGAGTTGTTCGCGTCGAACTCCTATCGCGATTACCTGGAGGTGCACGGCATCGGCGTGCAGTTGACGGAGGCGCTCGCGGAGTATTGGCACCGGCGTGTCCGTGAAGAGCTGAAGTTCTCCGGCGACCGTCCGGTGTCGGCCGAAGATCCCGATGCGGTGGAGGACTACTTCAAGCTCGGTTACCGGGGCGCCCGCTTCTCGTTCGGCTACGGGGCCTGCCCGAACCTGGAGGATCGGAAGAAAATGATGGCGCTGCTCGAGCCTGAGCGAATCGGCGTCACGTTGTCGGAGGAGCTGCAGCTGCACCCCGAGCAGTCCACCGACGCGTTCGTGCTGGTTCACCCGGAGGCCAAGTACTTCAATGTCTAGGGCGGCAACGCCCATGCGCGCCGTGCTGTGGGACATGGACGGGACCCTGGTCGATTCCGAAAAGCTCTGGGATGTCGCGATGCAGGCGCTCTACGACCACCTCGGGGGGATCCTCACGGCGGGGGTGCGGGCCGCCACAGTTGGCGGATCGGCTGAGAACACGATGCGGATCGTCTACGCCGACTTGCACCGTGAACCCGATCCGGCTGACATGGCAGCCACCTCGGACTGGCTGCACGACTACACCGCAAAGCTCTTCGACGCGGGTTTACCGTGGTGCGAGGGTGCGCCGGAATTGCTGCAGGAGCTGGCCGCCGAGGGGATTCCGATGGCGCTGGTCACGAACACAAGGCGGACGCTCACCGAGCGCGCACTGAATACGATTGGACGGCAATACTTTTCGGCAGTCGTCTGTGGCGACGAGGTGGCGCATGGCAAGCCGGCGCCGGATCCGTATCAACGCGCAGCGGCATTAGTGGACCAGCCCGCAGAGCACTGTCTGGCCATCGAGGACTCGGTGACCGGCGCGGCCTCCGCCGAGGGCGCCGGCTGCCCGGTTTTGGTGGTGCCCAACGACGTCGAGGTGCCCGGCGGCCCGGGCAGGCGCCATATCCGGTCGCTCGCCGAAGTGGATATCGATGGTCTGGGGGCTATCTATTCGCAGCTCAGTACCCAGTTACGAGAACGGACCGCTTGACCTCACCGATGTGATTGAATGTGACATTCGTCACGCCGAGTGTGAGGAAGGACGCCCTATGGCCCACGGTCCCATCGGTGATCTGCCTTCGACTATTGATGATGACGACTACGATTCCGGTCGCGTTGTACGGATCGCGTCCGTCGCAGCCCTGGGCGGACTGTTGTTCGGCTACGACAGCGCGGTGATCAACGGCGCGGTGGCCGCCATGCAGGACGATTTCCACATCGGCAACGCCGCACTCGGGTTCGCCGTCGCCTCGGCGCTGCTGGGCGCGGCGCTCGGCGCGGTCACTGCCGGACGGCTTGCCGACCGGATAGGCCGGCTCTCGGTGATGAAGATCGCGGCGTTGCTGTTCTTGATCAGCGCGATCGGCACCGGCCTGGCGCCCAACGTCTGGCTGGTCGTGATCTTCCGGATCATCGGCGGCATCGGCGTCGGCGTCGCCTCGGTGATCGCCCCGGCCTACATCGCCGAGACCTCGCCGCCGCGGATCCGCGGTCGCCTGGGCTCGCTGCAGCAGCTGGCCATCGTGTCCGGCATTTTCCTGTCACTGGCGATCGACTACGTGCTGGCACACCTGGCCGGCGGTTCCCGGGAGACACTGTGGCTGGGGCTGCAGGCCTGGCGCTGGATGTTCCTCGTGATGTCGTTGCCCGCCATCGTCTACGGCGCGTTGGCATACACCATTCCCGAGTCGCCCCGCTATCTGATTGCGACATACCGGATTCCGGAAGCTCGACGAGTATTGTCAGTGCTGCTCGGCGAAAGGAACCTGGAGATCACGATCACCCGGATCCAGGATTCGCTGCGGGCGGAAAAGCCGCCGTCATGGCGGGATCTGCGCAAGCCGAGCGGCGGCCTCTACAGCATCGTCTGGGTCGGTCTCGGGTTGTCGATCTTCCAGCAGTTCGTCGGCATCAACGTGATCTTCTACTACTCCAACGTGCTGTGGGAGGCCGTGGGATTCAAGGAGAATTCGTCGTTCACAATCACGGTCATCACGTCGGTGACGAACATCCTCACCACCCTGATCGCGATCGCGTTGATCGACAAGGTCGGGCGCAAGCCGTTGCTGCTGATCGGCTCCGCCGGAATGGCGATCACGCTGGGCACGATGGCAGTGATCTTCGGCACCGCACCGGTCATCGACGGCAAACCGCACCTCGAAGGCGCCGCGGGTCCGATCGCATTGGTCGCGGCCAACCTCTTCGTGGTCGCGTTCGGCATGTCGTGGGGACCGGTCGTTTGGGTGCTGCTCGGTGAGATGTTCCCGAACCGTATCCGCGCGGCTGCGCTGGGTGTCGCGGCGGCGGGGCAGTGGGCGGCCAACTGGCTGATCACCGTGACGTTCCCGGCTCTTCGTGAGCTGCTGGGCGTCGCGTACGGGTTCTATGCGCTGTGCGCGGTGCTGTCGTTGTTGTTCGTGTGGCGGTGGGTCGAGGAAACCAAGGGCAAGACCCTCGAGGACATGCACCAGGAGGCCTGGCACCACGAAGGCCACCCGGAAGGGCACGCGACGAGCTTGTAACCCGCGTGACCGCGGCCGGGCCGGCGTGGAACAATCGCGAGCCGTGAAGACCTTTGACGCGCTGTTCGCGGAGCTGAGCGAGAAAGCGCGGACCCGGTCGGCAGAAAGTGGAACAGTCGCTGCCATCGACCGCGGCGTGCACGGGCTGGGCAAGAAGGTTCTCGAGGAGGCGGGCGAGGTCTGGCTGGCTGCCGAACACCAGAGTGACGACGAGCTGGCCGGCGAGATCAGCCAGCTGCTGTATTGGACGCAGGTGCTGATGATTGCTCGTGGGATCAGCCTCGATGACGTGTACCGGAAGCTGTAATGTTGAGAGTTGCGGTGCCCAACAAGGGCGCGTTGAGTGAACCGGCCACCGACATCCTGACGGAGGCCGGCTACCGGCGGCGCAGTGATCCCAAGGACCTCACCGTCATCGACCCGGTGAACGAAGTCGAGTTCTTTTTCCTGCGGCCCAAGGACATCGCGATCTATGTCGGGTCCGGCGACCTGGATTTCGGCATCACCGGCCGCGATCTGGCGCAGGAATCGATGGCGCCGGTGCGGGAGCGGCTCGCATTGGGCTTCGGAACATCTACGTTCCGCTATGCCGGGCCCGACGGTCGAAACTGGACGATCAATGACCTGGCCGGTAAGCGGATCGCTACCGCATATCCGAATCTGGTGCGAAAGGATTTGGCCGGCAAGGGAATCGATGCCACCGTGATTCGACTCGACGGTGCCGTCGAAATTTCAGTGCAACTTGGCGTGGCTGACGCAGTCGCCGACGTGGTGGGGTCGGGTCGTACACTGGGCTTGCACAATCTGGTTGCTTTCGGTGAGCCGCTGTGTGATTCGGAGGCGGTGCTGATCGAGCGGGAGGTCGCAGACGAAGCGACCGGCGCATCGCGCGATCAGTTGGTCGCCCGCGTGCAGGGCGTCGTGTACGGACAACAGTATCTGATGCTGGACTACGACTGTCCCCGTGCTGTGCTGGACCAGGCCACCGCGGTGACGCCCGGCCTGGAATCGCCGACCATCGCACCGCTGGCCGATCCGAACTGGGTGGCGGTGCGAGCATTGGTGCCCCGCAAGGGCGTCAACGCAATCATGGACGAACTTTCCGCCATCGGAGCCAAGGCGATTCTGGCATCCGACGTCAGGTTCTGCCGCTTCTGAGCGGTTCCGATGTTAGCGTCCTCGCATGACGCATGCCGTTGTTCTGCTTCTCGCTCTGCTCATCGGTGTGGTCGCCGGCTCGCGGACGCTCACTGCTCCCGCGGTGATGAGTTGGGCCGCGTTCCTCAGCTGGATCGACGTCGGTGACAAATGGTCGTTATGGATGGCGCATCCGGTCACCGTGGCGATTCTGAGCCTGCTCGCGCTCGTCGAATTGGTGACCGACCAGCTGCCGAAGACGCCGAGCCGCAAGACGCCGCCGCAATTCATCGCGCGGCTGATCAGCGGTGGCTTCGCCGGAGCGGTGCTGGGGTCGGCGTGGCATTACACGTGGAGCTCACTGGGTGCCGGTGTGGTCGGCGCGGTGCTCGGCACACTCGTTTTTTTCGAGGCGCGGAAGCGCCTGGTTGCGGCCAATGGTGGAAGAGATCTGCCGATCGCGCTGCTCGAAGACGCTGTCGCGGTCGGCGGCGGCTTTCTGGTCGCCTACCTGGCGAGCATGGTGTGACCGGCAGGCTGTTCGACGCAATCATTGTGGGCGCCGGCCAAGCGGGACCCCCGCTGGCCGGACGGCTCACCGATGTCGGGCAGTCAGTGGCGGTGGTGGAGCGCAAGCACATAGGCGGCACATGCGTGAACAACGGCTGCATCCCGACCAAGACGCTGGTGGCCAGTGCGCACGCGGCACACCTCGCCCGTCGCGGAGCGGACTACGGCGTCGGCACCGGTGCGGTCACCGTCGACATGGCAAAGGTCAAGACCCGCAAGGACGGCATCATGCTGAGCGACCGGGCCGACGTCGAATCGTGGCTCGAGGCCATGGACGGCTGCACAGTCATCCGCGGGCACGCACGCTTCGAGGATCCGAACACGATGCGGGTCAACGGGGAGTATCTCGCCGCTGACAAAATCTTCCTCAACGTCGGCGGCCGGGCGGTGGTGCCCGATCTACCCGGGCTCACCGACGTCGACTACCTGACCAATGTCTCGATCCTCGAACTCGATGCCGTGCCAGATCATCTCGTGATCATCGGCGGCGGCTACATCGCGCTGGAATTCGCGCAGATGTACTGCCGCTTCGGGGCACACGTCACCGTCGTGCAGCGGGGTGGCCGGTTGGCCTCGGGGGAAGATCCGGACGTATCGGCCGCGATCCAGCACATCCTGGAGGGTGAGGGCATCGCGATTGCCTTGAACGCAGACGACATTCGTGTCTGGCGGGACGGCGACCGCATCACGGTGACGCCGCGCGTCGATGCGCCGAAGATCGTCGGCTCCCACCTGCTGATGGCCGTCGGCCGCATGCCCAATACCGATGACCTGGACCTTGACCGCGCCGGCGTTCATACCGACGCGCGCGGCTACATCGCCGTCGACGATCAGCTGCGCACCAACGTCGAGCACATCTGGGCCATGGGCGATTGCAACGGCCGTGGCGCCTTCACGCACACCTCATACAACGACTTCGAGATCGTGGCCGCGAACCTGCTCGACAAGGACCCGCGCCGGGTCAGCGACCGCATCCCCACCTACGCCCTCTACATCGATCCCCCGCTGGGCCGGGCCGGGCAGACTGTCGCCCAGGTTCGCCAATCCGGTCGCAAGGCGCTCGTCGGGTTTCGGCCGATGACGCGGGTGGGCCGCGCAGTGGAAAAGGGTGAGACGCAAGGCTTCATGAAGGTCGTCGTCGATGCGGAGACCCGTCACATCCTGGGCGCGGCGATTCTCGGCGTCGGCGGGGACGAGGTCATCCACGGGATACTCGACGTGATGTCGGCCAACGCGCCCTACGAGACCCTCGCCCGGACCATGCACATTCACCCGACTGTCAGCGAATTGGTGCCGACGCTCCTTCAGGAGATGAAGCCGCTGGAATAGCCGCTCGTCCGGGTGTGTTGGACCTGCTCATAACGGGCACCCCAGTCGGGCAGCTCTGCGCCGGCGAGGCGGGCCTGGAGCCGGTTGCGGAGCGCGTGGGTGGCGGGCAGGAATCCGTTCGCGCTACGGACACCCAGTCCGCGGTGGGTGAACCGCAACAGTGTCCCGTCGTTGTCGGCACGGAGTTCGTATCGAACGACGCCGTCTTCGACGATCGACTACCGCCACTCGTGTTCGAAGACGTGCGGCGGATCCCAGACCAGGATGCGTCCGGTCATCCGCTTCTGGTATGGCGGCAGCGGCGGCCCCGAGGGCACCATGTCGATCAGTCCGCCTTCGCGGGCGTCGAAGGTGGTTTCCCCCAACCATTGGCGCCGGTGGGACGGATCGGTGATCGCGGACCACACTGCTTCGATCGGATGCGGCAGGCGCCGCTCGAATGTCAGCACCGCTCGGTTCGTGCGCTCACTTCAGCCTCCCGGTTGTGTCGTCCAGATGCTGGTCAAGGGCGTCGAGGTGGGCGCCCCAGTATCGGCGGTATCGGTCGATCCACTCGTCGATCGGGATCAGCCCGCCGGCGCGCAACGCATAGATGCGGCGTTGCGCCTCGGGCCGCACCTCAACCAGTCCGACCTCGCGCAGCACCCGGAGATGCCGTGACACCGAAGGCTGCGTCAGGTCCCGCAACGTGGCGACCAACTCACCGGCCGTTCGCTCGCCCTGGGCGAGCACGTCGAGCAAGGCGCGCCGGCTGGGCTCGGCCACCGCTTCAAAAATGTCCATGCCCTTAGAATTGCATCGTGTCTATATAGAAACAAGCCGATATTACGGGGTCAGCGGCGCTGGACCAACAGCGTCTGCGCGCACACACCGACGAAGCCTTCCCGGTCGAAGATCTCCGCGCTCGTGACTCCGATGCCGTCGGGACCGATCGATCCGCGGGCCCGCAGCGCGAAGTCCGCGCCAAGGGGTGCCCGGTGCAGGTGCACCGAGGTATCGGTGTTCATGAACACAAACTGGGTGTAGTCCAACGCCGAGCCGACGCCGTTCGCGGAGTCGACGGCCAGCGCGAGCTTCTGCAGCGGTGTGGTTTCCTCGTCATCGACGAGCTGCGGCTTCGGGGTGAGCCAAAACACCGAACCCGACTGGTCGTCCGGCTGCGGACGCCAGTCCATGCTCGCCAGATATCCGGTCAGGTTCCACCAATGGCCAGGCAGTGGGTGGGCCGGGCCTTCGATGAGCGGCGGGTAGCGGTCGGAGGCCACGATGCGGGTATCGCTGGTGGCCAAGGCCCAAGCGGTCACCCGCGCCACCGCACGGCTGTCGCTCTCGCCGGTGGGCGCCATCTCCGCGACCAGCAGCGAGATCCGCTTCCCGGGCCGCTCCACCCAGGCCCGCACCCGAACCGGATTCACCGGGATGGCACCGAGGATGTCCAACGTCAGCCGGCCCACGCGCAGCGGCGAATCAGCCAGCGATTCCTCGATCGATCTGGTCAACAGCGCCAGTGGCGGGGAACCGTGCTGGATGGCGGGATCCCAGTTACTGCGTGTGGAGTCGGTCGGCTCGAACAGCTGATAGTCGCGGTCAGTGCCGAGTCGCCGGTAGTAACACTCGGTCACGCCGCTGATTCTGATCCGGCACCGGTCTGCAGGACGGCGTCCTCGCCGCCCTCCTGCAAGGCTTTCGGCCAGCCGGGGTATGGCGGCGGTGTGCCGCCGAACGCGGGGCAGTGCGCCTGGTGTGC
This sequence comes from Mycobacterium sp., assembly GCA_025965895.1. Taxonomy (GTDB): domain Bacteria; phylum Actinomycetota; class Actinomycetes; order Mycobacteriales; family Mycobacteriaceae; genus Mycobacterium. The sequence goes on from JAOPWC010000082.1 coordinate 30,466, forward strand.
GCACCAGTCGCACAACCGCGACGGCCTGGGCCGGAAATCGCCCGTGGCACCGGCGGATTGGATGGCACGCCAGATGGCCGTCAGCGTCTTCTCGAACCGGAGCAGCTCGTCCAGTTCCGGGGAGTAGTCGAGCACCTGCCCGTCGGCGAGGTACAGCAGCCGCAACCGAGTCGCCAATACCCCCCGCGAACGCAGTAGGGCCACTGCGTAGAACTTCATCTGGAACATCGCCTTGAACTCGGCCAGCGCCCGCGCCTCCGGAGGAGCCTTGCCGGTCTTGTAGTCGACCACCCGCAGCTCGCCGGTGGGCGCGACGTCGATGCGGTCGACGAACCCGCGCAGCACCGTTCCGTCCGCCAACTCGACCTCGACACGCTGCTCGCAGGATTGCGGCTCGAAGCGTGTCGGGTCCTCGAGCCGGTAGTAGCCGGAAAGCAGAGCCCTTGCCTCGTCGAGCAACTCGGCTCGCTGGCCGGGGTCGAGGCCGTCGGCGAGGTCCGGCTCGGTGGCGAGCACGCGTTCCCAGGCCGGTCCGACAAGCGACACCGCGGTCTGCGGAAGGCGCTGCGCGGCAGGTAGCGCGTAAAGCTGCTCGAGCGCCGCGTGAACGACGGAGCCCCGCAATTGGGCGCTTGACGTCGGCTCCGGCAACCGGTCGATCGCTCGGAACCGGTACAGCAGCGGGCACTGCTTGAAGTCGCTCGCCCGGGATGGCGACAATGCGGGCCGCGAGCTGCGCGTGGACGGCTCGTCGGTCATACGGGAACCCTAGAACCCGGCGCCGACAACCTCGAACAACCGCCCCGGCGCGTCTGGCAGTGTTACTGGTTATGCCCCGCACCGGACCGTTCGCCGCAGGCGACCGTGTCCAGGTCACCGACGCCAAGGGCCGTCGCTACACGATGCTGCTGAGTCCCGGCGCGGAGTTCCACACCCATCGCGGCGCGGTCGCCCACGACGCGGTGATCGGGCTGCCCGAGGGAAGTGTGGTGAAGTCCCCCAACGGAGACCCGTTTCTGGTGCTGCGGCCGCTGTTGGTGGACTACGTGATGTCGATGCCGCGCGGTGCCCAGGTGATCTATCCGAAGGACGCGGCGCAGATCGTGCACGAGGGAGACATCTTCCCGGGCGCACGGGTATTGGAGGCGGGCGCGGGGTCCGGGGCGATGACGTGTTCGCTGCTGCGGGCGGTCGGTCCGAGCGGGCGGGTGATCTCCTACGACGTTCGCGAGGACCACGCCGAACACGCCGCCCGCAACGTGGCGACGTTCTTCGGGGAGCGTCCCGAGAACTGGGAACTGGTGATCGGCGACGTCGCCGGCCATACCGGTTCGCAGGTCGACCGCGTGGTGCTCGACATGCTGGCGCCGTGGGAGGTGCTCGACGCAGCCGCCGACGCGCTGGTCCCGGGCGGTGTGTTGATCATTTACGTTGCCACCGTCACCCAGCTCTCCCGGATTGTCGAGGCGCTGCGCGAGCAGCAGTGCTGGACCGAACCGCGGGCCTGGGAGACGCTGCAGCGGGGCTGGGACGCCGTCGGGCTGGCGGTGCGACCCCAGCACAGCATGCGCGGCCATACCGCGTTCCTGATCAGCGCGCGGCGATTGGCACCCGGCGCGGTCACGCCGACACCGCTGCGCCGCAAGCGGCGTTAATCGTCATCGCTGCGGTGCAACCCGCGGCGAGTGGACAGCAGCTCGACTTCGGGACGGCCGGCCACCAGCCGCTCGGCCGCGTCGAGCACCTCGACGACGTGTGCCCGGTCGACGGCCGCCATGGCCACGCCGATGCCTGCACGGCGGTGCAGCTCGAGCGCCCCGGTCTCCGCGGCCGACACCGCGAACCGTCGCCGCAGCTCGGCCACCAGCGGCCGCACCACCGATCGTTTCTGCTTCAGCGAGCGCACGTCGCCCAGCAGCAGATCGAATTCCAGCCAGCCGATCCACATGCGGCTCGGCGGTCAGCCGGTCGGCGTCGGGGGCGCCGGCGCTGGGGATGCCGGCGCCGCCGCCTGGTTCTGACCCAGCGTCAGCAGGATGTCGGCGGTCGTGCGTGCGAGCTGCCAGCCGCCCTCAAACGGCCGGAATTCCATCGGGAAAGTGAACCCGCCGCCTAGGGACGGGTTCTCGCTGTGAACCGCGACATCCGCGGTGACGTTGCCGGCCGTGGTGTCAGACCATGCGATGTTTTCGGCCGTGAACCCCAGCGGCGTGTACTGGTTGTCCTGCAGCGCCTTGCCGAACTTGTCGATCTGCGCGGCGTTGTCGACCGTGGCGCCCTCGATCAGGTTCACCTTCTGGGCGCCCGGAACCGACGTGTCGGCGAGCTTGTACAGGACGTCGGTCAACACCTCGGGCGGCGGCGGCGGCGCGACCGGCTCGGGCGCGGCCGCGGGGCCGGCGGTCGTGTTCGGCAAGACCGATTCCGACGCCGCCGGGTGGCTCTTACCGCCACATGCCGTCAGCCCTGGCACAAAAACGAACAATGCGGCAGCGACCAAGGCCAAGGCCATTGATCGCTGCGGCACTGTCAAACAATAACGAATCAGGCAGCGCCAGCCGCCGATAGCAGCGCCATTGCCGAGTTCTTGGACACCATCCAGTGGGTGCCGTCATTCAAGAACATGACCTGCTGCGATACAGGCGCGCTCATCCTCGGGCCGGTGGCGGTCACGGTGGTCGTCGCGGTGGTCCCATCGCTCTGGATGGGGCCGAGGTCGAACTTCAACGGCATGTCGCCGTTCTGGACGGCGTTGGTGTACAGCCGGTCCGCCGTCCGGCCTTCGATGATGCCGACGCCACCTTCGATCAGACCGCTCTTGCTGGGATCACGGAACGACCCGGGGCCGGCGAGGGTGGTCAGGACGCCCTTCAACGTGGGGTCCAGCGGGTCCCCCGTCTGTAGCGGGAGTGGCGCGCCGAAAACCACGGGGGTGATAGCCGGCGTCGCGGTCGTAGGGACAGATGCAATGGAGGTCACACCGACGGCAGCAGCGGCAACGAGTGTGGCCGCTGCGAGGCCAGTGGTTAGGCATTTAAGGCTCACAACAGTCCTTTCGTTGGGCCCGGCCGAAACGTAACGCTAGCAGTTCAGAAGGCGCGCCGAGTTTTCAGACCGCACATGAATGGGAATTCGCCGGTAGCGTTGAAGTATCCACCGCACCAACTTCAGGTGCGCGAAAGGAGCGCACGATGAGTGAGCCAGAGCGTTCCGAGTCATTCGGAACACCGATGTCCAGCGACGACGCTGCCGAATTAGAAGAGCTGCGCCGTGAAGCATCGGCGTTGCGCGAGCAGCTCGAAAGCGCGCTGGGCACCCCTGGTGGTGTACGCAGCGCGCGCGATATCCACCAGCTCGAGGCACGTATTGATTCGCTCGCCGCGCGCAATTCGAAGCTGATGGAGACCCTCAAAGAAGCCCGCCAGCAGCTGTTGGCGCTTCGCGAGGAGGTCGACCGGTTGGGTCAGCCGCCCAGCGGCTACGGCGTGCTGCTGAGTGTCCAGGAGGACGACACCGTCGACGTGTTCACGTCGGGCCGCAAGATGCGGCTGACCTGCTCACCCAACATCGACGTGCAGTCTTTGAAGAAAGGTCAGACCGTCCGGCTGAACGAGGCGCTGACCGTGGTCGAGGCCGGCTTGTTCGAGTCCGTCGGTGAGATCAGCACTCTGCGCGAGATCCTCGCCGACGGACACCGGGCGCTGGTGGTCGGCCACGCCGACGAGGAGCGCATCGTGTGGCTGGCCGAGCCGCTGGTCGCCTTCGAGGACCTTCCTGAGCTCACCGAAGACGAGTTGGACGAGTTGGACGACGACCTGCGCCCCCGCAGGTTGCGCCCGGGCGACTCGTTGCTGGTGGACACCAAGGCCGGTTATGCGTTCGAACGCATCCCGAAAGCCGAGGTCGAGGACCTGGTCCTCGAAGAGGTGCCCGACGTCAGCTACAACGACATCGGCGGCCTGTCGCGGCAGATCGAGCAGATCCGCGATGCCGTCGAGCTGCCGTTCCTGCACAAGGAGCTGTACCGGGAGTACATGCTGCGGCCGCCTAAAGGCGTCCTGCTGTACGGGCCGCCCGGCTGCGGCAAAACGCTGATCGCCAAGGCGGTGGCCAACTCGCTGGCCAAGAAGATGGCCGAGGTCCGCGGCGACGACGCCCGCGAGGCGAAGTCCTACTTCCTCAACATCAAGGGCCCTGAGCTGCTGAACAAGTTCGTCGGCGAGACCGAGCGGCACATCCGGCTGATCTTCCAGCGGGCCCGGGAGAAGGCCTCCGAGGGCACCCCGGTGATCGTGTTCTTCGACGAGATGGACTCGATATTCCGCACCCGCGGCACGGGAGTGTCGTCGGATGTCGAAACGACGGTGGTTCCGCAGTTGCTGAGCGAGATCGACGGCGTTGAGGGGCTGGAGAACGTCATCGTGATCGGCGCGTCCAACCGCGAGGACATGATCGACCCGGCGATCCTGCGGCCCGGCCGCCTGGACGTCAAGATCAAGATCGAGCGGCCGGATGCCGAGGCGGCGCAGGACATCTTCAGCAAGTACCTCACCGAGGACCTGCCGGTGAACGCGGACGACCTCGCCGAGTTCGGCGGCGACCGGTCGCTGTGCATCAAGGCGATGATCGAGAAGGTCGTGGACCGGATGTACGCCGAGATCGACGACAACCGGTTCCTGGAGGTCACCTACGCCAACGGAGACAAGGAAGTCATGTACTTCAAGGACTTCAACTCCGGCGCCATGATCCAGAACGTGGTCGACCGGGCGAAGAAGTACGCGATCAAGTCGGTGCTGGAGACGGGCCAGCGGGGCTTGCGGATCCAGCACCTTCTTGACTCGATCGTTGACGAGTTCGCCGAGAACGAGGACCTGCCCAATACCACGAATCCCGATGACTGGGCACGGATTTCGGGCAAGAAGGGCGAGCGGATCGTCTACATCCGCACGCTGGTCACCGGCAAGTCATCGAGCGCGTCGCGGGCCATCGACACGGAATCGAACCTGGGCCAGTACCTCTAGCCGAACCGCGACGGGCATTCCGCGTCTCTCGCCACCACCGGGCGATAGACTGCGGTTCCCTGATGTATCAGGCCTCGAAGGAGGCTAGATGTCTAATCACTTCACGGGCTTATCCCTCGGGCCGCCTCTCGGCGATCAACGGCTTGACCTGTGCGACTTGTATGCGTTCCAGTCGCCCGACTCCACCCGTACCGTGTTGATCCTCAACGCGAATCCGATGGCTGATGCGCTTGATCCCGACGCCATCTACCGTCTCGCGATCGACAACGACGGAGATCTGCGCAACGACATCGCGTTCAGCTACGTGTTCTCCACCCCGCACGACGGCAGACAGACGGTCGACGTCTTCATGGCCACGGGGTCGGACGCCCGGTCAGCGGAAGCTGCGGGTACGCAGATCTTTTCCGACGTCGACGTCTCGTTCGGCCCGAAGCCGAACGTCGTGACGAACGGCGAGATCACGTTCTTCGCCGGGGCACGCAGTGACGCGTTCTTCTTCGACTACGACGGAATCAAGAACCTGTTCGACACCTCTGGGGGACGGAACTTCACCGCACCTCACCTGGGTGGCCAATCGCCGTGGACCGGGGTGGATTCCAATACCGAAGCCAACGTGCTCTCAACCGTGCTTGAGCTGCCGACCACTCAGCTGGGCGCCGATCCCGACATCCGCATCTGGGGACGCTGCAGCGTTCGGCGCGACGGCGAGCTGATGCATGTCGATCGTGCCGGCCACCCTTCCGTCAGCAGCTTCTTCAACACCGACGAGACCAAAGAGGAATACAACGCGAGCCAACCGCCCAATGACCGGGCGCGCTGGCTTGACCAGTTCGTTCATTTGATGGGGCACACGGGCAACTACACCCGCGACGAAGCGATCGCCGCGATCGACGCGCACGGAATCCTGCCTGACATGCTGACATTCGACCCGTCCCAGCCGGCGGTGTACCCCAACGGCCGGGTATTCACCGACGACGTGATCAACTACCGCCTCGACTTCCTCTCCAAAGGAGATATCCCTCCCACCGGCCTCAAACCGCACACCGACACCCTCAACGAATTCCCCTACCTCGGAACGCCCCACGCAACGACGAGCTGATGGTTCGTCACGGCCTTGTGATTCCGCGCGCGAGCCCCCACACTCCCGCGGCCACGAACGGCACCGGGCTGAGGGTGGCGATCAGCGCGCTTCGGGAACCCACAAGTGACCGGCTGCCAAGTCCGACGACAAGGTCCGCGCCATCGCTCAGCAGTCCTGCGGACGCCCACCGCCGGAACTCGCGAGGTGAACCGGTCGCCCAGGCGGTGCAGGCGCCCGACCCCAGAGCCACGTCCCGCACGCCGATCGTGCGCATGAGCAGGGTTTCGGTGCCCGATGCCTGTCGGAAGAACCGGTCCGGTGCCACGACCATGGCCACGCCCACACCGACACGGGCCGCGGCCACCGCGGCCAGCGTCCAGTTCGTTGCCCGAGCGTCGTTGCGCACCACGCCGTAACCATAGCCTCGTCGGTGGTTCGCGACCGGTAAACGGAAAGCCCCTTCTGGTTAATTGTTTGGTCCACCGATGGGTATTTCGCCGGCGCAAATTCGTTTGCGTGACGGCGGTGATGACGCCGAAGCCCGTCCGGCCTCCCGCGGACCCCCGACGCCCCGCGGCTCAGTCAGCGGGGACCCAGGATGGCCGAGATCGCGATGCCTAGAAGTGTTGCGCCACCACCAGTCTCGACAACGCCCGAGTGCGAGCACAGGCCGGTCAGGCAAGCCCGAGCCACTCGGCGGATCCGATCGACGGCCTCTAGCGCGTCATCATCGAGCGGGTCGGATTCCACTATCAGCCGGCGAGCAATGCATCACCATCGCCGGAGGGCCGCGCGATTCCTTCCGGTGATGCCAATGCCATCGAATCGCTGCGCAAAGCATTTCTTCAGGCGCGCTTTTCAATGAGCTGTCGCCCCTGCTCGGTGGTGAGCATGGAAGGCCGCGGCGCCGCGTCGCCTAGGCTGATCGCATGCAGCGGATTATCGGGACCGAGGTCGAGTACGGCATTTCCTCGCCGTCCGACCCGACCGCTAATCCGATCCTGACCTCGACGCAGGCCGTGCTCGCCTACGCCGCGGCAGCCGGCATCCAGCGCGCCAAGCGCACCCGCTGGGACTACGAGGTCGAGTCGCCGCTGCGCGACGCCCGTGGTTTCGACCTGAGCCGGTCGGCGGGCCCGCCGCCCGTGGTGGACGCCGACGAGGTGGGCGCGGCGAACATGATTCTGACCAACGGGGCCCGGCTTTACGTCGACCACGCGCACCCTGAATATTCGGCGCCGGAGTGCACCGATCCGCTCGGCGCGGTGGTCTGGGACAAGGCCGGCGAGCGGGTGATGGAGGCCGCTGCGCGGCACGTCGCAAGCGTGCCCGGCGCCGCGAAGCTGCAGCTGTATAAAAACAACGTCGACGGCAAGGGCGCGTCGTACGGCTCGCACGAGAACTACCTGATGTCCCGGCAAACGCCGTTCTCGGCGGTCATCGCCGGCCTGACGCCCTTTCTGGTGTCCCGACAGGTGGTTGTGGGCTCGGGTCGTGTCGGGATCGGGCCGGCGGGGGATGAGCCGGGCTTCCAGCTGTCGCAGCGGGCCGATTACATCGAGGTCGAGGTCGGGCTTGAGACCACGCTCAAGCGGGGCATCATCAACACCCGCGACGAGCCGCACGCCGACGCCGACAAGTATCGCCGGCTGCACGTCATCATCGGCGACGCGAACCTGGCCGAGACGTCGACGTACTTGAAGCTGGGTACGACGGCGCTGGTCCTCGACCTGATCGAGGAGGGTATCGACCTCTCCGACCTCGCGCTGGCCAGGCCCGTGTATGCGGTTCACGTAATCAGCCGCGATCCCACGCTGCGTGCCACCGTCGCGCTGGCCGATGGTCGCGAGCTGACCGGCCTGGCGTTGCAGCGGATCTACCTGGACCGGGTGGCCAAGTTGGTGGACAGCCGCGATCCCGACCCGCGCGCAAACGACATCGTCGAGACCTGGGCGCACATCCTTGACCTGCTGGAACGTGACCCCATGGAGTGCGCGGACGTGCTGGACTGGCCGGCGAAGCTGCGGCTTCTAGACGGGTTCCGGCAGCGGGAGAACCTCGGCTGGTCGGCGCCGCGGTTGCACCTGGTCGACCTGCAGTACTCCGACGTGCGACTCGACAAGGGGCTGTACAACCGGCTGGTCGCCCGGGAATCGATGAAACGGCTGGTCACCGAGCAGCAGGTGCTCGACGCGGTCGACAACCCGCCCACCGACACCCGCGCGTACTTCCGAGGCGAGTGCCTGCGTCGCTTCGGCGCCGACATCGCCGCGGCCAGCTGGGACTCGGTAATCTTCGACCTCGGCGGCGACTCGCTGGTCCGGATTCCGACATTGGAGCCGTTACGCGGCAGCAAAGCGCACGTCGGGGCGCTGCTGGACTCGGTCGACTCGGCCGCCGCCCTTGTGGAGCAGCTCACTACGTGAGCTATCCCAGGCAATTTGGTCGTTGACCGGTAGTGTGGAGTAACCGGCGGGCACGCTGTGAGCCCGCCGATGAACAACGCAGGAGGCAGCGATGGCTCAGGAGCACACCAAGCGTGGCGGTGGTGGCGGCGAGGACGACGACCTCACCGACAGCACGGCCGCCGGGCAGGAGCGTCGCGACAAGCTGGCGGAGGAAACCGACGACCTGCTCGACGAGATCGACGACGTCCTGGAAGAGAACGCCGAAGATTTCGTGCGTGCGTACGTCCAGAAGGGCGGACAGTGACCTGGCCGCACCGCGAGCAGCTGGCCTTACCTAACTCTTTCTCCGGAGCAACCTCCGTACCTGTCGACTTGTCGTCTTTCTCTGACTACCTGCGCCGCCAGGCGCCTCAATTGCTGCCTGTCAGCGGGATGGGTGATGCGACCGGAGGTGTGCAGCTGGCGCACGGGACCACTATCGTCGCGCTGAACTATCCCGGCGGTGTGCTGATCGCGGGTGACCGTCGCGCCACGCAGGGCAGCATGATCGCCAGCCGGGATGTCAAGAAGGTCTATATCACCGACGACTACACCGCGACCGGCATTGCAGGCACCGCCGCGATCGCGGTCGAGTTCGCCCGGCTGTACGCGGTCGAGTTGGAGCACTACGAAAAAGTCGAAGGCGTGCCGCTGACGTTTCGGGGAAAGGTCAACCGGCTGGCGATCATGGTGCGCGGCAATCTCGGTGCCGCGATGCAGGGCCTGGTTGCGCTGCCGCTGCTGGTCGGCTATGACATCAACGACCCCGACCCCGAGCGCGCGGGGCGGGTTGTGTCGTTCGATGCTGCAGGCGGCTGGAACATCGAAGAAGAGGGCTACCAGAGCGTCGGCTCAGGGTCGGTCTTCGCCAGGTCGGCGATCAAGAAGCTGTATACGCAGGTGGTCGACGGGGATTCGGCGCTACGGGTCGCGGTTGAGAGCCTTTACGACGCCGCCGACGACGACTCCGCCACGGGTGGCCCCGACCTGGTTCGCGGTATTTATCCCACCGCGGTCATGATCGGTGCCGAGGGCGCCGCGGAGGTGCCGGAAGCGCGGATCGCGGAATTGGCTCGGGAGGTCATCGAAAGTCGTTCACGTTCAAAAACGTTGCGGCCCGACGTCGCTGAGCCCACTGACCTGCGGGGCGGCTCGTGAGCTTCCCGTACTTCATCTCGCCGGAGCAGGCGATGCGCGAGCGTTCGGAGCTCGCACGCAAAGGCATCGCCCGTGGGCGCAGCGTCCTGGCGCTGGCCTACGCCGACGGCGTGTTGTTCGTCGCCGAGAACCCGTCGAGGTCGTTGCAGAAGATCAGCGAGCTATACGACCGGGTCGGCTTTGCCGCGGTGGGCCGGTTCAACGAATTCGACAACCTGCGCCGTGGCGGTATCCAGTACGCCGACACCCGCGGATACGCCTACGACCGCCGCGACGTGACCGGCAGGCAGCTGGCCAATGTGTACGCGCAGACGCTCGGCACGATCTTCACCGAACAGGCCAAGCCGTATGAAGTGGAGCTGTGCGTAGCCGAGGTGGCCCATTTCGGTGAAACCAAACCGCCCGAGCTCTATCGGATCACCTATGACGGGTCGATCAACGACGAGCCGCACTACGTCGTGATGGGCGGCACCACGGATCCGGTTACGGCCGCGTTGAAGGATTCCTACGCCGAGGACGCGAGCCTGGGCGACGCTGTTCGCATCGCGGTGAACGCGCTGCAGGCCGGCACCAGCGGCAACGGTCCGGGTTCTTCTGAGCAGCGAACGCTTGCCGTGTCGACGCTCGAGGTCGCGGTGCTCGACCAGAACCGGCCACGGCGGGCTTTTCGACGGATCACTGGTTCCGCGCTGGAACCCCTTCTGCCAGAGCAGTCTTGACCACGGTTCGGCCGTTGGCGGCGTCATTCGACGCGATCATCGGCCGGCGGCTCGGTCACGGAATCGTGTGCGGCCGCCCGGAAGGCGAGCTCCCATTCGTTCAGTTCGCGCATGAAGCCGTTGAACTTTGACGCTCCGCCGGCAGGGAACTGATCCGGCCCGGTCACGATCGGACGGATGTCGTCGAGCGCCTCGGCGGCGTCGGCTAGCCGGTCGGCGATGTCGAGCAATTGGCGACACGAGATCGTGATGCGTTTTACCCCCATGCTTAATCCTGACACTCACGGGATACTCTGCGCCGAAGTTACCCACCGTCGGACGCCGCCCTCACGACACCGCACCGACGTTGTCTACAGCCCATCGGACGGGGTTGAAGTGTCCCCGCGGCAGCGGCAAGCCCCGGAATCCTGGGTCGCGGCGACGCTCCGGCAGCCGGGTTGATCGCCGTGTGGTCGACGCAACCAGTACGCTCGATTGGGTGCAGCGGCGAATCATGGGCATCGAGACCGAATTCGGTGTCACCTGCACGTTCCACGGCCATCGTCGCCTGTCTCCGGACGAGGTCGCCCGCTATCTGTTCCGGCGGGTGGTGTCGTGGGGCCGCAGTTCCAACGTTTTCCTGCGCAACGGCGCCCGGCTCTACCTCGATGTGGGATCCCACCCCGAGTACGCCACCGCCGAGTGCGACAGCCTGGTGCAGCTGGTCACCCATGACCGCGCCGGCGAGCGGGTGCTCGAGGACCTGCTGATCGACGCCGAGCAGCGGCTGGCCGACGAAGGCATCGGGGGTGACATCTACCTGTTCAAGAACAACACCGACTCCGCCGGCAACTCCTACGGTTGCCACGAGAACTATCTGATCGTGCGGGCCGGCGAATTCTCCCGCATCTCAGATGTACTGCTGCCGTTCCTGGTCACCCGCCAGCTGATCTGCGGTGCCGGCAAGGTCCTGCAAACTCCCAAAGCTGCGACGTTCTGCCTGAGCCAGCGCGCCGAGCACATCTGGGAGGGCGTCTCGTCGGCTACCACCCGCAGCCGGCCGATCATCAACACGCGAGACGAGCCGCACGCCGACGCCGAGAAATACCGCCGGCTGCACGTGATCGTCGGCGACTCCAACATGTGTGAGACCACGACGATGCTCAAGGTAGGCACCGCGGCGCTGGTGCTGGAGATGATCGAGTCGGGCGTTGCGTTCCGCGACTTCTCGCTGGATAACCCCATCCGGGCGATTCGCGAGGTCAGCCATGACCTGACCGGCCGGCGTCCGGTGCGGCTGGCCGGCGGCCGACAGGCCAGCGCAGTGGACATCCAACGCGAGTACTACACGCGGGCCGTCGAACACCTGCAGACCCGCGAACCCAACGCGCAGATCGAGCAGGTCGTCGACCTGTGGGGCCGCCAGCTCGATGCGGTCGAGAGCCAGGACTTCGCCAAGGTCGACACCGAGATCGACTGGGTGATCAAGCGCAAGCTGTTCCAGCGCTACCAGGACCGCTACAACATGGAGCTGTCGGATCCGAAGATCTCCCAGCTCGATCTGGCCTATCACGACATCAAGCGCGGTCGCGGGGTGTTCGACCTGCTGCAGCGCAAGGGCCTGGCCTCGCGGATCACCACCGACGAGGAGATCGAAGAGGCTGTCGACACCCCGCCGCAGACCACCCGTGCCAAGCTGCGCGGCGAGTTCATCAGCGCTGCGCAGGAAGCCGGGCGCGACTTCACGGTCGATTGGGTGCACCTCAAACTCAACGACCAGGCCCAGCGCACGGTGCTGTGCAAAGATCCGTTCCGGTCAGTGGACGAGCGGGTCAAGCGGCTGATCGCCAGCATGTAACCCCCCGCCCGACGATGATGCGTGCCGCGGAGCGGCGTGAAGAGGAGCCGGGCGATCGGACTTAAGCTGGGACAAGTGGGCATCTCCAAAGTCGAGCGGCTGATGAACCTGGTCATCGCGCTGCTGTCGACTCGCACCTACATCACCGCGGAGCGAATCCGCCAGACGGTGTACGGCTACGCCGACAGCACCAGTGACGAGGCGTTCTCGCGGATGTTCGAGCGCGACAAGAACGAACTGCGCGATCTCGGCATCCCGCTGGAGACCGGCCGCGTGTCGCGGCTGGACTCCACCGAGGGCTATCGGATCAAGCGCGACGCGTACTCGCTGCCTGACATAGAGCTCACCGCTGACGAGACGGCCGCAGTCGCGGTGGCCATCCAGCTGTGGCAGTCGCCGGAGCTGATCACCGCCACCCAGGGTGCGCTGCTGAAGTTGCGGGCCGCCGGCGTCGACGTCGACGCGCCCGACAGCGTGGCGATCACGTCGGCGTCGGCGCTGCCCGGCATCCGGGCATCGGAATCCGTCCTCGGAATCCTGTTGTCCGCCATCGACTCCGGACAGGGCGTGCAGTTCCAGCACCGCTCATCGCGCGCCGAGCCATACAGCACCCGCACGGTGGAGCCGTGGGGCGTCGTCACCGACCGCGGCCGCTGGTATCTGGTGGGCCGCGACCGTGACCGCGACGCGGTCCGCACCTTCCGGCTGTCGCGGATCGGGGCCGAGGTGACGCCGATCGGTCCAGCCGGCGCGGTGAGCAAGCCCGACGACGTCGACCCGCGTCAGATCGTCGCCCGGGCCGTCGGCGAGGCGCCGTCCGGCGTCGAGGCCAGGGTCTGGGTCGCCGCCGACCGCGCCACCGCGTTGCGCCGCGCCGGCGCCGTCGTGGACCATGCCGTGGTGAACGGCCAACAGGGCGACGTGCTGGCGATCGACATCGGCTCACTGGATCGGCTGGCCCGCGAGGTCGCCGGGTACGGGCCCGATGCGGTAGTTCTGGAACCCGAATCGCTGCGCGACGAGGTGCTGGCCCGATTGCGGGCCCAGGCGGGACAGGTGCCGGCATGAGCCAACTGCAGACGCGGCTCGTCCGGCTTCTCAACATGGTGCCGTACTTCCAGGCCAATCCCGGTATCAGCGCCGCTGAGGCGGCTGCCGACCTCGGTGTTAGCACCAAGCAGTTGATGGCCGACCTCAATCAACTGTGGATGTGCGGGCTGCCAGGCTACGGCCCCGGCGACCTGATCGACCTGTCGTTCTCGGAGGAGAGCATCGAGGTCACCTTCTCGGCCGGCATCGACCGGCCGCTGCGGCTGACGTCGCCCGAGGCGACGGCCCTGCTGGTGGCGCTGCGAGCCCTGGCCGAGGTGCCCGGCATGGTCGATCCCGAGGCCGCCCGCAGCGCGATCGCGAAGATCGAGTCGGCGGCCGGTGAGGCGGGGCACGCGACGATGCCTGCCGCGGCCACGGCCGTCGAGAGCCCATCCGCGGCGGCTGTTCGTGACGCACTGCGCCGACGTCGCGCGCTGGCGATCGAATATTACTCGGCGTCACGGGACACGTCGTCGCGCCGCGTGGTCGACCCGATCCGCATCGTGTTGGTCGGCGACCAGAGCTATCTGGAGGCCTGGTGCCGCGCCGGCGAGGGGGTCCGGTTGTTCCGGTTCGACCGTATCGACGACGCGCGGGGGCTCGACGAACCGTCGGCGCCGCCGCCACCGGCGGTGCAAGAGGGGCCGCACACCTCGCTGTTCGACGGCGATCCGTCACTGCCCTCGGCGACGCTGCGTGTCGCCCCGGAGGCCTCATGGATGTTCGACTACTACCCCATGCGGGTGATCACGGAGATAGCGGACGGCTCGTGTGAGGCGGCGATGACGTACGCCTCCGAGGAATGGATGGCACGGCTGGTGCTCGGCTTCGGATCTTCGGTACAGGTGCTGGCGCCTGAGTCGCTGGCCGAGCGGGTGCGGCGCAGCGCGGCCGCGGCGCTGGAGGCCTACGAGGCCGCCCCGCTGCGGTAGCATCGAGTCGACGTCTGGAGGTAATGAAATGGGCAGTCTCAGTCCTTGGCACTGGGCGATCATCGCCGTGGTGGTGATCGTGTTGTTCGGTTCCAAGAAGCTCCCCGACGCGGCCCGCTCGCTCGGCAAGTCGCTGCGCATCTTCAAGTCCGAGGTGCGCGAACTGCAGAGCGAAGGCAAGTCGCAACCGGCCCCGCCGCCCGCGACTCCCGTGCAGTCGGAGCGTGTCGAAAATCCCGCGCCTCCCGCTCCCGAGCAAACCCACACCGACGCCCGACCAGCCTGACACCGCGCCCTCCACGTCCCGCCGTCAGGCGTGGCGAAACTGAACACCGCCTGTGAAAGCACCGGGTTTCCTGCGTCGACTCGACCCCCGTCGCCGCCGCAGCCGCGCCAATCCCGACGGGACGATGTCGCTCGTCGAACATCTTCGCGAGCTTCGTGCCCGGCTGCTGATCTCGATCGCCGGCGTCGCGGTCACCACGATCCTGGGTTTCGTCTGGTACAGCCACGGAATGTTCGGGCTCGAGAGCCTCGGCGACTGGTTGCGCCACCCGTACTGCTCACTGCCGGCTTCCGCCCGGGCCGACATCAGCGCTGACGGCGGCTGCCGCCTGCTGGCGACCGCGCCGTTCGACCAGTTCATGCTGCGGCTCAAGGTCGGCCTGACCGCAGGCATCGTGCTGGCTTGCCCGATCTGGCTGTACGAGCTGTGGGCGTTCATCACACCGGGGCTCTACAAAAACGAGCGCCGGTTCGCGACGTTGTTCGTCACCTGCGCAGCGGTGCTGTTCGTGGCCGGCGCGGTGCTGGCATACGTGGTGCTGGCCAAGGCGCTGCATTTTCTCCTGACGGTCGGCAGCGACGTTCAGGTGACTGCGCTGTCCGGCGACAAATATTTCGGGTTCTTGCTCAACTTGCTGCTGGTGTTCGGCGTCAGCTTCGAGTTCCCCTTGCTGATCATCATGCTCAACCTCGTCGGCGTGATCAGCTATGCGAAGCTGAAAAGCTGGCGGCGGGGGCTGATCTTCGGCATGTTCGTGTTCGCCGCCATCGCCACCCCGGGCTCCGACCCGTTTTCGATGATCGCGCTGGGCCTCGCGTTGACGCTTCTGCTGGAGCTTGCGATTCAAGTGGCGCGGGTACACGACAAGCGCAAGGCCAAGAGCGAGGCGGCCGCGCTCGCGGCGCTGCCCGACGACCAGGCCTCGCCGATCGAGCCACCCTCGGCGGTCCCTTCGCCGTCGCGGGTCGCGCCACCTGACGACGTGTAGGTAAGCCGTGAGTAGTACGGAAACAGCCGGTCACGAGCTGGCGCAGTTCACTGCACTGCTGCCGTTCGAGCTCGACCCGTTCCAGCGACAGGCATGCGAGGCGCTGGAACGCGGGCACGGCGTACTGGTCTGCGCGCCGACCGGTGCAGGCAAGACGGTGGTCGGCGAATTCGCCGTGCACCTGGCGCTGGCCGCCGGCCGCAAGTGCTTCTACACCACGCCGATCAAAGCCCTCAGTAACCAGAAGCACAGCGATCTGGTCCAGCGCTACGGCCCCGAGCGGATCGGGTTGCTCACCGGCGACGTGTCAGTGAACGGTGACGCACCGGTCGTCGTCATGACCACCGAAGTGCTGCGCAACATGATCTACGCCGATTCGCCTGCCCTGCAAGGGCTTTCGTACGTCGTCATGGATGAGGTGCATTTCCTTGCCGACCGGATGCGTGGCGCGGTGTGGGAAGAGGTGATTCTCAACCTGCCGGAGGAGGTCCGGCTCGTCAGCCTCTCGGCGACGGTCAGCAATGCCGAGGAGTTCGGCGGGTGGATCCAGACCGTGCGCGGCGACACCACCGTCGTGGTCGACGAGCACCGCCCAGTGCCACTGTGGCAGCACATGCTGGTCGGAAAGCGGCTTTTCGACCTGTTCGACTACTCAGGCCGTGGCGGCCCAGACGACGCAGGCCGCGGTACAGAGGTCAATCCGGCGCTGCTGCAGCACATCGCCCACCGGCGCGAGGCCGACCGGCTGGCCGACTGGCAGCCCCGAGGTCGGCGCGGCCAGTGGTCCAGTCTGTACCGGCCCCCGTCGCGCTCAGAGGTGATCAGGCTGCTCGACGTCGACGGTCTGCTGCCGGCGATCACTTTCGTGTTCTCCCGTGCCGGCTGTGACGCGGCGGTCGCGCAATGCCTGCGCTCGCCGCTGCGTCTCACCACCGACGAAGAACGCGAGCGCATCGCCGAGGTCATCGATCGTCGCACCGCCGAACTGTCCGACGCCGACCTCGCCGTGCTCGGCTACCACGACTGGCGGGAGGGCCTGCTGCGGGGGCTGGCTGCCCACCACGCCGGCATGCTGCCGATCTTCCGGCACACCGTCGAGGAGCTCTTCACCGCGGGGCTCATCAAGGCGGTGTTCGCCACCGAGACGCTCGCGCTGGGCATCAATATGCCGGCCCGGACGGTGGTTCTGGAGCGGCTGGTGAAGTTCAACGGCGAGCAGCACGTCAAGCTGACACCGGGCGAGTACACGCAGCTCACCGGGCGTGCGGGCCGGCGCGGCATCGACGTCGAGGGCCACGCCGTCGTGATCTGGCATCCGGACATCGATCCCGTCGAGGTGGCGGGGCTGGCCTCGACGCGCACATTCCCGCTGCGCAGCTCCTTCTCACCGACCTACAACATGACGATCAACCTGGTCCAGCGGATGGGCCCGGAGCAGGCGCACGGGCTGCTGGAGCGCTCGTTCGCGCAGTACCAGGCGGATCGGTCGGTGGTGGGCCTGGTGCGCGCCATCAACCGCGGTGAACGTCTGCTTGCCGAGATCAAGGCTGAACTCGGCGATGACGCCGATGTGATTCTCGACTACGCGCGGCTTCGCGCGAAGATTACCGAGCTGGAACGCGCACAGTCCCGAGCGTCGCGGCTGCAGCGACGCCAGGCTGCCAACGACGCACTGTCCGCGCTGCGCCGCGGCGACATCATCTCGATCACGCATGGTCGCCGCGGCGGCCTGGCGGTGGTGCTGGAACCTGACCGCGATACGGCCGATCCGCGACCCCTGGTGCTCACCGAAAACCGCTGGGCCGGGCGGATCTCGTCGGCGGACTACGCCGGCGCGCCGCCGCCGCTGGGATCGATGACACTCCCCAAGCGCGTAGAGCACCGTCAGCCGCGGGTGCGCCGCGACGTCGCGTCGGCGTTGCGGTCAGCCGCCGCCGGTCTGGACCTGCCGAGCCGCAAGGGCCGCGACGGTGGCGAGCCGGACATTGATCCCGAACTTCGTTCACTACGTGAGCAATTGCGACGCCACCCCGCTCACCAGATCCCGGATCGGGAAGCGAAAATGCGGCTCGCGGAACGGTATCTGCGCATCGAACGCGAGAACGAGCAGCTGCGCCGCAAGGTCGCCGCGGCGACGAACTCGCTGGCGCGTACTTTCGACCGCATCGTCGGGCTGCTGACCGAGCGGAAATTCATCGAAACCGACGCCGACGGTTCGTTGCGCGTGACCGACGACGGTCGCCTCCTTGCCCGGATCTACTCAGAGAGCGACCTGTTGGTGGCCGAGTGCCTGCGCAGCCGTGCGTGGACGGGGCTGGGTCCCGCGGAACTGGCTGCGGTGGTCTCTGCGGTCGTGTACGAATCACGCGGCGGGGACGGACCGGCGGCGCCGCGGCCTACCGAGGTGCCGACCGCCCCACTGCGGCGGGCACTCGCGCACATCGGCCGGCTGTCGGCGGCGATCCGGGGCGATGAGCAAAGGCACCGAATCAGCCTCAGCCGGGAACCCGACGAGGGGTTCGTCACGGCGATCTACCGCTGGGCGACCACCGGGAATCTCGCCGCCGCATTGGCGGCATCAGATATGGCCGCAAGCGGGACACCGCTTCAAGCGGGCGATTTTGTGCGCTGGTGCCGACAGGTGCTCGATCTGCTCGATCAGCTCCGCAACGTCGCTCCCGAAAAGCCGCTGCGCAATGCCGCGAAACGGGCGATCGACGACATTCGGCGCGGCGTCGTCGCAGTTGATGGCGGGTAAGGTAACACACGGACACCGGCTGACGAAATGGAGACACGATGAGCGGACCGCAGGGATCTGACCCGAACGAGCCGTGGGCACCACCACCGTCGGGCCAGCCTGAGCACGGTCAGGAGTCGGGCCAGCCAGAGCACGGTCAGGAGTCGGGTCAGCCCGAGCACGGTCAGGAGTCGGGCCAGGCCGAGCACGGTCAGGAGCAGCCGTCCGGATCGCAGGAGCAGCAGGGCTGGCAGCAGCCCGGCTACACACCGCCACACTATCCGTCCCATGAGCCGCAGCCGACGCCGTCATATGCGCCGCCCCAGCAGTATCCGCCCAGCGAACAGTTCGGTCAGCCCGGCCAGTACGGTCAGTACGGTCAGCCCGGTCAGTACGGTCAGCCTGGCCAGTACGGTCAACCGGGTCAGTATGGTCAGCCTGGCCAATACGCTCAGCCGGGGCAATACGGACAGCAGCCCGACTACGGTCAGCAACCCGGGCAGTACGGTCAGCCGGGCCAGTACGGGCAATTCCCCCCGTATGGACAGCCCGGCGCCGAGCAGCCGTCGAAGCGTTCGCTCGGCCTCATCGGGACCGTCGTTGGCGTGGTGGCCGCGATCATCATCGCGGTGGTGTTGGTACTGGGTTTCTGGAAGCCCGGGTTCTTCGTCACCACCAAACTCGACGTGAACAAGGCGCAGACCGGGGTGCAACAGGTGCTCTCCGACGAGACCAACGGCTACGGCGCCAAGAACGTCAAGGACGTCAAGTGCAACAACGGTCAAAACCCCGCCGTCAAGAAGGGTGACACCTTCAACTGCGAGGTCAGCATCGACGGGACCAAGCGGCAGGTGACCGTGACGTTCCAGGACAACAACGGCACCTACGAGGTCGGCCGGCCGAAGTAATTCAACCGGGGAGTGCGTCGAGGGCCTTCTGCAGCCTGCCGACCGACGAGCCGACGCCGTACTTCTTCGCGAGCTCGGCGACCTTCCTCGGGTGGGCCGCCGCCAGCGGGAGCGTGTCGGTGCCGGTCGAGAGCCTGACCGGACTGTCGATCGCCACCCGCACGACAGGTCGGGCCGCTTCGATGTAGTCTTCGGCGTCCAACAGTTTGGGCCGAGAAGCCTTGGAAATTTTGGACTTTGGGTTGCGCGCGGCGGCCAGGATGTCGTCCAGCGAGCCGTACTGTGCCAGCAGCGTGGCGGCGGTTTTCTCCCCGATACCCGCGACGCCGGGCAGCCCGTCGGACGGGTCGCCGCGCAGCAGCGCCAATTCGGCGTACGCGGGACCGGCACGGTTGACCGGCACCCCGTACCGCTCGGCCACTTCAGCGGGCCCGAACATCGTGGCCTTCATCAGCCCGCGACCGAGGTAGAGCACCCGCACCGGCACGGGTTGGTCGGTCACGACTTGAAGCAGGTCGCGGTCGCCGCTCGCCACGATGACGCGGTCGCGTCGCTCAGCCGCGGCCAGCGTGCCGAGCACGTCGTCGGCCTCAAACCCCGCGGCCCCTGCCGTGGCGATGCCGAATGCGTCCAGCATTTCCAGAATCATGTCGACCTGCGGGGTGAGCTCGTCGGGAACCTCTTCGATGTCCGGCTCGCCATCGGGCTGGGGCTCGGCGACGCGGTGGGCCTTGTACGACGCGATGCGGTCCACCCGGAACTGCGGACGCCAGTCCAGATCCAGGGCCACCACCAGCCGGCCCGGTCGCTCCCGGGTGATCAGCGCTGCAACGGTGTCGAAGAATCCGCGCAGGGCGTTGACGGGGCGACCGTCGGGCGAGGTGATCGATCGCGGCACTCCGAAGTAGGAGCGAAACCACATGCTGGCGCCGTCGAGCAGCAGCAGGGGAGCGGGCATGACGTCATCCTGCCAGTACCGTTGAGCTACTCACCCAATGTGTCTCATAACTTTAGTTCTGAGAATGGCGCGCACTGGTGGTACCAGTGCCAGTCGGCCTCCTATGCGCTTTCAAGCTTGGCCGGACCGACTGCTTTGACGGGCACGTTTTCGACGGGAGCAAGCCGGGCGACCAGCGGCGATCACTCCCGCCCAGAACAACACCATCACAACGCAAATCAGGACCCAGCCGGCCCAGCCCCAGCCGTTCCCCCACATCCAGCCGTCGGACATCATCGCCGCATCCCTCCGAGACGCTTACGTAGGCAACTACAGGCAACGTCAGCGTGCCCTCGGGCGGCGGGCCCTTAATAGGGCCGATAGGCCCTACCCTCGGGGGGTATATCAGCGCCATCATTCTAAATATGACCGAAACACCTGAATCACGGGCGGGGCAACCTCGGTACGACGACGGATACGACCGGCCGCGTCGGCTGAGTCAAGCCTTGGCGTGGGTAGGCATCATCGCCGGCGTCGTGTTCGTCGTCGCGGTGGTCTTCTTCTCCGGGTTCTTCCTTGGCTGGTCCTCCGGTGGGCACTATGGCGGTCACCACGGCTGGCATGGCGGTTATTACGGCGGTCAAATGGGACCGGGCGGGCAGACCGGACCCGGCGGCATGATGGGACCCGGCGGCATGATGGGACCCGGTCAAACCTCGCCCACAACAACGGCCCCGAGCACACCACGGCCGTAGATCCCTTCACTGTGCGGCAGGCAGGTGATCTGAATGGATTACCTCTTAGGAGCACGCACCGGAACCGGAATTGCCACCGCCCCAGCGCAGTATCGAAGCGAGGCCCTGATGCCGGAATCACGCTGGAATCGAGTTCGTCTAAGCCGGCGGGAGTTCGTCGCAGATACGTTAGCCGGTGGATTCGCGCTCGTCGCCTGTGGTCGCTCGACGAACCCGACATCGAGCTACTCGACGAACCCGACAGTCAGCCTCGATAAAGCCATCGCCGCTGCCGAGGCGGCACGGCCCCACACTGGCCGCACCGTCACCGCGACCTTGACACCGCAGCCGGCCATGATCGACCTCGGCGGTGCCAATGCCCGCACGCTGGCCAACGGCAGCGCCATCCCCGGCCCGCCGATCCGCGCCAACGTCGGAGATGAGGTGGCGGTCACCGTCACCAACCGACTTGACCACCCCACCTCTGTGCATTGGCACGGCATCGCCTTGCGCAACGACATGGATGGCGCAGACCCGGCTAGTCCCAACATCGACCCTGGCCGAGACTTCACCTACCGATTCTCAGTCCCGCATCCAGGCACTTACTGGGCACACCCGCACGCTGGCCTCGACGCCGACTACGGCTTGTATCTGCCGGTGATCGTCGACGACCCCCTCGAACCGGGGGACTATGACGGGGAATGGATCGTCATGCTCGACGACTGGACCGACGGCATCGGCAAGACACCTCAGGCGATCTACGACGATCTGCGCAATCACCGCATGGGTCACATGGGGATGATGTCCGGCGTCGGCACCAGCAGCCTGCTCGGCGGCGATGCGGGCGATGTCAGCTACCCCTACTACTTAATTAACGGGCGAATCCCCGCAGCGCCGACGACCTTCACCGCCAAGCCCGGTCAGCGAATCCGAATCCGCATCATCAACGCCGGCTCTGACACCGCCTTCCGCGTGGCGCTCGCTGGGCACTCGATGACCGTCACCCAAACCGACGGCTACCCCGTTGTACCCACCGAGGTCGATGCGGTACTGCTGGGCATGAGTGAACGCTATGACGTTATCGTCACGGCCGGTGACGGGGTCTTCCCGTTGGTGGCGGCCGCCGAAGGTAAGAATGCGCTGGCGCGTGCGCTGCTATCCACCGGCGCAGGGACTGCGCCTGACGCCGGATTTCTGCCCGCCGAACTCAATCGGCGAGTGGGCACCGTCGACATGTTTTCGGCCACGCCGCAGGCCGGGTTGGGAACCGCCAAAGCGGATCCCACCCTTTCGGCTGATCTATCCGGCGGGATGATGAGCTACGACTGGGCAATCAACGGGCAGCCCTATCCGAATAACCGACCCTTGACGATCAGCCAGGGACAACGGGCCACGCTTACCTTTACCAACAGGACGATGATGTGGCATCCAATGCACCTGCACGGACACACCTTCCAGATCATCAGGCCCGACGGCAGCCTCGGCGCACGCAAAGACAGCACCCTCGTGCTGCCTATGCGAACGGTCAGCGTCGCGCTAGTTGCGGACAATCCCGGCATCTGGATGCTGCACTGCCACAACACCTATCATCAAGAAGCCGGGATGATGACCAGCCTGAACTATGTCAGCTAACCCCTCGTTGCCCAACTCAGGGAGGGGGTGGGTAAAAATCCCCGTCGCGACCGCCCAGCCGACCGCTTGTCGGGCGTATTCGTGGCTCGTCAAGTTTTGGAAAAATATTAGCGTTCTGTTTCGTCCCCGATACACCACACCCCCTTAAGGGGGGTGTTTTGGGCCGGACGGCGGACGGGTTCGCGACCGCGGTGAGCACAATACCGATCAGGCTGGACTCCGCGCGGTGGCCAGTGAACAGGTCGCGCACCGATTCCGCCGCGACATACGGCGCCAGCAGCCACAACGACGTTGCGACCGCGCGTTGGGACCGGCGTTCCGCGGTCGGCGACAGGGTCCGCGAGCCGGTTGAACCGCCAGATGACGATCAGGCCGGCCAAGCCCTCAACCGCACTGCCCAACGCCCACCCGACCAGCGCGATCGAGCCGACGCTCGCGCTATGCCAGGTCTATGGCCGATTGACCCTGGTGCCGTGTACTAGAGTCCCCGATGGTGGCATCAGAGACAAAAGCGGAGTCGATCATGCCTGAGGCGATGGTGAACACGGGCGATGGTGAACACTGAGGTCATCAAGACCGCGGTGCAGCTAGCCTGCCGCGCCCCGTCGTTGCACAACAGCCAGCCCTGGCGCTGGGTGGCTGATCATGCCGCAGTCCACCTTTTTCTCGATCCGAGCTCGATTCTGCCCTCCGCCGACCGCTCGGGCCGTCAGGCGCTCATCAGCTGTGGCGCCGTGCTCGATCACTTCCGCGTCGCGATGGCCGCCGCTGGCTGGACGGCCAACGTTGACCGATTTCCCGACCCGAACAACCTCGACCACCTGGCGTCCATCCATTTCAGCCCGATGACCTCCGCCACCGACACTTACCGCCATCGCGCCGACGCCATCCTGCGCCGCCGCACCGACCGGCTTCCGCTCGCCGCGCCGACGGACTGGGAATCACTCGAGCCGGAGTTGCGCCGCATTGTCGACGACAGCGTCGCCTACCTCGACGTGCTATCCAACGATGCGCGGCCGGAACTGGCGGAAGCCTCGAAACTCACTGAATCGCTGCGCCTATACGACTCCCCATACCACGCCGAATTGAATTGGTGGACAGGGTGGTTCGAAACTTCTGAGGGGATTCCGCGCACCGCGCTAGTCTCGGCCACCGAAAGTGAACGAGTCGATGTCGGACGCGCATTCCCGGTCAGCGCTCATAACGAACGCCGCGCCGGGATTCACAAAGACCAGTCGAAAGTACTTGTCTTATCTACAGAGGAGGACTCGCGCAACGACGCATTGGGATGCGGCGAAGTGCTGTCCACCGTATTGCTCGAGTGCACGATGGCTGGCATGGCCACCTGCACGCTGACACACATGACGGAGCTCGCTACCAGCCGGCACATCGTCGCCACGCTAACCGCAAGGGAGGCTCGTCCCCAGGTGCTGATCCGCGTCGGGGTGACACCCGTCCTGGAAGGGTCGCCCCCCGCCACACCACGGCGACCGTTGACTGAGGTTTTCGAACTCCGCGACTAAGGTCGGTGGACGCCACCGGCGCCGTCTACGTCGCCGACCGCAACAACAATCGGGTGGTGAAACTGCCGAGTCGAGCACCCCGACCCGGTTGCTGCCCTTCACCCGCCTCGATAGCCCCCGACGGTGTAGCGGTGGGCACCGCCCGGGGGCGTCTACGTTACGACGAATTCAACAATCGAGTGGTGAAACTGCCGGTGCGCTGACAGCCGGATTGGCGCGACCCCAACACCACTGGCGAAGATAGCGTGCAAGCAATGGCCAATCTGGTACCGCTGGCACCGACCGAACCGCCGGGTGCAGGGATGATGACGCCTGAGGACGCGGTGACGGCTCAGGCTGATATGCGTCGGCAGGCGGCGCGGAAGTAGTTGCTTTGTCGATGACCTTTCGCGGCAGTTTCGCTACCCCGTTGCCGTTTAGTGGTCTCGTCAACCCGCTTGGGGTAATCGTGGATAGAGCTGGGAACGTCTATGTCGCCGACTCTCGTGATTTCGCCAGCGTGCGTCGCGTGCTAAAGCTGAATGCGAGGTGAAGAACTTCGCGCTGCTGGTGATTGTCGGGCTGCCCACGTTGGTCTTATCTCGGTGGTATTCACGGTCCTCGAAGCGTCCGAGGCCATCGCGCACGACACCGATGAACCACAGGAAGGTGATGCCGGGCGCGGCCAGTCATATCGACCGGTCACCGGCCTGGAAGTATGCCGGCGCCCATTTTCGAGGCGGTGCCGACCACATGCAGGCCTACGGCCCGAAGGTACCTGCATCAGGACCCAAGAGGAACCCAAAGGGATGGGGTCGGATGGTCGGGTCGGTAAGGGATGGTTGACAAACCCAGAGAGAGTAGGACCCGAGGAGTGCCCACGGAGTGCCCAAAGAGGACCCGAGGAGGACCCGGGGAGTGCCCGGGGAGTGCCCGAGTAGGGCGGCCCGAGGAGTGCCTAGGCACTGGCACAACCATCCTTGACCTGCTGTTGGGTGGTCGAGGAAAGCCAGGTTCCAGGCTAACTGATAAGCGGTGCACACTGGCAACATTGGGGGCGGTTTAAATGCGTTGCGGCGCAGCGACATCCAGCCATACTCAGCTGTGAGCAGTGGCCATCTAGCAAACAAGTAATACGGCAAAGGTGCGTTTTTTAGCAACCGGTGCCCTAGCGCGTTTTTTTAGCAACCACCAATCGCGGCGACAGCCTGTGGCCGAAACTTTTGGCGGACGGCCTTCGAGTGACACATGTACAACGCGGTATCACTCGAAAATGGCCTGTTACCTGCGGATTGTGACGATTCCGAGCAGTGATGCCCCGGCTGCAAATACAGGATCGCTGGATCAACAGGAACATTCTTGAGCACAGCCCACCACCACGAACGTCGACCAGTAAGCAGTAAGCGTTACCTATGCTCACCGAAATGACTGAATCTGAGTTACACGAGGTCATAGGCCACGTGTCATGATTTTGCTGCCACGTCGCGCAGCAGTCGTCAACTGATGATTGTTTCGTGATCCGGTTCGGGGCCGAACTTGAACCGCCGGCCGGTGATTTCCGAGGCGATCACCCGTACGTAGAGAGGCTTCAACGTCGCAATCCACGACCGCAACGGCGCTTCCTCGGCGTCTAAGATGTCGGCGTTGGCCGACAGCACGTGTGCTCTGCCCTTGATGATGACGCTCCACCCGTAGGTGAGGGGAGGATCGTGGTAGTCGGCCTCGAAAGCTACCCAGTCGCCCATCACGGCGCTGTACAGCTTGGTGCCCTGGGCAGTTCGGAAGAGCACCGTCCGGCGTTGGGTGGCGAAGTTGACCGGGAAGATTTCGGGCTTCCCGCCCAGGATCGTGACTATTCGGCCTAAGGACATGCTTGATAGCAAACTCCAGCACTCGTCTTCGCTGAGCACGGTCACCGGAGCGTCGTCTGCGGACATGATTCAGCCTAACGCGATGGGGTTTTCGGCGCGGTCAGATGCGATGGCTGAGTGTCGACCGTCCCACGGGATACGGACCAGTTGCCCTAGGTGTGGGAGGTCAGCCGCATCGACAATGGCGCAATGAGACATCTGGCACGGATCTAATGATCATCGAATCCGCCATGCCAACCTTCGACAACGAGAATGGCGACCCAATCGACGCTGACGGCAACGTCATTCACCTAACCAGCGACGGCGCGAAGCTAGGCGAGATTACAGGCCTGATCTTCCGTTGGCCGCCGCCGGCGTGCCGCGTGATCGGCTCGGCGGGTGCAACCCGTGAAAGTCGTTGTGAAACAACCGCTCCGGGTTCCGTACGACGGTCACCTGTACTGGGCGCGAAGGTCGGCACCACGCCGGTCGCCGAGCTGGAAACTTTTGCTCGATCGACGCTGACGAATGCGGGTGTCGCTGTCGGTGGTACGCCCTACACTTAGCCCGCCTGAATAGCCGCATAACACACCATGAGACGTGGCATCGCGGTCCCCTGGCCCACCAACCCGAAAGGGGGTTGCGCACCGGCTAGTCGATGTCACTAGCTCACTCGCCGGGAACCGCAAATTTTCACTCATAGGTTCCAGGCAAAGGGCCGCGCCGCTATTTTCCCAATGGAGGACTGATCATGACCGTCAGTGTATATCAGCAGACTAATACCGGTGTTAATTTGGACAATGTTAGTCCCCCAACTGTAGTCGTGCAGTTGCGTGTTCCCAATACAGGAACCTACCTTGTATTGGGCAGACTGGCGGTTGATATGCCCTTACCAGTAGGAAACGCAGTCGCATATTTAACAACGCTGGACGGAGCTACAGTTTTAGACCAGGTGGGGGTAACCGCTGCAGGTGGCAAGCTTTGCATAGCACTGCAAGGGACTCTTAATGTAACTGCGCCCAACTCGAACGAGATTGTGGATATTCGTTGCAGCGGCATTCAGGGTGTAGCGGCAAGATGCTCGCTAATCGCAATTTTTGTCGTCAACTTTCGGGCTCACTTTCAAGCGTTGCCTAGGAGGACAGCGCGGGAATGTCCGCGGGGGCAGAGCACCCCCGCTTAAGCCCAGGACACCAACGGTGTTCAGAAGCAGGGGCGGCAACAACATCGGGGAGTACCACGGGGTTCACGTCGACACCCAGAACTTCTACGGCAAGGACAACGGCGACAAGGTGAACGCGGAGATCAACCGCAACACGCGACCAGCTGAAGGGCCTTGAGTAATCAGCGAACCGCACCGAAAATCAGTGAAGGCGCAAAGGGGGATACAAATGAAGACGAGGATCGTGATCGGGGGGCCGCCATCGCGCTTGCGCTGGGCGGCTGCTATCTACCGCCAGACGGCGGCAAACCGATCCCCAACGGGACCAGCACATCGTCCTATTACGGTGGCAACACCTACTCGCCCACAACCACCACGGAGGCGGCGCTGCCGCAGCCGTCCGACTTCACGCTTAACGTGATCGAGCTATCGCGGGACTGCTTCGGCAGCGCGGGATGCAACATCACCTACCGGATCAACCCCGTCCATACCGGATCCGGCTCACTGGACGGGCAATCGTTTACGTTGATCTATCAAGTCGAGGGCGGCGACAACCCTAAGACCGGCAACATCAAAGTCGTTAACGGGAAATTCAACACCGAACAGGACTTCATCTCCACGTCCTCGTCGTCGGCGCAGATCACCGCAACGGTAACGCAGATCGTTCCAGATTGACCCGTCGCTACATCAGCATCGCCGCGCGAGTTCCTGGACATCAGCTTCAGGACCATCGCCTGGCCCGACGGCACGGTGAATGCCGAGATCAACCGCAACATGATGATGCAAGGCGGGGGTCAGCCGACCCAGTGGTGACGGGCCGGGGTCAGGCGGTCTAGTAGCGCCCGGTGGCCCGCTTGCCAGAGTTAGCTAACTCCAACATACCTTCACTGACAACGTTGGGGATTTACCTCCCGAGCTGCGACGATAGACAGCCTTAGGGCTGTTATATCGTTGAGATATGCCGCTTTCCGTCGACAGAATCGACCATGTCGTGCTGAACTGCCGCGATGTCGAGGCCACCGCGGACTGGTATGCCCGGGTGCTGGGAATGCGGCGCGAGATCTACGGGGACGGTCGGCTTGCGCTGACGTTCGGTGAGCAGAAGATCAACGTCCGGCCGACGGGCGCGCCGAACTGGGAGACCGCGGCCGTGGACGCGCCGGGTTCGCTCGACTTGTGCTTCATCTCGGAGGCGAGTGTGGAGGCGGTCGGCGCGCATCTTCGGGCGTGCGGCGTACAGATCACGAGCGGGCCGGTCGCCAAGATCGGCGCGCTCGGCCCCATGACGTCGCATTACTGTCGCGACCCGGATGGCAACCTGATCGAGATCGCCTGCTATCCGGACTGGGATTAGCCTCGTGCCCATGACTTCGAGCCGATTCAGCACCGACGTCTACGCCCGACGGCTGCGGGAAGCCGCGGCGACCGCCCGTGCCGCACGGCTGGCCGGGCTGGTGATCACTCCGGGATACGACCTGCGGTATCTGATCGGTTCGCGCGCGCAGACGTTCGAACGGCTGACCGCGCTGGTGCTGCCGGCGTCCGGCACACCGACCGTGGTGGTGCCGCGGCTCGAACTGGCCGCGCTGAAGGATTCCGCGGTGATGGAACTCGGCCTGTCCGTTGCCGATTGGGTTGACGGCGAGGACCCGTATCGTTTGGTGGTCGACGCGCTGGGTGGCGCACCGGCCGCGACGGCGGTCACCGATTCGATGCCTGCGCTACACCTGCTGCCGTTGGCCGAGTTGCTGCACGTCACACCGGTGCTGGCCACAGACGTGCTGCGACAGCTGCGGATGGTCAAGGACGCGGCGGAGATCGACGCGTTGCGGAAGGCGGGCGGGGCCATCGATCGAGTGCACTCGCGGGTACCTGCGTTCCTCGTGCCCGGCCGGACCGAGGCGGACGTGGCCGCCGACATCGCCAAAGCCATTGTCGACGAGGGTCATTCGGAGGTGGCATTTATCATCGTCGGCTCCGGTCCGCACGGGGCCGACCCGCACCACGAACTCTCTGACCGGGTACTGCAGGACGGCGATGTGGTCGTCGTCGATATCGGCGGCGCCTACGAGCCGGGGTACAACTCCGACTCGACGCGCACCTACAGTCTCGGAGAGCCGGAACCCGAAGTAGCGCAGCAGTACTCAGTGCTGCGGCGAGCACAGCAGGCCGCGGTGGGGGCGGTCCGGCCAGGTGTGACGGCCGAGCAGGTGGACGCAGCCGCCCGCGACGTGCTGGCCGAAGCCGGGCTGGCGGAGATGTTCGTGCACCGCACCGGTCACGGCATCGGGCTGTCGGTCCACGAGGAGCCCTACATCGTCGCCGGCAACCCGCTGCCGCTGCAGGAGGGCATGGCGTTTTCGGTCGAGCCAGGCATCTATTTCCCGGGGCGGTGGGGGGCACGCATCGAGGACATCGTCGTCGTCACCGCCGACGGGGCTGAGTCGGTAAATAACCGACCGCACGAGCTGATAGTCGTCCCGCCGGCGTGAGCCGTTGTGGATCGGTGCTGATCCAGGGACACCCCCGAGCTAGCCGGCGGAGCGGTCGAGCAGGTCCGACGAGCCGAGCACCCGCTCGATCTGGACCTCGATCACCACACGCCGAGGGTTCTCCCGTGGCGTGCGGTAGCGCTGTGCGTAGCGAAGCTCCGCGTCGCGGACGGCTTCTTTGTCGGTGTTGACGCTCGCGCGGCCCTCCAGCGACAGCCATCTCGCGCCGTCCACCTGGCTGAGCACCGCCACCCCGCCTCGCTGCGCGTTGACCGCCTTCTGCGATCCACCGCTGGTGATGACCCGCGCGATGTGCGTCTTGGGGTCGAACGTGAACCCGACCGCGACCACGTGCGGCGAATTGTCGGCGCGCAAAGTGGTCAGCATCGCCAGATGGCGCTCTGTCAGAAACGCCAGCGCGTCGTTGGTGAGCCTGGTGGTCGACGAGTTCGCCATCGATCTTCACGCTAGCGCAGGTAATAATCTGCAGGCGTGGGCGACACGGGTCAGGAAGTGGTCGTGATCTTCGGCGGCCGTAGCGAGATCGGCGGCGAGCTGGCCGTCCGGTTTGCGCGCGGGGCGGCCGTGGTGCTTGCCGCCCGTGACCCGCAGCGCCTCGACCCCCAGCGGGCCGCGGTCCGAGCCGCTGGAGCCGACGCCGTGCACGTCACCGCCTTCGACGCCGACGACCTCGCATCGCACGGCCCGCTCCTGGACGCGATCACCGCCGAACACGGCCCGATCACCACCGCCGTGTTGGGGTTCGGCATCCTGGGGGATCAGGCCCGCGCCGAAAAGGACGCCGACTATGCGGTGCAGATCGTGCACACCGACTACGTCGCCCAGATCAGCCTGTTGACACACCTCGCGCAGCGGATGCGGGCCGCAGGCCAGGGCAAGCTCGTGGTGTTCTCATCAGTGGCGGGCGTGCGGGTCCGGCGTGCCAACTATGTGTACGGCTCGGCCAAAGCCGGGCTGGACGGCTTCGCCGGCGGCCTGTCCGACGCGCTCCACGGCACCGGCGTCCAGCTGCTGATCGTGCGGCCAGGCTTCGTGATCGGACGGATGACGCAGGGCATGACGCCGGCGCCGATGTCCAGCACGCCGTCGCAGGTCGCGGCCGCAACCGCCCGAGCCCTGGCCAAGGGTCGCCGCACGGTATGGGTGCCCTGGATGTTGCGGCCGGTGTTCTTTCTGATGCGGCTGCTGCCGCAAGCGGTGTGGCGGAGCTTGCCCAGGTGACAATCGTCGTCGTCGGCATCGGCGCCGACGGAATTGCGGGGCTGGCGCCGGCGGCGCTCGCTGAACTGCGAGGCGCATCGGTCGTCTACGGATCGCGGCGGCAACTGGCGCTGCTCGACGACACGGTCACCGCGCAACGGTGGGAGTGGCCGTCGCCGATGCTGCCCGCGCTGACGTCGTTGCCCGTCGGCGTGCACGTCCTGGCCAGCGGCGACCCGATGCTGCATGGAATCGGCGGCACGTTGATGCGTCTGTTCGGGCCCCAGCGTGTGCGGGTGGTGCCGCACGTGTCCAGCGTCGCGCTCGCGTGTGCGCGGCTGGGCTGGAACGTCCACGACACCGAAGTGATCAGCCTGGTCACGGCCGAACCCCATACAGCGGTCCGCCGGGGCGGCCAGGCCGTCGTGTTGTCCCACGACGCCACCACGCCCGCCACACTCGCGCGGCTGCTGACCGACACCGAACGGGGCGACTCGGTGCTGACCGTGCTCGAGCAACTGGGCGGCCCCACCGAACGCCACCGTGATGCGACAGCCTACGAATGGGCGGCTAACCCGCTCACAGACGTCGACGACCTGAACGTCGTCGCAATCCGGTACCTGCCCGACGAGCGGACCTCGCATCCGCCCGACGAGGCCTATGCCCACGACGGTCAGATCACCAAGCACACCATCCGTGCCGTCACACTGGCGGCTCTGGCGCCCCGGCCCGGCGAGCTGCTCTGGGACGTCGGCGCCGGCTCGGGCAGCATCGCCGTCGAGTGGTCGCGCAGTCATACCGGATGCCGCGCGGTCGCATTCGAGCGGGACGAACAACGCCGCGGGCGAATCGTGCGCAACGCGAGCGCCTTCGGCGCCAGCGTGCAGGTCCGCGGTCCGGCGCCCGACACCTTCGACGGCGCACCGCCACCGTCAGTGATCTTCATAGGAGGGGGTCTCACCCAGGCCGGCCTGATCGACGCCTGCGTCCACCACCTGCCCGTGGACGGCCGGCTGATTGCCAACGCCGTCACCGCAGAATCTGAATCGATTGTCGCACAATGGTATTCACGTATCGGTGGTGACCTGCGGCGGTTCCAGCACTACCAGGGGGAACCGCTGGGCAAGTTCACCGGTTGGCGACCGGCGATGCCCGTCACGCAGTGGACAGTGACGAAAAGGTGACGGTCTACTTCATCGGCGCCGGCCCTGGCGCTGCCGACTTGATCACGGTGCGAGGCCAGCGGCTGCTGTCACGGTGCCCGGTGTGCCTGTACGCAGGGTCCATCATGCCGAAGGAACTGCTGCCACTGTGCCCGCCGGATGCCCGCATCGTTGACACCGGCCCGCTGAACTTGGATCAGATCGTCGCCGAGATCGCCGCCGCCGACGAAGCCGGCCACGACATCGCCCGCCTGCACTCGGGAGATCCGTCCCTGTACAGCGCGGTCGCCGAGCAGTGCCGTCGCCTCGACCCGCTCGGCATCGACTACGAGATCGTCCCCGGTGTGCCGGCATTCGCCGCGGCTGCCGCCGTGCTGGGCCGCGAACTCACGGTTCCCGGAATCGCGCAGACCGTCACGCTGACCCGCGTGGCGACGCTGTCGACCGCGATGCCGCCGGGAGAGGACCTCAAGACGCTGGCCGGATCAGGAGGCACGCTGGTGCTGCACCTGGCTGCCGCGCAGATCGACACGATAATCCCCGAGCTTCTCGCCGGAGCGTATCGCCTCGAAACGCCCTGCGCCGTCGTGGCGTTCGCCAGCTGGCCCGACGAGGTGGTGCTCCAGGGCACGCTGGCCGACATCGCCGAGCAGATGCACGCCGCGGAGATCACCCGCACCGCGGTGATCGTGGTGGGTGACGTGCTGGGCGCCGCCCAATACCCGGACAGCTACTTGTATTCCGCGTCCCGGCGACGCAGCGGACGGCACTGATGCGGGTGCTGCTGCTCGGTGGCACCGGCGAGGCGCGCGAGCTGGCGGCCCGGCTGCATCCCGGAGTCGACGTCACCAGTTCGCTGGCCGGACGCGTGCCAAACCCCGCACTGCCGGTAGGGCAGGTGCGCATCGGCGGGTTCGGAGGCGCACAGCAGCTTCGGCAGTACCTGGGCGACAACGGCATTGACGCTGTCATCGATGCGACGCACCCGTTTGCCGCCGCGATCACGGCACGCGCAGCGCGGGTGTGCGCCGAGATCGGGATGCCGCATCTGGTGCTGGCCCGCCCCGCGTGGGAGCCTGGAGATGCGACACTGGTGGCGTCCACCACCGAGGCCGCCGAAGTCGTTGCGAAGCGGCACTATTCGCGGGTGTTTCTGACAACAGGTCGCTCGCAGGTAGCGGCGTTCGCCGACAACGACGCATGGTTTTTGATCCGCGTCGTCACCGAGCCGGACCCCGGCACCTTGCCATGCCGATGTGAGGTGCTCTTGTCGCGCGGGCCGTACCGCTACGACGACGAACGGGCGCTGCTGAGGAACCACCGCATCGACGCGCTCGTCACAAAGAACAGTGGCGGCGCACTCACCCGGCCCAAGCTCGACGCGGCGGCCGCGCTGGCTGTGCCCGTCGTGATGGTGCAGCGTCCTCCGCTACCGGACGGAGTCAGCACGGCAGGCACGATCGATGAAGCCGTGGCGTGGGCCGATGCCCAGGACACGACCGGCGGGCAGTCCATGGTCAGGCCGGGTAGCGCCGCGGGGTGAACACCCGATCCCCACAGTCCCCGGAGTACCACTGCGTCTGCGAAGACCCGACGATCAGCAGGCAGCGCATGTCCACGATCGACGGGTCGAGGTCGGCCAACCGCACCACCCGGACGTCCTCGTGTGGCCCCGACACGTCTCGGCCGATCACCACCGGCGTGCCGGGATCACGCTGCTCGAGAAGAAGATCGCGCATGGCGCCCACCTGCCACGTGCGAATTCGCGACGCCGGGTTGTAGATCGCCAGCACCATGTCGGCCATGGCCGCGACCGTGACTCTCGCGGCGATCACGTCCCACGGCTTGAGCCGGTCGGAGAGCGAGATCACCGCGTAGTCATGGCCCAGCGGCGCGCCGACGCGGCTCGACACCGCCTGCGCGGCCGTCATCCCGGGGATCACCCGCACCCGAACCCCGGGCCACTGCTTGGCTTCCTCGAGGACCGCTGTGGCCATCGCGTACACCCCCGGGTCGCCGGAGGACACCACCGCCACCGCGCAGCCACGCTCGGCCAATGTGCATGCCAGCCTCGCCCTGGCCCCCTCGTCGGTGTTGTCGCTCGGATGGCGCCGTTGCCCGTCGCGCCGCGGCACCCGGTCCAGGTAGGGCCCATAGCCGATCAGGTCCGTCGCGGAGGCGAGCTCGCGGCGGCTCTGCGGTGTCATCCAGCCAAGGTCCCCGGGTCCGAGCCCGACCACCGCGACACTGCCGCTCTCGCTGATCCGGCGCTGACTTCCCGCGACGAGTGCCAACGAGAAATACGGAACCGTCGCGTCGTCGACGTCGGCAGCCGGCAGCACCCGCTGGCCGGGCGTGCTGGCCCGTTCGACATAGACCGCGTCGTGCAGCCGTCCGGACTGCGAAAGCGCTTCACGCACAGCAGGATATGAGCGGCCCAGTTTCATCACCACACCTGCATCCGTGTCGGCCAGCCGACGGGCGAGCTCGCCGACGGGCAGCGTGCCCGACAGCACGGTCAGTGCCTCATCGCCCTGCACCAGCGGTGTCGCGGTCGCCGCGGACGCGGCACTGACCGAGGTCACTCCGGGCACGATCACCACGTCGAACCGCTCCGTCAGCCGGGCGTGCATGTGCATGTATGAGCTGTAGAACAGCGGGTCACCTTCGGCCAGCAGCGCCACGTTGCGACCGGCGTCCAGGTGCGCGGCGATCCGCTCGGCCGCCTGCTGGTAGAACTCTTCCATCGCGCCGTCGTAGCCGCCAGGGTGGTCGGTGGTCTCGGTCGTCACGGGATAGATCAGGTGTTCCTCGATCTGGCCCGCCCGCAGATACGGCTCAGCGATGCCGCGGGCGATGCTGCGGCCGTGGCGGGCGCTGTGATAGGCGACGACGTCGGCCTCGCCGATGACGCGCGCGGCCTTCACCGTGACGAGCTCCGGATCGCCGGGTCCCAGCCCGACACCCCACAGTGTCCCTCGTGTCGCCCCCGGCGACGGTGTGCCGGGCCCGGTCATGCGTCCCCGTGAGCGATCGCGTTGACCGCGGCGGCGGCCATTGCACTGCCTCCGCGGCGGCCGCGCACGACAAGGTATGACGTCCCTCGTGGACGGTCGATCAGTTCCTGCTTCGACTGCGCCGACCCGACGAACCCGACCGGACCGCCGAGTACCGCCGCGGGCACGGGTGCGCCACCATCCAGCAGCTCCAGCAGCCGAAACAGCGCGGTCGGCGCGTTGCCGAGCGCGAGCACCGCACCCCCGAGCCGGTCAGCCCACAACTCCATCGCCGCGGCCGAGCGCGTGGTGCCTGCGCTCGATGCGAGGTCAGCTGCCCGCGGATCGGCGACGAGCGACACCACCTCGTTGTCGGCCGGGAGCCGCGTGACGCCTGCGGCCACCATCGACGAGTCGCACAGGACCGGCGCTCCCGCCGCCAACGCGGTACGACCGACGCAGACCACGTCGTCGGTGTAGGCGATGTGCTCTGGCAGGTCGACCTGTCCGCAGGTGTGGATCAACCTCACGACAACGCTCGCCACGTCCTGCGGAAACCGTGACAGGTCGGCCTCGGCGCGGATCGTCGCGAACGACTGCCGATAGATCTCGGCCGCTTCGCGAATGTAGTCGAGCACGGGCTCACACTACGGGCCGGCGCGCCGCCTCCGGTATCCGTCACCGGTGGCCATCATCACCTCGCCGGCGGGCGGGCTTCCGCAGGCCCGCTCGCATCCCACGTAGTGCCGGTGCGGGCCGCCGGCCGTGAGCGACGCCGCCGCGTCGGCCCGCACATCGGCGGCGGCGTGCTCGCAGCCCGGGGTGCCGGTGCAGGCGCTGACATTCAGCCAGGGCGAGTTCTCGTCGAAAATCAGGCCCAGCGGCGCCAGCACGCGCAGCGCGGCGTCGGCCACGCCCTCCTCGAGGTCGAAGATCAGCACGGAGCGCCACGGCGTGATGACCATCGGTGCGCCGATCGCCGCGAGGTGCTCGGCAACAGCTGCCTGCAGCACGCCCAGCGGCGCCGCCGCCCCCAGCGCGACGCGCCCGTCGTTCTGCGGTATCCAGCCGACGGCCGGGCGGGTGACCGCGGGCCACGCCGCGCCCGACGAAGCGGAACCGACCAAGTCCTTGAGCAACGGCCGGATATCGCTCAATTCGCCGACGCGCCAGGCGCTTCCGCGAACCGCCGCGAAACGCACCGCGACGGACACCAGTGTCGGCACCGCCTGCAGCAACGACATCCTGACACCGGTGTCGCGCCCGGCAAGCAACAACGCGACACCGTCGCCGAGGACATGGGCACCCGCATCCGCGGCCAGCCCCGACACGTCGCCGCGACCGTCGTCGATCGAGAACCAGAAGCGGCCGGGGAGCGAGGCTAATGCCGTCTCGCTCTGGATCGCGGCATCCAGCGCACCCGTCCAGCGACGAACATCCGCGTGCGCGCCGACACGGCCCGAGAGCGGGGAGGCGACGATGTTGCGCACCCTTTCGTGCGTCCGCGACGGCAGCAGTCCGGCCGCTGCCACCGCGTCGGCCAGCGCCGCGGCGTCGGTGATACCGCGAACCTGCACGTTGCCGCGCGACGTCAGTTCCATCGCCTCGGACCCGAAGCGCATGGCCGCCTGCGCGAGCGCCCCGAGTTGGTCAGCCGTGATCACCCCGCCGGGCAGCCGCACCCGAGCGAGCGCGCCGTCGGCGGCGTGGTGCATCTGCAACGCGCCGGGGCAGGCGTCGCCGTAGTGCATTCGGGCCATCCGCCCACGGTACTGTGCGCTCGATCACTCCCGACGTGCCACGATAGGAGCACCATCCGCAGTGGCCGTGAGCAACCGATGAGTGGTGTGCCGATGCCGGGTACCGAAAAGGCGACCGGGCGCCTCGTCGCCCTGGTCTCGCTGCTG
This sequence comes from Mycobacterium sp., assembly GCA_025965895.1. Classification (GTDB taxonomy): domain Bacteria; phylum Actinomycetota; class Actinomycetes; order Mycobacteriales; family Mycobacteriaceae; genus Mycobacterium. The sequence continues at coordinate 67,268 of JAOPWC010000082.1, forward strand.
GTCCTCGCCGGCTTTGCGCTGCGCGGCTATCTGCCCGGCGACCAGCACACCGGGCGCGAGCGGTCGACCGACAACCCGGCGTCACTGTTCGCTGTCGTTGCAGTGCTCGGCGTCTCTGTAGTGATCGTCGCGATCGCGCTCGTCGCCTGGCTTCGCAGTCCACGGACGGGCGCTCCCGCCGCGCACGACCTACCCAGGGGGCCAGGCGCAAACGGTGAGCGGCCGAAATGGCGGTTCTTGCTCATCTGTCTGGGAGCGTTCCTCGTCTGGCTGCTCATCGTCATGTTGCTGCTGCGGCTGATGGGCCCGCGCGGTACGAGAGAACCTTCGGCGAGCGGGCCTAATGCTGCACCCCGCGTCAACGGCACAGCGCGGCCGCCATCGCCGCCGGCGCACACCGGTCACGACGTGTTCTTGTACCTCGCCGCGACCAGCGGGATCATGCTCCTGATGCTGGCCATCGCCGCGGTTGTCGCGATCGGGCGGCGCGCGCACCCTTTCACACCTCAGCGGACACCATTCGACGATTCCGGCCCGGCACCGGCGGCGACCGGACCCGAGTCGCTGGCGCTGGCGGCCGAACGCGGGCTGGCCGAGATCGAAGACGTCAGCCGCGAGCCACGGGAGGCGATCATCGCGTGCTACGCGGCGATGGAGCGCGCCCTCGCCGACGCCCCGGGCGTGGTGCCGCTGGCGTCGGACACACCGTCGGAGGTGCTGGCCCGAGCGGTCGAGCACCGCGCGATTCACTCCGGCAGCGCGACGGAACTGGTCGACCTGTTCGCCGAGGCCCGGTTCAGCGTGCACGTGATGAACGAGGGACATCGTGAGGCCGCGGTACACACCCTTCAGCTTGTCCTCGCCGAACTGCGGAGCGTCGCATGAAGCGAAGCGACGCAGCGAAGTGGATCGTGGGCGGTTTCTGCCTCGTGTTGGGTGTCGAAGCGCTGGCGATCGTCATGGACCACCATCGCCACGTACTGATCATGTCAGGCGCGGCGGCGGCTCTGGTGCTGCTCACAGGTCGCCGGCTGGTAGGAGCCGCAACCGAACCCGTGCCGGCAGAGCACGTCAGCGAAGGCCAAACGGAATCGATGCGGCGCTGGATCTCCCGGACCGAGACATTGATCCGGTGGGCGAATTCCAGCCGCGCGGACTGGGACCGGCACCTGCGTCCCCGGCTCGCCAGGGAATTCTTCATGGCCACCGGGCAGCGGCAGGGGAAGGATCCGGCGGCGCTGCAGGCCACCGGGCGCATCGTGTTCGGCGACGAACTGTGGCAGTGGGTTGATCCATCGAACGTCGCCTACGGCGCTGGGAGTGAGCCAGGTCCCGGCCGCGCGGCACTCGAGGAAATCCTGGAGCGATTGGAGCGGGTATGACGATGCCGAGCACGGCCACCACCGCCCACTCGGAGGCAGTACTCGACGAAATCGAGCGGGTGGTGGTGGGCAAGCGGGCCGCGCTGAGGCTCATTCTCACCACGGTGCTCGCGCGCGGACACGTGCTGATCGAGGATCTGCCGGGGATGGGAAAGACCTTGATCGCGCGCTCGTTCGCGGCGGCGTTGGGCCTGCGATTCACCCGTGTGCAATTCACGCCCGATCTGCTGCCCGCGGATCTGCTCGGGTCCACCATCTACGAGATGCAGTCCGGGCGCTTCGAATTCCGACGCGGGCCGATCTTCACCAATCTGCTCATGGGCGACGAGATCAACCGGACACCACCCAAGACGCAGGCAGCGTTGCTGGAGGCCATGGCCGAAAGTCAGGTCAGCATCGACGGCGAAACCCACAAGCTGCCAGAGCCTTTCATCGTGCTGGCGACAGACAACCCGATCGAGTACGAGGGGACGTACCCGCTGCCCGAAGCGCAGCTCGACCGGTTCCTGCTGCGGATCTCGGTTGGTTACCCGTCGCGCGACAACGAGTGGCTCGTCCTCTCGAATCGCGCCGAGCGCGGACGGGACGAGATCGAGCTGGAGCCGCTCGTCGACCGGCAGACGCTGCTCGACATGCAGACGGCGGTTGAGCGCGTCTTCGTATCGGAGCCGGTCGGCCTGTACATGGTCGATGTCGCCGCGGCGACGCGCACGGCGCCGTCGATCCAGGTCGGCGCGTCGCCACGCGGCTCACTCGCGCTGC
>JAOPWC010000084.1 GCA_025965895.1 Mycobacterium sp.
CCGGCCGAAACCCGTTCGACCGCAACCTGTCCGACCTCATCGGGGAACTTTCCACCCGCAGTGAGACCTTCCGCAAGCGGTGGACCGCCCACAACGTGCGCCTCCTTCGAACCGGGCGCAAGCGATACCACCACCCCGTCGTCGGCGAACTCAGCCTCGACTACGAGGCCATGAAATTCCCAGCCGACACCGGCCTGACCCTCACCGCCTACAGCGCCCAACCCGAAACCCCCTCCCACGATGGACTCAACCTGCTCGCCAGCTGGGCTGCGACCATCGACCAGACCCACAACGCCGACACCGGCCAAACCACAAACCAGCCCTCGTAGCCGACGCGGCCGCCCAATGCTATCGAGGCGAACTCCACGCCTACTTTCTGCGAGGCGGTCCGCCCGCCACTCGAAAAATGACACGGATTTGCCACACGCCAGATCACAACACGTGAGACACCTTCGACCGCCGCGGGACTATCTCGAGGCCGTGATGCTGTAGTGGCGCTGTAAATGGTTGACAAGCTCGGCTTCATCGCCTGCGTGGCAACGGAAACCGACATACCCGTCGGGCCGTATCAGGTACACGCTGGGGGTGCTGACGCAGTAGGAGACATGGGTGCGCTGCTTCGGGTCGTTCAACACGATGACATCGTCGTCGGGACTGGTGGTGTTGTCGGCGGTAATCACGATGGGACGCACCAGCCCGTCGGTTGCGGCAGGCACTCGCTGTCCGGCCAGGCTCAACGATTTTGGTGGTGCTGTCGGCAGCGCGTTCGGCCAGCAGGCGTTGAAACAATTCGACCGAGGCCCGCGGGATATTTCCGGCGGCATCGGGAAAGATTTGCGCGGCGAACCGCCACAAGCTCGGTGCCCGGAACGGGATGGCGGCCATGGGCCCTTGGTCATTAATTTAGCGGGTGTAGGCCGGCAGCATGGTTGGCTGGGGGCTGGTAGCCCAGCGCTGAGTGCGGCCGGTGGTGGTGCCCGGTGTCTGACCAGCGCGACCTGGCGCGATGCCGCGGACGCCCGCCGTTGAGTGCTGGGTCACCCCACCTCTGACTTGTACCAGTTCCCGATAGTCGGGGGATCCTCAGAACGGAGAGTTAGGTTCGTTACCCCCTCCTGGGCGCCTGGGCCTCGGCCGCCGGCCGCGAGTCGGGCGACGCCCAGGCCCCACCCCCTGAAGCTGAAGCTCTCGCCCGTGCTGGGGTCGGTGATCTCGAGCTCGGCTGAATCGAAGACGATCGCGCTGTTGTTCGCCAGATCCAGTCGCCACAGTGGTAGCTTCGCGATTGCCTCGAGGTGAGCACGAACCTCCTCGATAGTTGCGAATGTGGGGCCGCTGGCGACGGTCTGGTCTAGTCGATGAATCGTAAACTGCTGCGTGGATTGGTCGTCCACGCTCGTGGTCGCGGTGACCGCATACCCCAACGGTTGGGATATCTCGTTGAGCCGATTGCACTCGCCGGCAACATCGGTCATGTGCTGCGCTTGCTCTTTGTCCATCATTCAGTCCCCTCATCGCCGTATCACCGGCCTGTGACCATTGTGAACCTGATCGTCATCGGCGCGCGTCATTGGCGCACCGTTGGCGGAGCAAGTCGTGCGCGTCGGGCTCAGGTGGTTCGAGGTTATCCGTCGGGGTGGGTGAGGGTTGCGGTCAGGCCGGGCAGCAGCAGATCGAGGAAGCGGTCGAGTTCGGCGCCGCCGTCGTAGGAGGCTAGGGCGGGTGCCAGCGCACGCAGCAGGGGAAATTCGGTGATCGCGAGCCGGTGCAGACCGAGGCGGAGCACATGGTCGGTTTCCTCGGGTCGCTCGATGACCTCCTGAAACTCGTTGACGATGTGGCCGTACAAGAAGCCGAACACCAGCCGATAGATATGCAGCGCATCGTCGCCGGTGAACCCGGCGGATGTGAGCAGCGCGAGGACGTCTTCTAGGGGTCGCAGCATTCCCGGTGGCCGTTGCCCGAGCGGGGTGGCCAGCGGCCGAGTGACCAGCAGCGGCACTACGTTGGGGTGCGCCAGGGCCAATCGGCGGAAGTCGCGCGCGACGGTGCGCAGCTGGCCGGCCCAGTCCGGGTCTCGGTTATCAACCGATAGCTGCGCGAGGACGATCTCGGCGACGCCGTCGAGCACTGCGGCCTTGTTGGCGACGTGCCGGTAGAGCATCACTGGATCTCGGCCCAACGCCTCGCTGAGGCGGCGCATGGACAATCCGTCCACACCGTCGCGGTCGACGATCCTCAGCGCAGTCTGCAGGATCATCGACCGAGTGAGCTGAGAGCTGTCTTCGCCGGGCACCGCGACGGGTGGGTCAGCGTCGTCAGCGCCCGCTGCGGGCCCGGTCGACTCTTTGGTCATTGCCGCTGCACTTCCCTTCTGCTCTTGCTGCTTCGCCATTGAAGCGGCGACGAGACATTGGACATCTACACCGTAGAACAACGGCGCCGTTAACGGCGTGTATACACTGTTGACAGTAACGAAAGTGCGGCGTGTACTGGAGTTCTCGCATTAGGATCAGAGGCCTCGCCATGATTGTCATCGTTGGATTGATTGTTCTGCTCGTCGCCGTGATCGTCGGGTTCACCGGGGTGATGACCAATGCGGGGGCCGCGCACCCGTTGACCGAGAACTTCTCCGTAGTCGGCTATCACGTCACCGGGTCGACCGGCACCTTGTTCCTGTTCGGGATCATGGTCGGCGCGGTGGCGATGCTGGGACTGAGCGTGTTATTGGCCGGCGCCCGACGCACCGCCGGCCGCGGCCGCGACGCCCGAGACGACCTGAAAAGGTTCCAACGCGAAACCGTGTTTTTGAACCGAGACCGCGACCAACCGCTCGAACACCAGCGGGCCGGCGCGGCCAACGGCTCAACGGTGAACCCGCAGCCGGCCACTACCCGCCGCAACCGGGTTCCCCTGCTGGGACGCTGGTCACGCGGTCGACAACCGACTAGCTCCGCGCACGTCGACAGCCCCCGGTAGGCGCCAAACTCCCATCGAAACCGTCAGCCCGCCATCGCGGAGTGTGATCACCGAAAACGGAGGAATTCGCAATGAGCATCGGTAAGAAGGTCGCCCACAAGGCCGAAGCCGCCAAGGGCGCCGCCAAGAAGTTCTTCGGCCGCGCCACCGGCAACACCCGCCTGCGCACCGAGGGACGCCTCGATCAATTCAAAGGCAACGCCAAACAGGCAGGCGCCAAAATGAAAGACGCCTTCAAACACTGAGCCGTCAGCCTTATCTCTTCCCATACATCTGCATGGAAACTAGGTAACGCCATGATCATCCTCGGAATCGTCCTTCTCGTCGCCGGATTCCTGTTCAAGATCCACATCCTGTGGGTCATCGGCATCATCCTCCTCATCGTCGGCGTGGTGCTGATGTTGATGGGACGGATGGGACGCGCTGTCGGCGGCCGCCGCCACTACTTCTAACCGGCCACATTAGCTATAGCTGAGCTAGCACGCCGGCTAGCCGGCGATACGACTTGACGTACATGATTCACCGCTCCGCGAATACGACGGGACTAACACCGCGCACCATAGCGACGTGGAGTGCGGGGCGCCCTGCATCACCGGGTGGCCCGACGACCCAGTTCCCTACTCGCCCATGGGCCGCCCCGTGCCCGCCGAATATCCAAGGAGATACATCATGCGTTACGTAGGGATACTGGTGATCGTGTGGCTGATCGTGGGCGCCATCGCGGCCGGCCAGCGTGGGTATTTCACCCACGCCAGCCAAAACTGTGCCACCGCGGGAACGATCGCGCTGACCGTGATCGCGGGACCACTCAATTACGTGGGTGTCAATCCCAAAGTGACGAACTGCAACGTGCCCCAACCCAGTTCGTAACGCCCACAACTCAATTCCCACGATGTGAACCTCGACCTGCTCAACCAATCCAAAGGAGCCGACATGACTACCGGCAGTATCGTTTTGATCGTCCTCGTTGTGATCGCGGCAATTGCGCTGATCGCCGCAATCGCGTGGGTGGCGCGCAACAAACGCAACCAACACCGCCACGTCGAAGCCGACAAGATCCGCGAGGCCGCCAAGGAGGAAACACTGCAAGTTAAGCAGCGCGAAGCACTGGCCGACGAGACCGCGGCCAGGGCCCGCGCCGCCCAGGCCGAAGCCGACGTCAAGGCGGCCCAAGCCTCCGGTCTGCAACAGCAAGCCGCCGCCCACCGGAGCGAGGCGGCGGCCTCCCGTGACCAGCTGAACGAGCAGTGGGACCGCGCGGACACGATGGATCCGGCCTCGCAGACACCCGAAACGCCTGGGACCGCCGACCGCAAGGAACACCAGGACCATTGACGATCTCCAGCTGAAACCCGCACCCCGCTACCTCCATTGCGGCTGAGAGCGCGCAGCACCGGACCGCTCACGGCTCATCTGTCGTCAAACGCCCTGAAGTGAACAGCCAACCGTCCGATTGACATTACGTTGTCGGTTGCCGGTCGCGCTTTGATCGATGTCCCACCACAAGCGCTGGCTGCATGTGATGAAAGAAAACTCAGGAAGGCCCTATCGCCGGGTCGGCGAGACAGGCTTAGGGTCGGCCATGCGGCGGTCTTGGAAGCGCAGGTCTGCGTAACCGATCCGCTCAGTCCGCGCCGGCCGGCACCAGCTTTGCTAGCCGTGTCGGGACCGGGTGGGATGGTGAGGGCTCGCGCGACGGGGCGGTTGCGGTTGTTTCGCAATATGATCCAGGTTGGCCCTCGTGCGAGTCCGCCAAGATCGATACGAGTTCGCGTGTGACGCAGAAACGGTTACGGCTGCCCGGCTTGCTGCCGGGCGCGACTTCTGCGGGCGGCGCGTCCGGTGCGCCAGTGGGGCTGGGACGGATGCGCGCAGGCCTGCTGTCGCTGTTGCTGCGGCCGACGGCCCCGCCCCTGGCGCTGGGGCTGGTGGTCGCCGGGTCGCTTGTTTTGGCGGAGACCCTTGTGCTGTATCCGCTCGAGCGAGTCGTGCCCGAGAGCGTGCTGGGTGTGGTTTATCTGCTCGGCGTCGTGGTGGTCGCGATTGGGTGGGGGTTCTGGCTGGCGGCGGCGACGTCGGTGGCCAGCGTCTTGTCGTTCGACTTCTTCCATATCGCGCCGGTCTTTGCCTTCAGTCCGACGCGGGCCGCGCGCGGTCGCCGCCGCAGCCGCTGGTGAAGTAGCTCCGGTAGATGCTGCCGTCGTCGCCGCGCAGGAATGCGCTGATCCCGAAACCTCCACCCGCGCCGCAGTCGTCGGCGAACGTCGTGCCGCGGGAGGACACGAACGGAAACGACCACTCCATCCGTTTCGCAAAGTCCTGTATCTGCTGGAATGGCATGTTCGAGACCGGCAGGGCCGGATGCTGGTCGGCTCGATCGCCTGTTCCTGCTTGCGGCATCTCACCTGGCGGTGTGAGTGCGGCGCCGTCACCTATGGGCGTGCGCTCAGCGAGGGGTGCAGCTTGCTCGATGGCCCGGCGCGCATCCGGTAAGAGGCGGCCGACAGCGATACCCTCCCGCCCATCCGCGACACCGGATCGGCAGTGTGGCTCGCGTTTTGGACGGGGTGTGGGGATTGGAGAACGCCAGCAACCAACGGTTGCCGCGTTGATTGTTTCGATGTGAACAACGGCTGCGCATCCTTTCCCATTCAGCCCTAATCGGCGCGTCCCGCGAGGACAGTGTGAGCCGTGTGGAGCGCGCGCCCTGCACGATGCCGCGCAAGCAACAAGTTCAGGCGGCCCCAGTCCTAGGAGAACGAAATGAAGTACGTCATGATCTCGACGACCCGGCTCAACGGCTCCGAAAAAGAAAATGAAGCGGCCGTGCGGCGCGGCTTGGAACTGTTTTCAAAGTGGACGCCACCGGCCAGCACCACGATCCACCAATTCGTCGGCCGAGTCGATGGTAGTGGAGCGTTCGCCGTACTGGAGACCGACAACCCGATGGACCTGGTAGACGCCGTCGCCAAATTCACCCCCATGCTCGAATACCAGATCCACCCTGTCGTCGAGATCGCCGACTGGGCGCGGACGCTGCAGGAAGGTGTGGAGTTCAGGGAATCCATCAGCTGAACACCGCGATACACCAAAGGGGCCGCTCCTGGTGGGCGGCCCCTTTCACTGTTGCCGAGGAGTGTGCAGCTTGCTCGACGCGCCGGTCCGCGTCCGATAGCAGCTCGGCGCTGACCTACACCGGCGCCGGCGGGTGCTCGCCGTACACGCCACGCGTGCCGCTCGGGCATCGACAGGGCGCGCCAGCTAGAACGACAACCAGAGCAGCGCGACGGCGAGCGCGATTACCCCGACGGCGGCGGCGACCCTCCAGATATAGCGCAGCACCGCGGCAACGATGATCAGCGCCAGAAGAAAAGGGCCGAGTTGTTTCATGCGCCGACGCTACCGCGCAGCACCGACGGCAGCTGAGGATTTTTCCTCACCTGGCCTGCGGGCGAAGGGAATCGCGAACAATTTTCACGAAAGCTATTGTGCTGCAACAGTCAAGCGGCCGGAGCAGGTAACGTTTTTCGCGTGGAGAATATAAAGCACGTGAAGAATGTCGAGGAGGTTTTCGGCACCACGGTCAAAGACCTCAGACGGGCTCGGGGCTGGACCCAGGAGGAACTAGCAAAGCGGCTGACAGCGGCCGGCTATCCGATGCATCAGACGACCGTGGCGAAAATGGAGAGCGGCACACGGCCAACGACTCCGAGGGGGGGTCAGGAGCAGTTCAGTGCCGCGTTCATCGTCCACAAGATCGTGGAAATCACGAACGAGCGGACCGCGCTCGCGAACCGCATGACCGCGCTCGACACGGCGATCTCAGCCACGGCCAATGCCGGCGGATGGACGCGAGTGGGCGATGGCGCCGGCCGCGAGATACAGCTTCCTGACGGCGACCGAATCCGGCTGGGCGACTGATGGCGAGCATTAAGAAACGGCCCCGATGGGATCTGGCGCGCCCGCTACCGCGACGAAACAGGCCGCGAACACGCCAAGCACTTCCCGAGGCGCGTCGACGCGCAACGGTGGCTGAACGAGGTGACGGCATCGGTCGTCACCGGCAACTACGTCGACCCGAAGGCCGGGAAGATCACGTTCACCATCTACTTCGATCAGTGGTCTGCACGCCAGGTGTGGGTGCCCGGCACCACGGAGGCGATGAAACCCGCCGCCGGCTCAACGGCATTCGGGGACAACCCGATGAGGGCGATCCGGCGGTCCCACATCGAGTCACGCTGCCGCGCAGGCGCCGGGCAGAGATCGCAAGACCATCCCCTCGCCGGAGGACGTGGGCGAAATCGTTGGCGCTGCCGCGATCTGGTTTCGGCCACTGATCGGTTTGTGCGCCTTCGCCGGGCTGCGACTCGGTGAGGCAGCGGCGGTGCAGCTCGACGACATCGACTTTCTGCGGCGAACGCTGACGATATCTCGGCAGGTGCAGCGGAAGCGCGGGGGAGGGATCGAGTTCCGGGCACCGAAATACTGTTCCGAGAGGGTCGTTTTTGTCCCTGACGGGCTGGTGACCATGCTGGCTGGCCACGTGGAACACATCGGTGTACGCCCGGACGGCTGGCTATTCGCCGGCGCCGGGCCCGGTCCGCCACACAAGAACACGGTCTTCTACTGGTGGCGTAAGACGCTGAACGACGCAGGCTTGTCGGGCATTACGATGCACGACCTTCGCCACTCCTACGCGTCCGGACTGATCGCTCAGGGGTGTGATGTCGTGACGGTGCAACGCTCGCTGGGTCACTCGATGGCGACGACGACGCTGGACACCTACTCGCATCGGTGGCCGACGGCGGAGGACCGCACCCGCAAGGCTGCGGACGCGATGATGAACACGGCTCTCGGGAATTCTGCGGACTCTGTGCGGACCGAGGCCACCTAAATGGCGTTGACGTGAAGAAACGTGTTAGGACTGCCCGTTGTCCATGAACTGGTAGACGATGAGCTGGCGGCGCCCGCCGAACAGGTCGGCCGGGCTGCGCTCGCCGTCGGGGCCGGTGAAGCGGTAGTCGTCGCTCATCCGCACCATCGGCAGTCGGCGTCGCCGCGCCGCGAGCGCGTCGAGTGCCCTCGTCAGTTCCTTCTCGTGCACCAACAGCTCGTCACGCGCGGCCTGCCACTCGTCGCGTGACACGATCTGGGGCATCTTCATCACGTCCTCCTTCGGATCGTCCCTCAGAAGGTATAGACCCGACGACGGCCGAAACTCACCGTCCGATCGCGACGGCGAGCCTGCGGAACATGTCGAGAAAATTCGGATCGTATTCAACCGTCGGCATCCGGCTGCGCGCTCTGGCGACACAGGGATCATTCAGCAACGCCACGACATCGGCATTCCGCGCCGGGTCGATTCCGGCGGACCGTAACCACAAAACGAGGTCGGCGAGCACCGGCACAATTCCGTCAAGGTCGCCCTGCGCCCAGCGCTCACGATATTTCTGTGCCACCCGCTGCCACTGGATGCGCGCGGCGTCGCTGTGATTCAGCGCGGCTCGGAGCATGCTTGCGATCGCGGTGGTCATCAGGCAGCGGAGGCGCCCCGCCGACTCGGGGTTGTTGCGCAGGACTTCGTCCAGGCCCCAATCCCATTCTTGCCAATATCGTTTGACGCCGTGGTCAATTGGACTTAGGTTAATCCGCTCCCACGGATCAGCCATTGATCCCCCAGCCTGTAAGTTGACAGCAACAGGTTCTAATTCAGTACGCTACCGCAGATATTCGCCTTTGACATAACTATTCGATAAAGCATTCGGCGGCCAGAATTTCGCGTGACGTATCCCTGCAGGCAACCTCACAGACAGCGGCCGCTGAGACGATCGTCGCGTGCGAGTTGCGATCGTCGCCGAGTCGTTCCTGCCCAACGTCAACGGCGTCTCGAACTCGGTGCTGCGGGTGCTCGAGCACCTCGACCGTACCGGGCACGACGCCATCGTCATCGCTCCCGACAACCCCCGCGGCCAGGACCCCGCCCCGACCGAGCACGAGGGCGTGCCGGTGCATCGGATGCCGTCGCGGATGTTCCCGAGGATCACGTCGCTGCCGCTGGGTGTGCCGAGGCCGCGGATGGTCCGGATCATCCGCGAATTCAATGCCGACGTGGTGCATCTGGCATCGCCGGCGCTACTGGGCTACGGCGGTCTGCAGGCCGCCCGGTTTCTGGGCGTCCCGACGGTCGCGGTGTTCCAAACCGACGTGCCGGGCTTCGCCGCGAGCTACGGCATCGGCATCACCACGAGAGCAGCGTGGGCGTGGTTCCGGCATTTGCACCGGCACGCCGACCGCACCCTCGCGCCATCCTCAGCTGCGATGGAAAGCCTTGCTGCTCAACGTATCCCCCGACTGTATCACTGGGCGCGCGGCGTCGACATCGGCGGCTACGCGCCATCGGCGCGCGACGAGCGGCTGCGCCGCAGCTGGTCGCCGAGCGGCAAGCCGATCGTCGGCTTCGTCGGCCGGTTGGCGCCGGAGAAGCACGTCGAGCGGCTGAAGGCGCTGGCGCACAACGACGATGTGCAACTCGTCATCATCGGCGACGGGATCAACCGGGGCAAGCTGGAAACCCTACTTCCGACAGCGATTTTCACCGGTTCCCTCTACGGCCGCGCATTGGCCACGGCGTACGCCAGCATGGACGTGTTCGTTCATCCCGGCGAGCACGAGACGTTCTGTCAGGCGGTGCAGGAGGCCCTCGCGTCGGGCGTCCCCGTCGTCGCGCCGAACGCCGGCGGCCCACGCGATCTGGTCAGCCCCGGATACACGGGCTTCCTGCTCAACGTCGACGACTTCGAGCAACAACTTCCGGGCGCCGTCACGCATCTGATCGACGCCCGGCCCCGGTACTCGCAGGCGGCGCGGCGCAGCGTGCTGCAACGCACATGGCCGGTGATCTGCGACCAGCTGCTGGGGCACTATGACGCCGTGCGCGGTGCCGGGGCCGGACGAAGCAGTCTCACAGCTTGACAACGCGGTCTACATTCGACGGATGACCGCGCCGTTCTCGTGGCGCCTGCCATATGCGTGGCCGAGGAAGCCCGTGCTGGCCCGCAATGTCGTGGCCACGTCGCAGCCGCTCGCCGCGCAGGCGGGTCTTCAGATGCTCGCCGACGGCGGCAGCGCGGTCGACGCGGCCGTGGCCACCGCGATCACACTGACCGTTGTCGAGCCGGTGTCGAACGGAGTCGGGTCGGATGCGTTCGCGATCATCTGGGACGGAAGCGAACTGCACGGGCTGAACGCGTCGGGCCGCTCGCCCGGGTCGTGGACGCCGGAGTATTTCGGCGGCAAAGGGGTTCCGGCGATGGGCTGGAACTCGGTCACGGTGCCCGGTGCCGTGTCGGCGTGGACGCAGATGCACGCGCGGTTCGGGAAGCTGCCGTTCGAGCGGCTCTTCGAACCCGCAATCGGCTACGCGCGAGACGGCTTTCTCGTCTCGCCGGCCATCGCGGGGCAGTGGGCGGCGCAGGTCCCGCTGTTCAAAGACCAGCCGGGTTTCGCCGAGGCGTTCATACGCAACGGCAGGGCGCCCAAACCGGGTGAGCGGTTCAGCTTTCCGGCTCTCGCGGCGACACTGGAGAAGATCGCGTCCAGCCGCGGTGAGGCGTTCTACCGCGGGGAGCTTGCCGCGGCGATCGAGGCGCATTCGACCGCCAACGGCGGCGCGATGGGGGCCGGCGACCTCGCCGCCCACCACGCCGACTGGGTCGGCACGATCCGCAAGGACTATCGCGGGTACACGGTGCACGAGATCCCGCCTAACGGGCAGGGCGTCGTCGCGCTGATCGCACTCGGCATTCTGCAGCATTTCGACATCGCCGCGATGCCAGTGGATTCGGCCGACAGCGTGCACGTGCAGATCGAGGCGATCAAGCTTGCGTTCGCCGACGCGCAGGCCTACCTGGCCGACGTCGACCACATGACGGTGCGTGCCGAGCATCTTCTGGATGGCTGGTATCTGAAGGAACGGGCGGCGCTGATCGACCCGAAACGCGCGCACCACGCCACCGCGGGAACTCCGAAGGGCGGCACGGTGTATCTCACGGCCGCTGACGCCGCGGGGATGATGGTGTCGATGATCCAGTCGAACTACATGGGGTTCGGCTCCGGTGTGGTGGTGCCGGGCACTGGGATATCCCTGCAGAACCGCGGCGCGAACTTCGTTGCCACCTCTGGACACCCGAACCAGGTAGGGCCGGACAAGCGCCCGTACCAAACGATTATCCCGGGCTTCATGACCATGGCCGGGGCGCCGGTGATGAGCTTCGGCGTGATGGGCGGCACGATGCAGCCGCAGGGGCACGTTCAGGTCGCGGTGCGGATCGTCGACTACGGCCAGAACCCACAGGCCGCCTGCGACGGTCCGCGGTTCCGGTGGGTGCAGGGCATGCAGGTGAGCGCGGAAGGCGGGTTCCCGGCGGCGACGCTGGACGGCCTGCGCGAGCGCGGCCACGAGCTCATCGCGGTGGACGACGACCACAACCAGTTCGGCAGCTGTCAGGCGATCTGGCGGCTCGAGGACGGGTATGTCGCGGCCAGCGATCCGCGCCGCGACGGCCAGGCGGTCGGCTTCTAGTATTTTCGGCACGGTGAGCCGAGCGACTCTGGAGAAGGATCCGCACGAGGTCGCGTCGATGTTCGACGCGGTGGCCCGCCGCTACGACCTGACCAACACCGTGCTGTCGATGGGCCAGGACCGCGGCTGGCGGCGGGCGACCCGCACGGCCCTGGAGATCGGCCCGGGCGACAGGGTGCTCGACCTGGCCGCGGGCACCGCGGTGTCCACCGAGGAGCTGTCCCGCTCAGGGGCATGGTGCTTGGCGACGGACTTCAGCGTCGGGATGCTTACCGCTGGACGAAACCGCCACGTGTCGAAGGTGGCCGGCGACGCGACGAGGCTGCCGTTCGCCGATCGGGCCTTCGACGCGGTGACGATCAGCTTCGGCTTGCGCAACGTCGTCGATCACGAATCCGCGCTGCGGGAGATGGCTCGGGTGACGAAGCCTGGCGGCCGGCTGGTGGTGTGTGAGTTCTCGACGCCGACGAACCGGCTGTTCGGCACCGTCTATATGGAGTACCTGATGCGGGCGCTGCCCGCGGTGGCCCGCGCGGTGGCGTCGAACCCAGAAGCCTACGTCTACCTGGCCGAGTCCATCAGGGCGTGGCCAGACCAGGCCGAGCTTGCCCACCGCATCCGGCGCGAGGGCTGGACCGGTGTGCGGTGGCGCAACCTCACCGGCGGCATCGTCGCGCTCCACGCAGCGACCCGAGCGACCGACTGAACGCGCCTATTCCGAGTACCGGTCCGGCAAGATCGGCGACAGCAGGCCCGGGCAATACGCAGATATCGCAAGGAGCGTGAACACGTTTGCTGCGTTGTGGGCCATGCCGCTATCGGCGGCCATGCTCGCGGCGACGTTGTCGAAGGTCGCACCCGGCTCGACCAGCAGCGGGCAGACGGACTGCCCCAGCGCCGTCGCGCTTGCCGGATCGTTGTAGGGAACGCCGGCGTTGGTCAGCGCGGCGAGGAATGAATTGCCGATCATGTCCGCGCGTGCGGGGATGCCCGACGCAGCGGCCGCGCCGACCACGCCGGCGGCTACGGCCATCACGGCAATGGTCCGTACCGGGCTAAGGCGAAACCGCTTCATTTTGGCAACACTGGTTCACAACAGTCACATAAACAACACGACTCGATTAAGGTTTGCCGACGTTATCACCTCGAGCACGAACGTCTTCCCCGCGGCGACAGCGCCCAAACCCGGTGGCAGTCCACCCCATGAGTTTGCAACTGCTCAAGTAGTACGTCAGCTGAACGGCGGACGACGGTCGATTACGCGCGAACCCGCACCGAGTCCTCGCCACAGCCGCGCCACCCAGTCGGCGTCGTCTTCGGTGATCAGATTTCCCATTACCCGCACGACGATGTCCATGACCTTCTCCGATCGCATTGCGATAGGTCCGCCCGCCGGCAGGAACCACGGCACGGTCAGCAGGGCCGACAGCCGCCGCGCGATCGAAAACGCTCGTGCGTACTGCTGCTGCAACAGCGCCGGCCACGTCGCCGAGAGATCGCCGCTACCCAATAGCTGCGCGGCGAAGCGTCCGGTTTCCAGGCCGTAGTCGATGCCCTCGCCGTTCATCGGGTTCACGCACGCCGCCGCGTCGCCGATGAGCATCCAGTTCGGCCCGGCCAGCCCCGACACCGCGCCGCCCATTGGCAGCAGCGCGGACATCACCGCGCGCGGTGACCCGTCGAACTCCCAATCCGCGCGCCGCATGTCGGCGTAGAAGTCGATCAGCTTCTTCAGCGCCACGTCGGCGGGCCGTTTCTCGGTCGCCAACGCGCCGACGCCGATGTTCACCTCCCCGTTGCCGAGCGGGAAGATCCAGCCATAGCCCGGCAGGAGATTGCCATGGCGGGTCCGCAGTTCGAGGTTCGTGGACAACCACGGGTCGTTGCTGCGTGGCGAGGTGATATACCCGCGCACCGCCACCCCGTACGTCGTCTGCTGATGCCATCGCCGGCCCAGCATGCGGCCCAGTGGCGACCGCGCCCCATCGGCGACGATGAGTTCGGTACAGCGCACCGCGGTCACACTCGTGCCATCGCGAAGCGTCAACGACGTCACCGGGCCGTCCGAATCATGGCTCACGTCAACGACTTTGCGGCCCATGAGCATGGATGCGCCCGCCTCCACCGCCACCTGGCGGATCCGCTCGTCGAGCTCGGTGCGCGGCACGGCACTGCCATATGCCGGAAACGATGGCCCCGGCCAGTCCACCTCGACCTCGCCGCCGAACCCGGTCAGGCGCAACCCGCGGTGCTTGATGTGTGCGTCGAGCCAATCGTTGAGGCCCAGTAGCTGAAGCTCGGCCACCGCACGGGGGGTGAGCCCGTCGCCGCAGGGCTTGTCGCGAGGGAAGTCGGACGCGTCGACCACGAGCACGTCACGCCCGGCCCGCGCTGCCCAGGCGGCCGCCGCCGACCCGGCCGGCCCGGCGCCGACCACGACCACGTCCGCGCGGGTGTCCATGCTCCCCAGTATGTTGGACCAATGGGGACACCAGCGACCGTGGTTGCCGGGGTTGAGCTTGGCGATCCTGACTTTGCCGCGAGTGTCCGCGACGGCGTTGCGCGGATCGAAGACCTGATGAGCAACGAGCTCAGCCGGGGCGACGAGATCATCCGTGACGCGGTGCTGCATCTGTTCGAAGCCGGGGGCAAGCGGTTCCGTCCCCTGTTCACCGTGTTGTCGGCGCAGCTGGGACCGGAACCCGACGCGTGGCAGGTGACGGTCGCGGGCGCGGTGATCGAGCTGGTGCACTTGGCGACGCTGTATCACGACGACGTGATGGACGAGGCGGAGGTGCGCCGCGGCGCGCGCAGCGCCAACGCCCGCTGGAGCAACAACATCGCGATCCTGGCCGGCGACTATCTGTTCGCCACCGCGTCGCGACTGGTTTCGCGGCTCGGCCCCGATGCTGTGCGGGTAATCGCCGAGACGTTCGCCGAACTGGTCACCGGGCAGATGCGCGAAACCCGCGGCGCGGCCCAGCACGTCGACTCGGTCGACCACTACCTGCAGGTGGTGCACGAGAAGACCGGCTCGCTGATCGCCGCGTCGGGGCAGTTCGGGGCGACGTTCTCCGGAGCGGGCGAAGAGGACATCCGACGACTGAGCAGGCTCGGCGGAATCGTCGGCACCGCGTTTCAGATCTCCGACGACATCATCGACATCGCGAGCGACTCCGACGAGTCCGGCAAGACGCCGGGTACCGACCTGCGCGAGGGCGTGCACACGCTGCCGGTGCTGTACGCGCTGCGCGAGACCGGGCCCGACGCCGACCGGCTGCGGGAATTGCTGTCGGGTTCGATGGACGACGCCGGCTACGTTGCCGAGGCGCTTGGATTACTGCGGGCGTCACCGGGTATGGCTAAGGCCAAGGACACCGTCGCGAGGTATGCGGCACAGGCCCGCGAGGAGCTCGCCGGCCTGCCCGAAGGAGCCGGTCGCCAGGCGCTGGCCACGCTGGTCAACTACACGATCGAGCGGCACGGCTGACGGAACCTGTCGCCGGGGCTGAGCGTTTTCTATTCGGTTGAGCACTTGTAAAGGAGACGCTGATGAAGTGGCACCCCTACCACAACGGGGTCAAGACGGTGCTGCTGCTGGGCGGGATGTCCGCCCTGATCGTGTTCATCGGGTCGCTGTTCAAGAATCCGTCGATCTTGGTTCTGTCGGTTCTGTTTGCCGTCGGCATGAACGTGTACGTGTATTTCAACAGCGACAAGATGGCGCTGCGGGCGATGCATGCGCAACCGGTGACGGAACTGCAGGAGCCGGTGATGTATCGGATCGTGCGCGAGTTGGCGACGACGGCGCACCAGCCGATGCCGCGGCTGTTCATCAGCGACACCGCGAACCCGAATGCTTTCGCCACCGGGCGCAACCCGCGCAACGCGGCGGTGTGCTGTACGACGGGGATCTTGGCGATCCTCAATGAGCGTGAGCTGCGTGCGGTGCTGGGGCATGAACTATCGCACGTGTACAACCGCGACATCTTGATTTCCTGCGTGGCCGGGGCGTTGGCCGCGGTGATCTCCGGTCTGGCGAACCTTGCCGTGATCATGAGCTGGTTCGGAGGGAGCCGCGAAGACGGGCCGAATCCCCTTGCGCTGCTGTTGATTTCGCTGGTCGGTCCGATCGCGGCGACGATCGTGAGGCTGGCGGTGTCCAGGTCACGGGAGTACCAGGCCGACCAGTCCGGGGCGGAGCTGACGGGTGATCCGCTGGCGCTGGCGTCGGCGCTGCGCAAGATCGCCCGCGGTGTCGAGGTCGCGCCGCTGCCGCCGGATCCGAAGCTGGCGAGCGAGGCACACCTGATGATCGCGAACCCGTTCCGGCAGGGCGAGCGGCTGGCGTCGCTGTTCTCGACGCACCCGCCGATTGAGGATCGGATCCGGCGGCTGGAGTCGATGGCCCGTGGCTGAGTGGTCGCCGATCACGACGGCTACCTCCGTCTCGGCCTCAAATTCCGGTCAATGCTGCGGCCAGCGCCGACTGCACGTCAGGCGATCGCGGCCGTTGAGCAGGCGGTGGACGAGATCGTTTGGCGACATGGCGCTATGCGAAGTGGGCGGGTATGCAGGCTCGTCGTGACCTTGCCGTACTCGACCTCGTCGATGCCCAGGCCGAGCAGTCTCCCGATGAACGGCGGTGCATCGGTGCCGGCGGCGGTCTGCTTCATCAGCTCCAGACCAGTCAATTCGGCGGTCGTCATGCGTCGGGCAACGTCGTCGCCTATGGTTTGATTCCGTGCTGAGCAGAATGCTGACCGGCCTGGCCGTGGCCGTGGGGGCGGCGCTGATCGCTGTCCCTGCCGCGGCGTCGGCTGACCCGGATGCCGCGCCCCCCGCACCTCCGAACGTGAACGCGTTCGCGCCGATCTCACCGATTGACTTCTCGGCCATGGGTGGTGCCTGGTATGCGTTCGGGACGCCGGATGGGTTGACGTGCGTGATCCAGAAGGGCTCGGGAAGCTATGGCTGCAGCGGGCCGATGCCGGGCGCTCCCAATGGCGCGAACGTGGTCAGCGGCGGGACGACCGCGGCCCCGGGGTTTGCCAATGCCGACGTGCCGGTGTTCGCGGTGGCGGGGCCGGTGAAGCCCCTGCCGGCGAAAACGCGGCTGAGTTACCGGCAGATCAGCTGTGGCACAGACGGGGCAGGGATGACCTCGTGCGTCAACTCCTACGATCAGTCCGGCTTTGTGATCAGCCCGGGTGGCAGCTACATCGTCGGCCAGACGCCGCCGCTGCTGGATCGGCCACGGACGTAGCCGCTGAACGATGAGGCTGCGCAGGGTTCGTACCCCGGTCTCGATCCAAACCCAGTACTACGACGGGCAGTGGCGCCCGCTCGCGGAGCCCAGCCCGTTCGGCCCGTCGCCGTTCACAGACGAGTGGCAACTGGCCACCGCCAATCGGCACCTGCAGAAGACCGACGCGCTGCTGCCGTTTCAACCATTGTCCTTCCGTGACTTCCTGTTGTCAGAGATGCACAACATCAATGCAGCCCGCGGCATGGTGCAGCGGTTCTACCCGGGCGTCTATCGCATCAGCGACGTCTTCGAAAGGCTGACTCGCCGAACGTTTCCGCCTTTTCGCCCGAAGAAGCTCTTCTACCAGCAGCCCATCTATTACATGGCCAACGCGATGACCGTCGTGCCGACGCGAACACCGGTGGCGTTCCCGAGCTACTCCAATGGGTTGGACTTTGAGCTGGAAGTCGCGTTTGTGTTGAAGAAGCCGCTCTTCAACGCCACCTCGGACGAGGCGCTGGCGGCCATTGGCGCCTTCGTGCTGCTCAATGACTTCAGCGCACGAGATGTGCAGCGACCCGAGATGTCTTCCGGCTTGGGGCCGCAGAAATCGAAACACTTCATCAGTTCGATGTCGGAGACGGCGGTGACCGCCGACGAGGTTCTGCCGCGGATCAACGAGCTGACCGGTTCGGTCATCATCAACGGGCGCACGGTGAGCACGGTCAGCAGCCGCGGACTCCAGTGGGGTGTCGGCGATGTGCTCGCCCGTGCTTCCCGCGACGAACAGCTCCTGCCGGGCGAGCTCGTGGCGACCGGGACGTTGGCCGGCGGGTCGGGTATGGAGACCGGTCATTGGTTGAAGCGCGGCGACGCCTTGCGGCTCGTCCTCGACGGAATCGGCGAGGTCGAACACCAGGTGCTTCACTAGCGACGAAACAGCAAGCAGAACTGCAAATTATGTCGGCGCGGCCCTTCCATCGCCGCTCGTCGTAAGGCTGTTTGCCGAACTTTCCGTGACGTTCATCTGCCCGTCGAGCCGACAGGCCAGATTATTCAGCCATGCCCTCAATGGAGGTCTACGTCCGGGACGACATCCCACGTTCAGACCTGGTGCAACGAATTAGGCAGACAGTCGCCGCATCGCTACCGCCGGGCCAGCGCGTGAGGCGCTGGGGCGAGCACAGGACCGGAGCTCGGATCGGCAACACGAACATGATGCGATACCTCGTCGAGTACGAATCCGAGCCTTGCCACGAGGGCCCGGGCCATTAGTCGCCGGCTGCGCGGCTGCGGCGGCGACGAGCGCCGGCACACAGATACCGCCGACGCTTGTGCTGTGCACGTCGCGCATCCCGATATCAATGTCCTGGCGTCCCGGCATCAGGTGAGTGGACAAGGTGCGCTACTCGACAGGGCGGCTGCAGCAAACGACTACTCGACCAACACCGCCGCCGGCAACAGTGCAAACGGTTAGAAGCCTGCCCCGTGGACCTCGTGGCCGGGCACCTCGGCGGATAGCCCGAGGTAAGCGTCCTGGACGGTGCGATTACGGTTGATCACGCCGTCGACCTCGCGAGCGATCGGCATGTGGATGCCGTATCGCTCGGACAGCTCCATGATGACGCTGGCGGCCTTGACACCCTCGGCGACCTGGTCCATCGAGGCGAGGATCTCCTCGAGGGGTTTGCCTGCGCCGAGCTGCTCACCGACGTGGCGGTTGCGGCTGCGGGGGCTCGTGCAGGTGACGATGAGGTCTCCGAGGCCGGCCACGCCGGGGAAGGTCTCGGGCTCTCCGCCCATCGCAACGCCGAGCTTGGTCATCTCGCGCAGCGCGCGGGCGATCACCATGGCGCGGGTGTTCTCGCCGATGCCGAGGGAGTAGCCCATGCCGACGGCGATCGCGAAGACGTTCTTCAGCGCGCCGGCCATCTCGACGCCGGTGACGTCATCTGTGGTGTAGACGCGGAACCGCTGGGTCCCGAACAGCTGGGACAGCCGGGTGGACAGGTGCTGGTCCGGCATGGCTATCACCGCGGCGGCGGCGTATCCTTGCGCAACCTCGCGGGCGATGTTCGGGCCGGCCAGGATGCCGGCGGGATGGCCAGGCATGACCTCTTCGACGATCTGCGACATCCGCAGCGTGGTGCCCTGCTCGAGACCCTTGACCAGCGAGATGATCGGTACCCAGGGCCGCAGGCTGGAGCGCAGGTCTGTGAGCACCTGGCGGAAGCTGTGCGACGGCACGGCCATCACGATGACGTCGGCCGAATCGGCGGCCTTCTCGAAGTCGGTGGTGCCCTTCAGGCTCGGGGACAGCTCGACCTCATCGCCCAGGTAGCGCAGGTTTCGATGGCGCTCGTTGATGTCTTCAGCGGTCTCGGGCGAGCGCACCCACTGCAGCGTGTCGGAGCGGCGGGCGGCGATGGACGCGACGGTGGTGCCCCACGAGCCCCCACCGAGCACGACGACGTGAGGTTCGCGGCGAGGAGGTGTCATGGGTGTCACATTATTGGGCGACACCCGCGATTCACCGGTAGTTGACGAACTGCAGCGCGACGTCGAGGTCGGCGTTCTTCAGCATGCCGATGACGGCCTGCAGGTCGTCGCGCTTTTTGGCGGAGACGCGGACCTCCTCACCTTGGATCTGGGTCTTGACGCCCTTGGGGCCCTCGTCGCGGATGAGCTTGGTGATCTTCTTGGCGTGCTCGCTGTCGATCCCCTGCCTGATTTTGCCGTTGACCTTGTAGGTCTTGCCCGACGCTTGCGGCTCGCCGGGGTCGAAGGCCTTCATCGAGATGTCGCGGCGAATCAGCTTTTCTTTGAACACGTCGATGGCGGCCTTGGCGCGCTCCTCCGTGGAGGAGGTGATCGTGATGGCCTCGTCGCCCGACCATTCGATCTTGGTGTTGGTGCCGCGGAAGTCGAAGCGGGTGGCCAGCTCCTTACCGGCCTGGTTCAAGGCGTTGTCGACCTCCTGGCGGTCGACCTTGCTGACGACATCGAACGATGAATCCGCCATTGGATCCGTCCCCTCCTCATCGGTGTTGGCCGTTTGTGCCTGGGGTACATCCTCGTTGTACCCTGCTAGTCGCACCAAGGCAGGTTGCCCGAGCGGCCAATGGGAGCGGACTGTAAATCCGTCGGCTTACGCCTACAGTGGTTCGAATCCACTACCTGCCACCGAGGTCAGACGGTATTTCTGCGCCAGCCGCCTTCAGCGCCGATCGCTACTTTGTCTCGGATTGTCACAAGTCGCGGCTAACTATGCGGCGCTTACGTGAACACCGGTTCGACTCAGCTAACAATCGGTAGCCGTTGAAACCGCCTGCCGGGACCGAGCAGGCTCTTAGGTACGACTGCTAGGAATTCGTGCCGACGCGGGCCAAACTGCGCGCTGCGTCTGCCAGCGTGGGGTCCTGCGCCGGCCTGGATCAGGGGCAGGGCGTAATTCAGGCCTTCGTCGCGAGTGGGGTCCACTTGGTAGGAGGTGACGAATGCCGGTGGTAGATCGGCGACATCGTCGATGGTGGCTCGACCGGGGGCGGCGTACAGCGGAACATCGGCCTGGCCGGGCCGCGCGGTTCCACGCAGGTAATGCCCCCAGCTGTAGGGCGAGTTCCGTGGTTGCCACACACCGGCACGTCGACCAGCGTGCGGATGGAGTGTGTCGCAAGCCTGTCGTCAACTGTTGGCGCGTCGAGGAACTGGGCGGTCAGGCGGGGTCCGCCGCGGTCACGGGCCACCAGTGCGAGGCTTGCCGCGAGTCCACCGCCGGCACTTTCGCCGAGCACCCCGATTCGGCTGGGGTCGACACCAAGCTTGACCGCGGCCGTGCACCGAGGTCATCACCAGACATCGACTCAGCGCCCAGGTGGCTGAACAGGTCGAGCTCGACGGCCGAGAGCAGCGTCTTCGCCGGCCAGAACCCCGCGCCGACTTCCATGATGTGCGACGGATCCAACTCGGCATCCGACAGGCGTGCTCCATGTGTCTGTGGCATGCCCCCACTGTCGGCTCCAGAGAACCCCGGGGCGAAAGCGGTGCTGCTGGTAGTAGTGGCAGTACTAGCGTGGATCGCCTGAACCTGCTTAGCCTCGCGCTGTCGAGCTTCAAGATCGAACCATTGTGGTGACGGGCGGCGGCAGCGGTATCGGCAGACGGCCGCCACCCGGTTCTTGGACGAGTGCCGCAGCCAGCTGCGCACGTTCGGGCGGAGTACGGGGTGGCGCCGGGGGTGGTCGCCTGTCGCACCGGCGGCCACACCCCCGGGCACAGCGTGGTCCGCCTGGCGTCCGGTGGCGACCGGCTGACGTTCGCCGGCGACGCCGTGTTCCAGGTCGCGTTCGACCGCCCCGAGTGGTTCAACGGCTTCGAACACGACCCCGAGGAGGCGGCCCGCGTCCGGGTCCGTCTTTTGCGGGAGCTGGCGGCGACCTGCGAGCCGCTGGTGGCCACTCACCTGTCGTTCCCGTCCGTCTGCCGCGTGGCGGTCGCTGGCGACGTCTTTCGTTGCGTACCGGCCGTCTGGAATTACTGACCTGCGGCCGCTGAACGCGGCAAGTGGGACGGAGCCGCGCTGGAAGTCGATCTGCGCCGGTGGGATGAGAAACAACGAACGCCGCCGCCATCGCCGGGGCCGCCGGGTCAGCGGAAGCGGACGTCCAACGTCGCCAGGCCGAAGATCTTCCGGCCACCGGACTTAGCGGCGACGATGACGACACCGGTGCGCGTCGCCGGGTCCAATGACTTGATCCGGCCTCTGAACTCGATGTCTGCGCCCTCGGTGGCCGACACGATCGCGGGCGCAGACAGCCGCACCGCGTAGCGAGTGACCGCACCGGAGTCGCCCGACCATGCGGAGGCGAATCCGGCACCCAAACCCATGGTGAGCATCCCGTGGGCGATCACATCGGGCAGCCCGGCCAGCTTGGCGATGTCCTCGTCCCAGTGAATCGGGTTGGCGTCGCCGGCCACGCCGGAATAGTTCACGAGGTCGCCGCGGGAGAGTCGGGCGTGGTGCACCGGTAGCTCGTCGCCAACTTTCACATCATCGAAATATTGCGTCCCTGGCGTGCGGGTCGTGCCTCCCTCGGCGATCCGAACTTCGCCCTCGGGGCGCACCGTCTTCTCGTAGGCGGCATCGGATTCGCCGACTGCGAGGATGTTCACGTCGTGCATCATTGCGTTCTGCACGGCCGTCTTGATCGCTGGATCGAGATCCTCGGCGGTGACGCCGACGACGGTGGTATGCAGGGTGTGCACCCGCTCGCCGGCCGTGTCGGTGAAGGTGTTGGTCACGGTGATCAGATCTCTGCCGGCGATACTGCGCACAGACGTCAGTTCGACGTCGATGTGCAGTTCGTCGCCGGCCACGATCGGGCGGTGCTGCTCGAAGACCTCTTCGGTCTGTAGGTAGGTGTCGTAACCGACGACCACCGATTCGAACATGCGGCGATTGCAGGCCATGGCCGGGGTCGACGTGAACGTCAGTGATGCCACCAGCCCCGAGTAACCCAGCTCCGCGGCGGCGACGACATCCCAGTGTGCGGGGTGGTAGTTCTGCACTGCACGGGCGTACTCGCGTACCTTCTCGCGGCCGACCACGTAGGTGTCGTCCGCCTGGTAGTAGTGGCCGACCCGCGATTCGATCGCCGACGCTTCTGCTGCTGCGGTCATGAATTCTGCTCAACATTTCTATCGGCCTGTTCGCTGAGGCCGACCAAAGCACACTAACGCGCGGACACCGCAGCAATTCAGGCGCGCTGTTGTCGTCCTCACACCGGTCATGCTGTCGTACGCTCACGGCGATGACCGAAAAGTCCGAGATTCGCTTCTTACCCCTCGGCGCGCGTCGCTTGGCCTAGGAGGTGCGCGGGGACGGACCACCGCTCGTCGCTCCGGCGTGGTGGGTGAGTCACCTCGAACTCGACTGGCAGAGTGCGGACGTCCGGCGATTCTGGGAAGGGGTCGCAAACGACCACACACTGATCCGTTACGACCGACTCGGCGTCGGCATGTCGGACCGCACCGTGCGAGATTTCGATCTGACGCTCGACGGCGAGGTCGCGGCGCTGCGCACGCAGTTTGCGGAGGACCGCCACCATACAACTGAGACCTTGTCCTTGGCCCGAGCAACCGGACCTGATCGAGTAGACGGATTTCGGCGATACTTTCTGTCGCAGAACACTTAATTGACTGTCTCAGAAGAGGAAGGGGCGCCCACTCAGGCGGACGCTATTGATGGGCTCTCGGCTTGCGCCGCGGGAGCATCGCCGCGAGTTCTTCGCGGCTGCCCGCGCCGGTCTTGATCATCGCCCGGTAGATGTGGCCTTCGACGGTGCGGACGGAAAGCGATAGTCGCGCCGCGAGCGCGCGGTTGGATAATCCCTCCTCGATCAACATCGCGATCTCTCGTTCTCGAGAGGTCAGCGGCAACCGCTGCGCCGCCAGACGAAGCGCGGGCGTCCAAGCGCCCCCACACTGTTCGGCCAGCTGCTCTGCTCGTGCGCTACATGCGTAAGCCGATCCCCTCAGGTTCTGGCGGCGATACGCCATGGCCGCGTGCTCGGCCGCGTCGACGGCTGCAACGATGTCGCCCATACGCTCGAATTCCTCTGACACCGCGGCGAGTTCGGCGCCGTCACCGTCGCGCACGCCAGCGCCGAACCGGGCCGCAAGACCAGCGCGCGGCCCCTCGACGATTGCGGCGAGCTCACGCAGACGGGACGCGGCCGAATGGTCGCCGAACTGAGTGGCTGTCTGCAAACAGATCACTTCCGCCGCGAATTGTCCATTGGCTCCAGCGGTTTCGGCCGCAGACAAAGACGTTGTGATCGCCTCACCGACGGCGCCCTGGGCGCCGGCGACCCACGCGTGGGCGATCCTCCGTTGGTAGTCCAGGCAGCGCCAACTCGGATGTCGCAGCTTCTCGAGCGCGGCGAGCGCGTCGGCGGCCTCATCGCGTAGACCGCGCATGGCGAGCGCAATTGTGTGTTGTAGCTGGTAAAAGTAGGCCACCCCGTTGGATTCGCCCGCGGCGGACAACAACTCGACCACCGGCGCCAGTAGTGAGCATGCATTGTCGAGGCGGCCGGCGCCAAGGGCCGCCCGACCTGAAACGCCATTGCTGAATAGCTGCGCCGCCCCCGGGAGATCGGTCGCTTGCCGGTGCAGCCGCTCCGCCGCGAGCGAGGCTTCCCTGATCCGGCCCGACAGCACGAGCGCGCCAATGTGGCCGTCGGCGATAGGGAACCGCATGTGCCCGGCGTCGAACGAGCCGGCCGCAACGGTGTATCCGGCGTCCGCGGCCGCGACAGCCTCGGTGGTGTAGCCAGCATCTCCGGCTGCCACGACGATTGCCCAGGCGGTCGCAGCGCCGGCAAGGGCGGGCAGTTCGTCCAAGACGAGGTGCTGCGACGATTTCCTTGCATCTTCCGGTCTGCCCATCGCCGCCCAGTACACCGCGAGAAAGGCGTCGACGCAGCCGCGGGAAGGCGGCGGTATAGCCCGCAACGCGTCGTCAATAAGCTTCTTCGCGCCCGTGGGGTCTGCGAGCGTCCACAGCATGGTGGTTGCCCGCAGGAGGGCAACTCTGGCGTGGTCATCGGCGCTCAGTTCGCTGCCGGGAATATCGGAAAGGATCGCGTTTGCCTCCTGGCCGCGGCTGAGCCACACCAGCGCGTGCGAGCCGACGACACTCGCCTCCACGCCGCCTCCGGCGCGGATTGCCGCACCGCCTAGCCGAGCGGCCAGCGGCAGATCCGCGAGCCACACCGCGCCCTGGGCCGCTCTGACCAGCAGATCGGGGTCAGGCTCGAGATCGGAATCGAGACTCAATGTCGCGCGTCGCACGACCACTCGGGTGTCGTCGCCGTCCTCGGATGCAGCAAGCTCAGCGGCGACGAGTCCGCGCAGCCGTCGCAACTTAACGGATGCTGCGCGTCTCCTGCGCACCTCGCCGTAGAGCGGATGCGCGAGGCGGGCTTCCAGGCCGTTGTTGGTGTGGTCGAACGTGATCAGGCCGCGCCGCTCGGCGTCCTCGACCACGTCCGGATCGGAGATCCTGGAAAGCAACGCGAGGTCGAGGGGCTCGCCGACAGCTAGCGCGTCCACCACGTCGCCGACTGCCGATGGTAGGTCACCGATTCGCGATTCGATCAGTTCGACCAAGCCAGGCGACACTACTGGCTCGCCGATCCATCTCCAATAACCATGCTGCTGCGCGAGTCGTCCAGCGCCGATCTCCTGCTCTACGATGTTGACCAAGTACAGAACGTTGCCTTGCGTCAGCGTCCACAGCCGACGTGCGGCATCGGGGTCCAAGGATCCACTGAGACGCGCCGACACCAGCATCGTGGTTTCGTCGCGCGACAACGGCTGCAGGTCAAGTCGCTCAATCTGGCCCTCCGTCCAGATCTCCTGCAACTCCGGGGGGATCGGTTCGCCATCCCGAATGGTGAGCAGCACTTTCGCGGCGCGGCGCTGGACGATCTGATGCAAAACGAATGTCGACAGGTCATCGAGCAAATGCGCGTCGTCGACACCGACAACCACCATGGTTGCCGCCGACACGGAAGTCAGCGACTCGATCACGCCGCGGACAAGTTGCAGGGTGTCTGTGCCAGCCGAGCTGACAAACGGGGCAAAAGCACCCAACGGAAGCGTCCGCGCCGATGCCGTGCCGACTGCCCATCGGGTCTCCCATCCCCTCGACGCGGCAGTAGCGAGTCCCTCGCGGGCGATGCGGCTCTTGCCGACACCAGCGGGCCCGCCAACGATTATCCCCGCAGAATCTGAACCAGAAAGTGCGCCGTTGATGAGCCGCAACTCCTCCGAGCGCCCGGTAAGCGGCCACGAAGGGTGCACTCAACTAGGGTAGGAGCGCGAGGAGTGCGGCGCAGGGTGACGCTAATTTCTGTCAGTGTTGTTGGGCCGGAATTCGTTCGGCGGTGTCGAGGGCTTGCAGCGGGGTGCCTGTAGCGATGGTTTGGGCTTCGGCGGGGTCGGCGAGCGCGGCGGCGCCACCCCAGTGCCCGGCGGTCCGCATGCCAGCGACTATCGGCAAACGGAAGAACACGGCCTAATCATAGGATTTCTCCTCAGGCGACGTGTGAGGTTTGGGATCGGCCGCAAAAGCAGCCCATGATTCTAATTCGCAGCTATTTTATGCTGCTAAGTAAACGATTTGTCACGCGGTAATTCGACGTGGGGCATGGCTTCCCGGCCGCCCTGCCCGCACGAGGGGGCAGGCGAGTCAGGTACAGGGATCTGTTGGGGAAGCGACCACCTGGTGGCAACAGACCGGAACCCCAGGGGCGAGCCACCTTTTTGCTGCGTCGATCTTGATCATCGAAATATGCTGAGAACCCGGGGCGGGTTGACCATGAATTGAGGGACCATTGATGATGAAGCGAATGGTTTCGGTGCTGCTGGTCAGGAGCTCTTCGTCGGTGACGACGCGGGTGTGTTTGTAGAAGTCGATGTCGGCTCGTATCGTTGCGGCGATATCGCGGCCTAACTCCTCGACGCGCCGGCCCAACTCCGCTCCAATCTCGCACACCTGCAAGTCAATGTCCCCTGGCGGCGCAGCCCCGTCACCTGACGGCATAGCCCAGTCACGTGATGGCATAAGCCATCAGCTTAGATCCCGTTTCCGCTGATGTGACGCTGTTCAGGCGCGCTCACACTCCCCCCAGCGCACCCGCGTATATCAGCGGCCCTGCGATCGGTGGGAATCACCTGTGGCGGAGCCATAGGTGTGTCGGGCAGGGTTCCTTGGGCGGCGCGGGTGCCGTCGGGGCCGCCGCCTGGTCCGCGCAGAATGTAGGCGGCTGCCACGGCGATGAGCATTCCCAGTGGCGGGGCGGTCAGGTAGATCCACAGTTGGTGCCGGTCTCCACTCGCGACCGCGGGGCCCAGGGAGCGGGCCGGATTCATGGAGGCACCGCTGACCGGGCTTGCCCAATAGTTGCTAGCCGACTCGTTGCGGCTACACCGCCGGGTCGCCGGCGGGAAACTCGGAGTCCCAATCCAGGGCGGCGCCCTGTTAATCGGCGTCCGGATTGTCCGGAACGCTGGCTTGCTGCGGATAGAAGATCGGCTGGTAGGGATCGCGGTGCCAATCGTATTCGGCCGATATCGGGCTCTTCTAACTGTTCCGTGGGTGGGTTGCTGATCTGAGAAGGCGCACGTCGTTGTCGCTTAAGGTTTCTGACTTGTCAAGGGTCAGGAACCAAGGGAGCGGGCAACGACGTGCGCAATGTG